>CAMCYO010000001.1 GCA_945884695.1 Streptomyces griseus
GGCTTCGGTTGCCAACATTCACAAACTCTTGAAAACTGGGTTGCAGCAACTCCTGGTTTGAAAGTTGTATGTCCAAGTGATGCTCAAGCTGCGTACTCATTGATGCGCGCTTCGATTCAAGATCCAGATCCTGTCATGATTCTTGAACCTCGCATTCTTTATGCAGAGCGTGGAGATGTTGATACTTCACTCGTACTTCCAATTGGCAAAGCACGCGTTCTTCGCAAGGGAAGCGACATAACTGTTGTTGCCTTAGGCCAAATGGTCAACGTAGCTCGCAGTGCAATTGAAAAGTCTGGTCTGGATGTTGAACTCATCGATCTTGCAACGGTGGTCCCATGGGATCGCGAAACAGTTCTTGCCTCCGTTAAGAAGACGGGCCGTTTAGTGGTAGTAGAGGAGGCTCCAAAGAGCGGTGGATGGGGATCTGAAATCGTGGCAGCTGCTACGTCAGAACTCTTTAGCCAACTCAAAGGTGCACCTTTCCGCATCACAACTCCAGATGTGCCAGTTCCTTATAGCGGCGTTTTAGAAGCGCGCTTTGTACCAACTGCAGATGATGTTGCTCGTCAATTAAAGGAATCATTGAAATCTGGAACCACCCCGAAATCTTGGTGGGAATTGGAGGGCTTAAAATAATGTCTGCCGAACTTAAGCGTCGCAAAGCCGTACAAGAAGATACTGTTGCTCAATACGAGCGCATGATTGAAATTCGTGAATTCGAAGAACAAATCAATGGCCTCTTTGCTTCCGGTGCAATTCGCGGAACAACGCACCTTTGTCTAGGACAAGAAGCACTTGCAGTTGGACTAGCAAGTGTTCTACGTCCAACAGATATTGTCTCTGCAACATATCGCGGTCATGGAATCGCATTAGCCCTTGGCTTGAGTCCAGAGGCTGTACTAGGCGAAATCATGGGCAAGACCATTGGTTGCTGTGGTGGCGTTGGTGGCTCAATGCACCTGAGCAATATGGAACTTGGATTACTTCCAACTTCTGCAATTATCGGTGGCGGAATGCCAGTAGCAGCAGGGGCCGCGCTTTCATTCCAAGTTCGTAAAACAGATGATGTTGCAGTTGCGGTCTTTGGCGATGGCGCTACAAATATCGGCGCATTCCATGAAACGCTGAACTTAGCTTCAATCTGGAACCTTCCAGTGATCTTTATTTGCGATAACAATGTGTACGGAGAATATTCACGTATCAACCTCACCACTCCACTTGAAGATCTTCACATGCGCGCAGATAGTTACAAGATGCCTCACTTTGCACTAGATGGCATGGAAATTGCCACAGTGCAAAAGGGCATCACCGAAGCTGTTAATCGTGCACGTAGCGGTGGTGGCCCAACTCTTATCGAGGCAAAGACTTATCGATTTGCTGGTCACTCACGCGCAGACCAAGCCCTATATCGCCCAGAAGGCGAGCTAGAAAAATGGCAAAAGCGCGATCCAATCAAACTTACTGAGGAAAGCCTTATAGCAAGTGGGGCACTTAATGCGGAGAAGATTGCGAAAATTAGATCAGATATGAAAGCGACAATCGAAAAAGTTGTCGCAACTTGCCAGGCATCACCTGAACCAAGCCTTGCCTCAATGTTCCAGAATATTTTCACTCCTGCAAAGGCCCGCCGATAATGAAGATGACAATCAAGATGCCACGAGTTGGTGATACCGTTGATGAGGTCTATCTCGTTGCGTGGAAAATAGTAGTCGGTGACACGATTGCTGCCGGTGACATGATTATGGAAGTTGAAACTGATAAGGCAACAGTTGAAGTACCTTCTCCAATCGCCGGAACAATCCTTGAACTGTTGTTCAAGGAAAGTGACGAGATTAAAACTGGCGAGGCAATCGTAATTTGCGACAGTAACTAACCGGGGAGAGAAGATAGCCATGTCCAAGATAGAGAAAATCGAAACGATTCCAGTAAGAGTGCCACTGAAGCATTTATACAAAGGCTCGTACTACAAGATGCGCAATCGTTGCACCATCATTACCCGCATCACTACATCTGATGGCATTGTTGGCCAGAGCTATAACGCCGACACAGACGAAGAACAAAATGAAGTCCTCTCTATCATTCATGATGAAATTGCACCACTTGTCACAGGTATGGACTCACGGCAGGTAGAAAAGATTTGGCATGCAATGCTGCCTGTCACTCTGGATCAATTGCGTGATCGTGCAATTCCCATGCAAGCAATTGCATGTGTTGATAGCGCAATTTGGGATGCATTTGGCAAGTACACCAATCAACCACTGTGGCGCCTATGGGGTGGTTTCCGTGATCGTATTCCAATGATCGGTATTGGTGGCTACTACGGTTCAAGTGAGGCAGATTTAGAACGAGAGCTTGGATTCTTTAAGGATGAAATCGGTATGGTCGGTATGAAGTTCAAGATTGGCGCTAAACCACCTGAGGAAGACGCTGCCAGACTTCGCCTCGCTAAATCCATTGTTGGCGATAACTTTGTATTTGTTGTTGATGCTAACCAGGGATACACCGTCAATGAAGCAATAACTTTCCTTTCGCATATTGAAGGTGAAATCCCACTTCGTTGGTTTGAAGAACCAACTCGTTGGCACGCTGATTGGCGAGGACTTCGCGATATTCGACTTCGCGGAAACGTCAACGTTGCTGCAGGTCAGAGCGAAATCTCTCGTGTTGGAATGCGCGAGATGATGGTTAACGGAGCAATCGATGTCTGTAATTACGATGCATCATGGGGTGGCGGGCCAACAGAATGGCGTCGGGTTGCAGCCCTTGCAGCATCATTTGATGTTCAACTTGGTCACCATGAAGAAGCACAAGTTGCATCACACTTGCTCGCATCAGTTCCTCATGGAACCTACGTTGAATCCTTTTCTCCAACTCGTGATCCAATTTTCTGGGAGATGCTTGCCAATCGCCAACCTTTGGTTAATGGTGAATTTGTTCTTCCTGATGCTCCTGGATTTGGTTGGGAACTTGACGAAGATTTCATCGCGCAATACCGCGTCGATAAATAGGTAGTACTAAGGGGAGACGAAGATGGCATCAATTGCGATCTACGGTTCAGGACAGCTTGGAACCACTGTGTCACAATTGTTATCTGCTATCCCGCATCACACAGTTCTTGGGCCTTTTGGTCGCGCTGATAGCGCCAAAGCACTTGAGTCAGGTGCCGATGTAGTAATTATCGCAACTACTACTCGTTTCAAAGATGTAGCCAGTGATATTGAACGAGCAGTAAAAGCTGGATCAAATGTTCTTGTATCTGCTGAGGAATGCGCTTACCCATGGGCAGTGGACGCAAAACGTGCAGATGAACTCGATGCTCTAGCAAAATCCAAATCAGTCTCCATTGCAGGAACAGGTGTTAATCCTGGATTAATCTTTGACTCACTTGTTCTTACTTTGCTTGGCGCCGCTCCACGTGGATGCACAGTGGCTGTACGCAGAACCGTCAGTATCGCAGGCTTTGGAGCAACTGTTCTAGGACGTATCGGGCTCGGTAAAACTCCTGGCGCTTTTGCAGATGCTGTTGCAAAAGAGGAAATTTTGGGACACGCAGGGTTTCCGCAATCCATGACTGTTGTTGCAACTGCAATGGGATTGCAGATTGAGAAAATTGCTAAAGAGTTACTCCCGGTTATCAGTGAAAAAGAAATAGATTTACCTGGAAGATTTACTGTCAAAGCCGGCGAAAGCGCCGGAGTCAATCAAACCTACAGCGCCTATGTAGATGGCAAAGTTTGGTTCACCTCGCATTTCTATGGCCATATCGATCTTCCATCCCTTGGCAAGAGCGCAATGGACGAGATTGAGCTCTCCCTCGATGGAAAAGTTTTCCAAACTACTCAACTTAAGCCTGGAATAGGTTCACAGGTAGGTTCGCAAAATATGGTGGCAAACTCAATACAGAGAATTATTCATGCTCGAAGTGGGTGGGTAACAACTGCAGAGATGCAACCTGCCTATCCAGAAGATCTCAAACAATAGAAGCACACAAACACGGGGGAGAAAAGAATGGCAAACGTCCCAACAATCGCACGTGTAACGGTTCATCCTGTTACTTATGCAGAACCAAATGATAATAACTCGATGCGTTTCCTCACCTTTGTGCGCATTGAATCTACTGACGGACATGTCGGCTGGGGAGAAGCAATTACACAGTTTCCTGGCAGCACACGCGGAACAGTAGAAATCATTAAGGGACTTACCGATGATCTCATTGGTAAAGATCCAACACAGAATCTTGGTATTTGGCGCGACATTCGTAAGCAAACCTGGTGGTATTCATACCGCGGTGGTCTTGCACACTTTGCCCTCTCAGCAATTGATATTGCTCTGTGGGATCTCAAAGGAAAAATTACCGGTCAATCTCTTATTCAAATGATTGGTAAGCGCGATGCGTCCCCTGATACTCGTTTACCTGTTCTAGCCTCAACCCACGTGTGGAATTCAAATCTTGATGTAGAAGTTGCCCGTCATGCCAAGTTTATTAAAGACGGTTACATCGGATTTAAGATTGGTATGGGAAAGCGCGGAGATGCTCGTGTTGGTTACGACCTTGATCGCGATATTAAGTTTGTTAAAGATCTACGTGCAGCAGCTGGACCAAAAGCATGGATCATGATGGATCGCGGACAGTCACTTAACTGGACAGTTGATGAAACAATTGCTCGAGTTCAAGCATGGGAAGAGCAAGATCTTAAATGGGTAGAAGAACCATTTGAGCCTTGGGAGTTTGAACATTTCCGCAAGCTTCGCCAACACAGTACAACTTTGTTTGCAGGTGGCGAACGCGAATGGGATTACCGCGGGTATTCCGAAGTAATAAATTCAGGAACTCTCGATGTCATTGGTTGCGACGTCGGGCGCGCTGAAGGTATTACAGGAGCTCTCGGAATCATTCGCCTTGTTGAAGCTGCTGGTTTGTGGTTTAACAGCCATGCTTGGTCGAGCGCTGTAAATACTGCAGCCTCCATTGCGCTCTCAGCATCAACTCCGCGTTGCCTCTTGCAGGAATTAAAACCTGATGAGAATCCAATGCAACATGAACTAGTTGATGAACCATTTGTGGCTGAAAACGGATCTATTGGTGTTCCTAATAAGCCAGGACTTGGCATTAACGTGAACGAAAAAGTTCTTGCCAAGTATGCCTTCTAATCGTACAGACCTCTCTTTAGGGTTCGGGTTAGAAGAGAAAGTAGTTGTAGTCACCGGTGCTTCAAGTGGGATAGGGCGCGCAAGTGCCCTCCTATTTGAGGCTGTGGGTGCGAAAGTTTTTGCCACTGCAAGAGATCAAGCAGGGATTGATTCTTTGGCAAAAGAGATGAAAGAACCTGCAAAACATTTTTTTCATGTAGCAGATCTTGAAACCACGGGAGCGTGTGAGGGCATCGTCGCAAAAGCGCTCGAAGTCTATGGAGAAATTTTTGTTTTAGCCCATATCGCAGGAGGCTTACGCCGTAGAAAATTGGCAGAAGTAACTGAAGATGATTGGGATTATCAGATGAATGTGAATTTGCGTTCTGGATTTTTCCTTAATCGAGCCGTTGGCGCTGCGATGATTGAACGCAAAACTCAGGGACGAATTATTAACTGCACATCTACTGCATGGATGACAGGACCTATGAATGGCAGCGATGCCTATGTTGCTGCAAAGGGTGGGGTAGTCACGATGACACGTGGCTTTGCAGGTCAATTTGGGCCACATGGAATTCGTGTCAACGTTCTAGCTCCGGGTCAAATTGATACACCAATGCAACATGATGACAACGATCCTAAAATTGTTGCCAATGCAACAGCCGCATGCCCATTACGTAGAATGGGTCAACCTGAGGAATTGGCACGCGCTGTACTTTTCTTGGCTTCAGATAACGCTTCCTTCATCAATGGTGCAACACTGAACGTCAGTGGTGGATTATTGATGTACTAACTATTTCCCAGCTAAGAAGCGTTGGGGATTAGTTTCCGTAAGAGTTTTAATTTGCGCCTGCGTTACTCCGGCGTTTCGGAGAATCGGTAGGAATTTAGTGAGCAAGAATGCATAACCAGCGCCACCGTGGGCAACCATGCGTGAGCGTCCAGCAATATCGGTGCTTATTAATAGTTTTTCGAGGTGGCCTTCGCTGATGAGCGTTGCCAGAGATTGCGCGCGCAGCTCATCGGTTTGCTTATCGAGTTGACCCACCGCGTCATAAGCAATCCAAACTCCACGTTTAAGGAGTTTGCGTGAATAATCAAGGTCGCGGTTTGTGTCGCAGTGTCCTATGACGGTTATATCTAAGTCTGCACCAGCCTCTTCTAAAACATTGAGCTGGTCGATTCCAATTTCGGTAAAGAGTGCGTGAGTTCCAATCGGAATACCCGTTTCCTTCTGTGCCTTAGCTGCTCCTTGCAAAACTTTTACTTCGGTTGGAGTGATAGCGCGGTGATGCGTCCCGAGTTCTCCCATAAATCCTGCACGTATATCTGTACCAGGAAATCCAACTGTGATGTGCTCGATAAATCGTTTAGAAATTTGATCGACGCTCATATCTTTCAACCATGTTGGGTAGTACATTTCCCAGTAAAAACCAGTGCCGGCAATAATGTTCACACCAGTTTTTTGTGAAATATCACGAAGTCCTTCAGGATCCGGATGAAGACCGTAAATGGTCTGCTCCACAATGGTATTACCGCCGGCTTTTTTGTAGAGAGCAACCTCATTGACCATCATCGCGCGATCGAGCAAGACACCTTCAGAGTTTCTGCGCACATCATAGGTATCCACGATGAGGTGTTCGTGGGGGAGAATGACGCCAAGTTGATCAGCAGGAATCGGGCCAGTGACCGTTTGTACGCTTTTCATAAATTCTCCCTTTAATTCTTATTTAGATTTTAAAGATTCAAGAAGAGCAACAGATTCCTCAATCAACATTCTGCTTGCATCTGGTGAAAATGGGGCTGGGTGTCCGTAACCACGTTGTGCCACAGTTGGCTCGTATCCGCCAAATTGGTACTCCTCAGGTGTTGAGACGTATCCTAGAACGCCTTGGCAATATCCAGCGAAAATAGTTGTTTCAAATGGCGACCTGCGACGAACTTCGGCGCCGATTTCAGTAAAGAGCTCACCAGGTGTACCAACGATGGCAGTGTCACCAAATCGGGCTACCCAAATTTCACCTTCTACCGAATCAGGAAGTGGTGCTAGCGCTGCCATCTCTAACATTGAAGTTAACCATGTGATGTGGTAACCAATGGGATTAAGTAGTGCGCGATCTGCACCTTTAGAAACTTTTGAATCGTAATCCGCTTTACGTTCAGCTAATTCCTTTTCCATATCGGCAACACTTAAGGATGGATTAAGAGGCAATTGTAGAACTTTGCGAGCAGATGCAATTGGCTGAGAAGGTTGTGGGTTAACAACACGGCGACGATAAAGACTTATCGGTGTCACTGAGCCGTAATCCACTTTTTCGATTTCAATAACACGTGGATCTTTATCTACAACTGCATGGACGGCTTCTAGACCCAGGCGAGCACCCATTGCAATTTCAGGACCTTGATGATCGAAGAAGGCTTCAAGGGGTAAAACATTTCCAGCGGCTCCTTGGAAGAAAATACATACTCCACCACGTAGCAAATCTACTTTACGACGTAGTTCGCCAACGAAATCAGCTCCGCTAAATGGTACTTCACCACCGAGTACTACTGGGTGACAACCAAAACCAACAAGTGTTGCAATTGCAGTTCCATCGTGACCATCGATGCGGATTGTCGGAACATCTTCGTCAATGAAGTTCTCCTTATTCCAACCTAGAATTGTTCCGCCCTTTCCATCTCTCTCACGGCGGTTAACAGCAATTCCTGGAGCAATTCCAGTTCCGCCAGAAATTCGAGCCGGAACAAGGCGTGTAATTGCTTGAACAACGGCACTGGCATAGTCGTATGGGAGTGATTCAAAATATGCGTGTTCGGCATCGGTGAGTTTTGCAAACTCACCATGTAACTTTTCTCCTTCTTTACGTGGCCAGAGCCCTGCATGGGAGTGGCTGGAGTTGAGCAAAATATTGTCATAGGGGATTCCGGTTGTCGTGCTAATCACTTTACGAATTCTGTCCGCAAAGTATGTATCTAGGTTTGTTACATCAGCTGCAAGGACTGCGATAGTTCTATCACCGCTCTGAATCACACATGCACGAACTTCATTGGGCTCTATGGAATCACGTACCGCAACTGCGCGACGTACAAAACCTTGCGGGTCTGAAGGCAGTGGTGGATCGATAATAAATGAACCAGCACCTGCTAGTAATTGCGACATCGCACGCTCCTTTAATGTAACCTTTGCCTAAGGTAGTGCTCTCTAATTTGATAAGCAAGGTTTTTTAGAAACGAGGTCATCACATGTCACGCTCTCGTCGTTGTGTTGTTGCAGTACCTGGCAGTAGCGAGAAAATGATTGGAAAAGCGCTGGAATTCCAGGTTGACCAGGTTTTTTTAGATCTCGAAGATGCTGTTGCTCCCGGAATGAAAGCGCAAGCCCGCGAATTAATCGGGAAAACTTTTGATTCATTAGCTAAAGAAAAGAGTCATTTTAAGGCGGGCATTGTAAGTATCCGTGTTAATGGAACAGGAACACCTTGGCTAGCAGAGGATCTAGACTTTTTATCACAAGGCGCTGGTAAGCATATTGATGCAATTATATTTCCAAAAAGTTCCTCTGCAGATGAAATGAAATGGCTGGATTCAGAATTAAGTAAAGTCGAAAAAACTTGTGGGATTAAGCAAGGGGCCATAGCAGTAGATGTACAAATTGAAACTGCTCAAGGGTTGATTAATGTTGAAGAGATTGCAAAAGCACCTCGCATAAGTTCTGTTGCTTTTGGACCTGCTGATTTTATGGCCGACCTTGGAATGCCTTCGTCAGATGTAACTAGTCAGCCAACTGGATATGAAATCGCAGATATTTTTCATTACCCTTTGATGAAGATTTTAGTTGCAGCACGAGCTGCTGGAGTTTCGGCACTTGATGGTCCAGTGCTCGATGTTCATAATCTCGATAAATTCAAAGCAAGTGCAATGCGCGCGCGGGCTATGGGATTTGATGGAAAATGGGTTTTACATCCTTCACAAATCGATGCATGCAACGAAATATTTACACCATCACAAGAAATTTTTGATGCTGCCTCATTGCTACTGCAAGCTTACGAGTACTACACCTCCGCAGCAGGCGGAAGCAAGGGTGCCGTAATTTACGATGGAGCAATGATTGATGAGGCTTCTCGTAAAATGGCACTTTCAACGCACGCTCGCGGCATAAGCGCAGGTTTAAAACCTGGAAAGCAATTTAATCCCTAAGCAGTTGGCTTTTCTTCAAGGCAAAAAGTTCTTCGATACACGAATGAATTGCTTTCTTTGCATCCTCATAGATGCGCTTACCTTTTTCAGCAGTTGCCACAGTCGGATCGCCCATAATGCCGTGCTTGCTATCTCGTTTGAAATCTAGGGCAATCCCAACCGGCCCACCGGCTCTGAAATCTATGCAGGACCAACTAGTCATCTCCGTTGGCATCTCAGCGATAGCTAAATCCATTCGCACAAGATCTGGTCGGAGATGAAGGGCTAACGAAGTTTCCATTTCGCAGGCATGGCCCATGCCACCAATAGGAGAAGTACCAATGTCAATCAATGTTTGCTTAATCATTGTCCAATACGAGAGCGTTGGAACAGACAAGGCATAATCTTGCTTAATTTGAGAAACAGTTGCAGTGAGATTTCCTGCATTACCACCGTGGCCATTAATTAAAAGAAAACGGTAGAAGCCATGTGGAAGCAAGGATGAAATAGTTTCCGTGATGATTTGTGCAAACGTTTCATTTCGAAGTGAGAGCGTTCCGGGAAATCCAAGGTGATGAGGGGAAGTACCCCACCAGATTGGAGGAGCGACTAATACGCGATTTTTACTAGATTTATTTTGTTCGGCAATGCCTTCCGAAATTGCAGTTGCGTTAAAGATATCTGTATCCACGGGCAAATGAGGTCCGTGTTGCTCAATAGCTCCAGTAGGAATGATGATCAGAGTTGAATCGCGATTGAGTGCATCTATCTCTTTCCATGACATTTTCCAGAAATGAATCTGTGCTTCGTTCTGTGTCATGGATTCTTTCCCAATCTATTGACCCTAAGTATGTGAAATGTTAGCGTAATTACCTAGAAAAGATAGATTGGATTCGAAAATGACAACGATTGGTCGTGTTGATGGCAATCGTCCGTGGGCTCCTATTGTGGGATATTCACGTGCGGTTCGTATGGGAAATCTCGTTGAAGTAAGCGGAACAAGTTCGACTACACGCGATGGCACGGTGATGTTCCCCAATGATGCATATGGTCAAATGAAATATATTCTCGAAGAGATCGAAAAAGCAGTGGCAGAGCTAGGTGCAACTTTTGAAAATACAATCAGAACTCGCGTCTTCATGACAAACATTGAAGATTGGCCAGGAATTGCAAAGGCTCATGGCGAGTTCTTTGCAAAGATATTGCCAACCTGTTCATTTCTTGAAGTAGGACGATTGATGTTGCCAGAGCTATGTGTTGAAGTCGAAGCTACTTTGTGGATTCCTTAGAAGTAGTGGATTAGAGATTCATAAATGAGCGATAAAAATGGTGGGCATAAAACCGTCGTTATTACAGGAGGCGGCAGCGGTTTAGGGGCTGCATCTGGCTACCGAATTTTAACTGATTGGCCAGATGTGAAAGTTGTCGCTGCAGATCTGAAAATTGGTGATGCTGCTGCGCTGCAAGATGAATTCGGCAAGGACAGAGTGCTTTTTTGTGAAGAAAATGTTACAACTGCGCAGGGTGCTGCGAAGATTGTTGAAGCAGGCATCAAATTTGGTGGAACAGTAACTGGTTTAGTTAATTGCGCGGGAAATAGCACCAATCATTCAAGCCTTGAGATGACACCAGAACAATGGCGTGAAGTTTTGGATTGTCACTTGGATGGCCATTTTTATATGAATCAAGCAGTGGCGAGACATTTAGTGAGCAGTGGGAAGGGCGGTTCAATCGTCAATTTTTCATCTATTGCACACACTTTCGGTTGGCCAAGGCGCCTGCCGTATTCTGTTTCAAAAGCCGGTATCGATGCACTCACGCGCACTCTGGCAGTTGAATGGGCAGAATTTGGTATCCGCGTTAACGCTATTGCTCCTGGATACATCAATACCCAGATGGTTGTCGCAGCAACAGCAAAGGGAAATATTGATCCTTCAATAGTTGAGATGCACGCCATGAATCGATATGGCGAGCCAAATGAGATTGCAACGGGAGTTAAATTTTTACTCTCAGATGACGCCAGCTACATCACAGGAGAAGTTTTGACCATTGATGGTGGTTTCACCGCTAAAAAGATTCCGTGGAAGAAATGACCAACATAAAGATAAAAAGCGTACGAGGCCGACGCGTTACGTTGACCTTGCCAGAGCCGGTAGAACTGGGCAATTACATTATTAAGGCTCGTGGTTTTTGTGTGGCCACAGTTGAATTAGAAGATGGAACAGTCGGAACTGCTTTCGCACTCGATCGTGGTGCACCGGTTGCAGAGGCAATTAATACGTTGATTGCAAAGCCGTACGCAGAGATCTTCTCTGGAGACCCACTCAAAGCTTGGGATACTTTGCTCAGACAATCCAGCGCCGCACTTTCATCGGGGGCAGCACTTCGTGGATTCTCACTTGTAGATTTAGCAGCATATGACGCAGTTGCTCGCCATGAAAAGCGCACAGTTGTTGCAGGGTTCAATAAAGAAAAAAAGAAACTTCCAACTTGGGCAGTCATTGGATATCCACCTTCACGCGGACCTGAAGAGATTGCGTGGGAAGTTAAAGCAGCTGTTGAAGCAGGTGCCGTCGGAGTGAAATTGCCGGTCGGCAAAACCCCTGAACTTACACGCGATCGCATTATTGCCGCCCTTGATACAAAGCTCTGTCCTGTCTCTACTGACCTTGCATGGTCATGTCGTACACCAGAAGATGCAATGAAAATTGTTGGGGGACTTGATTTAGCATGGGTTGAAGATCCATTTATTCCAGGAAGTTTGGATGAATTGAGAAAGTTGCGTTCCTTATTGAACGTGCCACTCGCCAGTGGCGATGATGAGGCGCATCTCTATCACCCACAAGCATTTATTGAGACTGAGGCTGTCGATATGTTACGCATCGATGCAACATGCCAAGGTGGCCTTTCAAGACTTATCCAACTTGATGAGTATCTAACGAAAGCTGGCCTACCAATTTCTTGGCATGTTTATGATGCCTGGCATTCCCAGATTGCTTCCATAATTGGCGCAACTACTTTCTCACTTGAATTTTCAGCACCGGGTGCAAGTGTGGATCCACTTGCCGAAATGATCTTTGCCAAGAAGGCAGAAACTACATCAACTGATCAATATGGTTGGCAATTCACTATGCCGAACTTGCCTGATGAATCTATGGCGCTCAGCGGTGGTGCGAAATGGATTCCGATTCCTCAAAACTAAAGTAACAGCTTAAAAGTATTTTAGCCCTGCAATTTCTTGCGAGCTGCTACGCCCAGGGTTCCTGGAATTGAGGCAAGAAGTTCTTTTGTGTATGCCTGTTGAGGGTCATTGAAAATAGTTTCCGTATCTCCAGATTCGACAAATACGCCATCTTTCATAACGTAGACCCGCTTTGTTAAGTAACGAATTACGCCCAAATCGTGCGAAACCAGAACAATCGCTAGACCTTGAAGGAGTAGGCCTCTAAAGAGATTGAGAAGCTGGGCCTGTGCACTTTGATCGATGGCAGATGTTGGTTCATCTGCAAGTAGTACTGAAGGATTTGCAGAGAGAGCTCGTGCAACGCTCACTCTTTGACGCTGTCCACCTGAAAGTTGACGAGGCTTTTTTGCTGCATCAATAGAGGCAATACCCATACTTTTAAGCAGTTCGAGAGCCTTTGCTTCAGCGCTCTTCCTGTCGCACTTATCATGAATACGAACAGCCTCTGAAACGGCGCTGAGCGCTGTCAGTTGTGGATTTAAACTTGCGTATGGATCTTGAAAGACCATTTGAACGAGATGGCGTTCATCTCCCACGTAGGACTTGTTCCCTTTGTAGATTGGCTTGCCATTAAAGAAAACTTCCCCAGAAGTTGGAGGTTGCAAGCCTGCAAGCACGCGTGCAAGTGTTGACTTGCCGCTACCTGATTCACCAACAATTCCAAGGGGCTCACCTGTTGTCAGTGTTAAGGAAACATTTTTTACAGCTTCAACTTTGGTTGCGCCAGAGCCAAAAGTTACGCTGACATTTCTTGCTTCAATGATATGTGTCATCATCGTCCCTTCAATAAGTCAGCGTGCAAGCAAGCACTTTGATGTGCACCGCGATCACCAAATAGTGGGGGATGGTCTCCGCTCGTACAATCACTTTGAACAATTGTGCATCGCCCAGCAAAGCGACATCCTGTTGGCCATTGCCCAACAGAAGGCGCGTTACCCAAAATTGTTACTAGTTCACTTCCAGGAACCGCGATATCAATACGAGATTGATTAAGCGCCACAGTGTATGGATGGCGTGGAGTTGTCATCTCTGAAACTGACCCAACTTCAACTGTCGCTCCAGCATGCATAACAACCACTCGATCGCAGACATCGTCAATGAGAGCCAAGTCATGTGAAATCAAAATAATTGCAGTTCCGAGATCGTTGCGAATTTCCTTTAGAAGGACCATGATTTGCGCCTGTACGGTAACGTCCAGCCCTGTTGTTGGCTCATCAGCAATAAGTAATTTAGGGTTACTTGCAAGTGCACAAGCAATCATGACGCGTTGGCGCATTCCACCTGAAAGCTGGTTTGGATATTGCTTCATGACGGTATCAATTCGGCGAATTTTTACAAGGTCAAGAAGTGCTTTAGATTGTTCTGCAATAGTGCCTTTTGTTTCGCTCTTTTTGAGAGCTTCAGAAAGTTGAGCGCTAATAGTTAAAACAGGATTAGGTCCAGCAAGTGCGCTCTGAGGAACATAACCGATGGCTTTTCCGCGCAACTTTTTCCATGTTGTTTCGCTTGCCTGGGCAAGATCTTGATCTTCAAAAAGGACTTGTCCAGCAAGAACTTTTGCGCCGCGACGTTCTAGCGTGCCAATCATGCTTCGACAGACCATCGTTTTACCAGAGCCTGATTCACCAACGATTCCAACCATTTCACCGTAACCAACATCAAAACTCGCCTTGTTAACGATTACCAGTGTTTCGCGACGTGGATGCGGAATTCCTATCTGCAAGTCAGTGACTTGTAGTAATTTCTTAGTTGTATTCGTCACTTTGTATTTACCTCACGAAGGCGACGTTGTAAACCTTCGGCGATAAATGCAACAGAAACGCCAGCCCAACAGAGTGCAAGCCCTGGGAAAATTGTTGGCCACCATGCAAGGGTGAGAATCTGTGCACCATCTCGAATCATTGCACCCCACTCGGCTTGAGGAGGTGGAGATCCCATGCCCAGGAATGAAAGCGCGGCAACGGCGATAATGACAATGATGAAATCGCTGAGTGCATATGCGCGAGTTTCAGATGACACGTTAGGAATGATGTGTTTGAAGAGAATTCTTCTCTTTGAGAAACCAAGAATGCGTGCGGCTTCAACGTAGCCTTGTTGGTTAACAACAACTGCGCGAGTTCGTGCAATACGGGCATACCTTGCCCAGTTAACAAGGGAGAGGGCCAAGATAATACTTTTGAGTCCTGGACCAATGAAGGCAATAAGGGCGATTACGAAGATTAAGAATGGGAATGCGTTGATTCCGTCGATAACGGAACCTACCAATGTATTGATTTTCTTATTCTTAGAAATTCCAAGCAATGTGCCGATAATGGTTCCGACAATGAGAGGAATTGAAACTCCAACCAGTGCTGTGCCTAAATCAATGAATACGGCATCAAAAACACGTGTAAAGACATCTCGCCCAAGCACATCAGTTCCAAAAAAAGTTTTACCGTCAGGTGGAGACATCGGGACTAACCCGGGTTGATCGGGGTCATACTTGCTTATAAGCGGAAAGATTAACCCTGCCAGTATGAGTACGCCCATCATTCCAAATCCTGTATAAAGGCCAAAAGTGCCTTCGCGTAATTCTCTCTTTTTCTTTGTTTTAGTTTGGCTCATGAGAGAGTTACCCGTCGATCTAATAGGTAGCCAAGCAAGTCTCCAATGAAACTGAAGAAGACAACGATAAGTCCAAAAATCATGACAACACCCTGTACGACGGGGTAGTCCCGAGAATCAACTGCAGTAATGAGTTCGCGACCAATTCCGGGCAATGAGAAAATTGTTTCCATAATTACAGTTCCGCCCATCATTACACCCACCATGTAACTCAATAAAACTACGGTAGGTGCCAGGGAAGGTCTGAGCATGTATGACCAATAGAAACGAATTTTACGAACACCACGAATGACACCTGTCTCAACGAATTCTTCATCGAGAGTATCCATTAAAGAGCTATGTAAAACGCGGGATAGAACGGGCACTAACGAACCACAATTAACTACCGCAGGCAGCCATAAGAAACGCAAGTTGCCCGGAAACTCCCCTGTATATCCAGCAGCTGGTGCCCAATTGAGAGTTGTTCCAAAAAATAGCAATCCGACGAGCGCTAAAAAGAACCCTGGCAGCGCAAGTGAAACAGAAGTGAATGCGCGGAACAGGTACGTTGCTATTTGATTCTTGCTAACTGCAACAAAAAGCGCGATAGGAATTGCAAGGATAATGCCAAGGCCAATAGACATTCCTATGATCATAAGAGTTACCGGTAGATGGGTTCCAACAACATTTGTCACACTTAAACCTGAAAAGAATGACATGCCCAAATCACCTTGAAAAATACCAGTGAAATAATTGTAAAACTGAGAAAAAATACTTGTATCAAGGCCAAGTTTATGACGCATTTCCGTCACGGCTGCTTCTGTAGCTTCTGCGCCAAGTGCAATTCGAACTGGATCTCCTGGGCTCAATCGGATCATCAAAAATGCGATGACCATTACCCAAAAACTTACGCTGAGGGATCTGACGATGCGACCGAGAAACATGCGTCGCAGAGCTAATTTGTTACGATCTTTAGTTTCCGCTTCTTTTTTATCAGTGGGCAGTTGTGTCATCAGATTCCCCTTTCTTGCAATTTTTCAGAATTATATATAACTCAAACAACTATTTAATCAACGAATTGCTAGGAGTACAAAATTGGAATGAATGAGGTGAGGCCCGAAATCTGGCCCCACCTCATTCATATTCCCTTGGATTAACTTATGAAAGTGCTGGTGTCTGCTTTACATAGTAAGTGTCATTTCCAGCAACGTTCTGGAAAATGTCTTTAGGCAGACGAGTTGCCCCGTAAACCGAGCGTTGTCCTAGAGGAATATGTGCTGACTCATCCCACATGGCTTGTTCAACTTTGCCAATCAAGGCGCGCTTGTTAGCAGGATCTGCTGCATCGATGTCATCCATCCATGCATCATTTGATCCAGAACCTGACCATACAGTCCAGGCACCAGTCTTGCCGTAGTACGTGCGCAAGATCAAAGTTGCAATCTGGCCAGTTGCTCCAGAGAACTGCACTTGGAAATCACCGGATGATTGAGCAGCTGATCCGACTGCATCTGCTTGAGGAATAACAGTGGCTGTTACGCCAATCTTCTTCCAATCAGCTGCAACAAGTGCTGCTGCATCAGACCAACCTGGACGGTTGAATACTGTGAGGTTGATTGGGAAACCAGCTTCATATCCAGCAGCCTTGAGAAGTGCCTTTGCACCATCAATGTTCTGCTTAAGTCCATCTGGGTTCTTGCAGATTGCATAGTCACTTGATGCCCAAGTAATGGAACATCCTGGCTTTACATCTCCGAAGAATGCAACATTACCCATCTGCTTGCGATCGATGGCCATAGATAGCGCTTGACGTACTTTCACGTTACGCCATGGCTTGCCATCGGTCATGCTGCGTAGGTTAAAGTCGAGTGTGAAAGTTCCTTGTAGCTTTACTGGAATTCCACGGAATGTTGAAGTTGCCTTGAGCTGTCCACGAGCAATTGCTGCAGGCAAGTCGAAGGCGTAATCAATAGTGCCTTGCTTGAGAGCAATAACGCGTGTTACAGGATCAGGAACTGCAAGGAAGCGAATTGATTTCACTGCAGGAACTGCCCAGTATTGGGAGTTAGCTTCTACAAGAAATTCGTCATTGCCAGGTGTCCAAGACTTAATCTTGTATGGGCCAGCACTGAGTGGGTTCTTCCAGTAATCGGCATTGCCTTCTGCCTTTGCACGAGGATTAACGAAGAAGTAAATGCTTGAGAGCGCATATGGCAACTCAGCAAACTTTGACTTCAAAGTGACCACAAGTGTTGAAGCATCTGATGATGTCATTGTCTTTACTCCGCTAAATACTGGAGGTGGAGCTGCCTTGAGCAAGTCCCACATAAAGACTGCATCATCTGCAGTTACTGGCGTAACGCCATCTGAATATTTGATTCCAGATTTCATCTTGATTGTCCATGTCAGACCATCTGCTGAAACTGTATGAGAGGCAACCAAGTCATACTTTGGCTTGCCATCTGATGCAACGCGCCATAGGGCACCTTGCACCAAAAATTTAGTGATGTAGTTCTGGTTAGTTGTGCGAACACTTGATGTTGGATCAAGTGTGACAACCTTGTTAACAAGTGCGACAGTAATTAAATCGCATTGCGCTGAAGCGGTTGGAGTTCTGAGAGTACAAGAAGCTCCTGTTGCACCATTTGCCGAAGGAACTGCAACGAGCAGAGCTCCCGCAAGTGATAAAGCTGCAACTGGAGCAATCCAGTTACGTAGTTTGCGAATTGCCATTGATACTTCCTTTGCTAGTGAGGCGCAGCGCCTCTCCGAGGGGGTATAAGTCTCGGAGAGGTGGCCCTAGGTGTCAATAGATTTGTTCGGCTTTCCCGAACCTAGGTAGGCGCAATTTTCACTCCCCGCTCCCATATCGGAACCTTTCCCAAGGGGCAATTGAAATGTAGCCTCGCACTCCTTGCGAAAGATTCCAGCCGTATTTTTCGCTGCATATGAGTTGAGGAGGGGTGATGTTTTTTACCTCCTTTAGGCACCGCAATTACAGAATTTTCTACATAGGCTCGACAATCTCTAGCGTTGGCACATGGGCTCATCGCATTGCCCAAGATTGGTTGGTTTTAGAGTTAACAAATAGTGCGCAAGCGTTAGGGATTGTTGTCAGTGCACAATTTTTACCAGGATTTTTCTTTAGCCTTTTTGGTGGCGCACTTGCAGATCGCCTTGATCGCCGAAAAGCATTGATGGCGTGCAACGCATCGGGAGGGTTGATTGCGTTAGTAGTTGGCGTATTAGTTCTGACGCACCATGCAAATGTCTGGAATGTAGCGCTATCGGCATTTCTACTCGGCACGACCAACGCTATAGATGGCCCAATTCGTCAGAGTTACTATCTCATCTTAGTTGGTGAAAAAGATTTGCCAAATGCAACGAGTTTAAATTCAGCAAATATAAATATCGGCAGATTGATCGGGCCCGTACTTTCGGGGGTTCTCATCGAAGCTTTCGGCACTGGCCCTTCATTTATTGTCAATGCAGTTACGTATCTCATTGTATTTTTAGCGGTAGCTCAGATTCGACCATCTGAATATATGTTGAAAATTGCTCAACACACCGTTGCAACCACGGCGAAAATCCGTGATGGATTTTCCTATGTATTGCGCAAGCCCGAACTATTCATGTCAATCATCGCAGTGTCATTTCTTGCCATGTGGGGACAAGATATGCAAATAACTTCAGCAATGATGGCGCGAGATACTTTTGCCAGAGGTGCTGCATCTTTTGGAGCACTCGGATCGATATTTGCGCTAGGGGCGGTGCTGGGAGCGCTTTCCTTTTCCAGACGTAAAAAATTACCAACGATTCAACTCATTGGCCTTCGAGGAGTGTTGATGTCAGGGGCTTGGTTCTTAGCCGGTATTGCTCCGAGCTATTCAATATTTGCCGGTGCTCTATTTATTTGTGGCTGGTGCTCAATGGGTGTAAATATTTCAGGTAATGCGTCAATGCGTACATATGCCGATCCAGCCTTTTACGGGCGATCATGGGGCATTTATATTTTCACTTGGCAATCGCTCATTGCCTTAGGTGCGCCCATCCTTGGCTGGGTGAATCAAAATTACTCTCCTAGAACTGCGGTGCTATTTGGCGCAGTCATGGCACTGATCATGTCTTTGTATGTGCTTATTCGCTTTCGTTCGGAAGCAACGAACAAAACATGAACTGTTTTCTCATTGTCATTGACATAGAACGGTACGGGTGGTTGGGTAGAAGTGAATTGATGATCTCCAAAGAAGGGCTCTAGACATAATGGCATCGACACAATCTCCGAACGCCAAGTTAACTCCATCAATCACAACATGGCGCGAAAATTTAAGTGCCCTTAAGCTAGGTATCGCACAAGTTGATGTAACGCCACCTGTTGGAATCGAATCAGGAGTTTGGGGTGCTAGCAAAGTATCCAGATCTGAAGCTGTTCACATCGGACTCTTCGTAACCGTCCTTGCCCGTGAGGATTCCTCCGGAAAGAAGTCCTTTATCGCCGGTATTGATCTATGTGTTTTGGGCTGCGTTGAGTGTGCAGAAAATATGCTCTCTCAGATTACTTCTCAATTGGGAATCGATAAGGATCAACTTCTCTTTACTTCCAGCCATTCGCACTCAACGCCTTTGCCGTGCACCCACAGATCTAAAAAAGATGGCCATGAACTTGTCCCTGGATTTATTGAGCAAATAATTGCCGGCACGGTTAAGGCCTGTAAAGAAGCAGCAAGCGCGATCTCTGATGTTGATGTGACGTGGGCATATGGAAAATGCGATCTGGCAGTTAACCGAGATTTGCCTTGTGGTTCCCACGAAGTCGTGGCTTTTAATCCCGACATAGTTGCAGATGACACTTTGGCTGTTGGTCGAATTAGTGACAAGAGTGGCAAACTTATTGCCACAGTTGCTAACTATGCCTGTCATCCAACGACACTTGCTTGGGATAACAGAGCGATTTCTCCTGATTATGTTGGCGAAGCACGCGAAATTGTTCAAAGATCTACCAAGGTTCCGATGCTATTTCTTCAAGGAGCATCAGGTGATCTTTCACCACGTAATCAATACAGTGGCGATACAGGGCTGGCAGATAAGAATGGAACGAATTTAGGACACTCCATTCTTGCAACTCTGGCTTCAATGCAATCTCCATCAACAGAGTTGCGTTGGCAGGGAATTGTTGAATCTGGGGCACTTCTGGGTGAGTGGCATGAGTTCCCTACAAAGGGCTCATCAATAACCTGCGAAAAACGACTTGATGTGCAAGTGCGCGTTAAAGATATGAAGAGCATTGATCAGTTGCGTGAAGAATGGGCTGGAATTGATCCTGGCGCGTTGGAGGAGAGAATTCAACGCGCAGTTCGATTGCGGATTGGATATGAATCAGGTCAAATGGTTACGCACCCCGTCTGGGTCTGGCAGTGGGGCGATGCCTTCTTTGTGGCACAACCTGGCGAAGCGTATTCATATTTGCAAACAGAACTTCGTAAGCGAAATCCTAGCCGAGTGATTTTCGTACTTAACCTTACAAATTATCCAGGCCTATTTTATTTACCTACCAAGAGCGCATACGTTGCCCCTGCATATCAAGCATGGCAAACGTTGTTAGCACCTGGTGCGCTGGACGCAGTTATCGATGGGGCAGATGCCGAGATTAAAAGACTCATTGGAGGAAAATAATGGCTGTTTCAATTCGTGAAGATTTAAGGCCACCTAAAGATGTCTGGACTCCACCGAGTGCACGTTTAAAAGCCGGAGTTGCCCAGCGAGAGATAAATCCACCGGTCGGTATTCGATCTGCTAGCTGGGGCGCTGCAAAAGTTCATGTTGCAACAGGTATTCATAATAAAATTAGTACAACAGCAATGGCAGTTATTTCTGAGAAAAACTTTGTCCAGTACCTCGTCACAGTTGATTGGGGATGGTGGCAGGGCAAGGCAGACGATATGGCCGTGCGCGGTGAAGTAATAAAAGCCTTAGGAATTGCGGAAGATCAGTTACAGCTGCACTTAACTCACACCCATGCTGGTCCAACAACGGCATCTGATGCTGCACACCTTGAAGGCGGAGATTTAGTTCCTGGATACCATGCCAAAGCAATAGCAGGAATTATCTCCGCATGTGAAGAGGCACGCGATAAATCAGTAGAGGCAAACATCACGTGGGGTTATGGAAAATGTGACCTTGCAGTAAATCGCGATTTGTACTGTGGTTCTGAAGATGTTATTGGTTTTAATCCAGAGTTGCCAGCAGATGACACTTTGACTGTTGGAAGAGTCAGCGACCTTGCTGGTAAAACCCTTGGAATAGTTGTTAATTACGCATGCCATCCAACAACACTTGCTTGGCGAAATACTGAAGTATCGCCTGATTTTGTTGGTAGTGCTCGAGATCTTATTGAAGCCCGAGTTAAAGCCCCAATGCTCTTCTTGCAAGGTGCATCAGGTGAGTTATCACCTCGAGATAACTATTCAGGTGATGTTGAAGTGGCAGATAAGAATGGGCGCATTTTAGGGTTTGCAACTCTGGCAGTACTAGAAAAGATGGCTCATCCTGGAATGCGAATGCACTACTTAGGTTCGGTTGAATCTGGAGCGCTTTTGGGAGATTGGGAAGACCAAGCATTCACTCCGCCAAGTGGCGTTGCACATGTGCGGCTCAATGTCGATGTTCCACTTCAAAAACTTCCTACTATCGACGAGCTTCGTGAACGCTGGAAAAATGTGGACGAGGGAGCACGCGAGACTCGTATTAATCGTGCCATGAAATTGCGTGCTGGCTACGTTATAGATGGTGCAGCAACGCATCCGGTCTGGATTTGGATGTGGGGGGATGCGGTCATTGTTGGTCAACCTGGCGAGGCATATTCTTTTTTCCAAACAGAGTTGCGCAAACGTCACCCGGATCGAGTGATCTTTGTTCTCAATTGCACTAATGGGCCCGGATATATGTATCTGCCAACTCCCGACTCATATGAGCGCCACCGTTACCAATCATGGCAAACTTTGCTAGCAGCTGGCGCACTTGAAATAATCACCAATGCAGTATCGGCAGAGATTTCAAAGTTTCCAAAAAACCCAAATTTATGACCTCAGCTCGTCCCCTCGTTGACCATGAACCTTCTTCGCTTGCACGATTAAGCGTTGGCGTTGCGCAAGCAGATATCACTCCACCTGTTGGTATTTCTTCAAACCCGTGGGGTAAAAGCACAAGTGCAATTTCTACTGGAGTGCATCGCCCCTTAATGGCCGTTGCACTCTGCATTCGAGGTGAGAGTGATAAATTCATCGTCACTTTGGATCTCGGTTGGATAGGTTGCCACGAATGCGATGTAGTCAAATTTCGAGGTCGGGTTGTCAAGGAATTGGGAATTGGCATCGACGATCTTTTAGTGAATTTGAGCCAAACCCATAAAGGTCCGCCCATGTGCGTGCATGAAGCGCTCCGTGAAGGCAAAGAGCTAGTTCCAGATTTCATTGAAAAAGTAATTTCGACTGTGGCTGAAATATGCAAAAAAGCTCGTTCTGGCGTTGCTCTGGCTGACATTACATGGGCCTATGGAAAATGCGATTTAGGAACAGTTCGAGATTTACCTATCGGAGATACAGATGTTGTTGGTTACAACCCAGAGTTAAAACCAGATGACACTCTCGTTGTGGGGCGCGTGAGAGAGCTTTCAGGCAAACATGTGGCAACTTTAGTTAACTTCGGGTGCCACCCAACAAGTGTTGGTTGGGATAGTCCACTCATCAGTCCAGATTACATAGGTAGAGCTCGTGAGCTAGTAGAAAATGAAACAGGCGCACCCATGCTTTTCTTGTTAGGGGCATGTGGCAATGTTGCACCACGCAGGCAATACAGTGGCGATGTTTCTATAGCTGATAGCAATGGTGAAATGTTGGGGTATTCCACTCTCGCCACACTTTCTCGAATGCTTCCGCCAGCAACAGAGCTGGCATTTACAGAGGTTATAAAGTCTGGTTCCAATTTAGCTGGATGGGAACCACGATCAGTTATTCCAAATTCAACGCTGATCACCACAAGAGTGGATGCGCTTTTGAAACACAAAGAGTTGCTTGATGAAAACCAAATGCGCAAGCTATGGACCACGATGACCGCAACGGAGGAATTTCTTAAATTTAGAATTAGAAAACAATTTGAGATGCGCATTGACTACGTGAAACCTGGGGGAGTAGTTCATCACCCAGTGTGGTTTTGGCAGCTAGGTGATGCCCTCGTCATTGCTCATTGCGGAGAGGCCTACCTTGAGATGGCTCAAGAGTTACGGCGCAGGCACGTTAAACGCGTGATCTTGTTTCTGGATATGACAAATGGCCCAGGCTATATTTACGTTCCAACGCGGAGCGCCTATGAAAGAAACGCTTATCAGTCATCACAAACGCTATTAGCACCTGGCGGATTTGAAGATTTACTTGAGATTATCGATCAACAGATTGTGAAGCTCGGATTTTAGTTAGATATTTTCTGGCATTGCATCTGTAGATGCATAAGGCTTTCCAATAACTGCCACAACATCTCCAGGTGTCACTCTTGGAAAACCTCGCATGACTCCAACAACGCCATCTTGTTCTGCAAATATCTTGACTGCCGGAGTATCAGGATGATCCATCTCGTGAATAAGGCCAATAACTTCGCCCTTTTTGACTGCCTTGCCCAAACCAATGATATTTTCGTAAAGACCCGTATGCGTAGCCGAATGATATGCATGTGGGCCACGCATATCGACGAATATGGGCGCAGATAAACCAAGCTCAACTCTAGATTTTGGAGCGCCATCAATAACGCCAGACATGCGCAGTGCATTCTGTAGTCCATCTTTCGCAAGTTGTGTTGTTTCGAAAGTGGCAACACCAGCCCCGCCAAGTTCTGTGGTGAAAAGTGTTTTGCCCTGACGCTCTGCTTCACCTGCAAGTAGTGATGCAGGATTTGTCCCAGGTTGTTCCGGAAAAATTAAATGATGGCTTGTATTCCATGCCAACATGCTTGCAAACATTTTTGCGCGCTGTTTTTTATCCTTTGCCCAGACCATGTGCGAACATGGAATGAAGTACATGCCACGCCCACCGCTATGAATATCCATAACCGCATCCGACATAGGAAATAGTTCATTTGTTAAGTAGTGCGCCAACTTGTCGCTTACTGCCCCATTTTCATTGCCGGGAAAAGTGCGATTGAAGTTGACACCTGTCGGCCAGTGACGCGTTCCAGCTTTGGATGCTTCTTGAGAAAGACAAGGAATGATAATTATTCGACCGTGGACGTCGGAGGCTTTGAGTTCGTGAGCCAAAGTAGCTGCGGCAAATTGCCCTTCATATTCATCGCCATGATTTCCGGCAAGCACGAGAACGGTTGGGCCAACCCCGTTTTTAACTTTGATAATAGGAACATTAAATGTTGCCCAACCACTGTTGTTGGTTGAATCCCCAATAATCAAATAACCAGTGGCTTTTCCCTCTGCGTTGAGGTCAATTGATGATGAGACAGTGCTACTCATATTAACCAGCCACCTTTTCCATCTCAGCAATCGAACTAAATTTCTCTCCCACTACACAGACAACATCTCCAATAGTTACTGGTGGATAGCCTCTAATGACAGCCATGACACCTGAAATCTTGCTTACCAACTCTATGGGTGCAATATCGGGATGATCAAAGTCATGAATTTTCCCCACTACATCTCCGGCCTTTACTTCGCCTCCGAGCGGAACGCAGTTTTCAAAAATGCCAGCATGCGTTGCAGAGATGAAGCCGGAAGGATCTCGAAAGTCCACGATCTCGGCTGGTTTGAGCCCTAGCCCCTCACGCGTATCGGGTGTTCCCTTGAGAACTCCAAAAACTTTCAAGAAATTACGTAGTCCATCTTTAATAATTTTCATACTCTCAGGTGTGGTGTAGCCGCTTCCACCAAATTCGCCAGTCGAAACCGATTTTCCTTGTCTCTCTGCATCTCTATTCAGAAGTGCATATGGATTTGTACTGGGCTGTTCTCCGCCGATCATGTGTACATCGGTATTCCAAGCCAGCATGTTCTTAATCATTTTGACTCGTTGAGCTGGATCTGAAACCCAGACCATATTTGAACTTGGAATGAAATACATGCTCCGCCCACCACTGTGCATATCTAAAACACCATCGCAGATAGGAAATAAGTCGTTGCTTAAATAGTGAGCGAGTTTGTCATTGAGTGGTCCGTTTTCATTTCCCGGAAATACTCGATTGAAGTTGGCACCGTTGGGCCACAAACGAGTTCCTGCACGGGATGCTTCTTGTGACAAGCAAGGGATGATGATGATGCGTCCCTGGACTTGATCTAGCTCTAATTCATGTGCGAGAGATGATGCTGCAATTTGCCCTTCATACTCGTCGCCGTGGTTACCACCAAGTACTAATACTGTTGGCCCAGTGCCATTTGAGTATTTGATGATTGGAACGTTATACGTTGACCAACCACTGTTATTGGTTGAGTCTCCAATGACGAGGTAACCAGCATCTTTTCCAGGTTTATTCAGATCAAAAGAACAAGAGACAGTGCTACTCATGTTCGGAGTTTAAGCATAGGTGTGTCATTAAGACAAGAGTTATGTAGTATGTAAAAATGCATTATTAGCGCACGTTATGTTAGGAATTGAGTTATGGCACATTTGGAAGTAATTCCGCATGAAGGCAGCGCATTGATTGGAATAGCGCGCGTAGATATAACTCCGCCAGTTGGGATTTATGGGCGCATGTGGGGCGCTTCAAACCACGATCGTTCGGAAGGAGCGCACAAACCACTCTTTGTTACAGCTCTTTCAATCCAGCAAAGTGCAAAGGACCAACCCGCTCTCTTAATTGCCGTTGATGCAGCTTCTTTAGGAGATCTAGATGGGCGAGAGGCTCACTGGTTGCGTGAGCGTGTATGTACCGCTCTTGGCCTCACTCATTCTCATTTGATGTTGGCTTGTTCTCACACCCATGCATCTCCATGGTCTGCTAGATCCCGAGCGCAGATGCCGGGTGGTGATTTAGTAGAGCAGTATTTACATGACATTAGCGACGCACTTTGCAAAGCTGGCAAAGAGGCAATTGCAAACGCTAGCCAGTCCATTGTGACTTTTGGCGATGGAAAATGTTCTCTTGCCAGCAACCGAGATTTACTTGATCCTCACGATCCAACTCGTTACTTAACTGGATTCAATCCTGATACTCCCGCCGATGAAACAGTTCTCGTAGGTCGCATCACTCGCATCTCTGACTCACACGTAATTGGAACAATCGTCAATTATGCATGTCATCCAACATCATTGGGTTGGGATAACAAGTTAGCTTCTCCTGATTACGTGGGAGCAATGCGCGAAATAGTTGAGGCGCAGTTTCCAGGAGCACCATGTCTATTTTTGCAAGGCGCATCGGGGGACTTAGCACCGGCCTATCAATATGTCGCAGACACAACAGTTGCAGACCAGCATGGTGCTCAGTTGGGATACGCAGCCCTTGGAGTACTTGCATCTATGAATCCTGCAGGTCAAAAATTTGAGTTCAAGAAAGCAGTCGAGTCAGGTGCCCCACTTGGTTATTGGGAGCCAGCCCCATATGAGGTACCAACACAAGTTCGCATCAGCGCAGATCAATTCGGCTTACCTACAAAACCCTGGCCAACAGTTGAGGAATTAGATCAGCAATGGGCGCAAACGGAGGATTCATTTGCAAAAGAGCGAATTTTTAGAAAGAAATCAATAGCAAAGTTGATGTCTGGGAGCTTAGGAATTGAGCTCACAATCTATGGATGGAGAATTGGAAATATTTTACTAGTGGGAGCTCAATGTGAAGTCTATTCAATCTGGCAAAGTGAACTTCGCAAAGCATTTCCTGAGTACGCGGTAGTTGCAATTACATGCGTTGATTACGAGGCAATTGGCTATGTAGTTCCTGATCAGTTACAAGACCTTAATTTATATACAGCTTGGCAACCCCCCTTTGGTAAAGGTGTTATGCAGACCCTTCTTGCCGGTTCTAAAGAGCAGATGAAGAAAAGTCTTTCATAAAGTGAAGAATACGAAAATTTCGGATGGAGGTATAAATGTTTACCTCGCTTAAGTTCTTCAATTACAGATTAGTTTTCGCATATAGCACTCTCATGAGTGTTGCTGGGTGGGGGCATGCAGTTTCTATTGATTGGCTCGTCTTGGATTTAACTCATAGTTCGGCAGCCCTTGGAAAAATGGTCGGCATTCAATTAGCGCCATATATTTTTATTTCACTTGTTGGTGGAGCAATAGCGGATAGATTCAATAAGCGAAATTTTCTTATGCTGGTTTGTGCAATCAATACAGGTTTTGCATTGACACTCTTTTATCTTTATCACACAGGGCACTTAACTTATAACTTGTTAGCATTGATTGTCGTACTTCACGGAACAGTAAATGCCATGGAGAGCCCAGTCCGAAATGCGCTCTCACTAGAAGTAGTCCATGAAGAAAATATGGCAAATGCCATGGGCCTAAATTCCATGACATTTAATATCGGCCGGCTTGTTGGAACTTTGATTGCGGGATTCCTTATTGCACGTTTTGATAATGGAGCGCCATGGCTTGCATTTTCCGTAATGAGTGTGTTGATTTTGCTTCTGCTGTCTCGCCTACGTATTGATGAAATTTCTATTGCACAATTCGGTAAGGCTAAGCCCGGAAAGATGATTGATGCTGTGCGCTTTATTCAAAAGAAGCCGATTATTTTCTTTTCTATGTCACTTGCAGCAATTTTTTTCGGTCTGGGAATGCACTTTGGTCAAACATCATCGCTGATGGTTAAAAATATTTTCCTGAAGGATGCTTCATATCTTGGATTTATAGGTATCGCGGTGGCGGGAGGTAGCGTTATTGGCTCAGCGCTTGCATCACGGTGGTCGGTGCCTGGGCATGATCCGCAACTTTCTACTTTATTGAAGAGCGGAATTCTCGTTGCCATTTTTTGGATGGCTTCATCCTTTGCCCAAAATTTTTGGCTCTATGCAACCCTTGCCGGCATAGCCAGCATTTTCCACCTGACATTCATGGTCACATCCAATGGTTTAGTTGCAGCCAGCGCACCAGAGGACTTTCGGGGAAGGATTTATGGCATTTATCTCTGTATTTTCTATATTGGTTCGTGTGCTGGTGGGTTGTTAGTCGGTGCGTTAGCTCAAAGTTTAGGTGTTCGCGAGGCAATCTTTTTTGGAGGTGCGGCTACATTCTGCATTAGCGGGCTTTCCCTTATTTGGCTTCGAACTAAAGCAGAACCTACTTCGCGTTAACTGTTGCCTTTAACGCATCAAAGCATTTGTCGAGCTCTTTCTTATCCGTCTCAGATAAATGTGCTCCAACTGGGCCGCGCTGTTGTGTGCTTGTGAAGATACCTTGCTTAACAAGTAAATATTTTTCAACCGCAACATAGGCATCTAGCGTTGGTTGAAATTTCATTAAGGAGAGAATTCCTTCATGAATTTTGCGTGCAAAATCCCAGTTATCCGCTTTGAGCGCATTCCATAGAGCAACAATTGCCCACGGAACTTCTGAACCTGGCATAGTGCCAACAAGCCCCAGTGGGAAGGTGTCTAGCAGATCAGTTCCACTTTGGCCTTCGAAGACTTTTGCCTTGCCGCCTGCTACTTCTTGCAGTTGGCGCATACGTTCTTTAACTGGTTTGGCCTCTGGCTTGAATTGCACACGATGGTTGCCATACTTTTCTAAAAGTTGGGCGTAGAGAGACATCTCAAGGGGTTGCCCCATGTAATTACTTGCATCTTGAACAATGACTGGAATCTTTACGCTCTCAATGATTGCTGTGTAGTAGGCAAAAGTTTCCTCGTTTGTTGTCGCAAAGGAAGTTGGCGGTGTGGCCATCAAAGCACTTACGCCATCGCCCTGAGCAAAACGAGCGAGTGATGTTGCAATGTGAGTACTTTCAGCTCCAACACTTGCAACCACTGGAATCCTGCCACGAACTTGTTTAACAACTATTTGCCACTGCTCTCGACGTTCTTGGGCGCTGAGTCGCATAACTTCAGAGACCATTGCAAGCACAACGCCATCTACCTTATTTTCAATCAACCAATCAATTTCTTTTTGAAAAATGGGTTCATCAATTTCATCCGCTTTTGTTAGCGGAGTTTGTAAAACAGTAAAGACCCCAGATAAATCCATGGCTCCTCGTTCGGTATTGCCGAACTACATTCGGTAGTATTAGGATGCGAGTATTAAGAATTATTCGCACATTGTCAATGGGAGCATCTATGCCTGACACATCAGACCGCGTTGCAAGTGTTGCTCGAGCGCTCAATCTTGTCGAATATGTAGTTCAGGGCCCATCTGACGGAACTTCTTTAAGCGAATTAGCGCGCGCAATGGAATTATCAAAATCTTCAACGCTAGCTCTGCTACGAACTCTTGCCGATGCTGGTTATATCAAAGCGCGAGATCCAGGACCAAGATATTTTCCTGGGATGGCACTCGTACGATTAGGTGATTTATCTGGGTCTACTCAACCAATTGACGAGATTGCCCAAAGTTATATACATCAGCTTTCTCAAGAAACCGGCATGACAATTCGTACTGCAATTAATGATGGTGGACGCGCAATGTTTTTATCCCGTGCCGATGCGCCTGGGGCAATTAGATTTCATACGATGCTTGGCGTTCGAGAGCTCACACATGTTTCATCTGCAGGTAAGGCAATCTTGGCGCAATTAGATGATGTGCAAATTGCGAAAATTATCGAAGAAGATGGTCTTGAA
The DNA here is from genome assembly GCA_945884695.1 of Streptomyces griseus. Taxonomy (GTDB): domain Bacteria; phylum Actinomycetota; class Actinomycetes; order Nanopelagicales; family Nanopelagicaceae; genus QYPT01. The sequence goes on from CAMCYO010000001.1 coordinate 29,901, forward strand.
GTTAGAACTAAAAAGACGCATAAAACTCTTGCATCTTTGATGAAAGATATAGAAGTTATTAGAGAGCGCAAATATGCCATCGACGATGAAGAAGATGTAGACGGTGTATTTTGTTTAGGCGCTGCATTCTTTGATCACACAGGAGATTGCGTAGGGGCAGTAAGTGCTACTGGGATCAAAAGCAGTGCACGCGAAAAGCGACTTCCCTTTTATGGAGGGCTAGTTCTCAAATGTGCAGATTCAATAACGCGCGAACTCCGTGGTAAATCTCGAGAACGACGCTGATAAAGATTTAACGCCGGTAATTAGATTACAAAATGTTATAGAGATTGATATAAGCCCCAAGAAATCACCTACCGCGGTTAGGTATCACCGAACATTTCCATTGACATCAACTTTCTATGCCACTTCACTTACACCACCACCCAAGGTGCAGGCAACTCTTGCCTACACCTTTTGTAGCGAAATCTCTGGAGGAGAATAGATGTCATTTTCACAGATGGGAACAAAGAAGAGAGTTCTAGCAGCCGCTGTTGCTGTTGGAATGATCTTCACACTCACTACAGCTGTTGCACCAGCGCAAGCTGCTAAGACAACTCTGGTTGTTGGTTCCACACAAGGAATTCCACAACTTAACCCAATTACTCGTACTTTCGCCTATGACGAAACTTTGTACGGAGTTCTTTGGTCAGCACTAACTCGCTGGAAGCAAGATGGAACTGTTGGACCAGATCTTGCAACTTCATGGAAGATGAATGATGCTGGAACTCAGTGGACATTCGCTTTGAGAAAGGGCGCAAAGTTCTCAGATGGAACACCTATTGATGGCAAAGCTGTAAAATCAGTAATCGATTATGTTCTTGATCCAAAGACAGTTACTCAAGAGCGTAACAACGTCAAGATGGTCACAAAAGTTACTGCCTCTGGCAATAACGTCATCTTTGATCTTGCAACTCCAAATGCTCTACTCCCAGTAGCACTTGCTGGAATCAAGATGATCAAGGTAAGCGAAGTTGCAACATTTAACGTAAAGCCAAGTTCATCTGGACCATTCATGGTCAAGGAATTTAGCCCAAACGTTTCACTTACAATCGTTAAGAATCCAAAGTACTATGGATTTCCTTCGAAGCTAACTGAGATTAAATTCGTAAAGCTATCTGATCCAACTGCTGCAGTAACTGCACTACGTTCAGGAAACATTGACGTAATGTACGAATTGCCACTTGGCGATGCTGCACCACTTCAGAAGGATAAGAAGTTGCAGATTGTACGTGCAAAGGTTTCAACAATGGCTGTTACATGGGAATACGATTTAACATCTGCCCCATTTAATAACCTCAAGGCACGTCAAGCTGTTGCTTATGCAACAAACCGTGCTTCTATCTTGAAAGCTGCTTACAAGGGATTTGGTGCTGTATCTTCATACAACACCATCGTTCCTGATAACAGCATCTGGCAGTGCGGTACTGCTGGTGGTTTGACTAAGTACACATTCGATCTACAAAAAGCTAAGGCTCTCTTTGCTGAAGCTGGAGTAACGGCCTTTACATGGTGGAGCGTTTCTGGCGCACTTCCAGAGTTCGATGCTATGGGTCAAGTACTTCAGGCAGACCTTAAGACAATTGGTATCGATATGAAGATTGAAAGTAATGAAGTTGGAGTATGGGCAGCTAAGTTCTATCCAGCTGGCTTGACCTACCCAGGTCTTCTACTTCCAAACTATCAGTCAGTACCTGCTGAACCAGGCTTCTCAATGAACTTCCTACTTTCAGGTCGTGCAGAGAGCAACTGGAATAGCAAGGCTTACGATGCAGCATTTACAAAGGCGATTGGAACTTTGGATACTGCAAAGCGTAAAGCTGCATGGTGTGATGCAATGAAGATGGAAAACCAAGAACTTCCATTGATCACTCCATTCGTGTTCTCAGTTCTTCACGCAGCACAAGCAAACGTTAAGGGTGCTTGGGTTGAGGGTGGCGGACAACTTCACCTAGAAGGCGTAACAATTAAGTAATGTGATTGATTAGCCATCTATAGTAAAAAGAAAGGAGTTACGTGGGTCGGTATTTGCTTCGACGAGCACTATCTAGTTCGATCGTTTTGGCGACGAGCTTGGTCTTGGTTTTCTTGTCGATTCGAGTCCTTCCTGGCGACCCAGTGCTTGCACGATTGGGCGCAGCAACAGAAGTAACTCCTGAAGCACTTAAGGCGTTGCGCGAGGAAGCGGGCTTAGACCGCTCGCTCCTCGCGCAACTCTTTTCATGGCTTTCCCACGCGCTACGTGGGGATTTAGGTGTTTCTTATATTTCGCAATTTCCAGTTACTCAACTCGTCGGTGAAAGAATTCCCGTAACGTTTGAGTTAACTTTTTTCATTATTGTGCTTTCTTGTATTTTCTCACTCATCCTTGCACCGCTATCGATTCTCAAACCCGGTGGAAGACTTGATAGATTCATTGGCAGTCTGACTTCCATTGGCCTTTCAATACCTGGTTTTGTTACCGGAATCATTTTTATTTTGATTTTTTCTTTAACTCTTCAATGGTTACCCTCGCTTGGATTTGTACCAATTACAGAAGATTTAGGTAAGAATTTGCAACTGTTGATTATGCCTTCGATAACGGGAGCACTTACTGCAACCCCTTATCTCGTTAGATATTTACGCGCATCAATGCTGGAAATTAAGCAATCCTCATTTATTAGAACAGCGGAGGGCAAAGGGTTATCTGATTCTCGAATTATGTTTCGCCACATTCTGCCAAACTCGCTTGTTCCAACTCTGACGATGTTGGGCTTGATCGTTGGCTACACCTTAAGCGGTGTGATTGTCATTGAATATATGTTTGGACTTCCAGGTATTGGTTCACTGGCAATTGAAGGCGCATTCAAGCGCGATTATGCAATTATCCAAGGTGTATCTTTAGTAATTATTTCACTCTTTATTTTGACCACTTTATTATTTGATATTTTATGTGGAATTGTTGATCCTAGACTTCGAGTGTCGAAGGAGAGACAAAATGAGATTTAAGATGAGATTTTCACTCTCTGGTTTCATTGTTCTGGCCATCGTGGCAATTACTTTGGCTGCGCCGTTGCTTTCTCCCTACGATCCATATGCAATTGCCGTAGGCGAACCTTTCGTCGGACCTAGCTGGGCCCACTTCATGGGAACAGATGATTTAGGTAGAGATCTACTCTCACGCGTTCTTTACGGTGGCCGCATCACTGTCTTTATTGCACTTGCAGCCACAATTATCGCACTCATTATCGGAACTCTGTGGGGAATGGTTGCTGGAGTCCAACGCGGATGGGTGGATGAAATTTTGATGCGTACAGCCGATGCCACTATGGCGATTCCACAAATTCTCTTTGCGCTAGTTTGTGTTTCAGCAGTTGGAGCAAGCGTGATTTCATTACCGATTGTTGTCGGTATCCTGTTGTCACCAACCACTGCGCGCATGGCTCGAACTGCGGTGGTAGTTGAACTTGCATCAGACTATGTTGTTGCTGCTAAAGCAACAGGACTTAAGACATCACGTTTGATTATGACTGAAGTGTTGCCCAATATTGCCCCACAGTTACTGGTACAGCTCAGCATTAACGCAGCAGCTGCTGTAATGATGGAAGCCTCGCTGAGCTTTATCGGTCTAGGTATTCAACCACCAAATGCTTCGTGGGGAACGTTGATGTTGCAAGGATATGGAAAATTGTGGAACACCTATTGGTTTGTGCTTTTCCCAGCGCTTGTTGTTACCGCAACAATTTTGGCATTCAATGCCTATGGAGAACGCATTCGCGTTTCACTCGATTCTAGAAAATCTTCGATATGACGAGTTCACTCAGAGTTAAAAACCTTTCAATTTCAGTACCGTCTGCAAAAGGACGAGTGGCCGTTGTCGATGATGTTTCCTTTGAAATTCCCGCAGGTAAGAAAATTGGAATGGTGGGCGAATCTGGAAGCGGAAAGTCATTAACAGCTTATGCCCTTATGCGTCTTATTAAAGCTCCTGTATCTATTGATGGAGGAGAAATTTTTCTTGGTGGGCGAGAAATTCTTGGGTTAAGTTCTAAAGAATTCAGGCACTTGCGAGGAAATGAAATTTCTATGATTTATCAGGATCCGATGTCTGCTCTGAATCCCATCATGAAAGTGGGGCAGCAAATCATTGAAAGTATCCAGTTGCATTCACCTGTGAGTAAATCAGTGGCTCGCAAAACTGCGATTGACCTTCTAGCAAGTGTTGGAATTCCTGAGCCAGAGAGTCGAATCGATTCTTATCCATTTGAAATGTCTGGCGGAATGTTGCAACGTGTTGTTATTGCAATCGCTCTCAGTGGAGAACCACAGGTGCTCATTGCTGATGAGGCAACGACAGCCCTTGATGTGACCACACAAGATCGTGTGTTGACGCTCATTGATAAATTGGCTGCCGAGCGCGAATTATCAGTTTTGTTAATCACCCATGATTTAGGTGTTGCCGCACAATTTAGCGATGACATTATGGTGATGTATGCAGGAAAACTGGTGGAAAATGGATCCGTTAACCAAATCTTTTCAAACCCAGCACATCCGTATACAAAAGCACTTTTAGATTCACGATGTGATTACACCATTGATGTAAACAAGCCAATTAGTTCAATCGCCGGCCAACCACCTCGCCCAGATAATCGTCCCAGTGGTTGCGTATTTTCACCTCGTTGTGCACATGCCGAACCACAGTGTTCAGCATCAGTGCCGCCGCTCACTTCATCGCAAGGACGTTTGACGGCATGTTTTCGCGCTGATGAACTTTTCCAAGTTGGGAGCGCAAATTAAATGAGCTCTGACTTGAAAGTAGTTGCCTCCGCATCCGGCGTTAGTCGAATTTTCCGGGGTGGTGCAAGCGAAGTTCGAGCACTGGATGACGTTTCATTTTTTTTGCACGAAGGAAAGACTCTGGCTTTAGTAGGTGAATCAGGCAGCGGAAAGACAACGGCTGCCAGAATTCTATTGGGCCTTGATACACCAAGTGCTGGTTCTGTTGAAATATTGGGCCAAACTTTAGGCACTCTTAAACACGAACAGATGCGTCTTTTACGCAGACAAATTCAAGTGGTGCAACAAGATCCTTTTAGCCAACTCAATCGTCGTCACTCCGTGCAACGAATCATCCAGGGCCCACTACTTGCTTTTAACGTTGGCGATAAGGAATCTCGTAAGAAGAAAGTCATCGAACTTCTAGAAGCAGTTGGACTTGAGAAAGAACATCTCCGTCGACGTCCGCACGAGTTATCAGGTGGCCAGTGCCAGCGCGTAGCTATTGCTCGCGCTCTTGCTTTAGATCCAAAAATTGTTGTTTTAGATGAGGCAGTGTCTGCACTAGATGTATCTGTGCGGGCTCAGGTACTTAACTTGCTTCGCAAGCTCCAGCAAGAGCGTGGATTGACATACCTTTTTATCACCCATGATCTTGGCGTTGCCCACTATGTAGCCGATGAAATTGCTGTGATGTTTCGAGGTCGAATAGTTGAACGTGGAACTCGAGAAGATGTCTTTAAGAATTCTCAACATCATTACACAATTGGCTTGTTGGCATCGGTCCCATTGGCTAATCCGCAAGCGGTCAAAAGCAATAAAGAACAAGTGCAATCTTTGCCAAGTCCGGCCGATGGTGATGCCTGCCTCTATCGAACACGTTGTGCAGTCGGGCTCAATCGTCCAGATTGTAAATCCACCGCTCTTACACTTACAAAAGGCACATCCACACATTCGTGGCTCTGCCATTCGCCTCAAGGGAGCTAATGAATATGAGTGATGTCGCAGTAGTAACAGGTGCCGGATCAGGAATAGGTCGCGCAATCGCTACAAAATTAGTAAACGATTGCATGGTCATTCTTGTAGACATTAATCCCAAGGGGCTTGCCGAGGTTGAAAAAGAACTTTCAAGTGCTGGACATAAAGTTTTCAGCCTTCTTGGAGATGTCTCCCTTCGTGAAACACATAAGAGAGCTCGAGCATTGGCCGAAGAAAAAGGAACGTTGGTTTCATGGGTTAATTGCGCTGGTATCACTCGTGGTGCGCCATTGCATGATTTCCCCAATGATCCAACGTTGATGGATGAAATTATCGGTATTAATCAAGTCGGAACATTTTGGGGTTGCGCAGAAGCCGTAGCCTCCTTCGTTACAGGAAAAGTTAAGGGAGCAGTTGTAAATATCTCCTCAGTACATGGTCGCAGAGCATGGAGAGATCATGCAGTTTATGAAATGACAAAGGGTGCAGTTGACGCCCTGACACGAAACGTTGCGGTTACTTATGGTCCCTATGGTATTCGCGCAAATGCAGTAGCACCTGGTGCAATTTTAACTCCAGCTTTGAAAGAATATTTCGTTAAAATTGGACCAAAGCATCGTGAAGCTTTAGAGCTTCTAACGCCTTTGAAGCGCCTTGCTGATCCGAGCGAAATTGCAGAAGTTGTTTCATTTTTGCTTTCATCGAAAGCTTCCTATGTCTCTGGTCAAAGTTTGGCAGTTGAGGGTGGTTGGACTTCAGCACTTGGTGCCGGCGATCTTGATCCGGATTTAGCTAAGAAATATGGACTTAAATCAGAGAATGGTTTGCCACTCTAGATTTTTTATAGGTGGTAGAGCAGCGCTGAAGAAAGTGCTGCACTGATGACAACAATTGGAAATGGCGCTCTGAGAATGAGCGCTACAAGAGCAACTCCTAGTCCGGCCGCCCTATGATCAAGAACCAATGATGTTTTTGTGGTAAAAGTTTGGACGCCGACAAGCGCGCTCAGCAAAACTATAGGAATAAGTAAATTTGTGGCTTGAATTTTCGGGTGCGAAAGATAACGCTCCGGAATTGAATGTCCGATGTATTTCAGCGCAAATGCAATCGCACTTGTACCAAGCACGCCCCACCAATAGATATTCATTTCTTCCCAAGCCCCATGCCAAGTGCAAGAAACGTTGTGGCAATAATGGGTAAACCTGCTGGCAGAAATGGTGTGAGCCCCAGAGCCATTGCAACAGCCGAGAGCGCAAGGGCTCGATCGATTGAAGTTTTTAATCGTGGCCAAACGAGTCCTAAAAATGCAGCAGGTACTGCAGCATCGAGTCCCCATGAAGCTGGATCGCCCATCGCTTGAGCACCAAGGGCTCCAGCAAGTGTGAAGAGATTCCAAAATATAAAAACTCCAAAACCTGTGTACCAAAATCCTTGACGCATCGCCTCTGGCCCGCGAGATTCTTGCGAGAGTGCAACGCCAGTTGATTCATCAATAGTGATGTGCGCTCCGAGGACTCTTTTTACACCGCGCATCTTAAGAAGAGGAGCCATGCGCAATCCGTAGAGTCCGTTGCGAAAGCCTAATAACGAAGCAGTTGTAATTCCGCTCAGCGCACTTCCGCCAGCCCCGATGACGCCGATGACTGCAAATTGTGAAGCTCCAGAAAATGTGAGTAAGGAAAGCAAACAACTTTGAAGGACTGAAAAGCCTGCTGCAACACTGGCGGCGCCAAAGGCGGCGCCATAAGCCCCAACGGTGATTGAGACGCTGAGTGAGTCTCTAAGGGTTAATCCTCTTGTGCTCGACACGACCGCCATTGTGCCGTATCAATCCGTTGCAGTTCTACCGGGGATAGATAGGGTCGCGACATGTCTGAGGCAATATTTCGAAGTGATATGACCGTTGAACTGGTCAAAGCAAGTGCAAGCGACGCTGATGTTATTTGGGCAGCCCGCGTATCCACTGCAGGCGAGCAATCACTAGAAGAAGTGGGCGAGGACCCAGCGCGATCGGCTGGCCTGATTAATTACCTTGCACGTGAGCGCCATGGTTCGCCCTTTGAACATACTTCTATGACTTTTTTTGTATCAGCTCCTATTTTTGTTTTTCGCGAATTCATGCGCCATCGAATCGCTTCATACAATGAAGAGAGTGGTCGCTATCGTGAACTGCAGCCCGTTTTCTATGTACCAAGTAAGGAACGTAAATTAATTCAAGTGGGTAAAACTGGTGCCTACACATTTGAAGATGGAACTCAAGAACAATTTGATATCACAGTTAAGGCGATGAAGGAAAGTTATCTCTTTACTTATGAACGATATCAAAAGATGCTAGAAGCTGGAGTTGCGCGAGAAGTTGCTCGCGCGGTTTTGCCAGTGGCCCTCTACTCATCAATGTATGTGACCATGAATGCTCGGGCTCTCATGAATTTTCTTTCCCTTCGCACCTCACGCGATGGGTCACATTTTCCAAGCTACCCTCAGCGCGAGATTGAGATGGTTGCAGAGAAGATGGAAGAACATTTCGCCACCCTTATGCCTTTGACGCACGGTGCATTTCAAAAATCAGGCCGTATCGCTCCTTAACCGTGCGGTAGCCTTACCTCATGACAATCCTTGCACCCTTTGGGCGATTGGCCACTGCGATGGTGACGCCATTTAAAAAGGATCTCTCCATTGACTGGGATGGCGTTTCAACCCTTGCCAGCCATTTACTTTCGACCGGGCACGATGCAATTGTTGTAAACGGAACAACGGGCGAGGCCCCTACAACAAGTGATGATGAGAAAGACCAAATAATCAAAGTTGTTGTAGAAGCAGTCGGTAGTAAGGCCAAAGTAATTGCTGGTGCTGGAAATAATGAGACTACACATTCGGTTGAACAAGCACTTCGCGCACAAAAAGCTGGAGCACACGGGTTACTTGTCGTAACTCCTTATTACAACAAACCACCACAAGCTGGAATCGAAGCACATTTTCGTGCAATTGCTGACGCAAGTGATTTACCCGTCATGATGTATGACATTCCAGGTCGCACCGGTATAGCAATCGAACCAGACACGATTGTTCGATTAGCCGAACATCCACGTATTGCTGCACTTAAAGATGCAAAAGGTGATGTTGCTTCCACTTCTTGGGTAATTAAGCGCTCTGGTATCCCAGTTTATTCAGGCGATGACATTCTTAATTTGCCTTTACTTTCAGTTGGAGCAGTTGGGTTTGTTTCAGTGTGCGGGCACACAGTTGGCGCGCAATTGCGCGAGATGCTTGATAGTTGGTTTGCAGGGAATTTTTCTCGAGCGCTAGAAATTCATCAGAAGATATTGCCTGTCTTCACAGGAACTTTCCGCACGCAAGGTGCGATTTTAACTAAAGCTGCCCTCAATCTCATGGGATTACCTGGTGGCTTCACCCGCTTACCTTTAGTGGATGCAACGCCTGAACAGATTGCGCAATTGCGACAAGATCTGATCGCAGGCGGCGTAACTTTGAAATAATGACACATCCGCATCCAGGGCTAGATACTCCAGCAAAGTTAGTTGCAGGAGGTTTACGAATTGTTGCACTCGGCGGATTAGGTGAAATTGGTCGTAACATGACCGTTTTCGAAACTGCCGGCAAGTTATTAATCGTTGACTGCGGAGTACTTTTTCCTGAAGAAACCCAGCCAGGGATTGATTTAATCCTTCCTGACTTTTCTTATATTCGAGATCGCCTTGCAGATGTGATTGGCATTGTTCTTACTCATGGACATGAAGATCACATTGGCGCAGTTCCGTATTTGTTGCGAGAGCGTGGAGACATTGCTGTTTACGGTTCAGCGCTCACTTTGGCTCTCCTTGCAGCAAAACTCAAAGAACACAGAATCACTCCTTTAATGCGCGAAGTTCGCGCAGATATGAGCGAAGATATCGGTCCGTTCACTGTCGAGTTCGTTGCAGTGAATCACTCCATTCCTGATGCACTTGCAATAGCAATTCACACAAGTGCTGGCACCGTTTTACATACCGGTGATTTTAAGATGGATCAACTTCCCCTTGATGGTCGCATAACCGATTTACGAGCATTTGCAACGCTCGGTGAAAAAGGGGTTGACCTGTTTCTAGTAGATTCCACGAACGCAGATGTTCCTGGATTTACTCCATCCGAGCGCGAAATTATGCCAGTTTTGGATCGAGTATTTCGTGCGACCAAACGTCGAGTAATTGTTGCATCCTTTGCTTCACATGTTCATCGAGTGCAACAAATTATAGATACTGCTGTATCCCATGATCGTAAAGTCGCATTTGTTGGGCGCTCTATGGTTCGCAATATGAAGATTGCTCAAGATATGGGTTATTTAACAATTCCTCAAAATAGTGTCATTGATTCCAAAGAATTAGAAAACCATGGCGATAACGTGGTTTTGATTTGCACCGGTTCACAAGGGGAGCCACTGGCGGCGCTTTCGCGTATGGCAAATGGTGATCATGCGATACGTGTTGGTGAAGGTGACACTGTTGTACTTGCCTCTTCACTAATTCCTGGCAATGAAAATCCTGTCTATCGAGTAATTAATGAACTTACTCGCTTTGGTGCGCGAGTGGTACATAAAGGCAATGCACTAGTGCACGTATCTGGCCACGCAGCCGCGGGTGAACTTCTCTATTGCTACAACATTGTAAAACCCAAATATGTCATGCCTGTTCACGGTGAATGGCGCCATTTGCGAGCAAATGCTGAACTAGCGATACAGACAGGTGTACCTCGTGAAAATGCAATCATTGTTGAAAATGGAATTGTTGTCGATTTGATTAATCACGAAGCTAAAGTTTCAGGAAGTGTTCCTGTAGGGTTTGTGTATGTCGATGGACAAAGTATTGGTGATATTACTGAAACATCACTAAAAGATCGTCGCATCCTGGGCGAGGAAGGCTTTATTTCAGTCGTAGTTGTCATTGATGCGCAGAGTGGAAAAATTGTTGCTGGCCCTGATATTCACGCTCGCGGGTTTGCTGAAGATCTTGAGCTCTTTGATGAAGTTAAATTACGAATTGAAAAAGCACTTGCAATAGCAGTTGCTGACGGTATTAATGGTACGCATCAGCTATCTCAAATTGTTAGAAAGACCGTTGGAGGTTGGGTCGGCGGGGAACATCGACGTCGACCAATGATCATTCCACTTGTTATAGAGGTATAACTTCTAACCTCGGCGCGCCTGACCATTCTGATTTTGGCGAGGAATTACGCTCAACCCCATGGCCAAAAAAAAGAAGCAGGAATCTAAGGGCGCACCAATTGCCCGTGGAGCATCTGGCCTATGGTGGTTTTTTGCAAAGACTCTAGGGGGCGCAATTCGGTTTATCGCCCGTGGAGCGCGAGAGCTAGATCCAGCCCATCAGCGAGATGGGTTTGCATTCCTGTTTTTCATTTTAGCTCTCGTCTCATCTGCAGGTACGTGGTTTCATTCAAATAACTTGTTGGGCCGAATACTTTTTTCCTTTTTCTATGGTGCGGTCGGTCGAATCGGTTTAATAGTGCCTCTGCTCCTGCTCTATTTTGCAATAAGACTTTTCCGAGTTCCTGATGAGAGAGCCACAACGGGTCGAATCACAATTGGAACTTTGGCGCTCTTGCTTAGCTCTACTGGATTAATTCACATGCTCAACGGTTCATCCGGAACTGGTGCAACAGCGATGCGCCATGGCGGAGGATGGATTGGTTACGGGGTTTCTAGACCACTTGTTGCACTTATGACGCCGCTGCTTACGTATCCAGTGCTCGCCCTTTTATTTATTTTTGGATTATTGGTTATTACTGCAACTCCTGTCTCTGAGGTGTTCTCGCGAATTCGCCTTGTATTTCGATGGGTTTTTGATAAGAGCGCAAAGGGCGTCAAGCGAATTAGCGATGATTTCGAGATCTCCGAGTCAGAACCTTTTGAAACTCCACTAGTTGCCGATTGGCATCATCGCGACAACGAAGCAGAAGATATCGAGGAAGAAATAGACGAAGAAAGCTTCGATGAAGAATTCACTGTTCCGATCGCTTTGCCACCCCAGTCTGAGAAGTTTGCCACCGAGCGCCCCGTGCAACTACTTCTTACCAACGATAAGCCTTACGAACTTCCCCCGCCAGATAGTTTGCGAACAGGACAACCATCCAAGACCAAGAGCAAAGCAAATGAGAGCGTTGTCGCAGCCCTTACTGAGGTATTTGCCCAATTTGAAATTGATGCAGCGGTGACTGGATTTATGCGCGGACCAACAGTTACTCGTTATGAGGTCGAGTTAGGTAGTGCGGTAAAAGTTGAGAGAATTACTGCCCTTGCCAAGAATATTTCCTACGCCGTTGCAAGTGCCGAAGTTCGCATTCTTTCTCCCATTCCAGGTAAGTCTGCAGTCGGAATTGAAATTCCTAATGCTGATCGCGAAATAGTGGCCCTGGGTGATGTCTTGCGCTCAACTATTGCCGGCTCTGATCATCATCCGATGCTGGTGGCTCTTGGTAAAGATGTTGAAGGAAGTTTTGTTTGCGCCAACTTGGCCAAGATGCCGCACTTGCTTGTGGCCGGTGCAACGGGTGCGGGTAAGTCATCGATGATTAACGCGATGATTATCTCCGTATTGATGCGCTCAACACCTGATGATGTGCGGTTAGTTTTGATTGACCCTAAACGCGTTGAGTTAACTGCATATGAAGGAATTCCCCACCTCATTACTCCCATCATTACAAGTCCTAAAAAAGCTGCCGATGCCCTGCAGTGGGTAGTACGTGAGATGGATTTACGTTATGAAGATCTCTCAACTTTTGGCTACCGGCATATTGATGATTTTAATAAGGCGGTTCAAGCTGGCAAAGCAGTTGCTCCACCCGGTAGCGATCGCGTCCTGGAGCCGTACCCATATTTATTGGTAATAATTGATGAGCTTGCTGACTTAATGATGATTGCAGCTAAAGAAGTTGAAGAATGCGTTGTTCGCATTACTCAACTTGCACGCTCTGCAGGGATACATTTAGTACTCGCTACTCAGCGTCCTAGTGTTGATGTTGTAACTGGGCTGATTAAAGCCAATGTACCTTCCAGGCTTTCTTTTGCGACGAGCTCATTAGCCGATAGCCGAGTCATCTTGGACTCAGGTGGTGCTGAGAAACTTGTTGGACAAGGTGATGCGCTCTTTATTCCAATGGGAGCAAGTAGGGCAGTTCGTATCCAAGGTGCCTACGTTTCTGAACGAGAGATTGAAGTAGTTGTAAACCATGTTAAAGCTCAGCTATCTCCACGCTACAGAAGTGATGTAACTGCTCCGCAAACACGAATTACAATGAGCGAGCAAGAAATTGGCGACGATATTGATTTGCTCTTGCAAGCAGTGCACTTAGTTGTGACAACACAGTTTGGTTCCACTTCGATGTTGCAGAGAAAATTACGCGTGGGATTTGCAAAAGCGGGACGCTTGATGGATTTGATGGAGTCACGTGGAATTGTCGGACCGTCAGAGGGCTCCAAGGCGCGGACCGTTCTGGTCAAAGTGGATGACCTAGAGGCAGTCCTGGACACAATTCACGATTAGGCCATTGTAGGTTTAGTATTAAAAGGGTGAGTGTTCAGGGGGATATCACTGGGCACTGATGGAAAACGCCAGATGTATCTTGTTAGGAAAAGAGTGCTGGCGTATCCTTAGCACTTCTCCGATTTTGCAAAGGTAAATCATGTCGCTAGGTTCAACAATCGCCACTGCTCGAAAGAGTGCTGGCATGAGTCTTGACGATCTTGCAGAGAGAACAAGTATCCGCGCAAGTTTGTTACGAGAATTTGAAAATAATCATTTTGAAAGATGTGGTGGCGAAACATATGCCCGTGGCCATGTTAGAAATGTTGCGGTAGCACTTGGTGCCGATTTGGCAACATTTCTAGAACTCTTTGATGCTGAGCAATCAACGGCATCTCGTTCCATGTATGACTTGCTCATTGAAAATAATGTCACTACTCCAAGAAGTGAAAAAAGCAGGGTTTCGATTAAAACTCTTGCGGTAATCTCAGCATCTGCCGTAATTCTCGTAGGTGGCGGACAGATCATAATTTCTAATATGAATTCAACGAATTCTCCTACAGCATCTCAATCTCCATCGATCACCGTTGTATCCCCACGACCAACGGCTACACCCATTGCAACTTCAGGTAGTAATGTCAACCTTGAACTTAAAGCAACTCGTGGTTCTACGTGGTTATTGGTGAGCGATTTATCTGGAACGGTTTTGTATTCAGGGCGTTTATCTCAAGGGGAGAGCAAGGCTTTCTCATCTACCACGCTCATCAATGTCCGCTTTGGAAATGCTGGCGCAGTTGATGCACTTCTTAATGGAATCGCTCAACCAAGCCTTGGGGTCATTGGCGAAGTGGTAGATCGTAGCTTCGGGGCGAATTCTTCGAATTAACTCTGTATCATCGCTTCAATGAAACGCACTGTTGCTCTAGTAACCCTTGGGTGCGCCCGCAATGAAGTCGATTCCGAAGAACTTGCCGGACGTTTAGAAGCAGATGGTTGGACATTAGTTGATGATGTCGAGTTGGCCGAAGTTGCCCTAGTTAACACATGCGGGTTTATCGAATCGGCTAAAAAAGATTCGATTGATACTTTGCTAGAGGCTAATTCCCTTAAGGGCCATGGTGTAACCCGCGCTGTTGTTGCCGTTGGTTGTATGGCAGAGCGTTATGGCAATGAGTTGGCAGATGCGTTGCCTGAAACTGATGCGATATTAGGTTTTGATGATTACCGGGATATCAGCGCCCGATTGCAAGCAATAGTGGCTGGGGAAAAACACCAAACGCATACGCCAAAAGATCGCCGGGCTTTATTGCCAATATCGCCAGTAGAGCGAGCCCAAGTTCGCGATGCCCAAGTTCGCGATGCCCAAGTTCGCGATGCCCAGCATGCATCTGCAGTAGGTGCCGGCGGATCCCTCTTTCGCAAGCGTTTAGGCAATGCACCCTGGGCGCCATTAAAAATTGCCTCAGGGTGCGATCGTCGATGTTCCTTCTGTGCAATTCCATATTTCCGAGGCTCTTTTGTATCCAGACGCCCTGAAGAGATTATCGAGGAAGCCACATGGCTTGCAGATCATGGCGTGAGTGAACTTTTTCTCGTAAGCGAAAACACAACCTCATATGGCAAAGACCTTGGTGATCTGCGATTAATGGAGAAACTTTTACCTCAACTAGCCCAGATTGAGGCCATCACTCGTATCAGACTTTCTTATCTGCAACCTGCTGAAATGCGTCCAACTTTGATCCAAGCCATGGTTGAAACCCCGAAAGTAGTTCCCTACTTTGATTTATCATTTCAACATTCCAGCGCAGAAATCTTGCGTGCCATGCGTCGCTTTGGAGATAGTGAAAAATTCTTGCATCTCATTACACAAATTCGTGCGATTTCACCAGAGGCTGGGATCCGTTCTAATGTGATTGTCGGTTTCCCTGGCGAGAGTGAGGCCGATTATGAAGAACTCATTAACTTTGTTAGCGCTGCCCATTTGGATGCAATTGGAGTATTTGGATATTCAGATGAGGACAATACGGAGGCTCTGGCCTTGGGTAACAAAATTGACCCGGAGTTGATACGCGAGCGCGTAGAAAATTTAGCATCACTCGTTGATGAGCTTGTGAGCGACCGAGCAAGTGCACGTATTGGCCAAGAAATCAGCGTCTTAATTGAAGATTCTGAACTCCAAGAAGGTCGGGCTGAGCACCAAGGTCCTGAAGTTGATGGAACAACTTCCTTTATTGGAACTAATTTTCACGAGGGAGAGTATGTTCGTGCACGTATCAGCGACACAATAGGTGCTGATTTGATTGCAGAGGCGTTATGAAAAAACCTAGGGAACTGAATTTGCCTAATGCGATAACCTTACTGCGTATTGCAGCGTTGCCCTTATGTGTTTACTTTTTATTTAAAAATGGTGGACATGATTCTACGTGGCGAATTGTGGCATGGTGGCTATTTTTCATCGTTGGAATGACAGATTTCTTAGACGGTAAATTGGCAAGAAGTCGTGGAAGCGTTACAGAGTTTGGAAAGTTATTAGACCCAATCGCGGACAAAGCCCTTATTGGCACCGCGATGATTGGACTTTCCCTGCTGGGTGATTTGCCCTGGTGGATTACCGTCGTGATCTTAACTCGCGAGATTGGAATCACGATTGCTCGTCTACTTGTGATTTCAGGGGGAGTCATTGCTGCTAATCGAGGCGGAAAAATCAAGACCATGGTGACAAGTTTTGGTGTGGGCTTTTATGTTCTACCCCTTAAGGAGAGTTTCTTTATTTACAGGGATATATTTATGTATTTAGGAGTTGCAATAACTTTAGTTACGGGTGCCTCCTACTTGGTTGCCCTGCGCAAGAGATGATGAAATCAGATGCCAACTAACGCAATTGGACGTGAAGTGGAGGAGATCATTTCACTTCTTGCAAGTGGCGGTCAGAGCCTTTCTACCGCAGAATCCCTTACCGGTGGTGGCTTGGGTGCCATGATCACTAGCGTGCCAGGTGCATCGAAAATATATCTAGGTGGCGTGATTGCATACAACGCCAATGTTAAAGAAAATCTCTTGGGCGTTCGGCGATCAGATATCGAAGAATTTGGAGTTGTTAGCCAAGAAGTTGCAATGTCCATGGCGCAGGGTGCCAGGAAGAAATTTTCATCAACATGGGCAATTGCCACCACTGGCGTTGCAGGCCCTGGAGCATCTGCGGGCATAGCCCCGGGCACTGTGTGGATTGCAATGTGCGGACCTGTAGTTTCGTCCACCTTCCTTGAGTTGGATGGGGAGCGTCAATCCGTCCAAAACGCCACTATTGCCAGCGCAATATCGGCATTTGCGCGTATCCTTAGAGCATCAAGTCGCGCCTAATACAGGCCCGGCATTGCCACGAAGGGAGCAGACCGTGGAGTTATTGCGTACTCATATTGGACGCTCTCTTCGTTCTGCGCGAAATAGCCAAGGTCGCACCTTGCGTGAAGTAGCTCGACAAGCCCGAGTTTCATTGGGGTACTTATCTGAAGTTGAACGTGGCCAAAAGGAAGCATCTTCTGAATTACTCAATTCCATTTGCCAGGCTTTAGATCTAGAACTTTCTGCAGTGCTGACAACTGTTGCACGCGAATTAGTTTCCTATGAATTGGTTGATGCGGTCAAGTTAACTGTCGTTGACGCCGCTTAAAAGCATTGCCCAGCACTGATAATTCGCTTTCGAAGAAAGACGAACCATACCTTCGGCAAATGACTTCTTTCCGTCGCACTCGTAGTGCAATCTTGCAGGGCACCAAGGATCTAATCTCTCTAGGTGGATTACGCAATGCCACAATGATAGAAATTGCAGATACTGCCCAAGTTTCTAGAGCAACGCTGTACAACCATTTCCGGGATAAAGATGCAGTACTTCGTGCACTCATGGAGAGCGAAGTAGAACGCTTATTTAACAACTCTCTTCCCATTACAGAGATTGCGTGGGAGATTTCTAGCCACCCAGCACTTGCCACACTTCGAAGGATCGATCCAGGTGCCCTTACCGACCTTCTTGCGCGCTCGCAGGATGAACTCTGGCTCAAGGTTCGGGCAGGACTTGAATTGGTTGTGGCCTCACCCACCCACGTTGAGATGGCCTTGAGATGGCTTATTGGACAATTCCTTGCGCCTTTGTCCAGGCAAGAGATCTCGGCACACGCTTTATTTTTAGCGCGCTAGCTCCCTGTTACTTCAAAGGTCGGCGTGTCGGGCCTTGAAAGTATAGTTCGAACAGGTGTTCGGATACTCTATCCCTACCCAACCAGAGCGGTTTCCACGGTTCAGGCCCAGCGCCTGCCTTCCCACCAGTGGCCTTCCGTACCTTCTGGACCATAACTAACGCCACCAGGCGTTTAATTGAAAGGAAGAATGATGGCTAGCGAAAAAGCTAACGAAAAAGTGTCAAACGATAAATCCAAAGCCCTCGATACAGCCCTTGCCCAGATTGAACGTCAATTCGGAAAAGGCGCAGTTATGAAGATGAGTGAGCGTGCAAATGCAGTCGTAGAAGTTATTCCAACAGGATCAATTAGTTTGGATATCGCCCTTGGTATTGGCGGATTACCACGTGGTCGCGTTGTCGAAATCTACGGACCAGAATCTTCAGGTAAAACAACGCTGGCACTTCACGCTATTGCTAACGCCCAGCGTGCAGGCGGAATTGCAGCATTTATCGATGCAGAGCATGCATTTGATGCAGAGTATGCAAAGAAACTCGGCGTCGATATCGATGCACTCCTTGTTTCTCAACCAGATACTGGCGAACAAGCGCTAGAAATTATGGATATGTTAATTCGCTCCGGAGCTCTAGATATTGTTGTCGTTGACTCTGTAGCAGCACTTGTTCCTCGCGCAGAAATTGAAGGAGAGATGGGCGATTCACATATGGGACTTCAGGCCCGTTTGATGTCACAGGCTCTTCGCAAAATTACTGGCGCTCTTCATCAGTCAAAGACCACTGCAATATTTATTAACCAATTGCGCGAAAAGATCGGTGTCTTCTTCGGATCTCCTGAGACAACAACAGGCGGTAAAGCACTCAAGTTTTACGCATCGATTCGTTTAGATATCCGTCGTATTGAAACCCTTAAAGATGGCACCGATGCCGTCGGAAACCGCACTCGGGTTAAAGTCGTTAAAAATAAGATGGCTCCACCATTTAAGCAAGCAGAGTTCGACATTCTCTACGGAGTCGGTATCTCACGTGAGGGCTCACTTCTTGACCTCGGCGTTGATATCGGAATCGTCAAAAAGTCTGGAGCTTGGTACACATATGAAGGCGATCAATTGGGACAAGGCAAAGAGAACTCACGTAATTTCTTGCTCGATAATCCAGATCTTGCCAATGATATTGAGACAAAGATTCGTGCTCACTATGTCCCAACGCCAATAGATCCAGCCTTAGTTGCAGCAGTCGATGAAGCAACTGCAGAGGTTGATTTCTAATTTCTACCCAACTCATTCGAGAAAGCTCCGACCCCTACTTTTTAGCCGAGACCATTGCACTCGTTGCGTTGGCACCTCGATCTAAAAGTAGGGGTGAGCTCTTCGATCTCCTTAGACGTCGCGGAATCAGTGAAGATATTGCAAATGCCGTTCTTTATCGCTTGCAGGAGCAAGGCCATATCAACGATGAAGAATTTGCACGCGCATGGAGTGAGTCACGTCAACGCGCAAAAAAATTATCAAAGCGCACCATTGCTACTGAACTTCGAGGCAAAGGTGTGAGCCCGGAGATTATTGAGCTAGTCACTTCTGAAATAGACCATGATGCCGAGTTCGCAATTGCCATGGAGCTCACCAATCGAAAATATCGTCCTATTGCTCATCTTGAAAGAGAGGTCATACGTCGTCGCATTCATGGAGCTCTGGCTAGAAGAGGGTTTTCCAGTAGCGTCATTAACGCATGTATGCGAGAAATCGGAATCTGATTCGGCCAGTACTATTGCGCTATGCAAAGTACGGTAATGGCGCGCACATACCTGGTTGAAACCTATGGGTGCCAGATGAATGTGCACGATTCTGAGCGCATTGCTGGATTACTTGATGAAGCCGGATATGTGCCCGTCATTGCGGGCGAACAAGCTGACATTGTTGTTTTTAATACCTGCGCTGTTCGGGAAAATGCCGACAATAAACTATATGGAAATCTAAGTTTTCTAGCACCTATCAAGAAGGCAAATCCCAGAATGCAGATTGCGGTGGGTGGTTGCTTGGCGCAAAAAGATCAATCCATCATTATGAAAAAGGCCCCGTATGTGGATGTAGTTTTCGGAACACATAACGTTGGCTCATTACCAGTTTTATTGGAACGCGCGCGCATTGAAGAAGAATCCCAGATTGAGATACTGGAATCCCTTGAGCATTTTCCTTCTACTCTGCCCGCCAGGCGTTTTAGCGCATTTTCAGCATGGGTATCAGTTTCGGTTGGATGCAATAACACATGCACCTTCTGCATCGTTCCAACACTTCGAGGAGTAGAAAAGGACCGTTTAGCTTCAGATATTTTGCTCGAAGTTCAGACTCTGGTGGATCAAGGAGTTATTGAAATTACTCTCCTTGGACAGAACGTCAATGCATATGGAGTGGAGTTCGGAAATAGAGGAGCCTTTGCAGAGTTAGTTCGAGCCTGCGGAAAAATTGATGGCCTGGAGCGCGTTCGATTTATGTCTCCACATCCTCGCGATTTTACCGATGATGTTATTGAAGCAATGGCGCAGAGCCCCAATGCAATGCCCCATCTACATATGCCATTGCAGTCGGGCTCTAATAAGGTTTTACAAGAGATGCGCCGTTCTTACAGAACTGATCGCTACTTAGGAATCATCGAACGCGCACGGCTTGCACTTCCTGATGTGCAGATAACTACTGACATCATTGTTGGATTTCCTGGCGAAACTGAGGCGGATTTTCAAGATACGTTAGATATCGCAACGCAAGCACGATTTAGTGCCGCCTATACCTATCAATATTCCAAGAGACCCGGAACTCCTGCGGCAACGATGCCCGACCAAGTAATGCCTGAAATCGTGGGGGAGCGTTATACGCGATTGCATGCACATCAGGAAGCAATCTCCCTGTCAGTAAATAGGCAAGCAATTGGAAAGAGAATGAACGTTCTCGTCACTGAGAATGTTGGTCGAAGAGATACAGAACGCGAACGGATGTCGGGAAGAACTGAAGATTTTCGTCTTGCGCATTTCACATTTGATGCCGAAGACATGGCACGTCCTGGAGATGTTGTGAGTGTTGATATAGATGGCGCAGCTCCTCACTTCTTGACAGGTGTTGGTCTGGATATCCGCCGAACTCGAGGCGGAGATGCACACCAGGCCCGCACGGAAGAACCAACTCGAGATCCATTACTCCTTGGAATGCCAACTAAGCGTTCATGAATCTCATAATAATTTGTGGTGCAACGGCAACAGGAAAAAGTGAAACGGCAATCGCATTAGCCAAAGATATAGACGCTGAAATTATCAGCGCCGACTCCATGCAACTCTACAAAGGAATGGATATTGGCACCGCAAAACTGAGTGTTGATCAAAGAGGCGGAGTTGCACACCATTTACTCGATGTCCTTGAAGTGCACGAGGATGCAAATGTTGCCTGGTATCAAGAGCGCGCACGTAAAATAATTTCAGAAATACACTCTCGTGGTAAAGATGTAGTCGTCGTTGGTGGAACTGGACTGTATATCAAGGCAATTCTCGATGACCTGAATTTCCCCGATACAGATCCGCAGGTGCGAAATTCACTCAATGCACTGGCTGAGAAAATTGGCGGTGATGCAATGTTTGAGCGCCTGGCAAAGTTAGATCCAGGCGCAGCGCTTGCAATAGATAGAGCAAACCTCAGGAGAGTTATACGGGCCTTAGAAGTTATTGAAATTACAGGTAAACCTTTCACTGCAAATTTACCTCGGAAAGAGAGCACACATTTTCCTGATGCACAGCAATTTGGGCTTGTGATGGATCGTGAAACACTTGATGAACGGATCAGTAATCGAGTGGATGACATGTGGCAAAAGGGCTTAGTGGAAGAGACCCAAACCTTACTTAACTCTGGTTTGCGTGAAGGTCGCACAGCACAACTTGCCTTAGGTTATGCCCAAGTCATTAAGTTTAAGGATGGATTCATCTCTGAAGCTGATGCTAAAGAGGATACAAAAAGGGCGACAAGACAGTACGCGCGACGCCAAGAGACCTGGTTTTCTCGGGATGAAAGAATTACATGGATTTCACCGACTCAACCTCGATTGGAAACCATACTTTCACGCATTAAAAATCCTCTTTCCCCGCACGAAGCCCTGCACGAGTAAACTTTCAACACTAATGAATACTAAAATTTCAGCCACTTATGGCCATGGAACGCATAATGATTTTGTCATCGTCTTTGATCCCAAGAGTGAAATTTCTATTACAACGGCACAAACGGCACAAATTTGTAATCGACAAACAGGTATTGGAGCAGATGGCCTCATTCGAATTACGTCCACCGATGGCAAGTGGTTTATGGATTACAGAAATGCAGATGGATCAATTGCCGAAATGTGCGGAAATGGGATTCGTGTAATGGCCCGCTACTTAGTAAGTCATGGTCACCAAGCCGAAGGCATATTTGCGATTGATACACGTGATGGAACCAAGCACTTACGAGTGCCAAGTTCGGGTGATATCACCGTGAATATGGGTCAAATCACTGATGAAAATGATGAGATCACTGTTTCAGCAAATGGATCCATCTGGAATGGCTACAACATCAGCATCGGCAACCCCCATGCAGTTGCCTTCGTTGAAACTCTGGATGCAATTGGGGATCTGAAACAGCCTCCGATTGTGCGTCCGAAAGATTCATATCCTGAGGGAGTTAACGTCGAATTCGTAGAACTTCTTCAAGAAAATGAATTGAAGATGAGAGTTTTTGAACGTGGAGTCGGAGAAACTCAATCATGTGGAACCGGAACATGTGCAGTTGCACTTGCAGCAACGCTTAAATTTAAATCATCGCTACCGGCCAAGTGGATTATTTATCCACCCGGTGGTCGCTTAGAAGTAGAAATAGATCCACATAACAACGCAATTCTGAGCGGTCCAGCAGAAC
The DNA here is from genome assembly GCA_945884695.1 of Streptomyces griseus. Lineage (GTDB taxonomy): Bacteria > Actinomycetota > Actinomycetes > Nanopelagicales > Nanopelagicaceae > QYPT01. Next base: position 52,322 of record CAMCYO010000001.1, read on the forward strand.
TTATTTCAGAACATGACATAACTGCTTTTCTGGTCGCTTAGTGTTGAGAAAAAACTAATGGGCAAAAAGAGCGCAGGGGATTCAAGCGAGCACGCTGTAGATGCTGAATTTGAAGCCTTACTTCGTGAAAGCTCGCGTGTCGCCTCCGAATTTGATTCAGAGGATGAGGATTCTCAACCAGAGCTAGAGCAAAGAAATGCGCTTCGTAGAGTTAAGGGATTTTCCACTGAACTGCAAGACATCACTGAAGTGGAATATCGACAACTTCAGTTAGAACGCGTTGTCTTGGTTGGCGTATGGACCCAAGGAACTGCGCTGACGGCAGAGAATTCATTAGCAGAACTAAAAGCACTTGCAGAGACGGCTGGATCAGAAGTACTTGATGGACTTATCCAAAGGCGAGATAAGCCAGATCCTGCGACATATATTGGTTCTGGAAAAGTTGCCGAGCTTCGCGCGGTTGTGCAAGCAACGGGAGCGGACACAGTTATTTGTGACGGTGAACTATCGCCATCACAACTTCGCCAACTCGAAGAGAAAGTCAAAGTGAAAGTTGTTGATCGCACCGCACTAATTTTGGATATTTTCGCTCAACATGCCAAAAGTAAAGAAGGTAAGGCGCAAGTTGAGCTAGCTCAAATGTCATATTTGTTACCTCGGCTTCGCGGTTGGGGTGATTCACTTTCAAGGCAAGCCGGAGGCCGCGCCGCTGGTGGCGCAGGTATCGGAGGTCGTGGACCTGGCGAAACTAAGATTGAAACTGACCGACGTAAAATTCGGGATAAAATGGCAAAACTTAAAGATGAAATTCTTGAGATGAAGATTTCGCGGGATACTAAACGTCAAGAACGCACTCGCTATAACATTCCATCCGTTGCGATTGCAGGCTACACCAATGCAGGAAAATCCTCACTACTTAATGCATTGACCAATGCCGGAGTTTTAGTTGAGAATGCGCTCTTTGCTACATTAGATCCAACAGTTCGCCAATCCCGCACAAGTGATGGTCGGGTATATACGTTGACCGACACCGTGGGATTCGTTCGCCACCTTCCACATCAACTTATCGATGCTTTCAAGTCAACTCTTGAAGAAGTTGAATCTGCCGATTTGATTGTGCATGTTGTCGATGGTTCACATCCAGATCCCTTTGAACAAATTCGTGCCGTTCGCGAGGTAATCAACGACATTGGCGCTGGCCACATAAAGGAAATCATTGCGATTAATAAAGTCGATGTTGCTGATCCTGAAAAAGTCATGGAGATCCTGCGTAATGAAAGGCAAAGTTACGCATTCTCCGTTCGTACTGGGTTTGGAATGGAAGGCCTTCTTCACGCAATCGAAAATTCTCTACCTCATCCCAGCGTTGAGGTAACAGCCGTTGTTCCCTATGATCGCGGAGATCTGATTCATGCCATTCATGAGCATGGAGAAATTTTGAGTGAAGAATATGTACCTGAAGGAACTGCTATTCATGCAAGGGTTAATCCTTCACTGGCGGAGAAGTTATCGCGCTTGTAGCGGGCACGTGGGCTCAAAGTTCGACAAAAGGAGAGCAAACTCGCAAGGAATAACTTCGACACGCCGAGCGTTGTGGGTACTAAGAGAGCAGATATGCGCGATTATGCGCCCGCATAGGTAAATATACCCAGCGTCGGCAATCGTAATGAACATGAAGGCGAGGTGAATGTAGTGGCAACTGACTACGACACCCCCAGAAAAACGGATGAAGAGTTACACGAAGAATCACTTGAAGAGTTAAAAGCCCGTCGAGTCGATGCTCAGTCTGGCCAAGTCGATGTTGACGAAGCAGAAGCGGCTGAAAGTATTGAACTTCCAGGGGCAGATTTATCTGGAGAAGAGCTTTCGGTTCGAGTCGTTCCCAAGCAAACCGACGAGTTTGCCTGCTCTCGTTGCTTTTTAGTACATCATATTTCCCAGTTGGCAAAGGGCGAAGGCGCTAAAGCTGTTTGTAAAGAGTGCGCTTAATTTCCTAAGGCTCTTCCCAAAGCAACTGCTAAATCTTTTCCTTTTCGCGTACTGATAAGCCAATATGGCGTTGGGTCTCGTGGGTCCTGAATTTGTATCTTAATTCCTTGGCTTACCCAAAATCGTATTGCAAGAAAGCTTGCAGGATCTGCATCACGACCGCTAGTAGTGCGCATTCTCTCTTTGTCGAGTTGAGTTATTTCTCCTAGGAACGCTTGTTCAATGTGTGCACGATTGATTCGCAACTCACCATTAGAAACTTCAATATGAAGGGTTGTTCTCATTCGGATAAGTACCAGAAAAAGTGTAGAGAGGATGATTGCCAAAGCGCCGGGCATATTTCCAAGCGCTGCCCAAATAGATAGTGAGAGTGAGGCTAAAAGAAAGTAGATGAAAGCTAATAACCACAGTGGTGGCGCAAGTTTTTCCCTGTATACAGGGCTGGATTTCGAACTCTGCGACATAGGAAGACGGTAGCCGATGTTATGAAGTAACCTCTACCCATGAGCCGTGTAGCAAGTACTGTTCCGCCCGAAGGTGCGGAGATTCCAACACGCCACGAGAAAGCACCAGAAGCAGGAACCCGAATCCCATCTCATTTCGGGCATTGCTTTGGATGCGGAGATTTACATCCGACAGGTTTGCACTTAGTGGCCCATGCAGGTCAAGGCACAGAACTTACTGCTGAGTTTACTGTCACTGAAGACCATCAAGGAGCCCCTGGTCTAGCACATGGTGGTTTGCTATCACTTGCATTTGATGAAGCACTTGGAAAGTTAATGTGGTTAATTCGCGCTCCTGCCGTCACTGCGCGCCTAGAAACTGATTTTCTAAAACCTGTTCCCATTGGATCTACTTTGCATATAAGTGCACGCATCACTGGCAAAGTAAATAGAAAAGTCTACACAACAGCCGAAGGGCGCCTGGATTCACCAGAGGGAGTAATTGCTGTAAGAGCTGCAGCACTATTTGTGATTGTTCCCATGAGCCATTTCTTGGAAAATTCACCAAAAGAATATTTGGAATATGTAAAAAATCGACCAGAATTGTTGGCATTCGTTGATCCAGATTTTGAGATCAACCCATAATGGTCGCAGTTCTCATTCAACGTCTCGATGCAGACCTTCCACTTCCTCGCTATGCAAAAGGTGGCGATGCTGGCGCGGATTTAGTTACGCGAGTTGATTTAACTCTTGCTCCGGGAGAGCGAGCACTTGCGCCAACTGGAATTGCAATTGCACTACCCGATGGTTATGCAGCTTTTGTCCACCCGCGCTCAGGTTTAGCAATCAAGCATGGAGTTTCTATGGTGAACACTCCCGGGACAGTAGATGCCGGATTCCGCGGAGAGTTACAAATTATTTTGATTAATCATGACCAACACGAGGCAATAACTTTTAAGCGAGGTGATCGCATAGCTCAACTTGTAATTCAAAAAGTAGAACACGCTGAATTCGTTGAAGTTTCACAATTACCCGGTTCTGGTCGAGGAGCCGGCGGATTTGGGTCAACGGGGAGAGCATAAATGAGCAATCACGAAGATAGAGCAAAAGTCATGAGCGCATTTGGTGGTACCAGGGGGTTACTTGATTCTGGCTTACCTGCATTGGTTTTCTTAGTTGCATTTAATATAACCCACGAACTTCGCCGAGCTATTATCGCATCGCTGGTAATTGCGGCGATATTGGCTATTACTCGCCTCATTCGTAAGGACACTTTGCAACATGTGCTTTCTGGTTTTGTTGGCGTCGCATTCTGTGCGTTTTTAGCTAATCGCACAGGACAAGCTCAAGATTTCTATCTACCGAAATTATTTACAAATTTAGCATACGGAAGTGCGTATTTAATTGCCAATCTTGTTGGTTGGCCAATTATGGGCTTGCTCTTGGGCCCAATCTTGGGAGAGAACTTTTTATGGCGCAAAAATCCTGCTCGTAAGCGTGTCTATGTGCGAGCAGGTTGGCTGTGGGTAGCTCTATTCTTCGGTCGCATCGTAGTTCAGTATCCAATTTACCGTGCTGGCAATGTAAATCTCCTCGGCACAGTGAATTTGGCTATGGGCTATCCGCTCTTTATTTTAACCGCGTGGGGTACTTGGATGATTATTAAGCAGACGCCTTCAATTCCACAACCTACTGAGAAATAAAACATTTCTTTAATAGTTTTTCTGCACTTGCAGAAGCAACAAATAAAAGCTCATCTCCTGCGCTAAAAACATCATGAGGGCTTGCCGATATGACTCGACCATCTCGAAGAATTGCCGCGAGTGAGGCGTTCTCGGGGAGCTCAATTTCTTCTACTGTTTTTCCGATGCAGTCAGAGTCATCAGGCAAAGTTAGTTCGACCAAGTTTGCTTCACCTTGTCTAAATGAGAATAAGCGAACAACATCTCCGACAGTCACAGCTTCTTCAACGAGGGCTGAAATGATACGCGGTGTTGAAACGGCAACATCGACACCCCAAGATGAATCAAATAGCCATTCATTCTTTGGATGATTAACTCTGGCGACGACTCGAGGAACCCCGTACTCAGTTTTTGCTAGGAAAGAAGCAACAAGATTAACTTTGTCATCACCAGTTGCAGCGACAAGTACTTGGCACTCATTGAGTCTTGCACCGTCAAGGGCTGAAATCTCACAGGCATCTGCCAATAGCCAATCGGCCTCTGGAACGCTATCGATTTTGAGCGCTTTAGGATCTTTCTCTATCAACAAAACTTGATGTTTGTTATCGAGAAGTTCTCTGGCGATAGCCCGACCAACGTTGCCAGCACCTGCAATGGCTACTCTCATTTGGCCACCTCTGGAGAGTGAGCAAGTGCTGATTCAACTATCGAAATATCTTTTTCTAGGACCATCACATGGACCAAATCTCCATCTTGTAAAACAGTATGGGCATCTGGAACTTGACCCTCGCCCAGGCGTGTAATAAAAGCTACTCGTGCTGGAGTTACATTTTCAATCAGAGATGCTGGGCGTCCAAACCATGAAGAATCTATATGCATCTCGCAAAGGGCAATAGTTCCACTGGCATCTCGCCATTCGGAACGAGAACCATCGGGCAGGATTCGTCGCATAATCTGCTCTGATGTCCACAGTACAGTTGCAACAGTTGGAATGCCAAGGCGTTGATAAATTTCAGCACGTCCTGGATCATAAATTCGGGCAACTACGTTCTGCACCCCATACGTTTCGCGTACAACTCGCGCCGCCAAAATATTTGAATTATCACCATTGCTTACTGCAGCAAATGCTTGGGCCCGCTCAATACCTGCTTCTCGAAGAATGTCTCCATCAAATCCAACGCCGGTGACTGTGATTCCTTTGAAGTTAGGGCCTAATCTGCGAAAGGCTTCATTTGATTGATCAATGATTGCCACAGAATGCCCTGAAGCCTCTAACTCATTGGCTAATGAAGAACCAACTCGACCGCATCCCATAATGACAACATGCACAGGTAAAACCTACACCCACTACCACCAATAGGCTTACCTACTATGACGTCGCAACGCGGGGAGCTCATCAGTATCGGGGAGCGCTTTGTCGTCACAATTGAAAAGGTGGCCCACGGAGGTCACTTCATCGCCAGGCATGATGGCCAAGTCTTCTTTGTTCGCCATGCAATTCCAGGTGAAATACTAGAAGTGGAAGTAACTAATTCTGGCTCGAGTTTTGTCAGAGCAGATGCGATTCGAATTATCGAACCATCTCCGGATCGCGTAAGCCCGCCTTGCAAGTATTCGATACCGGGGGGTTGCGGAGGTTGCGATTTTCAACACATAACATTGGATCGCCAACGTTTATTGAAAGCAGATGTTATCCGTGAACAATTTTCCCGATTAGCGAAAATGGATATTGATGTAGTTGTTGAAGAAGTTGGTCTTGGGCTCCACTGGCGTACCAGAGTGTCAAGTGCAACGTCGCCACAAGGTAAACTCGGTTTTTATGCATCACGCACGCATAACGTTGTCGAGGTTGACGATTGTCTTATTGCAGTCGATGAGATGAAGTTCCAAGAGCTATCGGCACGGAAATGGCCAGCAAATTCTCGAGTCGAAATTTCTTCGCCCAGTTTAGGCCCGATTTCCGTAGCAATTGCTAGTTCAGAGCGAGGATCTAAACCACGAATGACGCAAGGGCCGGCAATCACAGAAGAAACCATTGATGGCCACGTTTTAGAAGTAAGTCAGCAATCGTTTTGGCAGAGCCATCGACTTGCACCAGAGACTTTAACTGCAAGAATTTTGGAATGTGTTAAAGAAGGAGATCGAGTTTTTGATCTCTATGGTGGCGTTGGGCTATTCACAGCAGCAATTCTTGATCGCTTGGGTGCAAAGGCAAGCGTGGACTTGGTGGAATCTTCAAGCACATCAGTTGCTGATGCGCGACGGAACTTTTCTACTTTTCCTAATGTGAGAATCCATGCTGGAGATGTTGCCAAAGTTCTAACTTCATTAGGCGGAGTTGATGTAATTCTCTTAGATCCCCCACGCGAGGGAGCGGGGAAGGCAATCATTGAAAATATTGTAAAGAAAAGTCCACGAGTGATTGTTTATGTAGCGTGTGATCCTGCAAGTTTGGCGCGTGATGTGAGTTACTTGTCAGAGCTAGGATTTGAATTAAAAGAGCTACGCGCCTTTGATCTCTTTCCTATGACACATCATGTGGAGTGCGTCGCACGTTTTGAACCTTCACAAAAGAGATAAGATAAGGTATCTTGATATCAAGATAGTTGAGAGAACGCGATCACTGGGGAGATCATGAGTAAGGATTCGTTTAAGTCCAAAAGTACACTGACGCTTTCAGGTAAGAGTTATGAAATTTTTGATATCTCCGGAATTGAAGGCGCGCAGAACCTCCCATTTAGCTTAAAGATTTTGCTAGAGAACTTGTTGAGAACAGAAGATGGCGTCAACATTACCGCCGACCATATTAAAGCCCTTGCACAGTGGGATCCTTCCGTAGAACCAGATACGGAAATTCAGTTCACTCCGGCTCGCGTCATCATGCAAGATTTCACAGGGGTTCCTTGCATCGTAGATTTGGCAACAATGCGTGAAGCAATTGTTGATCTTGGGGGAGACCCAGCGAAAGTAAATCCACTTGCTCCTGTTGAATTAGTTATCGATCATTCGGTTATCGCTGATGTCTTTGGTACGAAGGATTCTTTTGTTCAGAACACTGATATTGAATACGAGCGCAATCGTGAGCGTTATCGTTTCTTGCGTTGGGGACAAGGCGCTTTTGATGAATTTAAGGTTGTCCCACCAGGAACAGGAATCGTCCATCAAGTAAATATCGAATTCCTAGCAAGAGTAATCATGACCAGAAAAGTCAATGGCGTCTTGTGTGCCTACCCTGACACCGTTGTTGGTACAGATTCGCATACAACCATGGTCAATGGCCTAGGAGTACTTGGCTGGGGTGTTGGCGGAATCGAAGCCGAAGCCGCCCTCCTTGGGCAGCCAGTTTCAATGTTGATTCCTAGAGTTGTAGGCTTCAAACTAAGCGGAGAAATGCCTGTCGGAACAACTGCGACTGACTTAGCGTTAACGATTACAGAGTCTTTACGTAAACATGGAGTCGTTGGAAAGTTTGTTGAATTTTATGGACCAGGTGTAGTTCAAGTGCCAATGGCAAACCGGGCAACAATTGGAAACATGAGTCCAGAGTACGGATCTACGTGTGCAATTTTCCCTATTGATGATGAAACACTCCGCTATCTTGAGTTGACAGGGCGCAGCAAAGAACAAGTTGAACTCGTGAAGGAATATGCAAAGAGGCAGGGTTTATGGCATGACCTATCTCATTCACCACGTTTTTCTGAACAGATTGAATTAGATCTCTCTACAGTCGTTCCATCAATCGCGGGTCCAAAGCGTCCTCAAGATCGCATTTCTTTAACTCATTCCAAATCAGCCCTGGCAACTTCACTACCAACGTATTTTTCAGAGAGGACCAATCGTGCTCCAGTTGATATAAAGGTCAATCAAAAATCAACTACTATTAAAAATGGTGATGTTGTAATTGCCTCGATCACATCTTGCACAAACACTTCTAATCCGTCTGTCATGATTGGCGCAGCGCTACTTGCCAAGAAGGCAGTCGAAAAAGGCCTGAAATCTGCGCCTTGGGTTAAGACCACACTCGCGCCTGGTTCAAAAGTTGTTACTGATTATTATGACCGTGCGAATCTAACGCAATATATGGAAAAACTTGGATTTAACTTGGTGGGATACGGGTGCGTTACATGCATTGGCAATTCTGGCCCATTGCCCCTTGAAATAAGTAAAGCTGTCAATGAACATGATTTGGCTGTGACTGCCGTGCTTTCAGGAAATCGCAATTTTGAAGGACGCATTAGCCCAGATGTGAAGATGAATTACTTGGCTTCACCCCCGCTAGTAGTTGCATATGCAATTGCAGGCACAATGGATCACGATTTTGAGATAGATTCACTGGGAAATGACTTACATGGTAATCCTGTTTACCTTCGTGACATTTGGCCAAGTGCGCAGGAAGTGGATGCAGTTATTGCTACTGCAATCTCTTCTGAAATGTTTACAAAAGATTATGCAAGCGTCTTTGATGGAGACCATCGATGGAACTCATTGGATACCCCAACAGGTAAGACTTTCGAATGGGACCTTAACTCCACATATGTTCGAAAGCCGCCCTATTTTGAGCAGATGCCACGCAATCCACAACCATTAACCGATATCACTGGCGCTCGAGTGCTAGCAATTTTGGGAGATTCCGTCACCACAGATCACATTTCACCGGCTGGAAACATTAAAGTGGATTCACCCGCTGGTAAATATTTAACTGAACATGGCGTTGATCGTAAAGATTTTAACTCCTATGGTTCTCGTCGCGGAAATCACGAAGTAATGATTCGTGGAACATTTGCAAATATTCGCCTAAGGAACTTGTTGTTAGATGGCGTCGAAGGTGGATTTACTCGTAACTTCCTTGCTGAAGGAACACAGAGCACTATTTATGATGCATCCGTTGCTTATCAAGATGCAAATATTCCACTTGTTATTTTGGCAGGCAAAGAATATGGATCTGGATCCTCCAGAGACTGGGCAGCTAAGGGTACTGCGCTGCTTGGCGTTCGTGTTGTTATAGCCCAATCCTATGAGCGCATTCACCGTTCAAATTTGATTGGTATGGGCGTCTTTCCATTGCAATTTAAAGATGGCGAAAGTGCAAGTTCACTTGGCTTAACCGGGAGTGAAACATTTACTGTTTTGGGTATTACTGCAATGAATTCTGGCGGTGTTCCCAAGGAAGTTACAGTCACTGCTGATGGAAAGTCTTTCACTGCCAAGGTGCGAATCGATACTCCTGGTGAGGCAGATTATTACCGCCACGGTGGCATCATGCAGTATGTGCTCCGCTCACTTCTCTAATTTTGCCTCTACTTAGTGCACAATTTTGGGCATCAAAGTAGAGTGAGGCCATGATTAACAAGATTAGTTCTCCGGGGGATCTAGCAAAGTACAGCCCAGAGGAATTAATTGCACTTTCGACTCAGATACGTGAATTTTTGATTGAGAAAGTCTCTAAAACCGGCGGGCACTTAGGTCCCAATTTGGGAGTTGTTGAATTAACAATTGCTCTGCACCGCATATTTAAATCTCCAAAAGATGTCATAGTTTTTGATACTGGACATCAAACCTATGTTCATAAGATTTTGACGGGTCGGGCTGATGGCTTTGACCTGTTGCGCCAAAGAGGCGGTTTAGCTGGATATCCAAATCGCGCAGAGAGCGTTCATGATGTAGTTGAAAATTCGCACGCATCCACTGCGCTTTCATGGGCAGATGGAATTTCTCGTGGATTTTCACTTACCGACCAAGAGAATCGGTGCGTTGTTGTTGTGGTTGGGGATGGAGCGCTTACTGGCGGGATGTCTTGGGAGGCACTTAATAATATTTCTGCAGATAAGAGGAGAAACTTAATTATTGTCGTCAACGACAATGAGCGTTCCTATTCGCCAACTATTGGTGGTATAGCAACTTACCTGTCTACCCTTCGAGTGACAAAGGAATATGAATGGATTCTCAAATGGGGCAAGAAAACTCTTTTGAATATTCCGTATGTGGGTGGAATTGTTTATGACGTCGTACACGGAATTAAAAAAGGCGCAAAGGATTTCTTGGCTCCACAAGGAATGTTTGAAGATCTGGGTCTTAAGTACATGGGGCCTATTGATGGCCACGACATTTCGGCAATGGAGATTGCTCTTAGGAAAGCAAAGAATTTCGGTGGTCCAGTTCTTGTTCATGCGATAACGGAAAAAGGTCGTGGGTATCTACCTGCAATTGCCGATGAGGCTGAGAAGTTCCACGCCGTTGGAGTTGTAGATCCTGAAACAGGAATTCCACTCAAGAGTTCAGGGCCTTCATGGACATCAGTATTTGCCAATGAACTACTTGAACTTGGTAAGAAAAGAAAAGATGTCGTGGCAATTACTGCAGCGATGCTCGGTCCAACGGGGTTAGACAAGTTTGCAAAGCAGTTTCCAGACCGAACAATCGATGTTGGAATTGCTGAACAGCATGCCGTAACGAGTGCGGCAGGAATGGCCTTTGCTGGACTGCATCCGGTCGTCGCCCTGTACTCAACATTTCTCAATAGAGCATTTGACCAGATGCTTTTAGATGTCGGCCTCCATAACGCAGGTGTGACATTTGTTTTAGATCGCTCTGGAATTACAGGCGATGATGGGCCTTCACATCATGGAATATGGGATTTAGCACTCAGTGGAATTGTTCCCAAGATGCATGTAAACGCCCCTCGTGATGGTGCACGATTACGTGAAGCACTACAGGAGGCGGTGAAAATTGATTCGGCCCCTTCTTTAATTCGCTTTCCAAAAGGCGCAGTTCCTGCAGATATTCCAGCTCTTGAAAGGGTTGATGGCATTGATACCCTCTTTGTTGGAAAGGGTTCGGATATTTTGCTCGTCAGTGTTGGCGCAGTGGCCGAAGTTGCTATTGAGGTTGCTCAAACTCTCCAAGAGGTAGGAATTACTGTTATTGATTTGCGATGGGTAAAACCATTGCCTGCATATCTGCTCACTTTGGTAAAAGGGTTCCAAGCAGTTGTAGTTATTGAGGATGGAATTCGACATGCAGGTATTGCAAGCAGTATCTCTGAAATGTTGAGAGATGCAGGAATTTCAACACCGATTCATTCTGTTGGAGTGCCACTTGCCTTTATTGAGCATTCAAAGCGTTCGCAAATCTTGGAAGATATCGGCATGACGCCACCACAAATTTCTGCAACGGTAGAAAAATGGTTTCACAACCTTATGGCAATGAAGCAACGCCCCGAGGATGGAAACGCTCTCCGCTCGCATCTTCGCTAATTCCCTCTCGATCCAGATACGGCAAAATTCCACCGAGCAACATTGGCCAGCCAGCACCTAAAAGCATGCAGGTATCAATTTCACTAGCGGTGGAAACAACTTTTTCATCTAACATCATTCGTGCTTCTTCTGCGAGAGCTTTTAATGCACGCAGTCGAACCTGTTCTGATGTGGAAGGCGTATTCCCCTTTTCAATGAGTGCAACTGCTTGGGAATTAGGCGTCAATTTTCCATCTTCGCCCTTAATGTAGAAAGCTCGTATATCGTTTTCTACAAAACGTTTCATGGTGGGAGAAACACGGTATCGAGGACCTAAATTCTTATTAAGAATTTGGGATACATGAAGGGCAACTCCTGGACCCACTAGGCCCAAAAGTTCAAATGGTGTCATTGGTAAACCAACACTGCGCATTGCATTATCTGCAATTTCAGGCGGCGTTCCTTCATCAATTGCATCTGTTATTTCGCCCATAAAGCGGATCAAGAGGCGATTGACCACAAAACCTGGCGCATCTTTTGTAATCACCATTGTTTTCTTGAGTTCTTTACCGATGCTGACAGCAGTTGCAGTGGTGGCATCATCTGTGTGGTCAGTTCGGGCGATTTCCAAAAGTGGCATTACTGCTACAGGGTTAAAGAAGTGGAATCCAATCACTCTCTCTGGATGCTCAAGGCCCTCACTCATTGCCCCCACACTCAAAGAGGAAGTGTTTGTCGCAAGAATACATTCAGGAGAAATAATTTTTTCCAGGCTCTTGAAAAGAGATTGTTTCAACGATAACTCTTCAAAGATTGCTTCAATGACAAAATCGGCCGTTGAGAAGGCGCTCTGATCAACTGAGCCTGAAACCAAGGAAGTAAGCCTGTGAGCGCTCTCTTTATTCATTCTGCCTTTTTCAGCCAATTTTGCAATCTCTGTATGTACCCAAGCAACACCTTTGTTAACGCGCTCTTGATCCAAGTCAGTCATGACCACTGGGCACTTTAAATTGCGTACGAAAAGTAGCGCTAGTTGCGAAGCCATGAGACCGGCTCCGACTACTCCAACCTTTCCGACTTTTCTTGCAAGTGCAGGCTTTGGCGCACCCTCGACCTTCTTGCGCTTTTTCTGTATCAAATTAAATGCGTAAAGCGAAGCACGTAATGGGTCGCTCATAGTTAGATCTGCTAAAGCTTGATCCTCGGCATCAAAACCTGAAGTTCGTGTTGCAGTGCGGGAGGCAGATATTAGTTCAAGTGCGCTTCGTGGCGCGTCAATATCAGCGCCACCATACTTTTTCAAGGATGCTGCTCTACCTATTGCAAGTGCCGTATCCCAACTGGGGTCGCTGGAATAATCTTTACGTTCAATCTTTTTTGATCCAGAGAGAATTTCTGCAGCAAATAAAACTGATTTTTCAAGAAAGTCGGCTGGCGCATAAACAGCATCGACAACGCCAAGGCTCAGCGCATCTTTTGCTTTCATCATGGTGTTGTTGTTAAGGGCATTAAGCATGATCACTTGAACTGCCCGTTCTGGACCGATGAGTTGGGGAAGCAATGTCGCACCGCCCCATCCAGGAACTAGACCTAGGAATACTTCTGGCAGAGCGGTGAATGCGGTTGTTGCAAGTGTTCGGTAGGTGCAGTGGAGTCCAACTTCTAGGCCACCGCCAAGGGCTAGGCCATTAATAAATGCAAAGGTAGGAATATCCAATTCACCTAATGTGCGAAATACATCATGGCCTAATTTTCCAATTACAACTGCTTGCTCTCGAGAGGACAGGAAACTTAAAGCTGAGAGATCAGCACCAGCTGCAAAAATAAATGGTTTACCAGTAATTGCGATCGCAGATGGCTTCATGGAGATTGCCTGCCTTATTGCCGAATCTAAGCTTGCAAGCGAAGCTGGTCCAAAAGTATTTGGTCGGTTATGGTCTTGACCGTTATCTAAAGTGATAAGAGCAAGTGTTCCCTGGTAGCCAAAGGCAAGTAAATCAATTGGGCGAACAATGGAATGAGTAATAACTTCTTCAGGTGCTCCACTTGGAAGTTGTACATCTGCAGTACTCATCCTATTTGCCCCCAGTGAAATGTGGATTTTCCCAAATAACAGTGCCGCCCATGCCAAGGCCAATACACATTGTGGTTATGCCATAGCGAACTTCTGGGTGCTCTTCAAAACTTCTGGCTAAGTTGAGCATTAAACGCACACCCGAGGATGCAAGTGGGTGGCCCACAGCGATTGCACCACCGAAAGGATTAACTCGCGGATCACCATCTGCAATACCAAAATGGTCGAGAAATGCTAGAACTTGAATTGCAAATGCTTCGTTAATTTCAAATAGCCCAATGTCTTGAATGGATAGCCCAGCTTTTGCAAGTGCTTTGATTGTTGATGGAACTGGTCCGTAACCCATGATTTCAGGCTCAACTCCTGCAAAAGCAAAGTTCACCAATCGCGCCTTTACGCTAAGGCCCAACTCTTTGGCGCGATCCTCACTAGCAAGAAGTGCGGCGGTTGCGCCATCGTTGAGACCTGCTGCGTTTCCTGCAGTTACGCGCCCCGATGGACGAAAAGGGGCCTTCAATCCAGCTAACGCTTCAAGTGTTGTACTCGGGCGTGGCGGTTCATCAACAGTTGCAATGCCCCAACCAAGTTCGACACTGCGCGCAGCAACGGGAATTAAATCTCGTTGGATTTTTCCATCGGCATATGCTTTTGCAGTTTTCATCTGAGAATTAAAAGCATATGCATCTGCGCGCTCTCGTGTTAGATGCGGAAATCTGTCATGTAAGCGCTCAGCCGTTGCGCCCATGGAGAGCGCATCGGTATCTACAATTTTCTCTGCAAGATAGCGCGGATTGGGATCCATGCCATCGCCAATTGGATGATGGCCCATATGTTCAACTCCGCCTGCAATCGCAATGTCATAAGCACCCATTGCAATGGATCCAGAAATTGTAGTAACAGCAGTGAGTGCACCTGCACACCAGCGATCTACAGAATAGCCAGGAACGCTAATGGGTAATCCTGCAAGTAATGAAACGCTACGGCCAATGTTCATTCCTTGGTCACCAGTCTGAGTTGCTGCTGCAATTGCAACATCATCGATTTCTGCAGGGGATACTTTTGGATTTCGCTCGAGTAAGCCGCGAAGTGCTCGTACCATGAGGTCATCTGCACGAGTTTGGGCAAAGAGTGATCCGGCTTTGCCAAAGGGAGTTCTCACTGCATCAACGAGAACTACTGAGCGAGTCATAAAAGTTCCTTCACCTAGCCCACAGAGTGAACCTCGTGGGGTTTCTAGTGAGAAGGTTACTCGTGAGTAGTCGAAAGTGAAACTCTATGCGGACGCAGGTAGCTCCAGAGTGTCACCGCCAAGTACAAAGCCCACATGGCTAGTTGGAACCATGAGGTTGTTGTATCGAATCCGATAGTCCCACCCAAAATTGTGGCGAGCAGGGAATCTTTCGCCATCCATGAAGTGACATCCCAAGCAAACGCATCCGCCCCGGCAAGCCATCCCAACTCTTGAAATTCGTGGACGCCGTAAGAGAGCACTCCAGCGGCGACAACAATCAGCGCCACAGATGTGTAGGTAAAGAACTTTGAAAGATTAAGTCTGACTGATCTCTTGTAGACCAGAGCACCTAATGTGATTGCCACTGCAAAACCTAGAATCAAACCGATCGATGAGGTAGATGTAGCTGCCACTGTTTTAAAGTTGGCATATACAAAGAGCGCCGTTTCAAGCCCTTCTCGCGCTACGGCAAAAAAAGCGGTGGCTGCAAGTGCCAATGGACCAGTCATGAGCGCTTTTTCCATCTTGCTATTGAGTTCATCGCGTAGACCGCGCGATGCAGAGCGCATCCAGAAAACCATCCAGGTAACAAAACCCACAGCCAGCAAAGAGGTAGTACCAGCAAAGAATTCCTCGCCTCTGGGAGTCAGCTCAGCAGATGTAAATGTCAGGAATCCACCGAGGGCAAAACTTGCCACGATTGCAATGATCACGCCCGCCCAAAGGGGAGCTAAGAGGTGCCTGCGCTGAGTCTTGGTGATGTAGGCAATCAAGATTCCCACAATGAGGCAAGCTTCTAGCCCTTCACGAAGGGCGATAGCAAAGGTGCTCAGCATTTTCCTAATCTATTGGGATTTTATGAATTACGCAACTGGATTGTTGCGTAATTGGTCACAGTGCTGGCTCCTCCTCATCGACGCAAATCGCCAGGGGTTCACGTTCCACAAGGGCTGCACTGAGAGTGTGGCTCACAATATCTATTTGCCACTGTCGTGCGCCCAGATCTTTAAGCGCCAACGAGACATCTTTGGGTTCATGCCAGCAAATGCGACGAACAAATTCTGGTGTAATTAAATTCTCTGGTGGCAGAGCATTGAGTTCAGCCAGAGCATCTATTCCTGCACGCGCGTGAGATAAATGAGCGAATTTTATCGGGAACTTATCGCGCCAAATTTTTATTGGAGGAAGTGCCTCACTTGGTGGTCGCAGTTGCGGCCATGCGCTCTCTGGCGTTGATACTGCTAATGCAATACTCGATAACCAAAGGGGTGCGTTTTCCAGCCATCGCGCTCGCATTCCGAGCGGATGCAATGTTTTTTCGAAACTCTTGCGATCTACCGGTGCACCGATTGCAAGTTCGCAAATTGCGTTATCGGTGAGAAGTTTGCCAGGCGCGATGTCGGCTTCTCGGGCGATTTCATCACGGGCCTTCCATAGCGCTTCAATGATGGCCAATTGATGTTGCTTCTTAATCTTGTGCATTCCAGATGTTCTGCGCCAAGGATCTTTGCGTGGTGCACTCGGGAGCTGGGCCAAAATTGCAGCGAATTCTTCCTCTGCCCAATGCAATTTTTTTCTCTCTAGAAGAAGTTGGGCAATCTTTTCCCGAAGTTCAATGAGCAGTTCAACGTCCAACGCTGCATATGTCAGCCAATCGTGTGGAAGAGGTCTTGTTGACCAATCGACGGCGCTATGTTCTTTTGCAAGTGAAAAACCCAATTGAGTTTCAATGAGTGGACCAAGTCCCACTCGAGAAAGGCCTGCAAGACGTCCGCCAAGTTCTGTATCAAATAATCGTTCTGGATTTAACCCAATTTCACGAAGACATGGAAGATCTTGCGTACTTGCGTGCAAAATCACTTCATCACTCTGTATGAGTTCATTAAGACGAGCAAATAGCGGATGCGGATGTGAAAAAGCAATGGGATCGATAAGGTGCAATCCGCCCTTTGTGCGCTTAATCTGAATGAGATATGCGCGTTGGCTGTATTTATAACCGGAAGCTCGCTCAGCATCGATGGCAAATGGGCCACTTCCGCGAGAGAGTAAATCAAGAGCGTTAGCTAAATCTAGCTCCGTTGCAATTAAAGCAGGAGTCCCACCTTTTGGAGTGAGGAGTGGTGTGGCTGGAGGCGCATCTATAGAGATCTCGCTATCGCCGTCTACTTCCATCTGCTATTTGCGAGAACGAGGAAGTGCTGAAACGCCTTCTGGTGTTAGGGTAATTAGCGCAACTTCAGTAAGCAAATTGCACCAAGCCTGGATATGAGTGATTAAATCTTCTGAATTCTTAATAACTGGTGACCATGAAGCACGAATTTCCATTTCAGCCTCGCCACTTTTGCCTGAAAGTTTTCCAAAGGAGGCGCTCACTACGCGAGTGACAGTTCCACTGGCTGCGTTGTATGTGCAGCCAGCACTTTCCAAAGAAGCGATTAACCATTTCCAGCCATGATCGGGAAGCAGTGGGTCTTCTTGCATTGTTGGATCAACGTCGGCTCTCACAAAAGTTACGCAACGAAATTCACCTTCCCAGGTGTCCTGTCCACCTGGCTCATGTAAGAGTACAAATCGGCCAGATGCGATTTCATCTTCGTCATCTCCGTCGAGTCCATTGCTCACATCGGCAGAAAATGCGAGAGCAAATGATGCTAATTTTTGTGGGGCAGGAACTTCTTCGAGAAGTATCTCGTTTCTGGGAGTAAAGGCACGAAAAAGTTCGCCAACGCGTGCAAACTCCTCTGGGCTCATGACTTAAATGTAAAGAACTAGGAACCTCAAAGGTGGGAGGCAGGGCGGTAACCTAGCCCACATGGCCATTGGATTAGCCCTCATTTCAAGTCTGCTTTGGGGGAGCGCTGATTTTCAAGGCGGAAGGATGGCAAAGAAGCATCCGGCATTTGCTGTTACTGGACTATCTCAAGCCATAGGTTTGTTATTTGGAGTCATTGTTGTGGCGATATCGGGTGGGTGGGAAGTTCCTAGTTTTGATTCACAGGGATACTTCATTTCTGGAGTCTTTGCAGGCATCGCGGGTTATCTGGGATTGAGTTGCCTCTATGCAGGGTTAGCCACTGGGCGGATGGGCGTGGTTTCACCGATTAGTTCACTCTCTGCAATTATCCCGGCAACATATGCGTTGATTCAAGGAGAAAAACTTTTACTTCTCCAAGGTATCGGAATTGTTGTTGCCCTTACCGGAGCATTCTGCGCAAGCGGGCCCGAAGTATCCAAGGGGCTTTCATTAAAACCATTGGCATTGGCTCTCGGTGCTGCTTTAGGTTTTGGAGTTAGTTTAACTTTTATGGCAAGAGGATCAATAACAAGTGCGTTGATGACGATGGTCATGATGAGAGTTGCAACGTTAGTGATTTCAGTCTTACTAGCGCTGAAGCTTCGTACTATTGGCGGGTTTCGCGCAAAGGATCTTCCATTATTAGCCATCATTGGCGTAGCCGATTTTGCAGCCAATCTTCTTATTGGCGTGGCATCTACACGCGGCCTAGTTTCTGTAGTGATGGTCATTGGATCACTTTTTCCAATCATGACCGCACTTCTAGCGTTTCAAATTTTGCATGAGCGTTTGCATCGTATTCAGTACTTAGGAATCATCTTGGCAGTTGCTGGAATCGCTCTTATTTCTGCGTCACAGTAGGTTTCGAGCATGTATAAAAAAAGGTCTCATCCACCTGCTCTTTAACAACTTCGAAAAAATATGAAGTTAAGTCCTTGAAGGCAACTTTATGGGAGCCTTGCGTTACTGGACTAACACTGACTCTGAGTTGATCAATGCACCCTTGTTCCAGAAGTGGAATGAGGAATGCAGCACCACCTTCTATGTGCACGCGTTCACCAAATTCGATGCGAGCCCTTATTACGGCCTGAAGTGGTGAAGCGTTCCACCAGATTGCTCGTGGATTTACGCCAATGACATCTGGTAGCTGGTGGGAAACAATGACGACCGGTATTGGCGTTTGTGAGTAATTTTCAGCGCGAGCAGTTGCGCCTCCCACAACAATGACATCTGCGCTTCGGCGGAATTCTAGAAATCGTGCTCGATCTGCTGGCGTACTCAGAGCCCTCGAATTGCCATCTTTGGAGGTCGAGCCATCAGCGCCTAAGAGAATTGATGCCACTGTACTCACGGGGCAAAGGTAACAATGGCCACCATCGTGCATCCACTTTATTTCCATTCACGTGTTTCTGGCTAACTCTCAGGTCTAATTCAGGCTCAAAGTTTGAATACCGACGCTGTTGGGCGTTAGCCTAACCAAATGAGAAGTGCTCCCCAAAGAATTTCGCGCGCACTGGCGCTGGTCGGTATCGCCCTTCCGCTCGCTCTCAGCCCTTCACCGGCTCAAGGTGCACCGACGTTGGATGAAATCCAAGGCAGGGTTGCAATTTTGCAAGAAGAGGCAGCAGCTGCGGCTGAGGGCGCGCAAGCTGCCAAAGTCGAGCTGGCCAAACTCAATAAGACTCTTTCTGGCATTAGGCAAGAAGCTGCAGTGCAAGGTCAAACGGTCGATCAACTACGTAAAGTCCTAGGCTCAATTGCTATCGAGCAATATAAATCTGGTGGATTGAGTCAAGGTTTAGAACTTCTTTTCTCATCTAATCCCACTCTTTATTTGTCAGCGGCTGGCTCTCTTGAATCCCTCACCCGTAGAAAAGCTCACGAGCTCAATAAATTTGCCGCAGCACAACAGCGCCTGAGTGCAACAACAATGACCGTTAACGACAAACTCACACTTGTTGCAAGTACCCAAGCACGTCTGACAAAACAAGCAGCGCAAGCTCAATCAAAACTTAAAGAGGCCGAGAGCATTTTGGCACGGCTCAAGAAAGCCGATCGCGAACGCTTAGCTGCATTAGTGCTCGCCCGCGAGAATGCCGATCAAGCCTCTTCTTTAGCTCTTGCGAGGAAAGCAAATGGTATTTCAGGTAGAGCAGGAGTTTCTCTTAAGTTTGCCTTGAAACAAATTGGAGATAAATATATTTTTGGGGCAGCTGGGATGCAGTACTGGGACTGTTCTGGGCTAACTATGAGAGCACTTCAGGTGGTTGGAGTTTCACTTCCTCACTCTGCTGCTGCTCAAGCCCAATATGGGAAATATGTTCCCCTTAACGCACTTAAGGCCGGAGACTTAGTTTTCTTTGGCAAACCTATTTCACATGTTGGTATTTACATGGGTTCGCATCGCATGGTGCATGCCCCAAGACCAGGATCTAAAGTAAAGGTTGCTGAATTTGGAATGGCAATTGGAAGTAAACGGTTAGTGGCTGCGCGACGGTTCTAACATGGAAAAAATATTATTTGTTACAAATGATTTCGGACCTCGCGCTGGAGGAATTGAAACTTTTATCGTAGGGCTCATTGAGCGTTTGCCCAAAAACAGCGTCCTAGTTTATGCATGCGCACAGCATGGGAGTGAGAGTTACGACGGTGCATGGCTAGAAAACTTCGGAGTCAAAGTCATTCGCGATCGTGCTCGAATCTTGCTTCCAACCCCACGAGTGGCACGTGCGATTCGGCAAATCATTACCGAAACTGGAATAAGTATTGGGGTCTTTGGCGCAGCGGCTCCATTGGGATTACTTGCCCCGTCTCTTCGAGCATCGGGAGTAAAACATATAGTTGCCCTCACTCATGGGCATGAAGTTTGGTGGGCAAAAGTTTTCCCTTTCTCACTGGCCCTTTCTAGAATTAGTAAAAACGTTGACGTTATGACATATCTTGGAGATTTCACACAAGGGAAAATTTCAATCCCGCTAAATTCAGTGAGCAAGAATTCGATGCAAAAACTAGCCCCTGGTATCGATACTTCACACTTTGCACCAGATGCAACTTCCCTTGAACTGCGCAAGGAATTGGGATTAGCAGATGCGAAAGTTATCGTAAGCGTTGGCCGACTGGTGCATCGAAAAGGGCAAGATCGGCTCATTCAAGCACTCCCGACAATTCGTAAAAAGATTCCCAACGCTCACTTACTCCTGATTGGTGAGGGCCCGTATCGGCGAAAGCTTGAAAAACTTGCACGAAAGGAAGGGATTGAAAACGCTATAACTTTTCTTGGCAGAGTTTCCTATTCCGAACTACCACGCTACATGTGCGTCGGAGATGTTTTTGCGATGCCCTGTCGCTCACGTTTTGGTGGCCTTGAAGTAGAAGGTCTTGGCATTGTTTATCTTGAAGCCAGTTCTTGCCAATTGCCAGTTGTAGTCGGCAAATCGGGGGGAGCACCTAATGCTGTTCTTGATGGGAAAACTGGAGTAACTGTCGACGGAGAGAATCTTTTGGTAATTTCAGAGGCAATTATCGATTTGCTATCAGATAGTAAAAAGAGGCAGAAAATGGGAGCCGCAGGTAGAGAGTGGATCATTAATGAGTGGAGCTGGGAAAAGTGGGCGAGAATCTTTAGAGATATTTTAAAAATTAAGTAATGATTAAGTTCTTCAGCGCGACGTCAACTGCTTGCGCTCTGTTGGTAACGCTGAGTTTTCGATAGATTGATGCAAGATGTGTTTTAACTGTGGCCTCTGAAAGAAAAAGATTTTTTGCAATTGCAGCCGATGTTAGGCCCTTGGGAAGAAATTCCAAGACTGTGAGTTCCCGGGCAGTTATCTGATATCCATCTCGTTTTCGCTTAATGGCTTCGCTGAGGCCGCTACCTGTAAAACTCTGTGGAGCCAGGTATGCCTGAGAAATCGCGGCTATTACATGTGAAATTGGTGCACTCTTTGAAATGAATGCATTGGCTCCTGATTGCAAAGATGCAAGAAGTGATTTGTCATCATCACTCATTGTTAGGACGACAATTCCAAGAGTTGAAGAAATTCCTCTTGCCCACGAAATTACATCTAGGCCGCTTCCGTCGGGGAGATTTAAATCCACGAGAATCACTTTTGGGTTTGTGTGTGCAATTTGGGCAAATGCCTCATTTTTGGATGCTGCCTGACCAACAATGGAAAATCCATGGCGCGTCAGAGCGCTCTTAAGCCCTTCTCTCACGACTTGATGATCATCAATGATAACAATGGTGATATCTGAATCTTCACTCACGTTTGATCCTTATGGTGAAACAAGTGCCAGAAGAATCTGAGGTGTAATCAATAGTGCCTCTTATGGCAGAAGTTCTTTCTAAAATTCCAACTAATCCCATTCCGTATGATGTTGGCGAAACGCCACCTCTTCCATTATCTTGAATAACTAATTGCAAATCATTTTGAGTACTCTTCAAAGTGATTCCTACATTCGTTGCTTGAGAATGCTGGACGATATTTCGCATAATTTCCCGTGAAATTTTAAGAACCTGATCCTTTCTAGAATCGCTCTCAAACCAGGGACACTCTTCTAAATTAAGCTCGATTCCGAACTGAACAAGTGCTTTTCGGCCATCGAGTTCAATTTGATTGCTAAATGCAATATGTGCGCCATTTCGAAGGTCGAACATTTCATCGCGAACCTTTTCAATTAAATTGGAGACTGCAAATCGCAGCGTCCTTATCTCCTGCCTAGATGAAGTATTGATATCAGGGGTGGCAAGGAGTATGTCTAGGGAGTAACCAATAGCCACTAGATCCTGAGCGATTCCATCGTGAAGTTCTTGTGCTAGATGGATGCGCTCAAGGCTTGTCATCTACATAGCTCTATTGGTAGAGCGCCTCAATTTCGGATGCAAATTCTTGAGCAACAACATGGCGTTTAATCGAAAGTTTCGCTGTGAGTTGTCCACCAGCTATCGTCCAATCAACTGGAAGAATCACGAACTTACGGATGGATTCAGCCTTACTTACCGCTTTGTTTGCTTCATCGACTCCGGTCTGAATTACCGAAATCAAGTCAGGATCTCGCACAAGTTCAGCTATTGCTTTGCCATCTTTTTTGTTAACGCTAACCCAAGACTTCAGTGCATCAGAATCAATGGTTACAAGAGCTGCAATGAAAGGCTTGTTATCTCCTACAACTAGACATTGGCTTACGAGCGGATGCGCGCGTAAGCGATCTTCCAGAACTGCAGGAGCGACATTTTTCCCGCCCGATGTGACTATCAATTCCTTTTTTCTTCCAACGATATAGAGAAATCCTTCATCATCTAGGCGACCAAGATCTCCTGAGCGAAACCAACTATCTGCAGTCATTACTTCTGCATTTGCACTCTCGTTCTGCCAGTACCCGCGCATAACGATTCCGCCCTTGATGAGGACTTCACCATCATCTGCGATGCGAATAGAAGTTCCAGGAATTGGACGCCCGACGGAACCGACTCTGTGATCAGAGGTGAGATTAAGTGTTGCACCAGCGGTGGTTTCAGTTAACCCGTAGCCTTCAAGAATTCTCACGCCAGCACCGCGATAAAAATGACCTAATCTGGCACCTAATGGAGCACCACCTGAGATGGCAGCTTCAACTCGGCCACCCATTCCCGCTCTGATTTTCGAGTACACCAATTTGTCGAAGAGAGCATGCTTTATCGACAACAGCACTGGAATTCTTCTGCTGTCCATTGCTTCGCTATAGGAAATTGCAACTTCGGCGGCTTTGCGGAAAATATTTCCTTTTCCTGCTGCTTCTGCACGGGCTTCTGCGCCGTTATAGATTTTTTCAAAAATTCTAGGGACAGCTAAGACAAAAGTGGGCTTGAATGTTTGGAGGTCATATGGCAATCGACCTGCCGGATCACTGCAATGGGCCATATGTAAACCTGCTCCGATTGCACCAAGCTGAACCATTCGACCAAATACATGCGCAACGGGTAAGAAGAGAAGTGTCGAGCCTCCTGGTTTGAGAAATAAATCTTTAGCACCTTGAATAACATTTTCACATTCTGAAAGAAAATTTCCGTGAGTCAGTTGCACACCTTTTGGTTTACCGGTAGTACCTGACGTGTAAATAAGCGTTGCCAAACTCTCTGGATTCAAAGAATTCCTTCTTCGCTCAATCTCTTCATCTGAAATAGAAGCACCTGCTTCGGCGAGCACATGCAATACATCATCAGTCATTGTCCAAAGTTTGCTGGTATGAGATGGAAGCACAGGTGTTGCTAACTCTTTCAAAAGTGGTGTCTCAACGATGAGAGCAGTTGCTCCTGAATCAGTAAGAATCCATTGAATCTGCTCAGCAGATGAGGTGTCGTAGATTGGAACAACGCAACCTCCCGCATACCAGATCGCAAAATCTAAAACAGTCCATTCGTAACGGGTGCGAGCCATGATTGCCACTCGATCACCAATAGAAATTCCAGAGGCAACCAGACCCTTTGCTGCTGAGCGAATTTCTAACTCAAATTCTTTAGCGCTCACACTCTGCCAGCCATCGCCAAGTGGTCGGGAAACAATGATGCGGTTGGGTTCGACTTTGGCCCGATCTGCGATAAATCTGGTGAGATTTCCAGAGGTGGCAATGGGTGCAAGGGGTGGGATTTTTATTTCGTTCATGGCGCCAACGCTAGCGTGAGAAAGTGCCAGACGGGAAGGGGTAACCTAGATGTTATGAGCGACATATCTGCAGGAAGAATTTCGATCGAGGCGCCTATAGCGCGAGTCCAAGAAATTCTCTTTGATTTAGCTTCCTATCCCACATGGTCTACATCCATTAAAGCATCTGAAGTTCAAGGCACGGATGGAGAAGGTCGAGCAACAACTGTAAAGCTCTCGATTGAGGCTGGAGTTATGAAAGATCGGGTCACATTAGATTACGACTGGAGAAATGCTCCGGAACGCTTGGAATTCTCTCTTTCAGATGCCGACTTATTGACGGCGATGGATGGGGCATATGTGATTTCGGAGGAAGACGAGGACACAACGCTGGTCACATATGAACTTACCGTTGCTCTGTCAATGCCCGTTCCGGCCATGATGCGAAAGAAACAAGAACAGATGGTGATTGATTTGGCCCTGAAGGAATTGAAAAAATTTGCTGAAAGTTAAACTACAGCTCCATCGTCATCGGTAAAGTCATCTCTAGTTGAGTAAAGAAAATAAGCCAGACCTCCGATAAGTGCAAGAATTCCAGGCCAAGGTTCGATACCGAAAGGATTAAATCCTGTAACCCTTGCAATGAGAGCATAAATGGGGCCACAGGTCATAAAAAAGAGTGCATTTCTCTTTGACCTATCCTTTATTGGCAAGAGCGCAGGGTCGGGAATTTCAAAATGATCTTCATCGACTGAGGATTCAAGTTGATCAAGAAATGTATTTGGAGTTGATTGATCTAGCGATAAACCACCCACAATAGATTGAAATTCTGCGTCAATAAGTTCAGAGTCCTCTGAAGAGTCATTCGAACTCCAGTCGCTATCCTGCGTTTCCTTGATAAATGAGAGAGTTTCTTCGATGAGCAGAGGGAGTTCACTCTGTGAGCTCTTAAGAGAGTAATCCATGACGACTTCTCGAATAAATGGAGAAGAGATTTCATCAGCGATAACTAATGAATCATCATCAGCAATGGGATAGAGAAATAACGAAGGTTGATCTATCAAATATAGGTGGTTCTTTACTTGCCTTGCAGATCGAGAGAGAGGATTACTCGAAAGTTTTGGCTCCACAAGAATTAGCCCCGCAATCTCGCTTGAGTAATTTTGAGCTAATTCCAGAGCTGGAGTAGCTCCATCAAAGAAGGAAAGAAGATAAATTTTTGAACACCGTTGCTTGAGGTGCAACAACTCGATCTCAGCAAACTCATAAGAAATCTTCTGCAGTTTATTTTGGGCAAGAACGCTAAGTCCGCCATCATTGAGAGATTGAGCCAATTGCGATGAACTTTCAAAATTACCCACAAAAAGAATCCCTATTTCACCGCCTGAAAACTCAATTCGACGGTCATTTGGGATATGCATCACTTTCCCATAGTGTCATATTGAAGGTATTGCGACTAAATTGGTCCCCTAGCCTAAAGCCGAGATCGGGAAGGAGCCCTACATGAATGTTCCCTATGCATTCCTGCGCGCATTCCTTACACCGTTTTTGATGATCCTATTTCGGCCTAAAGTCAAAGGCCTTCGAAACGTACCCATCAATGGTCCTGTCATCATCGCCTCCAACCATCTCTCCTTTAGTGATTCGATATTCATGCCTCTGGTACTCCCTCGTAAAGTGACATTTCTGGCAAAGAGTGAATACTTCACATCTCCAGGACCTAAAGGTCTATTGAAAAAACTCACTTTTCTAGCTTTAGGACAAGTTCCTGTTGATCGTTCTGGTGGCAGACGTAGCGAAGCTGCCCTCATTACTGGTTTAAAAGTATTGGCCGAAGGTCAGTGTCTTGGAATTTACCCTGAGGGGACTCGCTCGCCCGATGGACGCCTTTATAAAGGACGTACAGGCATTGCCAGATTGGCAATGGAATCTGGTGCACCAATTATCCCGGTAGCAATGTTCAATACAGAAAAAATTCAACCAACAGGAAAAGTTATCCCTAAAGTCATGCGCGTAAAAATGGTCTTTGGTGAGCCAATTTACCTCAAGGGAGATTCGACGGATTTAAATCTTTTGCGTACCGCCACGGATGAATTAATGTCAACTCTCCAAAAACTTTCAGGACAAGAGTATGTAGATATGTACGCGACTCGGCGAAAAAGCGAGATGAAAGATGGCTCAGAAGAGGATTAAAAGATTTTAGTTTTCTAGAGCCAGTCGTTGAGTTAAGTAATTACAGGTCGAACACTCACTGCCAGCTTCAGGAAATGGTCCTTCTAGGCATGAAATGAAATCAGTGATGACTTCTTGAAACTTTGCTCCATTTCGTGCAACAGGTATATAGCTCTGAATTACTCCAAATCCCTGCCCTCCATCGGTAGTTTCTGTCGTTCCATTAAGTTTCCACACGAGTAACCCCATAGAAGCGACCGTAAACTCTTTGCCCGATGCTGGATTTTCAATTGCATATGCATAGGCTTCTAATTGAGGTGCATAGAATTCTCCATTATCGCGTTCAGAATCCGAAACTTTGCAATCAATGAGCCCAACGGTGCCATCTTCATTATGTGCAAGGAGATCGTAGATTCCGTTGATTCTCCACCTTGTTGGTGTTCCATTTATTTCAATAGGACGGCTCTTTACCCATTGCCCCCATTGCTTCACGACTCCTGGGCGAAGGGACGGATCAATATCTGACATGGAAGCGCGGCGAAAGAATTCTTCTTGTGATTGCGATAATGGTTTTACGAGTGGAAATTGTCCGGGCATGATTACCTTGTACCAGTATTTGATCCATAAACAACGCTTGCACGTAGAGAGCCCAAAAGTTAAATCAGAGGGCGAAATATTTTCACGTGCCGGAGATGCTGGCTTATTCATGAAATAAGTATTACCTAAGGGCCTGACTAACTGCGCCGACAAGGATGAACGCGCCGAGGGCGATCATTACGCCTCCACCGATTGCTCTAAGAATTACCAGACGTGAAGCATCTGTTGCGAGCCATTGACGAGCGGTGCCAGCGATGAGGCCCCAAGTGCCATCAGAGAACCAGCACAATAAAACGAAAAGTGTGCCAAGGAAAAGCAACTGTAATGTCGCGCTGCCTTTATCGCGATCAATAAATTGGGGAAGTACTGCCGCATAGAAAACAAGCGTTTTTGGATTAAGTGCCGCTACCCAAAAACCTTCTTTCATGGATTGAAGGCCTGAGGGTTGGTCAGTTCCTCTTGATCTCATATCTTCAGCATGTGCATGGCGGTGCCTTAGTGCATCTATTCCAAGATAAATAAGATATGAACCACCACCCCATTGCACAACTGCAAATGCGAGATCAGATCGTTGCAAAATTGGACCGAGTCCAACGGCTACAAGGGCAGAAAGTATGAAAGAACCAACTGCATTTCCGGTTACGGTGTAGAGCGCAGTCTTTCTTCCCCATGAAACCGCTCTGGCGATGATAAATAGAACACTGGGGCCAGGAGCCAAAACTATTACTATCGAAGTCGCTAAATATTCACCGAGGCGACTTGGAAACATGGGCCAATATTATATGAAATAGATGTCAAGAAATAGAAGAGAGCGGTAGCCGTTGTTCGACTACCGCTCTCTTACTTATCTTTTAAGAGGTCAGTAACTTATGAGTTACCGCGTGATTTTGCAATGGAGCTCAGCACTTGATAGCCAACTACTGCTACGAGTGTTGCGTTAATGATTCCACCGAATGAGTAGTTACCACTGGTCCATGACATATCGGCGATACCGATAATCAAAGCAGAAGCAGCGATAATCAAGTTTGTCGACTTAGAGAAATCAACTTTGCCTTCAATCCAGATTCGCGCACCAAGTACGCCAATCATTCCAAAGAGAGCAACGCCAACGCCTCCGAGGGCTCCAACTGGAGTTGAACTTAGTACCGCTCCAAATTTTGGAGAGAGAGAAAGCAAGATCGCGCCTGCTCCTGCTATCCAATATGCAGCGGTGGAATAGACACGGGTTGCAGCCATGACACCAATGTTTTCTGCGTACGTTGTAGTACCAGAACCGCCGCCTACACCAGCAAGTGTTGTAGCGACGCCATCAGCAAATAGGGCCATTCCCATTTGATCATCGAGGTTTTTACCAGTCATTGCTGATACAGCTTTAACGTGTCCAACGTTTTCAGCAATCAGTACAAGAACTACCGGTAGGAAGAGCAGGATTGCGCTGATATCAAATGTTGGGCTTGTGAAAGAAGGCATCGCAAACAATTTTGCAGATGTAATTCCATCGGTCTTAACATCGCCCATCAAAAGAGCTACAACATATCCGACAACGAGACCAAGGAAAATGCTGATGCGACCCATGAAACCTCGCGAAAATGCTGATATCAAACCAATCGATGCCAGAGTAATAATTCCTACAAGTGGACCTTGTACAAAATTATTCTTTGCAGCCCCTGCAAGGTTTAATCCAATGACCATAACGATCGTGCCGGTAACAAGTGGGGGAAGGAGCCAGTTGATCCAGCCGATGCCAGCAGATTTAACAATGAGGCCGATAATTGCCAAGATCACGCCAGTTGCTACTACGCCACCAAGGGCGCTTGATATTCCGCCTCCAGTTTTGGCCGCAGCGATAGGAGCTAAGAAGGCAAATGATGAGCCCAAATAACTTGGAACTCGATTTTTAGTGATGATCAGAAAGAGGAGAGTTCCAATTCCTGAAAAGAATAAGGTCGTTGTTGGTGGCAACCCAGTGATAATGGGAACCAAGAACGTTGCACCGAACATTGCCGCGATATGTTGCACGCCGACTCCGATGGTGCGGGGCCAACTTAAGCGCTCATCTGTTGAAACAACTTCCCCTGCACCAATGGTCTTGCCGGTGCCGTGAAGTTTCCACGTGAGTAGAGACATTAATCATTCCTTCCCAAAGCGCTGCATTCTCGGGTTGAGAGCAGCTGATGAATGTGCCTATTAAGGGTAGAACTTGGGTCAATTTGCCCCACGATTACCGGGAGGTACGCCACGCCGAGGCCATTTCAACGCTCAGGTTGCCTCTTCGCCCTATATCCGATTAAATGAGCACTCGATATATCGAATCGATATACAAGCAGGAATATCCCCGCCTGCCAGATGGCCCGGTTGAAAAGGTGAGTAGATGCGATCACGTAGTGAGTCCTTGGAGTTTGCCCTCTTAGGTCTTCTTTCGCAGAGCCCACTTCACGGTTATGAACTACGTAAGCGTTTGATTGCTATATACGGACCTTTCCGCGCTCTCTCATTTTCAGTTCTTTATCCGCAATTACGCAGAATGCTTGATGCCGGACTTATTGAAGAATCACTCAGCGATGAGGGCGGACTTTCACGGCGCTCGCGAATTGTGTATCGCCTCTCTAAGCAAGGCTCCAATCGCTTTGCAACATTGACCGAAACCGTGAGTCCAGATACTTGGGAAGATGAAGGATTCGAAGTTCGATTTGCATTCTTTGGCCCGACATCTCGCCCTAACCGCGTAAGAATTCTTGAAGGTCGCCATCGTCGACTGAAAGAGAAAGCAGAAATCCTCCGAGGGGAACTTGAAAAATCACCTGTGGGAATCGATAAGTACCTTGAAGAGTGGCGACGTCATTCTTTGGAATCCGCCGAGCGAGAAATCACTTGGTTGGAAGACATGATCAAAACCGAAAGGAAATAGCGTGAAGATCGCAACTGGCAAAGGTGACATTCGTGTCGCAATCGTAGGAGTCGGCAACTGCGCCAACTCTCTAGTCCAAGGTATTACTTACTACCAGGACGCGGCAACTGACCAAGAAATTCCCGGTCTTATGCATGCAGTCGTTGGTGGTTATCACGTGAGTAGCGTGAAATTTGTTGCAGCCTTCGATGTTGATGCAAAAAAGGTCGGGCTTGACTTAGCCGACGCCATCTGGGCTAGCGAGAATAACACCATTAAATTTGCCAATGTTGCTAAAACTGGCGTTGAGGTACAACGCGGGGTCACGCATGACGGTCTTGGAAAGTACTACCGAGAGACCATCACTGAATCAACTGCGCCAGCTGTTGATGTGGTTAAAGTATTAAAAGAAGAAGCTGTAGAAGTTTTGATCTGTTACTTGCCAGTCGGATCTGAAACTGCAGCTAAGTTTTATGCCCAATGCGCACTCGACGCAGGTTGCGCATTTGTTAACGCACTCCCAGTCTTTATCGCATCCGACCCAGTCTGGGCAGATAAATTCACAAAGGCAGGATTGCCAATCGTGGGCGATGACATTAAGAGTCAAGTAGGCGCCACAATCACTCACCGCATCATGGCCAAACTCTTTCAAGATCGTGGTGTCCATTTAGATCGCACATACCAACTCAATGTTGGCGGAAATATGGACTTTAAGAATATGCTCGAAAGAGACCGTCTCGAATCTAAAAAAATTTCAAAGACAAATTCTGTAACTTCGCAGTTAGACCATGACCTAGGTGAACGCAACGTTCATATTGGACCCTCGGATTACATCCCTTGGCTTGATGATCGCAAGTGGGCGTATGTCCGCCTTGAAGGTCGTGCATTTGGCGATGTCCCTTTAAACCTTGAATACAAACTTGAAGTTTGGGATTCACCTAACTCTGCTGGTGTAATCATTGATGCACTTCGTTGCGCCAAAATTGCTTTGGATCGCAAGATTGGTGGACCGTTGTTATCACCTGCAAGTTACTTTATGAAAACTCCACCTGAGCAATACAGTGATGAAGAAGCTCATGTTCGCACGGAGCAATTTATTGCGGGAACTATTGAACGATAGGGATTAGTTTCCTTTAGTTGTTGAAAATTGAGGCAAAAAAACTCCCTCCGAGTAAACTCGGAGGGAGTTTTTTCTTCACCCTCACGGAGAGTAGAGGGCTAGATCGTCGCCTCTTCTGGAGTGCGACGAAGGTGTAGCCATCCGGCAAATGAAAGCAAGAGCAAAAGCAACGCTGCAATGAGTACAACGCCTGCAGATATTCTTGCAATCTGTCCTAACTCCCAAAATGCATAGGCTGTAAGCAATGTTCCGCGGAGCATTGTTCCTTTGAAGACTGTATCTACAACACCATTAGCTTTAGCCGCAGCTGCTTGCAATGCAGGATCATCAGGACTTGCTGCTAGTGCACCCGCTGCTGAACGACTTGCAGTTGTTGCATCAGCGTATGTCGGCATTGCAGATAGATGGAAGCCAAGGTAGTGATCGGCGTACATCTGTGCTTGCTTTCCAGTTGTCATCGGCTTATCGCCATTGTCTTTGAAGAACGCGGTAACAGATGCTTCTTCTTTAGAGTTTCCCGTAACAGAAGGAAGTGAAATTTCCTGTGAAGATAACTGACTCGATACTGCTTTGTCTGCAAACCCATAACCCCAATTGAGAAGGCCAGCTGCAACGATTAGAAATAAACCAAGTCCAAAACCTACGAGTGTGACAATTCCATCAAATGTTCGGCGTTTCATAGTCAATCTCTCCTTTATTGCTCCCGAATTGAGAACGGTTCAAGGGTAAGTGATTACAAAGAACGCAGAAAGATTATTGCAGGGGGCTACCACTCGATGAACTGTGATTTAGGTTAAGGAGTTGTACGTCGATACTTTTTCTCGGTAAAGATTTTGCAAAAACGCTATTAAATATGACGTGCGCAGAGAGATTGCCCATCAGGGCCAAGCTCAAAGTGAGAGCACGCAACCCCTAGGCGATCGAAGGCCTTATCTCCAAAATGAGTTCTATATGCCAGTGCCAGAAGGACTCGTAAATTAGTGTCACCGTCGGCCTTGATGCCAAATGCTTTAGCAGTGCGACTCACGGTATTTTCAATTACTTTTTCCGTGTGCGCAGTTTCGCGTGCTATTGAGCCATTAGATTTTCCTTCACAGAGAAGGTCCATGACTAAGCGCTCAAAAGGAGTTAACTCACGCGTGGCGATTGTTATATCTGTTGCCATAATACTTTCAGGGCCTCTCCACTGCTTTCCTGAATTACCTGTCTCACTTGCCAATCTGACTACCCGCCTATTGTGCCTCTTTGTTCCCCCTTTAACCAGCATTAGGATTGCTCTATGAGTGAAATTTCTCTCAGCCAAGATGCTGAGGTGTTAAACCTTGAAATTAATCGTCCCGCGAAGATGAATTCCCTCACCCGGGCCATGTACGCAGAACTTGCCTCGCACCTCAGAGATGCATCTGGAGACTTCTCTATTGGCACCTTGGTTATCTCAGGGGCTGGAGAAAATTTTTGCGCAGGTAATGACATCTTTGAGTTTATGAATGACCCACCAACTGACGCCGATTCAGAAGTTTTTCAGTTCTTAACAGAGCTTCAAAATTTCCCCAAACCCATCATCGCAGTTGTGCAAGGCAATGCTGTGGGTATTGGAACAACCATGTTGTTTCACTGCGATCTAGTTTACGCGACACCCACAGCAAAATTCTCGATGCCTTTTGTGACTTTGGGTTTGGTGCCTGAAGCCGGTTCCAGCTATCTGTTTCCACTCCTTGTCGGATATCAAAGAGCAGCGAAAACTTTTCTATCGGGGGAGAGTTTTGATTCCAGCCAAGCCAAAGAAATGGGGCTCGTACTTGAAGTAAGTGAAAGTGCCCGTGATCTAGCACTAGCAATGGCCAAGAAAATTGCAGGGCAACCTCCGACTTCGGTGATAAATACAAAAGCACTGATGAAAAGCAGAACTCATGATGCAGTTTCTGCCGTTATGAGGGCAGAGGGAGAATTATTTAGAATAGCTTTGCAATCCGAAGAAGCCATGGGGGCGTTCATGAAATTTGCAGCGAATAGAGAGCAGAAATGAGTCTTAGCGGAAAGAAGTTATTCATTACGGGAGGCTCACGTGGTATTGGCTTAGCGATTGCTTTAAGGGCTGCACGCGATGGAGCCAGTGTGGCAATCGCTGCTAAAACAGTTGAAACTAATCCGAAGTTGCCTGGCACCATTTTTACAGCAGCTGAGGAGATTCGAAATGCTGGTGGAGTAGCGCTACCCATCCAGTGCGATTTACGTGATGAAACCCAAATAGCCATGGCGGTAGAAAAGGCTGCCGAAGCTTTTGGGGGAATAGATATTTTGATAAATAACGCTAGTGCAATTAATTTGACCAAGACTTTAGAAACCCCCGCAAAGCGTTTTGATTTGAT
Organism: Streptomyces griseus; assembly: GCA_945884695.1. Classification (GTDB taxonomy): domain Bacteria; phylum Actinomycetota; class Actinomycetes; order Nanopelagicales; family Nanopelagicaceae; genus QYPT01. Next base: position 85,532 of record CAMCYO010000001.1, read on the forward strand.
GTTTGATGTCAATGTTCGAGGAACTTTCCTCACCTCCCAAGCAGTGTTGCCTCATCTGATCGCTTCGGCTCAAGCGGGCCGAAATCCACATATTCTCAATCTCTCACCGCCACTGTCCATGAAACCTCATTGGTTTAAGAATCATGTGGCCTACACAATGGCCAAATATGGAATGAGTATGTGCGTGCTGGGAATGTCTGCCGAATTTAAGCGCGATGGCATTGCAGTGAACGCGCTCTGGCCACGAACAGCCATAGATACAGCCGCTCTTGCAATGATTCCCGGTGTTGATACACATGCGTGCCGCAAACCTGAAATCCTCTCCGACTCTGCCTACATTATTCTCAATCGCCCATCTACCGAATGCACCGGGAATTTCTTCATTGACGATGAATTGCTGGCATCAGAGGGAATAACTGATCTTGATAAGTACGCAGTAGTGCCAGGCACGACTGATTTTTTGTTGGACTTCTTCTTAGATTAGAATCCCTGCATAACTCTCCGATGCTTAGTGAAAAGGTAGAAATGTCTATTCAATCTGTAAATCCACGAACCGGGGAGTCCTTCGGCCCAATAATTGCTCCGACAACATCGGCCCAAGTTGATTCAATGATTGCTAGTGCCGTAACTGCTTTTGAGAAGTGGTCTCTCACTTCGGCAACTAGTCGGGCCAAAGTACTTTTCGCATTAGCTGATGCTCTAGACGCTAACACTGAGAAATTGGTGGAAATCGCTGATGCTGAAACTGCACTTGGGATACCTCGGCTAACGGGTGAAGTAGGACGTACCACTTTTCAATTGAGAACTTTTGCGCAAGCACTTGAGAAGGGTGAGTTCGTAGCGCCATCGATTGATTCGGCAGTCGATGCTCCTCTTCCACAAGGTCACCCTAAGTTTTTGAAAACTCTGCGTGCAATTGGGCCTGTTGCAGTTTTTGGCGCAAGCAATTTTCCTTTTGCTTTTAGCGTTCTAGGCGGAGACACTGCTTCGGCACTTGCTGCAGGATGTTCGGTTGTCATCAAAGCGCATCCCGCGCACCCTCAAACTTCTCAATTGAGTTTTGATATCGCAAAGAAAGCGTTGACAGATGCGGGAGCGCCGGAGGGAATAATTTCTTTGGGCCATGGTTTTGATTTCGGAAAGAGTGTGATCACGGATCCACGCATCAGCGCAGGTGCATTTACTGGCTCTAAAGCTGGTGGCCGAGCACTTTTTGATTTAGCACAAGATCGCGAATGTCCGATTCCCTTTTACGGAGAACTAGGAAGCGTCAATCCAGTTGTTGTTACGTCGACGGCCTTGAGCGATGTAAATGCTTTTGCTGGTGCTTATTTAGATTCACTTCTCATGGGTAATGGGCAATTTTGCACGAACCCAAGTGTTCTCTTCGTTCCAGATAATGCAGAATTTATCAACGCGGTCCAAGAGCAATTGTCACACCGAGAGCCTGCGCCATTTTTGAGCGAGGCAACTAAGTCACTCCACGACAAAAATCGCGCAGATGTTATTTCCAAAACAAGTGCACGCTTATTGCAAGGAAAGAGTGCGCCGACTCAAGGATTTTTCTCCTCACCCGCCGTGCTGGTTGTATCTGCTCAGAGTGTTCTGACACACCCTGAGTATTTGGCCACGGAATGTTTTGGTCCAACTGGATTAGTTGTGACATATTCTCATTCGGACGAACTGCATGCCGTTCTGTCCAAACTTGAAGGCGCACTTGTCGGATGCCTTTTTTCACAAAATATCTCAACTGCTGAAGAACTAATCCTCAATGCTTTAGCCTCAAAGGCTGGTCGAGTTGCATTTAATGCGTGGCCCACGGGAGTGGCAGTTACTGCTGGCCAAAACCATGGTGGTCCGTACCCTGCCTCAACGTCATCCCTGCATACCTCCGTTGGAACAAGTGCAATCACACGCTTCTTGCGACCTGTAGCATTCCAAGGTCTACCCGATGAGTCATACAGAGCAGTTACTGCCGATACCGTGAAAGGAAAATAAACAGATGCGTATAGCCCGACTTGGAGAATTCGAAAAAGAAAGAGCGGCTGTAATCGTTAGCGATACGGAGGCAGTGTTTGTTGATGATGTTATTGGGGATTGGAATCGCGTAGCACTTGAAAATGGCGCACTTGCAAAAGTACAAGCGCTAGACCTTTCATCTCGCCCGCGCGTTAAGTTCGCAGATTATCGTTTGGGATCACCGGTTGCCCGCCCTACAAAGGCAATTTGCGTTGGCCTTAACTACACCCAACATGCCATTGAAACTGGTGCAACAATTCCGACTGAACCTATTGTGTTCATGAAGGCTCCAGATACTGTCGTTGGCGGATTCGACCACATCATCGTTCCGCCAGGATCGAAGAAAACAGATTACGAAGTTGAAATCTGTGTTGTTATCGGAAAGAATGCTCTTTATCTAGACTCGCCTGCACAAGCGCGCGAGCACATACTTGGATACACAATCTCCCAAGATGTTTCAGAGCGTCATTGGCAGGTAGAGCGTTTAGGTCAGTGGATGAAGGGAAAGTCTTTCCCATCTTTTAACCCAATTGGTCCTTGGATTGTTACCGCAGACTCTTTTGACCCTACCGATGTTCGCCTTTGGTGCACTGTTGATGGAGAAAAGCGTCAGGATTCCCGCACGAGTGACATGATTTTCGGTATCGAACATTGCATTTGGTACATCACTCAATTCATGGAACTCAAAGCAGGAGACATCATTAATACCGGAACGCCCCAAGGCGTCGGAATGGGTTTCAAGCCAGAGAAATACATTCATGGTGGAGAAGTTGTTGAAACGGGCATCGAAGGTATTGGAACAATTAAGTCCAACGTCTTGGCGTACAAGAAGCCTTAAAAAGGTTTACTAAAAACGCATTCTTGAGTTGCTTCTAACTCAAGAAGTCGGTTCCACTTTGCCGTTCTATCAGAGCCATGAGTGGATCCAACTTTGATTTGACCAGCGCTCCAACCAGTTGCGATATCTGAAAGCCAGCTATCTTCGGTCTCACCTGAGCGCGCTGAGACAATTGTTTTAAAGCCATTGTTTTGTGCTTCCTTGATTACTTGGTGCGTGTGCGTAATTAGGCCGTTCTGATTTGCTTTAATCAAAATCGAATTGGCGCTTTTTTCAGCGATTCCTTTACGCAAGCGTTCTAAATTGGTAGTGAAAAGGTCATCTCCTACAACTTGCAAAGTAGACGGCACCTGATTCATGAATGAATTCCAAGAATCCCAATCATCCTCCGCGAAAGGATCTTCGATGGAAATAATTGGATGTGAATGTACGAGTTCGACCAATTGGTCGTTCCACTGTTGGCTTGAATAGATCTTTCCAGAGTTTCTCGATGTGTATTTTCCATCGGAGTAAAACTGCGTAGATGCAATGTCGAGTGCAATTGAAACGTCTTTGCCTGGATTCAGGCCCACCGTTTCTATGCATTCAGTAACAAATGCGCAAGCTGTATTAGATGATTCAAAGCCAATCCCTAGTCCGCCTTCATCTGCAACGAGATTGGTGACGTATCCTCTTTTGGCACCCAATTTTGCTGCCATTTCACGAATTGCCACAACCCAAGAAAGGGCTTGAGCAAAATTCTCGGCGCCGTGTGGCAGTACCAATACATCTTGGATATCAAGTGCTCCGTTGGCGTGTGCGCCTCCAGAGAGGATGTTGACCATTGGCATCGGAATAAGAAGTGGGCCATGCCCTTGATAAAACTGAGCAAGAGAAAGACCTGCAAGATGCGCACATGCTTTGGCAGTTGCAATTGAAACCGCAAGAGTTGCGTTTGCACCTATCCGTTCATGCCTGGAAGTAGCATCAAGTTCAACCATAGTTTCATCACTTGCATGCGTTGACGGTTGACTGCCAACAAGTCGAGGAGCAATTTCGTTTTTGATGTGGCTGACTGCTTGATACACACTTGTTCCAGCATAGAATTTTTCAGCTTGTGGGGAGTTGTGGTCTCTTAGCTCTGATGCTTCATGTGCGCCGGTGGACGCACCAGAAGGAACACTGGCTTTGTGAATCGATCCATCACTTAATTCGATGATTGCACATACTGTTGGACGGCCCCGAGAATCTAAAACTTGCAATCCCTGAATCTTGGTAATCAGCGTTGTCATGGAATCAAGAATACTTCAGAAAGAGTGGGTGGAGTTGCGCGAGAGAGTAGGCTAATTGCGCGGTTACGAAGTGATTCTTGGGCTTGGGTATTCAAGTAATGCACCAGTGACACACCATCAACCCGAGCTAAGGCAATAGTTGCTGCATGCCAAGTAAAGGTGTGTGGTGCTTTTCGTCCAAGGACGCTCTCATAACTTTCTATGAACTCCTTGGCGCAGACAGCAAGAGAACTCTTTTGCTGTGGGTCGGTGAAAAATTCCTGCTTGCACATTAAATGACCAAGGATGAATGCCAAATCGAAGACTGGATTTCCAGTGTGAGCCACTTCGAAATCGAGAACTATTGCTTTTCTATCATCTTCAACAAGAATATTTTTTGGAGAAAAATCGCCATGAACTAAAGCGCTTTTATCGCTTTCTAGCTCGTCGATGAGCCCTTTAATTCTTTCTGCTAGTGCGAGATGTTTTTCAATCAGGGATCGGTAAAAAGGCGTAATTCGGAGTTGTTCGAAAAGTGAATCTTCGATGAATTCGTTAAGTATCTCGGGGAGCTGTGACGTTTGTGTATGCCAGATACCTAGAATCCTTCCAAGATCTTGCGCTACCTCATGGCGAATATTTCCTGCCAGCAAATCTTCTTTCCAATTTGTTACCCCTTGCGGGGCCCTTTCGATTAGCAGAGAAAATCTCTCGGGATCAACGTCATACAGCGTGGGGACATGTAGGGGAGTCAACTCATGGAGAACTTCTATCGCTCTGGCTTCAACGAGTGCTCTGCGTTGCTCGACACTCCATTTGGAGGCAACTTTTAATTCAGGCAAAGCTTGCTTGAAGACTAAGTTTTTACCTTCACCACTGACTGCAAGGACAACGTTTGACACTCCTCCACCGAGTACTTCTACATCTACTTGTGCACCAGCAGAAAAAATCTTGCGCGATTGTAAATACTCTACGACTGTTGATTCATTCAGAAGTTCGACAGCCATAAGAAACTTTTATGGAAGAAAAGTTACAGAGAAGGCATTATCGACGAGTAAACTTTGCCCCGAGATTCCTGTATTGAGATCACTTCCGAGTAGATAGACGGAATTGCCAACATCGGCTGGCACGACAAGAGACCCAACCGGCGTTGCCTCCAGAACATTAGCCATTTGATCAGAAGTTAAACCTTTGCGCGACATTGGCGTATCGACTACTCCAGGCAAGATGCCATTAACAAGAATTTGATGTGATCTGCCAAGGTCCACAGAGAGCGAGCGAACAAGCCCGCCAACAGCTGCCTTAGTAACAGAGTATGCCAGCTTCTCTTTTCGAGTGAAAACTTCGGCTAGGGAAGACATAATGACAATCTTGCCCTTTTTAGGAATTAACTCTCTACCCATCAAAAACTGAACATGTTCAATAACAAAGCCAACGTTTGCTTGGAAGAGACGGTCCATGTCGGCGGCCGTAGTGGTCATTACAGTGCCGTTCATGTTTATGCCTTGAGCAAAGACAACAGATTCAAATCCACCTTGCGCGCTAATTTCTGCAAACTTTTTCGACTCAGCCAGTGGAAGAACTATTTCATCTGCGGCGTTTGTGGCAGTGCGAACCACGGTAAATACTTTCCAACCATGTGAACGAAATGCGTCAGCCGTTGGCGCACCGAGTGCTCCGTTAGAGCCGAATAGTAAAAGTCGCTTGCTTGATGAACTCATTTTTCGTATCCGTATCTGGTTAACATCGCATGCCCGATTGATGCGCGACGAACGCGTTCGCGTCCGGTTGCTTCTATTACTGCCTGAATATGACCACCTGCTGGATATAGACCGGGGGAGTTTCGCACAGTGAACTTGAGATAAATTGGCGAAGCTACTCGAACTAGATCAGGTACTTCGTAGTGACGCACAACGCCACCAAAATCATCTGGACCTTCGACGTATACATCTACAGGGACATCCACTTGCGCTCTGATAGCGGCAATCTGTTGGAGTGAAAGATCAGTGGCTAAATTCAATGTGGATGCGCCAAGGTTGACGAGGGCTTGAGCCGTCGCTGCGTTGGTGCATGGCATTGCAACTGATGTTTTTAGAATGAAATCAGAAGGTAAATCGCCTAACTTTTTTGCTTCGCCTAAAACGCTCAGAAGGCCGACATCTCCAACCAGAACGGAGCGGACACCGAGGGAAGCCCCATGCAACACATCTTCTACTGCATAACGCAGTTGATCTGTACCTCGCAGGGTTGGTGATGCGACCCCGCCCGCCGATGAAAGTGGTTGTTTACCGATATCCCATGCTGCGCGTGGTCCTACGAATAGACAAACCTCTAAATCATTTGCTTTGCCAAGTGCAACCATCTCTTTAATCTCGTCATCAGTTTGCATCATGATGCCAGACCCTTGTGAGATGCGATGAAATTTAACAGAACGTTTTTTAGCTTCATCGAGTATTGCTTTGAAAGCTAAAGGACCCTCAACAGATGGAATCTCAATCTTCCAGCGTGCGCCGTCAGAAAATCGTTTAGAAGATTCTGGAATACCGTCAGCATCTTGGGATTGAATACCCTGATGAGAAAGGAGTGAAATTGATTTAGCCATTGGGCCGTTTGCATCGCGAGTAGAGGGCCAATTCTTTTCTGACATAGAGACTCCTTGAGGTGGTGAATAGTTACAAAGGATAGAGGGTTGTCGTCCTACCACGGACTCCTGGTGTTGCGATACAGGTCATACCTGCTTCATTCTTTCCATCAGGATCGCCATTATGTGCCGACGTGATAATCAACTGGTCAAGATTGGGCCCTGCGAAAACGCAGGAAGTGACAAACTTTGATGGCATTTCGATAATCTCAGTGACATTAAATTTCTCATCAAAGCGTCGAACTTGACCGCTTCCCCAGAAAGCAACCCAGAGTCCACCTTCGGCATCCATACAAATTCCATCGGGGTATCCATCATCTTCTGGGATAGAGACCATTGCTCGACGGTTTGAAATGTCATTTCCGTCGTAATCGAATGCATCTATATTCCCAGTCATGGTGTCGACGTAGTACATAGTTTTTCCGTCATCTGTCCAGTCGATACCGTTACTGCAGGTTACTCCATCGAGAATTCTGGTTAATGATTTTCCATGACGGTCCATTTTGTAAAGTGCAGATAAGCCAGGCTCATTGTTATATGCCAATGTTCCAAGCCATAGATCTCCCGTTGGTGAAATCTTTGCATCATTCCATCGGGTAGGAACCGGATCGGGTTTTCCATCGGCACTCAATCGATGCGGAAGTGAATGCAATGTTCCATTTTCGTCAAGCAGTGAGGGCCCTGAATTCGTACCGACTACGTGGCCACCTTTTGTGCGCGGGATCGCAAAACCAACGTCTTCACCTAATACATGTTCGGATGTTTTATCGGTGGAAAGATTCTTAAACAGAATTTTTCCATTAAGAATGTCTACCCATGTGACATCATTATTATCAATCCCAGTTGCAGCAGGACCTTCGCCCACCCAGCAACGACGGCTGTCCCATACTTGGGCTTTAATCATGGCAACTCAATTCCTTTTTGATGGCAGATGCTTGAATCTAGGGCTCCATTCTGCGGAGTTGAGACCAGAAAATCAAGGTCTCACACCTCCTACAGGTTCGGGTATGCCTAATAGTTTCATCAGAACAGCCAACTTTAATGAAGAATGAATCGTCGTTCGCATTTTCCAAAGAGTTCAATACACTATGGATAATTACTGTCTCGAACGAACGGATGCGAGGAATTTTCGTGAAAATCACTGGTTTCGAAATCATTGTTGTCGGTGCACCATGGCGTGAATTAACGATCGTGGAAGTCCAAACAGATGAGGGCATCACTGGTGTTGGCGAAGTTCGCATGGTCAATAAGACAGACACTCTAGTTTCAGCAATCCAAGAATTGGGCGATCGCTATTTAATTGGTAGTGATCCTGCCGACCTTTCAATATTGGCATGGAATATTCAAGTTGCCGAATATGGCTTGCCAGGAGAAGTTGGCCAGAGCGCTTTAGCCGCTTTTGATATTGCTTGCTGGGATATTTTAGGAAAATCCCTAGGTGTCCCTATCTATAAATTGCTTGGTGGGATTTTTACAGAACGCGTAGAGGCTTATGCCAATGGCTGGTACCAAGGCGATCGCGATCCAAAAATCATTGCAGAGTATGCAAGCAAAGTTGTTGAACGAGGGTACCGAGGATTGAAGATGGATCCATTCGGTCATGCATCTGCAGAGATGACAACTGCAGATTTGCGTCGTTCAGTAGGAATATTGGAAGCAGTGCGCGACACAGTCGGTCCTGATATTCAAATTTATGTGGAGATGCACGGACGGTTTACTTCCCATACCGCAAGGCGTGTTGCTAAAGCGATTGAACATATAGAACCGGGCTGGATTGAAGAGCCAGTTTTGCCCATGGATGTCAGCGGTTTGCGTTCAGTGCGCAATCACACGCACTTACCGATAGCGCTAGGGGAGCGAATTCACGAACCTAGTGCGTTGATTCCATTCCTTGAAGAAGGCCTGGTAGACATCTTGCAAGTAGACACAACGCATCATGCAGGAATCACTGGTTTGCAACGACTTGTCGGATGGTCTGATGCCTACAACGTTCGACTAGCTCCTCACAATGTATGCGGGCCAATTGGAACAGCCGCCGCACTCCATGTCGCAATTGCCGCCTCCAACACGAAGGTCCTCGAACATTTCAACGATTTTGCCGATCCATGGGTTCATGAAATTGTCGAAGGCGCACCATATGTCAATCCAAAAGATGGCGCTTTTGACCTGCCAACAGCGCCAGGCCTGGGCCTGACTTTGAATAAGGAGATATGCGCAAAGCATCCCCGAACAGGTGGCAGACTTGCCCTCTATGCAGCAGGTTGGGAAAAGCGACAGGATGCTAAGAACTACGACGCTCATGGTAAGAAGTAACTCGAATTATTAATTAAAGGAGTAAGCGATGACTAACAATACCGATTTCACGGGGCAAGTAGTTGTATTCGTTGGTGCTGGCAACGGAATCGGACGTGCAAGTCTTAAGCTAGTTGCTGACAGAGGCGGTCGAGTGATTGCGTTGGATAACAACAAGGATGCGCTCACAACCCTTGCTAAGGATTGTAATTTGAATGCTGATCAGGTTTTCACTCTCGATGTTTCACAAGAGGAGAACGTTCGCGCTGCAATCGCAACTATTTTTGCTCAAGAGAAAAGAATTGATGCACTCGTAAACTCGGCAGGAATGACGGGCCCAACAAATCGCAAGTTGGAAGAGATCACATGGGCAGAATACGAACTCACTCTTCGAGTTAATCTCTTCGGAACGATTTGGCTAACACAACAAGTTGTCCCAATTATGAAAGCTCAGAAGTATGGTCGCATTGTTCATGTTGCATCCATTGCTGGTAAAGAAGGTAACCCAGGAATGGCTCCTTACAACACTTCCAAAGCTGGAATGATTGGATTTGTCAAAGGAATTGCAAAAGAAGTCGCACCAGATGGGGTAATCATCAATGCTGTTGCACCTGCTGTAATTCGAACTCCAATGAATGCAACAACAAGTGAAGAAACGCTGAAATATATGATCGCCCGAATTCCACTTGGTCGCGTGGGAGAAGCCGAAGAAGTGGCCGAAACTATCGCCTTTATGGCCTCCCGTGCCTGCTCATTCACAACCGGATTTACTTTCGATACTTCAGGGGGCCGGGCTACCTATTAGTCTTATTTATTGCCCACTTTTAGCGTAAGAATTAGGGGGTTACCCTATTAAAAAAACCTTTCCAGCCCTGCCTCGGTTCTATAACGATTATGTAATAGAGCCAAAACGCCTGCAACTATTGTGTTAGCCATTAAATATGAACTATACATAGCCCTAGGTCGAACCTAGGCCGAACCTACTAGGAGGAAATATATGAAAGCACGTCGAATTAAGGCTGGCGTAACTGCGCTAGCACTTGCCGCATCTGTTGGATTAGCAACTGTTGGTACAGCTGCTTCTTCATCTGCTGCAGGCGGATGGTGTACAGGAGTAAAGATCGCTGCATTCCCAGGCGGTCCACAAGGTGGAGTTTTCGCCATTAACGTTTACAACGGTCAAGTACAAGCCGCAAAAGACCTAGGTGCAACAGTAAAGTACTACTGGTCAAACTGGGATCCAAGCGTTATGACAACACAACTTAAAGAAGCTGTTGCTTCTAAGCCTAACGGTATTGCCGGAATCGTTGGACTTGTTGGTGATGCATCTGCTGGTCCAATCATTGCTGACGCATTCAAAAAGGGAATCATTGTTGCAAACGCTAACTCAGGTTTGCCAATAGTTACTCCAAAATATGCAGCTGCAGGCATGGGCTACGTTGGAGCAACTAACTACAAAGCTGGCGTAGATCTTGCTAACGAAGCTATCAGCCGTGGCAAGCTCGCAAAGGGTGGAACATCATTCGTGTGGGGTCTTAAGGGCGCTGCAGGAGATCGTGCACAACGTACAATCGGAATCATCGATGCTCTAGAGAAGGCCGGAATCAAGGTTGTGTATCAAGAAATTGATCAAGCAACAAATACAACTCCAGCCTCAGGCGTACCAACATTCGTTGGCGTCATGTCAAAGAATCCTGAAATCAAATCAGTATTCCTAGATCACGGTGGACTCACTGCAACTGCTGAGGCCTACCTCAAGGGTGCAAGCATCAAGGCTGGCGGAGTTTATGTCGCTGGTTTTGATATGTCTCCTGCAGTTGGTACTGCTATTAAATCAGGCTACTTAAGCTTGATTATTGATCAGCAAGAGTGGCTACAAGGCTACCTACCAATCCTTCAGGTCTGCCTAACCACGAAGTTTAAGTTCTCTGGTTTGGACATTAACACTGCAGGTGGATTTGTTGATAAGGCTAACGTTGACGCTATTATCCCACTAGCGGCAAAGCTCATTCGCTAATTTAGGTAAATCCAAATAAACTAGCGTAAAGATGTTGAATAGAAACAACTGGGGGCGAAAGCCCCCAGTTGTTTCTTTAACAAGGCCAGTAAATCGTGTTGAAGATTTAACGAAAGGCAAGAAATGAATAGCCAGACTCCTGTAATTGCACTGAAGAATGTTTCAAAAACTTTTGGTGAAGTGCGCTCCCTATCGGGTATTGATTTAGAAATCTACCCTGGTGAAATTGTTGGGTTATTGGGTGATAACGGTGCCGGTAAATCCACATTGGTTAAAACCATCATGGGTTTTCATAAGCCAGATGCAGGTGGCGAGATTTGGTTTAAGGGTGAACAGATCTCAGACTGGAGCGTTGCGAAAGCCCGCGGCCTCGGAATCGAAACGATTTATCAAGAACGAGCACTCTGTGAGCAACAGCCAATCTGGCGAAATATGTTCATGGGACGCGAAATTGTTAATAGATTTGGAAAATTAGATGTTAAGGGAATGCGCAAAGAAGCCTCTCGCCTAATGAGTGAGCACATGGGCTTTACTTCAACTGCAGTTCACCCTGATAACACTGTCTTAACCATGTCGGGTGGAGAAAAGCAGGGAGTAGCTATTACTCGTGCCCTTCACTTTGAGGCAGAGCTAGTGATTTTGGATGAGCCAACTGTTGGACTTTCACTTTCAGAGACTAGGAAAACCCTTGATTTTATTCAGAACATTAAGGCCTCTGGCCGTTCTGCAATCTTTATCGATCACAATATCTTCCATATTTATCCTGCAGTGGATCGAATGATTGTCCTCGATCGAGGAAAAGTTGCTGGAAATTATAAGAAGAGTGAAATAACCATGGATGAGCTCATCGAGAGCATGTACCGCGTAGCACGCACTGGAAATATGAAGGAGCAAAAATAATGACCGAAAAGAGCACAGCAACAGCACCTAAGAACAACGCTGCGCGCCCACCTTCCGTGTGGCGTCGTTTCGGTATGCAACTTGGTATTTGGTCCGTTGGAATCGTTATGTGGCTGGCGTTCGTAGTGCTTGCACCGAGTGCGTTTACTCAGCCTGAAATGTATTTAGCCTTTGCATCTTCCACTCCAATTTTTGCACTGATGGCAATTCCACTAACGTTGGTAGTTATTACTGGGGAAATTGATCTCTCTTTTCCATCCATTATGGCTTTATCAACATGCGCTTTTACAAAAGTTGTTGCTGGCGGCGCGCCAATTATCGTTGGAGTTCTTGCAGGATTTTTGATGGGCATCTCATGCGGTTTAATTAACGGGTACTTGGTAACTAAATTCAATATTCCATCCTTGGTTATCACGATTGGAACTCAGTTCTTGTTCTTAGGTTTAGAGCTAGCTTGGACAAATGGTTCCGGCGTAGATCTAACTACAACCAATTACGCCACGATTAGCAAGATTTTTGTTGGGCGTACGTTCTTTGGAGTTGCTAACCAGTTCTGGTGGACGATTCTTGCCACACTCTTGCTCTGGTACATCTTGAACAGAACAAGATTTGGTTCCCATGTGTTCCTTACAGGTGATAACAAGATTTCCGCCCAACTTATGGGTGTGAATATCAGCAGAGTTAAGCAAGGGACCTTTGCACTTGTTGGTTTTTTCGCAGCACTTGCCGGAATGATTGGTTCATTTGAGGTTAACTACTTCTGGCCAACCATGGGTGGAGGCTTACTCCTCAACTCAATTGCTGCAGTGTTCTTGGGCGGTACAAGTGTGTTCGGAGGTTCAGGCACAGTAACTGGAACATTTGTTGGTGCATTCATTATTGGTGCCATTAATGCTGGAATTGTTGCTGTAGGAATCAACGCTTTCTATACGCAAGTTTTCTTCGGTCTTGTGATTATTGCATCGGTACTTTTGCAAGCTATTATCAGTAAGAGAGTTAAGAGCTAATTAGGCGAGGGCGGTACCACGGAGATGGGCGTTACGCAGCAAATCCGTGGTGTCTGCCCCGTTCTAGCAGTTCCTTTTAACTCAATTGGGGACGTTGATTACGAGAGTTTTAGAAATTTAGTTCAATTTAACGCTCGCAATGGCGTTGAATCGGTCATGATGTTTGGCGTTGCTAGTGAGAACGCGAAATTAACTGATACTGAGCGCGAAAAGCTTTTGACTATCTTGATTAAAGAAAAACATGCATCAGGGCTGATTGTCATAGCTACCGTGGCCGATCATTCGCTGGAGCTGGCAAGTAAAAAGGCTCGGAAGTTTGAAGAAATCGGCGCGGATTTTATCAATATTCTTCCTCCTACCTTCCTTTCTCCTACGCGCGAGCAAATTCTTGAACATATTCGCGGTATTTTGGAAAGTGTTTCGATTCCAGTAATCATTCAACATCTTCCGCAAGCTGGGGGGATGGAGGACGTTGCAGTGCTAGCCGAGCTTTGCCACCAATTTCCCAATCTTTCGATGATCAAGTGCGAAGCAAATCCACCATTTGATTCGATAGCACGAGTGCGGGAAATCTCTGACGGAAAAGTTGGGACTCTCATTGGTTGGGGAGGCATCGCTTGGGGCGCAGGCACTGCAGCTGGCGCATTAGGCGTTCAACCGGGTTCGGCTGTTGTTGATCTTTATAAATGGGCCCAACGTGCTTTAGATCGTGGCGAAGTTGCAGAATTCGATAAGCGCCTTGCCACATTTATTCCATGGATTACATTGTGGATTGCCAACGTTGAATTATTGGTTGCAATTGAAAAGGAAATTCTCTTTCGAAGGGGAGTCATAGCAACAAGTTATTGTCGACGACCAACGACGGGCTGGGATGCCTCACTCGAGAAATCTATTGACGACGCGATGGCTTTCATTAATGCGGGAGATTTTAGTGGCTGATCTTTTCACCTTTGGCGAGATTTTGGCGCTGTTCTTGGCGAGCGATACGGATGATGTAAAAAGCGCTCGGGCATACGATCTTTCCTCTGCTGGTGCTGAGGCAAATGTTGCAGTCGCAGTTAAACGCCTAGGTTTAGACGTTTCTTTTATGTCTCGAGTTGGTAAAGACGAATTGGGCGATGTAGTGATGTTGGAATTGCAGAAGGAAGATCTTTCAACCCAATTCGTGAAGCGAGTGGATGACTACACGTGCGCTCTTATTCGAAATCGTGGAACAACAAGGCCGGTGAATGTTACGTATCTCCGAAAATCTAGCGCTGGTTCAACTATGTGTGTCGAGGACCTGCAAGAGTCAGATATCGCGAATGCGCGATGGGTCCATGCCACCGGTATTACTGCTGCAATTTCTCTGACAGCACGGGAGGCAGTGATCCATGCACTAAACATTGCGCGAGCAAACTCCTCTAAAATCAGTTTTGATCTCAACATACGTCGAAAAATTTGGAGTGAAGAGCAAGCTCGGGAAGTTTTGTACGAAATCGCACAGAACGTCGACGTTCTTTTTGGGGGAGAAGACGAGTATCAGGTTGTTTTCGGCTCGCAGGATCCTCATCAGAACTTGAAGAAAGCAATTGAACGAGGCAATAAGATTGCAGTTATGACTGCAGGCCCTGGATTAGTCCGCGTTCAAGATGGAGCGACTTATTTTGAAATTTCACCGCCAGTAGTAAAAGCCGTTGACCCAGTCGGTTCCGGAGATGCTTTCGTTGGTGGAACGATCGCAGGACTTCTTGCAGGGATTTCCTTAAAGGATGCAATTGTTCAAGGAAGCAAATCGGGGGCATCAGTTGCATCCCAGTTTGGTGATTGGGCTGGTCTGCCTTTTGGCGTAAAGGGAATTTCCTCCCTCACGGAAGCAATAACAAGGGAGCGCGCCACCTCATGATCAATCAACTGCGTGAAACCGCAATCATGGCCATCGTACGCACCAAGAGCGCAGAATCTGCCAGAGACTTAGCGAACGCACTTCTTGAAGCACAAGTGAGCGTCCTTGAATTTACAACAACAACTCCTGATGTATTTGATTTGATACAAGAGTTCTCTTCAAGGCCAGGTGTGCGAATTGGAGTAGGTACTGCACTCACAACCGAACATGTTGCCGCGGGAAAGCGCGCCGGTGCACAGTTCGTTGTTTCCCCGGGTACAGATGTTGAAGTTATAGAGGCCACAAAAAAGGCCGGAATGATTTCACTTCCTGGAGTAATGACTCCTACTGATGTTGCAACGGCACTTAACGCTGGATGCGATGGATTAAAACTATTCCCGGCCTCAGCATTTGGACCAGCGCTTCTCAAAGCGATGCGAGATCCATTTCCCAATCAATTTTGGGTTCCAACTGGTGGCATTACGATAGACAGCATCGAAGCATGGACACTTGCCGGAGCAAGTGCCTTTGGCTTAGGAGGGCCATTAACCGCTGGTGGTTTGGATCAAGCTCCAAAGCGAGCTCAAGATTTTAGAAACGAAATCGCACGAACGAGAGGGTTAGTAAAATGAAAATAACAAAGATCACGACAACCATAGTTAACGCCAATATGCGCAATTGGGTAATCGTTCGCGTGTATACAGATGTGCCCGGACTTATCGGAATTGGCGAAGCCACTGTTGAGTTTCATGCCCAAGGTGTTGCTGGAGCAATAGCTGACCTATCTCCGCTCATTATCGGCAAAGATCCACGAGAGATTGAAAGATTGTGGCAGATTATTTATCGTCATCCATTCTTTAAAGGTGGCGTTGTGACGATGTCTGCGCTTTCTGGAATCGATCAAGCGCTCTGGGATATTTCCGCAAAAGATTTGGGTGTGCCTCTTTGGAGAATTCTTGGTGGTTTAGCCCGCGATCGCGTAAGAATGTATGACCATCTTGGTGGTGGCGATTCTGATGCTGTTTACAATTCAGATACCGCGCAATCATTTGCTGCAAAGATGAAGAAATCTATTGACGATGGATTTACTGCGGTAAAGATTCTTGCAGTTCCACAATCAGCGCCATTGGGTGGCCACGCAGGCTTGCGTCATGCAGAGGAATTAATGGGCGCAGCCCGCGATGCCGCCGGTCCTGACGTTGACATCATGATCGATTTCCACGGGCGCACCACTGCTGCAATGGCAATTCAGTATGCACGTGTACTTGAGCCATTTAACCCACTCTTCCTAGAAGAAGTTGTTCAACCAGATCAACACGAAGCGCTAGTGCGCGCACGAAAAGGAATCAACGTTCCGCTGGCAACAGGGGAGCGTCTACTTACTCGCGCAGAATTTCTACCCATTCTCAAAGATGGTCTTATCGATGTGGCCCAGCCTGATGTCTGTCATGCAGGAGGAATTACCGAACTTCGCAAAATTTCTAATCTCTGCGAAACCTTTGGAGTGCTTATGGCCCCACATAACCCGCTGGGCCCCATTGCCACCATGGTGAACGTCCACATGGCCCTAACAACCCCTAATTTCCTTATTCAAGAGGTCATGAGGGCTGATGTGCCGTGGCGCACGGAAGTATTCCAAGGTGTGCCTGAAATTAAAGATGGGCACCTTCTGCCTCCTACGGCTCTTGGCATTGGCGTGGAAATCGACGAGAATGCAGCCAGTAGGCATCCATTTAAAGCCGTTACCCCTGTCCAGTGGTATCACAACGACGGCTCAGTAGCAGATTGGTGATCGCAATGAAACTCAAAGACCAACACATTTTTGTAACAGGTGGCGCAGATGGAATTGGCGCTGCAATTGTTTTAGATGTCGCTCAAGAGGGAGCAAAGGTTTCTTTCTGCGATATCAATGTTGAAAAAGCTCAGGCCTATGTAAAAGCTTTAACAGCGAAAGGTTTTTCGGTTTTTTTCCACCAGGCTGACGTTGGAAATTTCGAGAGCATTAAAACAGCCCACACCGCGATGGTGAAACATTTCGGGCCGGTTAATGGCGTGGTAAATAATGCTGGGGTCAATGCAAATTATGATCCTGCAGAGATGACAAATGAAGAGTGGGAAAGATTTTTTAACGTGGACCTTAAGAGTGTTTGGCATACCGCTAAGGCATGTTTGCCAGACATGCGCAAAGCGAAAAAGGGTTCAATTGTTAACATCGCATCGATTCATGCACGTATGACCTACCAGGGATATTTTCCATATGGCGCAGCCAAATCTGGAATTATTGGTTTAACTCGCAGTTTGGGACTTGATGAGGGAATTAACGGAATCCGTACCAACGCAGTCTCACCCGGCTACACGTTAACGCCACTTCTTGAGTCCTGGTTTGTTTTGGAACCCACCAAGCGAAAAGAGTCGATGGCGGTACAGCCTTTGGGACGCATGGCTCAACCATCAGAGATTGCAAAGGTTGTCACATTCCTATTGAGTGATGATTCATCCTTTGTAAACGGTGCTGACTGGATCGTTGATGGTGGACTCTCAGCCCGCTTTGCCTAATATCTAGATTCAAAACGCTGATCTTCCAAGAGTAAAAGGGTTGACTTTCTATTCTTCATACGAAAGTATCAATCTATGACTCATGGAGCCCTTGAAAAATTACGCGTAATTGATGCCACACAAATGCTTGCAGGACCCATTGCTGGAGTGCGACTCGGAGATCTTGGAGCTGATGTAATAAAAGTTGAGCCTCCAAATCTTGGAGAGTTCAATAGAACGCGCGGATTTGAAGATAAGCAGAGCAATGGCGAGATGACTACTTTTCTTGCCGTCAATCGCAATAAACGATCCCTTGCTATCGATCTTAAACATCCTGACGGAAAGGCAACTATTCATGAGTTGGTAAAAAACTCTGATGTTTTCTTGCAAAATTTTCGCTACGGTACAGCAGATCGTTTAGGAATTGGTTACGAAGAACTTCACAAAATAAATCCTCGCTTAATTTACTGTTCGATTTCAGGCTATGGCTCCTTTGGTCCCTATCGTGATCGCCCAGGACAAGATCTCATTGTGCAGGGATATAGCGGTTCAATGTTTAGTGTTGGAGCCGAAGGTGATGCTCCAACCCCAAGTGCACTTTGGGGAGCCGATGTCATGACTGGTTACCAAGCCGTCATTGGAATTTTGGCAGCTGTTGAATCACGACACCAAACAGGAATTGGTCAACATGTGGAAGTGGATATGTTGTCAGTGGTTATGGATTGTCAATTACAGGAGATGGTCACATTTTTAAATGCGGGTGCAATGCCTCGCCGATTAGTGGAACGCAGTGCACATGGATCAATCCCAGCGCCATATGGAGTGTACAAAACTAAAGATGGTTGGCTCACTCTTGCCATGGTCCCACTGCCCTTGCTTGGTGAGATTTTCAACGATGATTGGTTGAAAACTCTTACACACTACAACTCTGGGCACTTGCATCGCGACAAAGTTTACGCGCTTATCCGCAATAAATTTGTAGACAAGACCACGCAAGAGTGGATCGATATCTGCGATGAAATAGGTGCGTGGTGTGGCCCGGTTTATAACTATGAAGATTTAGTGAATGACCCACATATCAAAGAAACTAACTACATCGTTGAACAACCACAATTGCGTGGCGGATCCGCGCGCACGGTAAGACCACCACTTCGGCTTTCAGAAACACCACCAACAATTCGCCGTGGAGCCCCAGCACTGGGTGAGCACTCACGAGAAGTTCTAAGTGGCGTTCTTGGGTTCTCTGATTCACATATTGATGCACTGGTGGCTGCCGGTGCAATCGGACTAGTAAAGGAGTAATGATGGTCGTAGGTAACCCAGGTAACGTCAGATTCGAGCGTCACGGAAATACTGCGCACTTGATTCTTGATCGCCCAGAGAAAATCAATGCCATGACAGTAGTTATGGATAAGCAGATGAACTCCTATATTTACGAGATCAATAACAACATGGATATCCGCTCCGTTGTTCTCTACGGTAAAGGTGAAAAGGGATTTTGTGCAGGGAGCGATTTAACCGAACTCGATGAATACGGAAATAACTGGGAGTACCGTAATCGTTTTGATCGTGGCCTTGATTACGCGCGCGCTATTTGGTTGATTAAAAAACCAACTGTTGCATCCCTTCATGGCTGGTGCATCGGTGGTGGCCTCGAAATGGCTTGTGCATCCGATATTCGGGTGGCATCTCCTGATACTAAATTTCAAGCCGGCGAAATTCGTTGGGGTTGGCACGGGGGTTCTGGGCAAACACAACTTCTCACACATGCAGTAGGGCCAGGTAACGCATCACTATTTTTGCTTCATGGTGAAGCTGTTGAAGCGGATGCTGCTTTGCGAATGGGTCTTGTGCAAGAAGTTGTTCCTCGCGATCAAGTGCTTAACCGAGCAATTGCTATTGCTGAATCCATTGCAGCAAAAGCTCCAATTGCTGCACAAATGACTAAGCACATGGTGCGCATGGCACAGAGCATGCCTCTTGAAGTCGCATTGCTATATGAGAACGATTCATTCTCTTATTGCATGACGACAGAAGATGCCGCAGAGGGCCAGAAAGCATTCCAAGAAAAGCGTCCACCGAATTTCCAAGGAAGGTAATTACATGTCATCTGCTCCAGCACTTGGCTCCCGCCAAGAACGATTAGATGTTTTAGCAAAAGTTGCTTCATCCATTCCGACGATGCGCTTTAGTACGTGGAACTTTGGAGATTCAACCGGTTTTGAAGGAATGCTTGAGTCAGGCAAACTACTTAAGGATCCAAAATATTTTGCTTTCGCACATGGCTGGATGCGTGCATGGGCTACACGACCAACCCCATATTCACGCATGGATGCAACTGCGCCAGGAATGGCGATGGTAGAAGTAGCGCACGAAGCAAATGATTCAATCTTGCTAGAAGCACTAATCGGTCTTGCCCGATATTTGATGTCTCGCCCAAAAGATCGTGGAATTTTTGATATGTGGGAGAGCATGTGTTTGATTCCGCCTTATGGTGGCGAAACTTTGCCACCTAAAGAAGCGGCACTTCTAGCTGAACCACCCGGGGGTTCTTGCGTTGACTGTTTGCATTTTGATCCGCCATTTTTTACTGCACTTGGAAAAGAGTTAGAAAGTGCAGAATTTACAGAAGTGGGCGTGGAGCAAGCACTTGCTTACATCGAAAATTTCCAGCAAGAAAGCGGAATCTTCGACCACTTCTTTATGCACGGTGTGCCAGGAAACTTCGGACAAGGTTGGGGCCGAGGTCAAGGTTGGTCAATGCTTGGAATGCTTGATGTTTTAAAGAACATTAGCGCCAAGCACCCCGCCCGCAAAACAATTGAAGAAGCAGTTGTTAAACAAATTAATGGCATGATCAAATTGCAACGACCTGATGGTCGCTGGTGGTGTGTAGTCGATGTACCGGCCTCCGGCGAAGAAGGATCAACTGCTGCATTTATGGCAACTGGTTTTGCCCGCGCAATTAAAATGGGACTCGTTGATAAGAAAACTGTCCTGCCTCACGCTATCGATGCTCTCGCTGGGGCAATTGCGGACACCGATGAAAATGGACATCTCAAAAATGTCACAGCTGCCGTAATGGCATCAACTCGTGTTTCACATTACGTGCATACACCCCGTGGATTTTTAGTTCCGTGGGGACAAGGACCACTTGCAATGGCTATTTGTGAAATGGATGATTTAGTGTGAAAACTCTGATGGCGCGTAACTTGCCAACGCAACTTGTGATCGAATTAGGGGCACAAATAGTTTCTGGTAAATTGGCACCTGGAACTATTCTGACTTCGGATACTTTAGAGTCACAGTTTGGCGTAAGTCGCACAGTTGTCCGTGAAGCGCTGAAAGTTCTACACGATAAGGGGTTAACTAGACCACGCACTAAAACAGGAACAATTGTCTTGTTGCGTGAAGAGTGGAATTTGTTGGATCCAGATGTCATCGGCTGGCTGCGTTCTTCAGGGCTTGCACCGGAGCTTTTAAAGGATCTCGAGGAGGTGCGAGCGAGTTTCGAACCTTGGGTTGCTCGAATTGCAGCTAAACGTAGAGGATCGAAAGATATAGCTAATTTATCGTCCGCACTCAAGAAGATGACCGATGCTTATTACGCAGAAGGACTGAAGTCTTCAATCATCGGTGAAGCGGATATGGAATTTCATGAGGCCATTTTGGAGGCGACTCAAAACGAATTAATGAAACGAATTGGTTCTCTATTGATTCCACTTCTTGGAATTCGCGATGAAATGGTTCGAGATGTAATTTCTGATGGTGACCCATTAGTCGCCCAACACAAAGCGGTGTTGGACGCAATTATCGATGAAGATCCCGATGCGGCAGAGAACGCAATGAAATTCCTACTTGAACAGGCTGCAGAAGCATCTGATTCGATTCGAAGGAGAGTAAAAAGTGACGCTTTCATTACCTAATCTGCCAGAGGAGCTTAGGTTTGAAGTTGCCGGCGCAGTTGCGACCATCACACTCAACCGCCCAGCAAAACTCAACACGATGACTCCTGCTATGGGCAAAGCTCTTGTCGAACTTGTCTACTACGTCAATAACACCAGCGATGTGCGAGTGGTTGTTTTAACTGGCACGGGTACCAAAGCATTCTCGGCTGGTAGCGATATTAAGGTTCTAGATGATTACGGTTCCAATTGGGAACTTCGCAACCGTGTGGATTATGCGCGAGTACTCTGGCAAATCCGCAAACCAATGATTGCCAAAATTCGAGGCTATTGCATTGGTGGGGGATTGGAAATGGCGCTGATGTGCGACATTCGCTACTCAACTCCTGATGCACGCTTTGGCGCTGGAGAAATCAAATTAGGTTGGCATGGAGGAGCTGGCAACACCCAACTTCTCCCACGTCACATGAGCACAGGCAAAGCTCTTGAAATGTTACTTACAGGGGACATGATTTCGGCAACAGAGGCAGAAAAAACTGGCTTAGTTGATCGAATTTGCGAAGAGACAGAGTTAGACGCCAAAGTGGCTGACCTTGCTCATCGCATTGCAAGTAATGCACCAATCGCTTCCGAACTCGCCAAACATTTGGTTCGGATATCAATGTCAACTTCACCTGATGTTGGACTGATGTATGAAAACGATACCTTCTCGTACTGCTTTACAACCGAGGACAGCAAAGAGGGTCGCGCTGCCTTTGTAGAAAAACGCGCCCCACAATTCAAAGGAAGATAGACATGGAAATTCTGCCAGGCATACATCGCATTGAATGTCCTATCGCAACTCGTTATGTAGCAATTTATGCAATCGTCGGCTCTGCTTCAACACTCATTATCGATACTGGGTTCGATGGCTCTATTCGCGAAACCGTAATCCCATATTTCAAAGAGAAGAAGCTTTCGCTAGAAGCAGTCAAATATGCATTTAACACCCACTCAGATTTTGACCATACTGGTGGAAATAAAGCCGTCAAGGAATTCATGCCCAATGCCTTGATTTGTTGTGGCGAAAGAGACCGCGCAATGATTGAAGATCTACAAATAATGATTGATGATCGCTACGGTGAATTCAATCATGACCACGGATTCCCTGACGATCCAGATACGGGAGCATTTGTACGTGCTGTAGCTTTTGAAACGCGTATTGACATTGGCTTCACAGGCGGTGAGCGCATCGACTTAGGCGATCGCATAGTTGAAGTTCTACATACTCCAGGTCACTCATGGGGCCATCTTTCTTTCTTGGACGAGAAAACTGGCGCCGTAATTATTGGTGATGCAGTTCTGGGAGATAGCGTGTTGCATGCTGATGGCGCACCTGCTTTCCCTCCTACCTATCGATTCGTTGAGGCATACCGAGCTTCAATTCGCTTGCTTAAGGGAATGAATCCAACTGAAGTTCTGACCTCTCACTACCCACGCTATAAAGGACAAGACGGTATTGATTTCCTTGATACATCACTTGCCTATACCGACTTAGCAGAGCGCGTGGCACTTGAAACAATTACTCAAGCAGGTGGGCCAATAACCCTTGCTGAGATTATTGAAAAATGTCACGATCGACTTGGTCCTTGGGAAAATCCTGCTTATACCTACTTGTCATATCCGCTTCTTGGCCACCTTGAAGTTCTTGAAGGCTATAAAAAAATCAAGCGTGGTAAAAATGCACAGGCAATTCCAACGTGGAGTGTTGCCTAAATCTGATTGATGAATTGGGAAAGCGCGCTGACAACTTTTTCACATCCGGGGCTGAACGTTAAGTCTGGATTGAGAAAGGTGTCAGCGCGAATTTCTGCCATGATCGAAGAAACTGCGCGATCTTTCTGGTAGTACTCCAGTGGCACGTAAGTGCCTGCATAGGGTTCATTTTTTACGCTCTCACCAACGCCTTCAAATGCCTGACTCATTGCTTTGATGAGCAGGGCTGGTGTGTGAAAATTATCGGTTCCAATACATAGTGGTGGGCGTTGTTGCATCTTATTGATGCCATTTGAATGTGCAAGGGGTCTGTAGGAATGCACATCCACAATTGTCACCGCACCTAAGGCTTTTAATCGTTGCCCTATGAGGCTCGAAAGTGCAAAAGCATAGGGATGAAAATACTTCTCGAGTAGGTCCCTATCGCGGTTTTTATCAAGAGCGCGTAAATCTTTCCCAGAGGAGGTTTTCGTGTAGACAGCGCCCATTCCAACAGCGCTCATTTTCTCTCGCTCGTCGGGAAATCTCTCTGGGTCAATGACTAATCGTGAAAGAGAATTGATGAAGAGCCATGGTCTTGCATTCGAAAGTTTGGCCGATTCGGTAGCGAGATATTCGGTAGCGGAATCGGTCATTTCATCTAACTCTTGTTGCAGCTGGTTATCATCTAGAAGTATGCGCGCTCGTACCTCTTCTGGAATCACTCGTGATGAATGTGGAACATGGAGCACTACATGCGATTGAGCATCGCCCGGAATAATCAGAAAATTCGGATTGCCCACAATTACAATCGGCCTGCTTCGTGGACACGCTTAAGAAAATCCTTGGTGCGTGGATCACTTGGATTTTCAAGCACTTTACTGGGAGGGCCATATTCAACAATTCGACCCTGATGCAAAAAACAGACTTCGTCGGCTACTTGTTTAGCAAAACCCATCTCATGTGTTGCAATCACCATTGTCATGCCCTCGTGTTTTAAATCGCGCACGGTGCTGAGCACTTCATTAACTAACACTGGATCTAGGGCTGATGTGACTTCATCTAAAAGTAGAAGTCGTGGCTTTAGGGCTAAAGATCGAATAATGGCAACTCTTTGCTGCTGGCCTCCACTGAGACGATCAGGATATTGATCAGCCTTTTCCAAAAGATCAAAGCGTGAGAGCAATGCTTGCGCGGCGCTCCTCGCTTCCTCTTTGTCGATACCTTGCACGCGAATGGGGGAAAGGGTGATGTTCTCTATAACGCTCATATGAGGAAAAAGATTAAAAGATTGAAATACCATGCCAAGTTTTCTGCGCACTTCATCAGCGTTGATGCGCGGATCGCTGATCTCTTCTCCATCTAAGTTGATAACTCCATCATCGATTCCATCGAGTAAGTTGATACAACGCAGAAGAGTTGATTTACCAGAGCCTGATGACCCGATAAAAACTGTTGCCGTGTGCACGGGCACTTCAAATGAAATCTCTTGTAGTACAACGTCTGGCCCAAAAGATTTACGAAGCCCAGATACGTCCAAAACAGGGGAGCTCATGCCAAGCCCTGCGCATTCTGTCGCTCAATGGCGCGTCGCATGGTTCTGTCAGTGAAGCGTGTGAGTGGAACGGTAACGATGAGAAACAAAATAGCTGCCATAACATAAGGCGTGTAATTGAAGCTGCGACTGCTTGAAATCTGTGCAGCTCTCACAGCATCAGTCACTCCAAGAATGGAAACAAGGCCTGTGTCCTTGATGAGAGCAACTAAATCATTAAGAAGTGGTGGAGTAACGCGACGAAGCGCCTGCGGCAAAACAACATGGCGAAGAGTTTGAAAATTCGAAAGCCCAAGGGACCTTGCTGCAGCTCTTTGACTCGGATGTACTGTAAGAATTCCACTGCGTAAAACTTCTGCGACGTAGGCCGAGTACGTGATGATTACTGCGGTAGTTCCCAGGATTAAGACATTTTTCGTAAACCCAGGTAAACGCAGAGCAGGAATTCCAAAACCAACAAGCAAGATAATGAGGAGCATAGGAACTCCACGGAAAACATCTACATAAATTGTTGCCAAAATCCGAAAAGGTGTGAGAGCGGGGGATCGAGATGTTCTCGTGAGAGCCAGGATTAAACCAAAAATCGAAACACAGGTACCGGCAATAATGGTGAGCATGATGTTGGTCGTAAATCCTAAAATAACTTTCGGTAATATTTCCACGCCATAAGCCCAGGCAAAAAAAGTATCTGAAAGACTTTCAAAACCAGGTGATGTCACGAGAATAGTGAGAAGAGTTCCAAGCACTAGAACGCTTGAAGCGGTCGCAATCAAGATATTTTTGCGGTTTTGCTCACTGCGAATCTTTCTCCGCGATTGTTCCAACGCGCTCGGTTGCCAGTGAACGCTCTCTTGAGAATGTGAAGAAGCACGGCTCCCAGGTTCAGGAGCCGTGCTATTCACAGGATTATTCACTTTGCGTGAACGTTATTCGATTACTTCAGTACCGGAGCTCCAGCGCCGACGGTTAACCACTTATCTTGGATAGCTTTGAGCTCTCCACTTGCAGTGATTGCATCAACGGCTCCAGTAACACATGCTGTTAGTGGGCTGTCTTTGGCTAGAAGTAAACCTGCACCCTGATCGTTCGAATCACGGTTTTCAATTTGGCCAACAATGATTCCATCGGTTACTTCAGCAGCTGACAGATAAAAGGCAGTGGGAAGATCAACTACCAGCCCATCGATTTGGCCATTCTTTAGCGCAGCCACAGCAGCAGCATTGTCATTGAATACCTGCGGCTTAAGACCTAGTTGCATTTCAATGGTATCTAGCGATGTTGAACCAACTGCTGCTCCAAGCCTGGCACCCTTTAGCCCTGCAATTGTTGTAACCCCAGCGATCTTGCTTGCCTTTGACGAGACGATTGCTTGATTAGAGAAGTAGTAGGCACTTGAAAAATCCACAACTGCTTTGCGCTCATCTGTGATGGAGTATTGCTGGATATTGAAATCAAATGTTTTCTCGCCAGGTGTAATTGCTGAGTCAAATGTGGTTCGAACCCACTTCACGGCAGCGTTTTCATAACCAAGTTGCTTAGCAACAGCGTATGCAACTGCTGCTTCAAAACCTTCGCCAGATTCTGGCTTGTCATTGAGCACCCAAGGCTCATATGCAGGCTCTCCTGTTGCAATTGTTAATGTTGCAGGCGTCAATGTTTTCAATGAATCTGGAGCACATGATGCTGATTCGCTAGATGGCGAAGCACTTTCGCTATCTTGCCCAGCACATGATGTAAGTCCGACCGCAAATAAAATTGCTGCTATTGCTGTAAGTGGCTTATTGATTTTCATGGTTAACCTTCCTCGTCGCTTGTCATAACTTCTGTTATGACCTGGTCTTCACCCGGAGCACCCCACCGCGGTGGAGGGTTGCCGACCAGCAAGCCGGGGCTTCATGCTGATACTCGTGACCTGAGGCAAACCTTATCAATTCAACTTGGCGACGCGAAATCTGCCGTCCAATGGAGTTGATTCGTGCGGAAGTAGACTGCCTCCTATATGAAGATGAGCCGACGTTTCTGGGGGGCAATATTCTGCGGGGCAATTCTCTTATGCCTGCAGACTCCTCAAGCGCAAGCCCACGGTGATTTAGTTAGCGCAACGCCCGCGCCTAATGAAATCCTTTCAATATTTCCAACCTCAATATCGTTGGTGTTTACCGAGAAATTGCAGGAAATTGGATCTAACAAAATAAACGTAATTCTTGTTCTACATGCAAATGGTTCTCAAGTAGCAACCAAAAACACCACTGTTGCAAATGAAAAACTGACAACTGAATTAGAACCTCAAACCGAACCCGGAACCTACACGGTCATGTGGCGAAATGTTTCTGTTGATGGACATGCGAGTGAAGGTAAATACGATTTCACCTACCAGTCAACTTCAGCTGCGCCTTCAACGAAGACGGATGTAGTTTCAGAAGAACCTTCTGGTAAAAAGACTAATTCCACCTATATTTTTCTTGGATTATTCTTTCTGATTGCTGTAGGAATATCTCTGTTTTTCAAATTTCAAAAAAGCAATCCGTGACAAGATTACGAAATATCTTTGGCAAGGATTTTGATTTCAGAAAAGAAGTGTTAGGCAAGGACCTTATAGCCGGAATAAGTGTGGCCGTAGTTGCTCTTCCGCTGGCTCTAGGTTTTGGTGTCACATCCGGAATGTCTGCTGCGTCAGGTCTTACAACAGCAATTATTGCTGGCTTTCTTGCCGCCCTTTTTGGTGGTTCGCGATACCAGGTAAGTGGTCCAACGGGCGCAATGACAGTAATACTTATTCCTATCATTCATCAATATGGTCCAACAGCAATTCCATATCTGGGTTTGATTGCCGGGCTCATTGTGATTGCAATGGCCTTTTTGCGAATTGGAAACATAATCAATCGAGTTCCGTGGTCAGTCATTGAAGGTTTCACCGTAGGAATCGCATTTGTGATTGCTCTGCAGCAACTTCCACTGGCGCTAGGAGTTCCCAGGGCCGAAGGTGACCGAACGCTGCCTGTTGCCTATGCAACCGTAAAGAACGCATTCGTAACTGGAGTTGATTGGCACGTGATTTTAATACTTGCCATAACCCTTGTAGTTAAGTTCTCTTATCCAAAGGTTTCACATCGTTTCAAGTTTAAGATTCACATCCCAGCAAGTTTTTTGGCCATTGTGGCCTCCCTGCTGGTTGTACAAATATTCTCCCTTGATGTCATGAGCATTGGTGATATTCCTCGAAGCATTGGTCAATGGCAAGGAGATCAGATTAGCTTTGGGGATTTAGCGCATTTACTCTGGCCAGCGTTCCTGATTGCGCTTTTGTGCGCTATCGAATCCCTACTCTCTGCTCGAGTTGCAGATGGAATGGTGCACGCGAAAGTGGAGGACAGATATCATCCAAATCGCGAACTATTCGGCCAAGGTTTAGGAACGCTCGTAGCATCACTATTTGGTGGAATGCCGGCAACGGGTGCCATTGCTCGAACAAGTGTCAATGTTCGATCCCATGCCCGTACTCGTTTGGCATCTATGTTCCATGCCGCTGTTTTGCTCTTCGTAGCGTTAGTAGCAGCACCTTGGGTAAGCCATATCCCGGCGGCCGCAATCGCTGCTGTTTTGATAGGGACTAGCTACCGAATACTGAATCCTGGAGCTATTCGTGAATCACTGAGAACAACAAAGACTGAAGCTAGCGTCATTTTTATTACTGCTGTTGCCACGTTGGCAATTGACTTGATCTGGGGAATAGCGATTGGTATTTGTCTATATACGGTTCTCAACCGCAAGAATTCAATTACGCGCTAAAATTTGCTATGACTTTCTTTACCGTTGAGTCCAACTCCATAAACGTTATCTCAGAGGGTGAACGTACTGGCTTGGCACGTACTCTATTTTGGCCATGGTGCGGTGCCAACGTTTCTTTACTCGCTCTTTCTTATGGGGCTTTCTTTCTTGGATTTGGAATTTCTCTCTGGCAAGCCACGATTGCAGCAATAGTGGGAGTTGTCCTTTCTTTTGCACTCGTTGGTATTAGTTCACTGGCAGGAAAGAAATCGAATGCTCCGACTATGACTTTATCTCGCGCCGCATTCGGTGTAAGGGGCAATGTCGTGCCGGGTTTCTTGTCATATTTAATATTTGTTGGGTGGGAGACCGTGCTCGTTTCTTTAGCGACGTTGGCGACAGGAACTATCTTTACGCGTCTTGGAGGAATAGAACCAAATGTGGCCAGAGTATTGGGTTTCACAGTTGCCGTAGGGCTAACCGTCGTTGGAGGGGTGCTTGGTTTTGGTGTCATCATGAAGATTCAAAAATGGTTAACAATTGCAACATTGGTCATGAGTGTTGGTTACATAGTTTTAACAATCGATAATATCAATTGGACATCAATCACTAAAATTCCATCTGGTAGCGCCGAAGGATTTATTGGTGCCACAATATTTGCAATCACCGGTATTGGTCTGGGCTGGGTTAATTCAGCCGCAGATTATTCGCGATACCTTCCTCGCACCGTTTCGGGCAAGAGCGTAGTTTTCTGGACAGTATTTGGCGCATCCATTGTTCCAATCATGCTTGTAATTTATGGTTCTCTTTTAGCTGGAAGTAGCAAATTGTTGAGTGATTCAATTTCTATGGATCCAATAGGTGCGCTAACAACGCTATTACCAACGTGGTACCTGATTCCATTTGCGTTGGTAGCGATTCTAGGACTTGTAGGCGGGGCAATTCTCGACCTTTACTCTTCTGGGCTGGCGCTTGTTTCAATTGGCTTACCAGTTCGACGACATGTGGCAGCAATTATTGACGCATGCATTATGTTGACCGGGACTGTTTACATCGTGTGGTTTGCTGGCAATTTTTCAATCCCATTTCAAGGATTTCTCATCACCCTTGGCGTTCCTATCGCTGTTTGGTCTGCAATATTTGTGGCCGATGTTCTTATGCGAAAGAAGGATTACTTAGAGCCTCACCTTTTCGACGCTCAGGGGATTTACGGTGCCTGGAATACCAAATCTTTGACTTTACTTGTTGTCGGTTCAATTATCGGATGGGGCTTTGTGACAAATTCTTTTGCTCCCTGGCTTGCGTGGCAAGGTTATTTTCTTGGAATCATCGGGGGTAAAAGTGGACCTTGGGCATATGCAAATGTTGGCGTAATTCTTGCTTTGGTGGTGGGTTTTTTCGGGCACATAGCATTAGCGCGTGGCTCGATTAAAAAGCAGGAGATCTCTTCTTAATCTTGAGGAACGGAATATTTTCTCAATATCGTTAACCCGAGGACTGCCGAAATAATTGCAGATATAAGAAGTCCGATTTTAACTTCGCTCAACAAGGCCGCATCCTTGAACGCTAAATTTGCAATAAAGAGTGAAACAGTTAGGCCCATTCCTGCAAGTGCCCCTGCTCCTGCGATCTCTTTAAAGGAGAGAGATTCGGGCAATTTAGCTATACCAATTTTAACTGCGATATATGCAAACAGGGTTATACCCAAAAGTTTTCCAATAATGCGCCCTACGATGATTCCAGTTGTTACAGGTGAGGAAATAACCGAGCTAAGAGATGAGAAATCAATTGCTATACCAACATTGGTCAATGCATAGAGGGGAACAATGAACAAAGTTGTCCAGGGGTGAAGCAGATCGATTATTTTCGTTAAGGATATTTTCTCTCCAAAAGGTATGACCCAGGCAAGGGCAACCGCGCCAACCGTTGAGGCAATTCCTATTAGGTTGATGCTTCCAGAGTAGAAGAATGCAAGAACGATGATGGAACCCAAATCATCGGCAATAGCCAATGTCAGTAAAAATATTTTCAAAGATGTATCAATTCGAGAACCGAGTAAGGCAAGTGCACCAAGGGAGAGTGCGATATCTGTGGGCATTGGTATGGCCCAACCATTACTGCTGGCACCGCCATTGTTAAAGAGAAAATAAAGAAGGGCCGGGGTGAGCATGCCACCTATTGCAGCAATAACAGGCAACAAAGCGGTACGAGGGTTACGCAGTTCCCCATCTTTGAATTCTCTTCGAATTTCAAGCCCGACAACGAAAAAGAAGATGCTCATGAGTCCTTCGCTAATAAAAGAATGCAAAGGTTGAAAGAAGTGTTCGTAATTTTGACTCAAAGGGGAATTTGTAAAGCCAAGGGCGAGAGCACAGGCTATGACAAGTACGAATCCGCCTGCAACTTCTGTTGAAAGAAATGCACGAATTGATCGATGGATTCTTCTACGCATTTGCTAAGGGTATAGGAAACACAAAACCCCGACCTCATAGGGTAGGCCGGGGTTTGCGCAACTTTCCTGGCAAGAATGGCATAACGCTGAGGATATTGCGCTCTGAAATCTGGAGGCACCCTCTAGATTTCCTAGTCAACATATTTTATTATCTTTCTCATGTGTTTCTACTTAAATCAGGGTATTGGGTTGATGCCGTGAGCGCTCAGGCAACAATTGCTCACAACGTTGCAGCTCTTTTTGATGAAGAGATCAACGTTAAATTCAGTGCTTATGATTTAAGTACTGCAGGCAACTTGCGTTCTGCAAATATTTTTCACATTAAGAGCCCTCAAGCCCTGCATTACATTCTAGGAGCACCCGGAGATCTGGGCCTCGCTCGCGCATACATCACGGGTGCACTGGAGATATCTGGAGATTTTTACAGAACTTTGTTAGAACTTTATCGACACATTAAAGAGCCCGTACCGAAATTAGCAACTTTAGCTCTCTTGAAATCAGTAGGTCCTGCAATCCTGACACGACCACCTATCCCAGTAGAGGAGGCCCTGCCTCGATACAAAAGAGGTGTATTGCATTCTCTGGCTAGAGATAAATCTGCGATTCAACATCATTACGATGTATCTAACGAATTCTACTCAATGATTTTGGGGCCGACATTTGTTTATTCATGTGCAGTATTTACAAAGGAAAAGGATTCTTTAGAGAAGGCTCAGACTGAAAAGATTGATTTGATCTGTCGCAAATTAGATCTACGCCCTGGCATGCGTTTGCTCGATATCGGATGTGGTTGGGGATCTCTAGTTTTGCATGCGGCGAAGGAGTACGGAGTTAAAGCCGTGGGTGTAACGCTGAGCATCAATCAAGCAGCCCTTGCCAGTGAGCGCATAGTTAAAGCAAAGCTGACAAAATTGGTAGAGGTTCGTATACAGGATTACCGAGAGATCCCTGAAAACAATTTTCATGCAATTTCATCTGTCGGTATGAGTGAGCATGTGGGTAGCGAGAAGATGGATGCATACTTTGAGCAATTACGAAATCGAGTCATGTCAGAAGGACGCCTTCTCAACCACTGTATTGTGCGTCCGCATTCACGAGTTAAGGAACGGACTGGTAAATTCTTTGATCGATATATTTTCCCCGATGGGGAGCTAATTGCGCCTAGCAAAGTTGCTCAATCTATGATTGATGCTGGATTTGAACTTCGCCACAGCGAGAACTTGAGAGAGCATTATTCGCGCACGCTAACAAAATGGTGTGAAAACCTAGTTGAAAACTGGGATGATGCAGTCGACGAAGTAGGTTTAACTAGAGCGCGTATCTGGCACCTATATATGACTCTTAGCCGTATCGGATTTGAAACTAGCAACATTCAAATCCATCAATTTTTGGGAGTAGTAAATAACGAATTGGGAGCTAACCCCATGCCGTTGCGACCAGCCTGGTAGGAAGTGCTTGGCTCGGTCGCTATAGGCAAGAGAAAACCCCCGCCAATTCTCTGACGGGGGTTTGCACGTGAATCTATTTTAGAGATCGAAGTAAAGTTCGAACTCTGCTGGGTGTGGACGCAAACGAACGTAATCCACTTCTGATTCGCGCTTAAATGCAATCCATGTGTCGATGAGATCTTTTGTAAAGACGCCACCGCGAGTTAAGAACTCGTTGTCGCGCTCAAGGTTATTAAGAACTGCGTCGAGTGAACCTGGTACCTGTTGAATGGATTTAGCCTCTTCCGCATCTAGCTCGTAGAGATCCTTATCAACTGGTAGAGGTGGCTCAATCTTGTTTGTAATTCCATCAAGGCCAGCCATCAACATTGCCGCAAATGCTAGATAAGGGTTTGATGATGGATCAGGGCAACGGAACTCGATGCGCTTTGCCTTTGGATTAGTTCCTGTAATTGGAATACGGATACATGCAGAGCGGTTACGGGCTGAGTACACGAGATTAACTGGAGCTTCATATCCTGGAACTAGTCGGCGGTACGAGTTAACCGTTGGGTTTGTAAATGCAAGAAGTGATGGTGCGTGCTTAAGTAAACCGCCGACATACCAACGAGCCATGTCAGAAAGATCTCCATACCCTTCGCCCCAGAAGAGTGGTTTGCCAGCTTTCCAGAGTGATTGATGAACGTGCATACCTGAACCATTGTCACCAAAGAGTGGCTTTGGCATAAAGGTTGCAGTTTTGCCACCTTGCCATGCAGTGTTTTTGACGATGTATTTAAACTTCATCAAATCATCTCCTGCTTGCAAGATGTCACTGAAGCGATAATTAATTTCCATCTGCCCTGCAGTTCCTACTTCGTGGTGAGAGCGCTCAACTAAAAGACCAGCTTTTCCTAAATTCATCACCATTTCATCTCGAAGATCGGCGTATTGATCTGTTGGCGAAACAGGGAAGTATCCACCCTTTACGCGAGTGCGATATCCGCGGTTAGGAGTTCCATCGGCATCTTTTTCGATACCTGTATTCCAAGCACCTTCATAAGAATCAATGTGATGGAAGGCTTCGTTGATTCCAGTTGAGAAACGCACTGCATCAAAAACATAAAATTCTGCCTCTGGTGCAAAGAATGCCGTGTCAGCAATTCCTGTCGAGCGCATGTAGTCAACAGCTTTTGCAACAATGCCACGAGGATCGCGGCTGTATGGGGTGTTATCGATTGGATTATGAACTGAGAAGTTAATGATGAGAGTTTTTTCTTTGCGGAATGGATCGATAAATGCAGATCCTGGCACTGGCAGCAACTTCATATCGGATTCGTGAATTGCTTGAAAACCACGAATAGATGAACCATCGAACATGAGGCCCTCAGTGAAGACTGCTTCATCAAATGATTCAATAGGAACATTAAAGTGATGTTGGATACCGGGTAAATCAATGAAGCGAACGTCAACTAATTTGACATCTTCTTTCTTGATGTAAGCGAAAATCTCTGCTGAGTTCTTAAACATATTTACTCCCATTGCCAGATGACGCCCGCAAGATGCGGAACCCCTAGTGGCTCGCCATTGAGCTTTACACCATTGGCAATAGCGTAGGAGTTAGGGGCACAAAAGTGATAACTGGCGTGTTACGGCAATGTTAAGAATTTCTAGGTTTCCATTCACTACGCGCGGGATTAGGCTCGGTCCATGAATTTCATCAGAGTGGGGCTAGGAAGGCGTCTAATCGCCCTCATGATCGACTGGCTGATGTGCTATGCCATCATTACGGCAAGTGTTGGGGGATTGGGCCGTAGGACCCACCTCGATGGGTTTGCGGTTTTGGCCCTGTTCTTCTTTGAAGTTTTTCTGCTCGTTTCCCTGACAGGTGCATCAGCTGGTCATCGAATTCTTGGGATTTCTGTAATCAGATTTAGCGATGGCAGAGCCCCAACTATTGTCCAATCTCTCATAAGGACGCTACTTCTTTGTCTGGTGATTACAGCTATAACTTTCGATGAGAATGGTCGAGGATTGCACGATCGTTTAAGTGGCACCGTACTTACACTAAGAAGAAAAATTAGCGCTTAGGAATCTTCACACCTTTAGGCAATGGACCTTTTGGAATTGGCATAGATAAACCACCCACTGCTTTGAGGCGATTTCTCACTTCGCGCATCTGGCTTGTACTCAATTTTTTCGGAAGCTTTCGCATCTTCTTCTGTAAATGTCGAAGTGCTACTTGTCCTTCACCATCACCAACAATGAATTCTGTAATCGGAACACCTGGCGCAAAACGTTCTGTCTTTCTGCGCTCGTCTACGAGTAGCCCTCTAGCCCCCGGCCCACCTTCACCAACAAGCACAATTCCTGGGCGTCCAACTGATCTGTGCACCATCTCTTGATTACGAGTTACTGCAACAGCAGGAGTAGTTGTCCAGCCTTTACGAATTGCCATAAGCACGCTTGCACCGGCTCCAATTTGGCCTTCAATGGATTCATACGCAGCACTACCCGCAACTCGAGTAAAGAAGAAAAGCGAGGCAAGTACAGCAATAGGCATACCAACGAATGCTGCATAAATTGGATGACCGGCGATTGCTCCGATAAGAATTGTGATTGCCCAAATGACTATAAAGATAGCGGCAAGTGCTGCCCCAATCCATGGCTTAACGCCTTTAGTAATTGAGTAGGCCTCACGGATAGTTTTAAAACGTTTCTCTTTAGGAGCCCCTGGAGTTTTCTTTTTTCTCTTGAACATGGGCATCAGTTTAGTGGGGCCGGTGCGGTACCACCAAGACGCAAGGGCGCCCATCGTTGACCGATATGGCTGTCTGGATAGTTGTTCTGAGCTTCACGGAGCATCTGCGTCATTATTTCTCTCAATTTCATTTCAGCGCTAGCAGTGTCATCGCCTTTTTCAAAAAGCAATGGTTTGCCGACCGTAATCGTAATTGGAACATGCTTCCTGCGAAGATTTTTCGCAACACCCTTTGTCCAAACCCGCTGAGAGCCCCAAATAATTGTGGGAATAATTGGTACACCAGCACCGGTAGAAAGTCGTACCACGCCCGTTTTCAATTCCTTGATTTCAAAACTCTTTGAAATAGTTGCCTCGGGAAAGATACCTACGATTTCACCGGCGCGCAGCGCGCGAAGGGCGACAACAAATGAAGCTGAGCCGCTAGAGCGATCCACGTTGATGTGATGCATTCCGCGCATCAAAGGTCCGGCGATTTTGTTATCAAAGATTTCTTTCTTAGCCATAAAGCGCACATACCGCTTAGCCGGAACAACGGCTGTTCCCGCAAGTGCAAAATCCAAATAACCAATGTGATTAATGGCCAAGATTGCTCCACCTTGCCGAGGGATATTTTCACTTCCAGTAATTGTGAGTTTAAGTCCTAGATATTTCCAAAAAGTTTTTGCAAGAACAATGACCGGAGGGTAAACAAAATCAGCCACGCGTGACACCGCGAGAGGATTTTGCATCCATTGCTTGCTTGTAGAGGCGCCCAGCTCGGTAGCTAGATCTGACAAGGGGTCCACTCATAACCCCAAGGAATCCAATAGCAGTGGCCTCAGCTGCAAGTTCAACAAATTCTTGAGGCTTAACCCAACGCTCCACTGGGTGATGCTTATTTGTTGGTCGCAGATATTGAGTAATGGTAATAAGGTCGCATCCTGCATTGTGTAAATCGGTGAGTGCTTGACTTACTTCTTCTCGGGTTTCTCCTAAACCAAGAATTAAATTGGATTTAGTGATTAATCCAAAATCCCTCGCCATGGAAATTACAGACAGGGAGCGCTCATAGGTGAATGCAGGACGTATTCGCTTGAAAATACGGGGAACTGTTTCAACATTGTGGGCAAATACCTCAGGACGAGTTTCAAATACTTGATTCAGCAAGTGTGCATGCCCACTGAAATCTGGAGCTAACATCTCAACTCCAGTACCTGGGTTAAGTTCATGTACTTTTCTAATTGTCTCGGCATAAAGCCATGCGCCTTCATCGTCAAGATCATCCCGAGCTACTCCGGTGATAGTTGCATAACGCAAATCCATTTTTTGGATAGATTCTGCAACGCGCCTTGGTTCATCTCGATCAAGAGGTTCTGGTTTGCCTGTGTCGATATTGCAAAAATCGCAACGCCTAGTACACGCTTCACCACCTATGAGAAAGGTGGCTTCTCGATCTTCCCAACATTCAAAAATATTTGGACAAGCTGCTTCTTGGCAGACGGTGTGTAAACCCTCTGATTTAACAAGGCTTCGAAGTTGGGTGTATTCAGGTCCCATGACCGCACGAGTCTTTATCCACTCGGGCTTTCTTTCTATAGGCGTTTGCGCATTTCGTGCTTCAACGCGCAGAAGCTTGCGTCCTTCAGGTGCGATTGTCATGCGCCCACTCTTTCAAGCGCATTGGTAATGTGGAGTTCGATTGTTGGCATTACCTCGTTAACACTGATGTCGCGACCGAGCTCTTTTGCTAAAGATGTCACTTCAACATTATTCAAACCACAAGGAACGATGCGGTCAAACCATGACAAATCTGGATTCACATTGATAGCAAAACCGTGCATGGTAATTCCTTTCGCAAAACGAATTCCAATTGCAGCAAGCTTGCGATCTCCGCGATCGTCGCGAATCCAAACACCTGATCTTTCGCAGTACTGTTTGGCCTCTAATCCAAATTCTCTGCACGCATCTATGAGCGCCCTTTCAATCTCGCGCACAAAACCCACAACATCGTGACGTTTTGCCAAACGCACAATCGGGTAGCCCACAATTTGTCCTGGGCCATGCCATGTGATTTTGCCTCCGCGGTCGACATCTATAACTGGTGTTCCATCGGTTGGGCGTTCGAAATCTTGAGTCCGCCGTCCTGCTGTGAATACGGATGGATGTTCTAATAGGAGCAAGGTATTTGGAGATGAACCCAGTGCAATCTCTTCATGAATTTTGCGTTGCATGGCTAGGGCCTGTGGGTATTCAACAATCCCAGCATGGATTACAGAGATCGCTACGGCATGGGCTAAAAGTGGCACTCCCATAGCCTAAAGGTAGAATCGGCATATCAGCTCCACGGGAACGGCTCTCTAGCTCCTCCCGGCGGATAATTCGAAAGGTTCGTTCATGTCTGAAATCTCAACGGTCATTCCTGTGGCAGAACGAAGAAAACCTAGTCGTCGCCGATTTTGGGCCGCCATTGTTGTCATCTTCATTTGGTTTGGGGCAAGCGGTGTATTCGGGCCACTTTTTGGGAAACTGAGTTCCGTACAAGAGAACGATAATTCTGCATTCTTACCAGATAGCGCGGAATCAACAAAAGCTTCAAAAATCATTGCTAATTTTTCCAAGGATGCCAATACTCAAATTCCAACCTTGGTTTTATTTGAAGGCACAGTTGATGTAGCAAAAATTGCTTCTATTAATGCGCACTTGCAAACTTTGCCAAGCAAGCACATCCAATACTTAAGTGAATACAAAGGAACCCTTGATTCTGGGATTCCAATGTCTGACTATTTTGTTCCTGGTCAACCGCTCTTTGCCTTCCCATCTCAAGATGGAGAAGCATTACTGATTAATTTACCGGTAAGAGCAGATGTTGCGGGGGCGCAACTTGCAAATGATAAACCGGTCTTGACTGCGATGATTAAAACAATTCGCACAGATATGGCCGCTTGGGGAGCCAGCAACGGATTTGTAAGTCATGTCACAGGCATTGGCGCGCTCTTTAGCGATCTCTTTGGAGCATTTGGCGGAATTGATTCTACGCTTCTTCTTGCAACGCTAGGAGTAGTTTCTTTTATTCTTATTCTTGTATATCGCTCACCCGTTCTGTGGGTCCTACCTTTGATCTCGGCAATATTTGCGCTCTCAACTGCTGGTGGAATTGTTTATATTCTTGCTAAAAATGACGTTATTGCTCTTAACGGGCAATCTCAAGGAATTCTTTCTGTACTCGTGTTGGGAGCGGCAACAGATTATGCACTCTTATTGATTGCTCGCTATCGAGAAGAGCTACATCACTACGCTTCGCGTTTTGATGCAATGAAGAGTGCATATAAAGGAATCTTTGAACCGATTATTGCCTCAGGGTCTACCGTGGCAATAAGTTTGCTGGTGCTATTGCTGAGCGATCTTTCAAGTAACCGGGGCCTTGGCCCTGTGGGTGCAATCGGAATTGTGGCAGCAATGCTTACAATCTTGACTTTGCTGCCAGCACTTCTTGTTGTATTTGGTCGTTGGATCTTCTGGCCACGTATTCCGCGATTTGATGATCGCGACGCCAATTTGCATGGCCTTTGGTCCAAAGTCGGAGGTGCTGTTGCACGTCGTCCTCGCCAGATTTGGATTGCCACTGCAACTGGTTTATTAATTCTGGCCGGTTTTGCCACGACCCTTCAGGCCGATGGTCTTTCTACCTCTCAATCA
This sequence comes from Streptomyces griseus, assembly GCA_945884695.1. Classification (GTDB taxonomy): domain Bacteria; phylum Actinomycetota; class Actinomycetes; order Nanopelagicales; family Nanopelagicaceae; genus QYPT01. Next base: position 124,175 of record CAMCYO010000001.1, read on the forward strand.
TTTACTACCCGTCCCGAATCTGTCGTTGGGCAGGAGCTCCTACTTAAGCATTTTCCTGGCGGACAAGGGCAACCAACAGAGGTAATTGTCAAAGAATCCCAAGTTCAGGCAGTTACAACTGCGCTCTTAGAAGTTGAAGGTGTTTCCAGCGTTGATCCGATGCGCGTAGAGATTCCAATTCCTGGAGGGCCATTGCCGGAAGTAAAAGTTGTTGACGGGCTTGTAGTTCTCAATGCGACTCTTAACCAAGCACCGGATTCAGTTGAAGCACGCAACTTAGTTCCTGCTATTCGTGAAGCGGTGCACGCGATTGATCCAGCAATTCTCGTCGGAGGAGGAAGCGCGGTTTCCTTTGACGTCGATCAAGCCTCACGTCACGATAATCGTTTGATTATTCCTGTCGTGCTCATTTTGATTGGAATAATTCTTTCACTGCTCTTGCGCTCACTGTTATCTGCGGTAATTTTGTTGGCAACAGTAGTTCTCTCATACTTTGCAACACTTGGTGTTTGCCAGCTGGTCTTCCATAATATTTTCCATTTCCCTGGAGCAGATACGTCATTCCCACTCTTTGCTTTTGTCTTCCTCGTCGCATTGGGTATTGATTACAACATCTTTCTCATGACGCGCGTGAGAGAAGAGAGTGCCAAGATTGGAACTCGTGCAGGTGTCATCAAGGGACTCACAGTTACAGGTGGCGTCATTACATCTGCCGGGATAGTCCTGGCAGCGACATTTGCGGTGCTTGGAATTTTGCCACTGGTATTCTTGGCAGAACTTGGCTTTGCAGTGGGATTCGGAGTTCTGCTCGATACGATAATTGTTAGATCTCTCTTGGTTCCATCGCTAGTTCACGATATTGGTGGCAAGATTTGGTGGCCTTCAAAACTCCAGAATAAGTAGAGTTAGCTTTGTGCGTCTACAAGGGCGCTAAGGGCACCACTTAAATGCGGGTAATCAAAGGTAAAACCAGAAGCGAGTAACCCTTCTGGTAGAACTTTTTTTGACCCAAGCATTTCATCAGAAAATCCACCAAATGCGATCTTCAAGGCAATAGCCGGGACAGGAAACAACGCAGGTCTGTGCATTGCACGAGCTAGGGCAGCAGTGAATTCTTGGTTTGTAGAGGGATTTGGCGTTGTCAGATTGATTGGGCCTGCAATGGGATTTTGCATTGCAAAAGTAATTGCACGGACAACGTCATGCAAAGTAATCCACGACCACCATTGCTTGCCGGAACCAAGTTTTCCGCCTAAGCCAAATCTAAAGAGCGGAATCATCTTTCCTAGCGCTCCACCAGTTGGGTCAAGTACAAGTCCTGTACGCAATTTAACTGTGCGAATATCTCCAGCCAAGTCTGCCGCCGATTCCCATTCACGGCAAACGGCAGAGAGAAAATCATCTCCTGCTCTATCGTTTTCAGTTACGGCGCGATTTCCAGTTTCTCCGTACCAGCCCATTGCACTTGCTGATATAAATACTTTTGGCTTTACAGTGGCCACGGCTTTTGCAATTGTGGTGGTTCCTAGTAAACGTGAATTGAGAATCTCTGCTCGGTATTTTTTTGTCCATCGTTTGTCACCCACACCAGCACCGGCTAAATGAATTACCGCATCGATGCCCTCAAGGGCTGACAAATCTACTGTTCCATCTTTTGGATTCCACGCTATTTCATCGGGTGCAACAGTTGAACGACGTACGAGCTTTTGAACGGTATGTCCTTCAGACTTGAGATGTGCGACCAATGCGCCACCTATAAGGCCTGATGCGCCTGATACGGCAACTCGTTGTAATGGCATTAAAGCCCTAAGTCCGCTTCGAACGCACCTATCTCAAGGCGATCTTTCAAAGTCACTAAGAAGCGTGCAGCATCTGCGCCATCGACAACTCGATGATCATAAGAAAGTGCCAGGTAAACCATGGAGCGAATTGCAATAGTTTCTCCACCATCTGCACCTTTAACAACCATCGGTCTTTTCACGATGGAACCAAGACCCAAGATGGCAACCTGTGGCTGATTAATAATGGGAGTATCAAAAAGAGCCCCACGACTTCCGGTATTAGTTAGCGTAAAGGTTCCACCACCTAATTCATCTGGTGTCACCTTATTGTCGCGAGTGCGTGCGGCTAAGTCTGCGATTTTACGTGCGAACCCACCCATGTTGAGATCTCCAGCATCGCGGATTACAGGAACCAATAAACCTCGCTCGGTATCGACGGCAATGCCTAAGTGCTCAGCAGAATGGTAAGTAATTTGATCACCTTCGACAGATGAATTAACAACGGGATGCTGTTTGAGAGCTTCGCACACTGCAACGGTAAAAAATGGCAAGAATGAAAGTTTGACTCCCTCGCGTGCTTCGAAATTGGATTTAGCTTGATCCCGAAGGCGAGCAATTTTTGTTACATCGACTTCAACGACAGTGGTCAATTGCGCGCTGATATGTAGGGATTCGACCATGCGGGCTGCAATAACTTTACGAAGCCGAGACATTGTCACTGTTTGTCCGCGTAGAGGTGAAGTTGCAACTGGGGCTTGGGTGCGAGCAGGCGCGGCTGTTGGGGCTTGAGTGGCCGGTGCTGAGGTAGCAACTGGCTTTGCTAAAGCTTCAATATCTTCTTTACGAATTCGACCACCAACGCCAGTGCCGGTTACTTGACTAAGGTTTACGCCAAGTTCAGAGGCCAGTTTTCTCACGATAGGAGTTACATAAGCGTTATCGGTTTGCACTGATTCTTTAACCTGTGCTGGGGGAGTAAGGACAGGTGCAACGACTACTGGGGCGACTACTGCTGGTGCAACGACAGGAGCTGCAACGACAGGAGCTGCAACGACAGGAGCTGCAACGACAGGAGCTGGAGTAGAAGGTTTTGATGTAGCGCCATCGGCAATGATTGCCAGCTCTGCACCAACTGGAACAACTTGATCCACTCCAACAACAATTTTTTGAAGGGTACCTGCAACAGGTGAGGGAATTTCTGTATCAACTTTGTCGGTAGAAACTTCTAGGAGTGGTTCATCGACTGCAACGGTGTCGCCCTCTGCCTTAAGCCAGCGAGTTACCGTTCCTTCGGTAACGCTTTCACCGAGGGCGGGCATCGTTACTGAAAAAGTCATTACATATCTCCTCTAGTAAGTGCAGTGGTAATTCTAAGTGGTATTTCAACCATGTGCATGTAGCGGTTTTCCAGCAAGGGCCATATGCGCCTCGCCCATAGCTTCAGACAGGGTTGGGTGAGCGTGAATCAATGGAGCTACATCGGTAGCGCTTGCCTCCCAGTTGTATATCAACTGCGCTTCTGCAAGAAGTTCGCCAACGCGAGCACCGACCATATGAATTCCAAGAACGGGCCCATTTTTTTCTGCTACTAATTTGATGGACCCAGAGGTTCCAAGAATCTGCGCTTTGCCATTTCCGGCTAAGTCGTAATTCAACTCGACCACATCGTGCCCACGCTCTTTTGCAACAGCGGTGGTCAATCCAACAGATGCAACTTCTGGATCTGAATAAGTGACACGTGGTACTCCATCGTAATTAATTGGACGTGGATTAAGTCCAGCAATTTCCTCTGCAACGAGGATACCTTCACCGAATCCAACGTGAGCCAATTGGAGAGTTGGAATTAAATCGCCAACAGCCCAAATTCCAGGCACCGATGTTTGGCACTTTTCGTTAACGATTACGTACCCACGCTCCATTGTTACGCCTTGTTCTTCGTAACCTAAATTTGATGAAACAGGACCTCGACCAACAGCAACAAGAAGCACATCTGCTGTGAATTCCTTACCATTTTCTAAAGTAACAGTTACTGAATCGGCAGAAACTTTTGCGGTCTTGAAACGGTCTCCAAGCTCAAAATTGATTCCACGTTTACGGAAAGCTCGTTCGAGCAACTTGCTCGAAGATTCATCTTCGAGAGCAACCAAGTGGGGGAGGGCTTCGATGATTGTTACCTCGGCACCAAATGATTTCCACACAGATGCAAACTCACAACCGATAACACCGCCACCTAAAACAATGACGCTCTTTGGCACATAGTCCAAGGCAGTTGCATGGTCACTTGTCATGATGCGCTTGCCGTCGATTTCCAATCCTGGCAAGGTGCGAGCGTATGAGCCAGTGGCCAGGACTACATTCTTACCAACATATTTTTCACCATTAACCTCGACAGTATTTTTTGCAACCAATTTTCCGTGTCCTTCAACAAATGTGATTCCCCGAGATTTAACAAGACCTTGTAGACCTTTGAAAAGTTTTCCTACGACACCGTCTTTGTAAGTGTTAACCGCAGGCATATCCATGGAAAGGAACTGCGCATTGACGCCATAATGACTTGCTTCGCGTGAGTTATCGGCAATCTCGCCCGCATGCAGAAGGGCTTTAGTTGGGATGCAACCTCGGTGTAAACAAGTTCCGCCCAGTTTGTCGGATTCGATCAGTACAACTGATTTCCCCAGTTGCGCACTTCTGAGCGCACACGCGTATCCGCCACTTCCCCCACCTAAAATCACTAAATCAAACTCAGCCACGTTCTGCCTTTCTTTCGTAGGTACCTATCTTGTCAGCCTTGCGACGAATGTTAATAATGGGTTGCGCTCTAGATTTGTTGCTTAACTCACAGCTTCTTCTGCCAAGGTAATAAGCGAGCGAAGCGCGATTCCGGTTCCTCCAAATGGTGTGTATCCGTGGGCTATGCCTTCGTTGTAGGCCGGTCCTGCAATATCTAAATGTAACCAAGGCAGGTCTGCAGGAATAAAATCTTTGAGGAAAAGTCCAGCAACTAACATGCCTCCCATTCGTTCGCCGATATTTGCAAGATCGGCAACAGGTGAATCCAGAGATGCCCTTAATTCTTCAGGAAGTGGCATAGGCCAGAATGCTTCGCCACTTAATTTCGTTGCTTTGAGAAAATCTGCGCGGAAATCTTCATCATTTGTCATAACCGCACTCGTGCGCGTGCCAAGGGCAACTACTTGTGCTCCGGTAAGTGTTGCTACATCGATAATTCCATCCAGTTTCAGTTTGCCCTTATTCCCAATTTCAATTGCCTTCACTAAAGCATCTGCAAGTACTAAGCGACCTTCGGCGTCAGGATTGAGAACTTCAACGGTCTTGCCTCCATAAATTGTAATAATGTCACTTGGCCTAGTTGCAGTGTCGCTAACCATATTTTCAGCAAGTGGAGCCCATACATCGATGGCAATCGGCAATTTTAGCGTTGCTATTGCCATGATCGCAGCACACACTGCAGCTGCACCGCTCATATCCGATTTCATTGCCTCCATGCCGAGTGCTGGTTTAAGTGCCAAGCCACCGGAATCAAAAGTGATTCCTTTGCCAACAAAAGCAAATTTCTTTTTAACTTTCTTTGTAGTTCCAGTTGGCGTATATGAAATGTGAATCAAACGTGGGGGATTGGCTGAGCCTTGTCCTACTGCAGTGATTCCACCGAAACCTTGAGTACGCAATTGTTTTTCGTCCCATACGGAGACCTTTAGGCCAGCTTTAGCTCCCCCTGCCACAGTTATCGCTTTGCCAATAATCTCAACGAAGGTGCTTGGCGTTAGGTGACTTGGGGGCATGTTAATCAAATCGCGAACAAGTGTTGTGTATTGGCCAACGACCATGGCTTTCTTGGCAATCTCAGAAGTTTTTGGTTTACGAGCAAGCAGTGAATGAACTGTTATATGTTCAATAGCCGATTTCTGTTCTGCTTTGCTCGCACTTCGGAATTCGTGAAACAAATAAGAACCTAACGTTGCTCCCTCTGCAATTGCTCCCAATGATTCAAGATCTGGAGTTGGTAGGCAAAAGGTAACGCTTGCATTGCCAGCCAATGCGCGCGATGCCGATCCTGCTGCCCTTCGTAGAATTTCAGGTGCGTATTTCTTGGACTCAGCGCCAAGGCTGGTGAAAACCATAAGTCGGGTAGTACTTCCAGGAACTTTGAGGATTTCATCATTCTTGCCCGTTGCACCTAAATCTTTAAGGGCTTGAACAAGTGGTTTCTCATCGAGTGCTAAATCTCCCGATTCGATTACGAAGGTGCCATTTTTCTTGATTGCAAAGCCAATAACCAAAACTTCGTTCCGTATGGCTCCATCATCTAATTCAATCGTGGGCACGGCCATCTCCTATTACCAATTTCATATCCTGGATTACCTATCAGCACGACAGCCTAGGCGATAGGTTGTGAGACATGAAATGCTCCCCGCTCCACGAGCGCCATATCCAAGCACGGGCAAAGATGGCCGATTTCGGTGGATGGCTCATGCCCATTGATTACCCGGACACTGGCACCCTCGTTGAGCACACAGCTGTGCGCGAGCGGGTTGGCCTATTTGATGTTTCACATCTTGGTAAGGCATCAGTAACTGGGCCAGGTGCAACGCAATTCCTCAACAGCAGTTTTACCAACGATCTGACTCGTATTGACGATGGCCAGGGGCAATACACAATGATGTGTGATGCCAATGGTGGAGTCGTTGATGACCTCATTGTTTATCGGCACAGCGCAGAAAATTACTTCTTAGTACCGAATGCTTCGAATACGAGCGCAGTAGTGGATGCCTTGATTGCTACAGCTCCCACCGGAATTAAAATTGACAACTTGCATGAGAGTTACGGAGTAATCGCACTGCAAGGACCGCAAACTTTATCTGTTCTAAAATTATTGGGCATTGCGCTCTCTTTGGATTACATGAGTTTTTGCACGGCAACAATTTCTGGGCATCAAGTTATACTGTGTCGCACTGGATATACCGGTGAATTTGGTGTTGAGATCTTGCCAACCTGGGATGCAACTAGAAATGTTTGGGATGCAATCGTTGAGGCGATGAAGGGGTTTGATGGTGCTCTTTGTGGGCTAGGTGCCAGAGATACTTTGAGAACCGAGATGGGTTATCCACTTCACGGACATGAACTTTCTCTGAGCATAACTCCGGTACAAGCAGGAGCTCATTGGGCAGTGGGGTGGAAGAAGGGTCTTTTTACTGGTTCAGAAGTTTTACGAAAAGAGCGAGAACTTGGTGCAATGAGGGTATTGCGTGCACTTTCATGTTTAGACCGTGGCATTCCACGTTCTGGGATGGATGTAAAGAATTCACAAGGTGAAGTTGTTGGCACGGTAACGAGTGGAACTTTCTCTCCAACCCTCAAAGTTGGAATAGCCCTTGCCTTAGTTAAGCCATCAATTAATCTTGGTGAGCGCGTAACTATCGATATTCGAGGCAAGGAATGTATTGCAGAAGTTATCTCTGCACCCTTTGTGCCTTCGCACGTTCGATAGTCTTATCAGCAAAATTTCCAAATTCAATCGGAGAAACAAAGGCGGCTTTGCGGTAGGCCCTTCTTAACGAAAACAAGATTGCGGGTCCAGCAAAAATCGTTAAAGAAGATGTAAAGATTGCACGTGGAACATCCCATGCCATTGAGGTTGCAAAATGAAATATGATGAATCGGTGCAAATTTTCGAAAACAGCACCTCCTGCGACATATGAAAGTTGCGTGTTGGAACCAAGTGCCCATGGCCAAAACTGCAGATCCATCAATGCTCCGAAGAGCATCGAGGCAAATATTGCATAAATAACAAGCACTACAATCTCACTTTTTCCACGCACTTGTCGACCAAATACGCGTTGAGGCAACGCTCCAGCTAAGAGACCGATCCAAGCGGCAGCAAACATTTGATAAGCAAGCCACGGACCAAAACCGCCTGTGATAAATGCAGAAACAAAGAGAGCCAAAATTCCTAATACAAATCCAAATCCAGCTCCGAAAACTCGTGCACTGAGAATCAAAAGGAACCACATCGGTTCTATACCCGCAACACCTGCCCCGAGCGGGCGCAGAACTGATGCTACCCCTGCCAAAACTCCTAGCAGAGCAACTGACTTTGCATCCAACCTCTCATTACTGATTTCAACTAAGAGGACAGCTAGCGCAACTGGTACAGCGCTCCATAAAAACCACTGCTGCACATTATTATCAGGTGAGGAAATAAAAAATGGCCAGAGAAATCCAACGGCGCTTATGAATGTTGCTATCGCAAAAACCATTATTGAACGTCTACGGAAAACCATGATATTTGCGGTTGCGTTCATGGAGATTTAGCAATCCCTTGGAGAACATCTTTAACAGTGAGCCATGGCGCAGGTGCCATGATCTTGGCAATTTGAGGTGCAAAAGCGGGAGAGGAGAGCAGAACTTCTACTGTCGGGCCATCTGCCACTATTTCACCCTCTGATAGAAAAATTGTACGAGTAGCAACTTCGCCAACGAGTTCAACATCGTGAGTTGCAATGATTACCAATCGATTTTCTTTCTGGCAAATTTGGCGGATGATTGAGATGAGAGAAGCCTTTGCGCTGTAATCCAGACCCCTGGTTGGTTCATCCAGAATCAAAACCATGGGTTGCGCTGAGAGAACAACGCTAACCGCCAAACTCAAACGTTGCCCTTCAGAAAGATCTCGAGGATGGGTTATCGGCGATATCCCCGGAACCAATTGAGTGAGTAATGAAAAAGTCGTACCTTCCAGGACACCATTATCTTTATCAGCGCTCTGGCATTCTTGCGCAACACTTTGCTCATAGAGGAGATCACTTGGTTCTTGTGGAATGAAGCCGATAAGTGAAGTTCTATCACGCCCGACAAGTTCGAATGGATTGCGCTCCAATACCTGCACCTTTCCAGCATCAGGAGAGGTGATACCAACGAGAGTTTTAAGAAGCGTGGATTTACCTGCCCCATTCCTACCCATGATCGCAACAATTTCTCCTGGATAAAAATCTGCTGAGACATTGTTTAGCACGCGGTTCTGCCCATAGTTAACTTTTATGCCATGAGTTTGGAGAATGGGTTTTGCAGTTTTTGACTCTGTTGTGGATCTAGTTTTTTTGATGATGGAACTTCGCAATGGTTCTGTCATTCGTCGCATCTCTCGAACAGTAAGTGCGATCTCTGGCATCTTGAGTGCACGGGCAAGGTGAACTATGGGTGGCGCAAGGTCGGATGTTTCCAAGATCTTTTGTGGAAGCCCAATACTTGTAGAACCGTCAGATTGGATGTGAAGAATTCTGTCGGCAAATTGGATTACACGTTCCAATTTATGCTCTGCAATAACAATAGTTAATGCAAGATCGTGCACAAGCCGATGAAGTATTGAAAGTACTTCCTCTGCTGCTATCGGATCCAATGCACTTGTAGGCTCATCGAGAACTAGAACTTTTGGATGCATAACAAGAGCGCTGCCAATAGCAACCCTTTGTTGCTCGCCACCGCTAAGGGTGGAGATATTGCGATTGCGAAGTGGAGCCAAACTGAGCAGATCCAAGGTCTCCTCTACTCGCTTGCGCATGATTTCAGGTGACAAATTGAGGGCTTCCATTCCAAATGCTAATTCTTCCTCAACAGTGTCGGTAACAAAGCCTTGTAACGGATTCTGGCCAACAATTCCGACGAGGTGAGCCAAGCCTCCAGGTTTAACTGTGCGCGTTGAAATTCCATTAACGCTGATATCTCCTGCCAATATTCCACCTGTGTGATGCGGTACTAGGCCGTTGATTAATCGCAGAAGTGAAGATTTTCCAATTCCCGTTGATCCGGTAACCAAAATAAGTTCACCTTCATCAACACTAAAAGTTAGATCTTCCAGGACGGTGTGAAGAGAATTGGGATAGATGAGCGAAACTCCTGTGAAAGTAATCATCTGGCTAGAGCCAATTTCTTGGAGTATGTAAAAATAAATGGCGTAAAGAGCAATAGATATATCATCCAGGAAGGTGCAAATAACGAAATGAGACAGATTAAAGCAATGATGTATTCGGCCATTCGCCACGGTTGCTTGCGATAGCGCGAACGTTTGCGACTAAATCCATAACCACGCGAATCCATAGAAGCTGCTAAATTCAAAGCGCGTGCAAGAGATTCTTCGAGCAATGGGATTGCGATTCGCTTCCAGTTCCGTAAACTTTTGCTCGATTGACCGCGCAATTTTTGTGCTTGCGAGATTCGTACAACAGATGATACGAACTGAGGAATAAGAGTGGTTGCGATAACAACAGCGACTCCGAATTCGTAGAACATCACAGGAATAGAGCGCAATACTCGATGAGGGCTAGTCATTGAAGTCGCAACCCCAAAACATGCTATAACTCCAGCCATTACTAAAGCTTCATGGAAGGTCAGAGACAATCTTTCTGCAGTAACCGCGCCCCCTAGGTGAATTCCCGACATCCATGATGGAAAAGAGATTTGGGGGAGTGTAAATAGCGTTTGACCGGGGTAGGGAACCCCGATGAGAGTGGCAATCAATAAACGAAGAGCAATGATTAAGAGCCCTAATTTGAGCGAAACCCAGAAACTGCCAGCCCATGGGGAAGGGTTTACAGAAGTGAGAACGAGCAGGCTCATTCCGGCGATTGCAATTGGTGTTGTGATTATCGAGTCGGCTCTTGCGATATCTATGGCAAGAGAAATCGACCAGAGCCACCAAAGACCAGGATGAAGCTGCGTTAACACAGCTACTTCTTCTGCTTAATGAGAAGAGATGGAGGAGTTGTTATCTCTGCGCCACATTCTTTAGCAGGGTAACCAGATAGTGCGCAAACAAATCCTGATGCGCTGGCGCGCACTTTGACGACTGCTTGAAGAATGTCAAAACCGATAGCTGATTTATCTACTACAACGCAAGTAGCAATAGTTCTTGGGCTTACTTCACCACGCGGGCGGAGCACGGTTCGTCCGAAATCAATAACAACGCCGATACGTTTCTTATTTTCACCGGCAAATTTTGTTGTTGCGCAGAGTTTGGCAAAACTCGGAGTGATGCGAGGGGCTTGCGCATCGACAATCGCATCGCTACTGAATGTGAAGACCCAACCCTCGACTGAGCCGTCGGGCACAATTGTTGTGGGACCTGTCATAGCACTTATCCAAGGAGTTGATCCAGTTGGAGATTGAAAATAGCCCCAATAGCGATATCCCTTATCGGCGGCAAATGCTGGAGTCATAAATAGAGCGGGTATCGCAAATATCGCTAGCAGTATTGCTATGAAAAACTTTTTCATCTGGGTGAGTCCCTTCTAAGGGAGCCTCACAGGGCGGACCATCGATCAATGTGCGTAAATATCACCACACAATTCTTTGGACGAACGCCCCGCAAACCTCGACGGGTGTTGTAGTTCGTGCCCTTACTCAGGTAATCCGACTTAGCAGTTTTTAGCTGCTTTACGGTTGCGGGTCAGCGCCGGATTCTCACCGGACTTCCCCTGAATGCAAAGGACTATTAAGTTGTAGGCGTAGAGAACCACAGGTCTGTAGAGTTAGCAACAGGGCGCGCAGATTTCGTTGTCAAGATTGATTTTCGAGGGAGTTTCCAAATATGGAGTACCGCCGTTTAGGTAGCACTGGCATGTATGTATCCGAAATCTCTTATGGCAACTGGATTACTCATGGCTCTCAAGTTGAACAAGCCAGTGCTCTAGCTTGCGTAAGAGCCGCCATCGATGTCGGCATCACAACCTTTGACACTGCAGATGTTTATGCCAAAACCAAAGCCGAAACCATTTTGGGTAAAGCGCTCAAGGGTGTTCGCCGAGAATCATATGAACTCTTCACGAAGGTTTATTGGCCAACAGGAGATGGAAAAAATGATCGTGGCTTATCACGCAAACATATTATGGAATCATGTAATGCATCGCTCAAGCGTTTAAATACCGATCATATTGATCTCTATCAGGCACATCGTTTTGACTATGAAACTCCGCTTGAAGAAACCCTTGGCGCATTTGATGACCTTATTCGCGCTGGGAAAGTGCATTACATCGGTACATCAGAATGGCGGGCCAGTGAAATTGCTGCAGCTCTTAAGATTCAAGATCAGCGCGGTTACAACCGATTCATTTCAAACCAACCGCAATATTCGATGCTGTGGCGAGTAATCGAGGCCGAAGTGGTTCCGCTTTCAATTCGCGAAGGCATTGGGCAAGTTGTTTTCTCACCTATCGCACAAGGTGTTTTAACTGGGAAATATAAGACAGGCAAGCGCCCGCCAGTTGGTTCGCGTGCCACCGACAGGAAAAATGGCGCAAATATGATCTCCCGATGGATGAGGCCAGAGGTACTCAATACTGTGGAACATCTCAGGCCAATTGCCCAAAAAGCTGGATTGACTATGGCCCAACTTGCAGTTGCTTGGGTATTGCAAAATCCTAGTGTTTCTAGCGCCATAATCGGTGCAACAAAGCCAGCTCAAGTTAAAGAGAATGCAAAAGCATCGGGAGTGAAGCTATCGCCGGAAGTAATGCAAGGCATCAATAGAGTTTTGGGGATGTTGCCTGAAACAGATCCTGAAAAGAATGTCAGCCCAAATCCGCGTCCGTAAAAACTTGAATTAGGAGAGTTTATCTCCCGGTTTTTTCTGTGGTCTTGGCGCGCGCATTCTACGAATCATGGTCGATCTTGACCATGCGTAGAAACCTAGGCCCTTAGCAGATTCATTTGGAAATCTTTCGGCAACTTCCTTCTTGATTCGACGACTTAAAACAAATCCTTCAATGATTGCCACAATGAAAAGTATCGGTGGCAAGTTGACAATATATTTCGCCAGTGGCGCAACATTTGAGAGTAAAACAATTACTAGGAGCCCAGGGAGCAAAAATTCTGCAACCGAACGACGGGTATCAACGAAATCTCTCACGAATCGTCTAGCTGCTCCACGATCCCTTGGTGTTAAGGCGTTTTCATCACCGCGCATAAATGCTTCGCGAGATTCTCTGCGAGAACTTCTTTGTAGTTCTTTCTGTTTGCGACGTTCTTCTTTATTGGTTGCAGGTGCCATCGAGTTAACGACCAATTTTGCTTGGGCATCTTTGCGCTTTGGCGTGGCTTTGCCTTTGACGGCAGGAGTTTTGGCGGCTGTTTTCCTTGGCTTCTTCTTAGGAGTTGTGCTCATGGGGCCGACTATAGATGGGGAAAGTGGGTTAGTGCCAGATTAAGCCAGGGCGAGCATCTGTTCTAAGGCAATTTTTGAAAAATGTGCGGTTTTCTCATCTACCTTTATTTGATTAACAAGATGATTGGCTACGAGGGATTCCATTGCCCATACAAGGTGGGGGAGATCGATTCGGTTCATGGTGGAGCAGTAGCAAACAGTTTTATCAAGAAAAACAATCTGCTTATCTTGGTGATTATTGGCCAAGCGCTGAACAAGATTGAGTTCTGTTCCTATGGCCCATGCCGAACCAGATGGGGCCTTTTCAATCGTTCGGATGATCATTTCTGTAGAGCCCACCACGTCAGCGCTTGAAACAACCTCGTGTTGACATTCCGGATGAACCAGTACTTTGACTCCAGGGATTCTCTTCCTTACTTCATGGACGGTGTCTATTGTGAATCTTCCATGAACTGAACAGTGTCCACGCCATAAAATAACTTTTGCATTCCGAATTTGATCAGGAGTTAATCCTCCCATTGGCTTCCAGGGATTCCACAAAACGCAATCCCCAAGTGTGAGGCCAAGTGACAGTACTGCGGTATTTCTACCCAAATGCTGGTCAGGTAGGAAGAGAATTTTCTCACCTTTGCTGAGCGCCCATTGCATTGATCGTGCCGCGTTTGATGATGTACAAACAGTTCCACCATTTGCACCAGTAAAACTCTTAATTGCAGCAGAGGAATTCATATACGTCACAGGTATCGTTTTATTAGCAACACCTAATTCAGTAAGTGCATCCCAACAAGTCGCAACTTGTTGGGCAGATGCCATATCTGCCATAGAACAACCAGCAGCAAGGTCTGGAAGAATTACTTTCTGATCTTTTGTTGTGAGAATATCTGCACTCTCTGCCATAAAATGGACTCCACAGAAAATTACATATTCCGCATCTGGTCGCTTAGCTGCCTCTTGTGCAAGTTTGAATGAATCACCTGTGACATCGGCAAAATCAATGACTTCATCGCGTTGGTAGTGGTGGCCAAGTATGAGTGCGCGCGCACCTAGAGCTTCACGTGCGACACGAGCCCGTTGCTTTAGATGGGGGTCACTTGCTGGAGGAAGTTGCCCATCGCATGAGACGCCACGCTGGCTGGCAAGGTCAGAACCTGCCCCAAGAAGTAATAGATCACTCAATGCCATGAGCCTATTGTGGCGCCTTCTTTAAGTTTCTGCGAGTAGGCTTTGCGGATAGTGATGTGAAGAACATCCAAGAAAAGCGTTAATGCGGAGAGAGAGATCGACTATGAGTGCAGAGACAACAATCACCCCAGTTATAACGGGAGTTAAATTAACCGATGTAGCAGCAACCAAAGTTGCCTCGCTATTGGCCCAAGAAGACCGTGATGATCTTGTACTGCGTGTCGCAGTTCAACCTGGTGGTTGCTCTGGTTTGCGTTATCAGCTCTATTTCGATGACCGCAATCAAGACGGCGACATAACTTATGCTTTTGGTAGCGTCAAAGTTGTCATCGACAAGATGAGCGATCCGTATTTGTCGGGTGCCTCCATTGATTTTGTTGACACTATTGAAAAACAGGGATTTACTATCGATAATCCCAACGCAGGCAGTTCATGCGCCTGCGGTGATTCTTTTAGCTAAGAATTTCTCACGAAATTCAACGTCGCAACGGTTATTAGGTAAGTTCATTACGCACTTATGAGAATTGGCGTCGCAGGATCCGTCGGACGTGACCATCTCATGACTTTTCCGGGAAAATTCACCGATTCACTTGTTGCGGGTTCGTTAGAAAAAGTCTCTCTTTCATTCTTAGTCGATGCTCTAGATATCCGCCGCGGTGGGTGTGCTGCAAATATCGCATTCGGTATGGGAGTTTTAGGGCTAAACCCAATTTTGATCGCCGCAGTGGGTAGGGATTTTGCAGATTACCAAACATGGCTTTCGCGTCATGGTGTTGACACATCTCATGTTCTGGTTTCAGAAACACTTCATACCGCTTTGTATATGGTTACAACCGATACCGAACTAAATCAGATCGCTTCGTTTTTTCCTGGCGCAATGAGCGAGGCTAGAAATATTGAACTCCAACCAATTATGGAAAAAACGGGGATTTTGGATTTAATTGTTATTTCACCTGATGATCCAGAAGCGATGTTGCGACACAGCGAAATTGCGCGCAAACAAGGAATAGCTTTTGCAGCGGACCCATCACAGCAGATGGCGCGAATGGATGGTGAAGAGATTAAGCGTCTCATAGTAGGAGCCAAGTATCTGTTTCTTAATGAGTACGAGCTTGCTCTAGCAATCCAAAAAACGGGTTGGACCGATGCCCAAATTCTTGATTGTGTTGATGTCCGAATTGTTACTTTGGGTTCTGATGGATCTAAGGTTGAACAGAAAGGGGTTGCACCAATTTTTGTAGGAGTCGCTCAAGAAAAGGCGAAAATAGATCCAACAGGTGTCGGCGACTCGTATCGTTCGGGATTTATTGCTGGTTTAGCGTGGGGCCTTGATTATGAAAGGTGCGCCCAGATGGGTTCAATGCTTGCCACCTACGTAATTGAAACAAAAGGAACCCAGGAGTACAGATTTACAAGAGATGAGTTCTTAGAACGGTTTGAGTTGGCCTTTGGTGTAATTGCTGCAAAGGATCTTAGGGAGCACCTCGTACACTTTGGCTTTGACTCTTAAAAAGATTGCATTTATCTACTGCGAAGTGTGAGTACATTTCTTTGAATTGATTGGATAAGCGATTCAACTTGGGGTTCTTCTATGCCTGGATGCAAAGTTATGCGCACATTTCCATGCGTAGGTAAGCCCATTGCAGCGAGCACATGGCTAGGGCGGAGATTGTCCGCACTGCAGGCCGAACCAGAATCAACACTAATACCGTCGACCTCGAGTGCTCGGAGTAATTCCTCACCTTCAACATCTTCAAATGAGGCTGAAATCAAATGATCCATGGATTCATCAAGATTGCCAGCGATAAAACTGCGTTCTATTGCAGAGAATGATTTGCGAATATGAATATTAAAATTTCGCAAACGCTCTGATTGAACTGCATATTCTTTGCTCCATTCTTCCAGAGCAACGGCACTGGCAAGCAACAATGGGAGTGAAACTGAGTTAGGCGTTCTCTCTGTTCCAATGTGAGGAAGCGGATTTTTCCATCTCGCTGATTTATTGATTATGACAACTCCAACCCCTGCAGGACCTTGCCATGTTGGAGCGCTAAAGGCAGCAGAACTCCAACGAGTGGGAAGCGGAAGAGTGGGTAGCGCCTGCGTGTAATCGCAGGCAATTTGAAATTCCTGAGATGCTTCAACGAGTTTTTCAACATCCTGAATAACGCCAGTTTCACCGTTAGCGACCTGAAGGGCGAATACACCTTGTGAGTTTTTAGAAGTTGCTAGGAGCTCTTGGATGGAAATCTGGCCATCTGCATCAACTGGTATTTGACTCACCAAATCCCAATTTTGGGCAACTGCATACACTTCTTTTCTATCAATAGCTGAATGTATGAGGCGTTGTCCATCTTGCAATAAGCCTTGCACTGCAAAAAAAGTAGCAAGTGCAGGCTCTCCGATAATTTCTATATCGGTAACATCCACGTGGAAATGTTCTGCCAATGAGGAGAGGGCTTCATGGCGCAATATGGCGGTTTTAGCGCTTTGGTGTCCCAATTTGCGAGGGTCGTGCCAGCCTTGTTCCATGGCCGCAAGGAGTGTTTGGCGGGCCTTGAGATGCATCGGAGCATCAGTCCGAAAATTATTTGTGATAGGAACCACCCGTGGAAGGTTACTCGCTCCTGCTCGTTATGACTAAATAGGGCACTATCATTTAGCCTATGCCGTCAAGGATTCGCTTCAAGAAACGCGCGCTTTTGCCTCTACTAGCGCTGATCACCCCCGGCCTTTTTTTATTGACAGGATGTTCCAAAGTATCAAATCTGGGCTTTCCTGAAAAGGTAACAAGCGTTAACGATTTGTCCTTACCGCTATGGCAGGGTGCGTGGATTGCTGCCGGAATTGTCGGCATATTTACCGCAGGTTTAATCGCATGGGTTGCAATTTTCCACCGTAAGAAGAATGAGGAATTTCCTAAACAGAGTCAGTATAATATCCCCGTTGAGTTGGCCTATACCATTATTCCACTAGTCATAGTTGCTGTTCTCTTTGGCTATACGGCAATCATTGAAGATAAAATTGTGAAGCAAGATCCGACAACAGTTATGCATGATATTTCTGTCGAAGGAATTCAATGGTCATGGCAATTTGCATATCCCGAAGCTGGAGCGAATGCGATTGTTACTGGCACTCCAGACAAGCCACCAGTTCTAGTTATCCCACAAGGCGAACGAGTCCGATTTACATTAACCTCGAACGATGTGGATCACGGATTCTGGATACCAGCTTTTATGATTCAAATGCAGAACCTTCCTGGCGTAACGAATTATCTTGAATTTACGGCTAACAAACTGGGTGAATATCCTGGGCGTTGCAATATGTTGTGCGGCCGAGACCACACACGAATGCTTTTTACAGCCAAAGTTGTGACACCGACTGACTATCAAAGGTATCTAGCCCAACTTAAGGTGGCACAATCATGACAACGCTGGCCCAGCCTCCGCGCGTAATTCGCCAATCAAATTCTTACACAGAACCAAATAAGGGCAGATTGTTTGTTAAATGGATTACCTCGACAGATCACAAGACCATTGGTTACCTTTACTTGATTACCTCATTCACCTGGTTTCTAATAGCCGGTATTTTGGCTCTATTTATGCGAGCAGAACTCACATCACCGGGTTTGCAGTTCTGGAGCAGTGAGCAGTATAACCAAATGTTTACAATGCACGGAACGATTATGTTATTGATGTTTGCTACTCCACTTTTTGTAGGATTCGCAAATGTGATTATGCCGCTGCAAATAGGTGCAGCCGATGTTGCTTTCCCAAGATTAAATATGCTTTCCTATTGGCTTTATCTTTTTGGTGGAACAATGGCTTTCGGAGGTTTTTTAAGCCCAGGTGGAGCAGCATCATTTGGATGGACGGCCTACGCACCACTTTCTAATTCACAATTCTCTCCAGGAATTGGTGGAGACCTGTGGGTTATTGGTCTGGCATTGAGTGGTCTTGGGACAATTCTTTCTGGCGTAAATTTCATAACAACTATTTTTACTATGCGAGCACCCGGTATGACCATGTTCCGTATGTCAATATTTTCTTGGAATATTTTATTAACCTCGGTCTTGGTATTGCTCGCCTTTCCTCCACTAGCAGCAGCGCTTTTTGGGCTTGAATCAGATCGCTTATTTGGTTCTCACATATTCGACGCAGCAAATGGGGGAGCAATGCTCTGGCAGCATCTCTTCTGGTTCTTCGGGCACCCTGAAGTTTATATTTTAGCCCTTCCATTTTTTGGAATCGCTACAGAGATTCTGCCCGTCTTTAGTCGCAAACCAATATTTGGGTATAAGGGCCTAATAGCTGCAACAATTGCCATTGCTGCGCTCTCTGTCTCAGTATGGGCACATCACCTCTTTGCAACCGGTCAAGTACTTTTACCGTTCTTCTCCTTCATGACGTTCCTAATTGGAGTACCTACCGGTGTGAAGTTCTTCAACTGGATCGGCACGATGTGGCGAGGCTCAGTCACATTCGAGACCCCGATGTTGTGGACCGTTGGATTTCTTATCACTTTTCTTTTTGGTGGATTAACGGGAATTATTTTGGCTTCACCGCCACTTGATTTTGCAGTCTCGGCTTCCTATTTTGTTGTGGCTCATTTCCATTATGTGCTTTTTGGAACAGTGGTCTTTGCAATGTATGCCGGTTTCTATTTCTGGTGGCCAAAGATGACTGGCAAAATGCTCAACGAGCGCCTAGGTAAGATTCACTTCTGGCTCACTTTCATTGGTTTTCACATGACATTTCTTATTCAACATTGGTTAGGTATTAAGGGATTCCCTCGCAGGTATTCGGATTATTTGCCCTCCGATGGATTTACATTTATGAATCAAGTTTCAACTGTAGGTTCTGTCATTTTGGCGATTTCATTGATTCCCTTTTTCGTCAACCTCTGGATTACCCGCCTAACGGAACCGGTTGGAGTCGATGATCCTTGGGGTTATGGTTCATCTCTTGAGTGGGCGACTTCGTGTCCGCCACCACGACATAATTTCACTTCGATGCCTCGCATCATGAGCGAGCGTCCAGCATTTGATCTCCATCATCCACATATTAAGACTGAAGGTCACTAATGAAAGTTAATTGGCGTCTATTTTTTGGCTTTGGAATTCTTTATGTCATTCTTGCAGTTGTGTATTGGAAACTGGGTGGCGAGGCCGTTGGAATCACGGCTATGGGACTCAGTGGCGGGCTAGCAGCTTTGATTGGGTATTACTTGTGGTTTGTAGGGAAAAGAACTGGCGGGATTTTGCCCGAGGATTCAGATGAAGCCGAAATTGCAGATGGTGCTGGTGAACTCGGTTTTTATAGTCCGCATTCCTGGTGGCCACTTCCTGTTGCGCTATCAACATGCGCAGCTGGAATGGGCTTGATTATCGGATGGTGGCTCACGGTTATTGCTGTTGGAGCACTCATTATCAGCGTCATTGGTTTTGTTACTGAATATGAGAAACCTTCAAACTCCGCTCACTAGTTCGTACTATTTTTCTGTCTACAACTACTTGATGAATTAACCAATAATCTTTTCGGAACCGACTAGGACGCCAACACATGAGTGTTCATTTGCAGGGTCTGCTGAAACCACAGTGACAATTCCACCCGCTGTTGTCATTGTGACTGTTGCCCCAGAAATATTCTTAACATTCTTATTCAAGCAGAAGTTCTGTACGGTGATCTGAGATTCGCTCGCGCCTTTAACGCTCCAGGTTAATAGGCGATTTGGTGAACCGCCCGTCGGAGGCCCTCCTGAGACAGATGTAATTACATACGAGTTACTAAATCGTTTAGCAAAAATTATCGCCCCACCGCCTCTGGCATCAAAGCCACCCATTGCAAAGAGTTCGGTGCCATCGGCTAAATCTAAGCGTTCTGGATCTCCCGCTTGTGGATATGTAATCGCCTCACCATATGTAGTGCCGTCACCAATCCTTGTCTCTACACCTCTACCGCTAGGCCACATCCATTCAACTTTTCCTGATTTATTCATATAGATAGTTGGGTTGGTGGCGACATCGATAGTGCCGCCATAGGATCTACTTTGTACCGGAGTCCAGGTTTTTCCATCAGGAGATGTCGCAACGCATGCCCAGCGTGCGAAATTAGTGCCAGTATTGCCAATACCAAAGCCTTGAGCATGCAATAGCCAAGTGCCATCGGCCAGTTTCACAATAGCTGGATCACCGAGCGGACCAAATGCAACGCCTGCTGTGGTTAAGCATTTATTTACATCTAACCCTGCAACAGAAATTTCAGTAAAGGTTAGTCCATCAGAAGATTCTGCGTAGTACATGTAATCTTTTCCAGGCGAATGAGACCAGCCCCATGCTTGGTATCCACCACCGGTTTTTGGTAAGACTTCAACAGGAGATGTGACTTGCATCCGCACGCCGGACTCAATTGTCCAGGTTTTCCCTGCATCTTTAGAGATTGCCGAGTGAATAAAATTATCAAAGCCTGTAAGATTTCCTCCTGAATCATTACCATTTTTAAAATAAACTCGGATATCTCCGCTTGGGGTTTGTACTAGAGTGGCATCTGCAACATTCCCTAATCCATTTCCACTATTTATAACACTCAAGTATGCCCATGTTGTTGTAACCAATGATTGTGTGGTTGTTCCAAAGCCAGCAGAAGTGTTGCCGCTGGCTGAAGTAACAGGCTCCCATTTGAAATTAATACACGAAATAAATCCATTACCAAGAGGTACTGTTTCTCCATTTGTTGCGCAGGGGTTTCCTGGCATGGGTGGACCTTGTGGAACTTTGGGTTTTTTTGGACTTTGATTTGAAGCAGATGCATCACCTTGGGAGGCTTCGTTCTTGGATTGTGAAGGCGATGGTTGAGGTTTTGGCGTTATCGTGGGTTTTGGCGCAACAACTGCCTTCTTCCAGAGAAGTTTCGAACCACTCTTAGTGCATATAACCATGATTGGTCCAGATTTGGCACTAGCTCCAACTTTGGTGCACTTTGTTCCTGGGGCATTAGAAGCAGCCGAACTTGCAGGAATGCTTGTTCCAAAGAGAATAAGTGATGTTGCAATAAGTGCGATCTGAGTGGGTTTCACCTGCGAAATATTACACTGATTGAGCTTAATTCCTAGGAATCACCCCTGGTATTTCCTTTTTGAAGATCAATTAGTCAAGCACAATTAGTCAAGCACAATTAGTGGTGTTCAATCGCCTTAAGGTCTTCGCCATCTGGCTTTGCAACCTGTTCAACGGTGGCAACACTCATTCGTCGAAGTATTCGATTCTTCAATCCACCTGGGCGACGAACACCATGAGAGTCATGGGAGTTCAATTCAAGAGCTGGTGGTTGTTCATGTTGCGTTAGAATCCAAGCCTTCTCAGCAGAGAGGGGCTCATGAACTTCTACAAACTCTCCGTGAGGCAAGAGAAGTAGTCGGCCCGTTTCAGTTCCGTGCAGAACGAGATCACGATCGGCGCGTTGCAGCGAAAGACAAAGACGCTTAGTGATCACAAAAGCAATTGGTGGTAGAACCAATACTCCAATTCTACTGAACCACATTATTTGATTAATTGTTAAAGAAAAATGCGTAGCAATGATGTCGTTACCGCCATTAATTAAGGTAACAAGAATAAATGTCAAGGACATCACGCCAATTGCAGTGCGGTTAGGAGCATTGCGTGGTCGATCTAGCAAGTGATGCTCGCGTTTATCTCCGGTCATCCAACTTTCAAGAAATGGGTAGAGGGCCATACCGGTGAAGAGAATTCCAGGCACAATTAATCCTGGAATCAAAATATTCCAAGAAATTGTGTGGCCAAAAGCATGTGTTTCTAGTGGAGGCGCCATACGCACTAAACCATCGAGCCAACCCATATACCAATCGGGTTGTGAACCTGCCGAAATTTGGGCAGGAGTGTAAGGACCATAGAGCCAAATGGGGTTAATGGAAGCGACCGCAGAAAGAAATGCAGTTACACCAAATACGACAAAGAAGAATCCTCCAGCTTTAGCCATATAAACCGGCATCAATGGATAACCGACAACATTTTTCTCAGTTCGTCCTGGTCCAGGAAATTGTGTGTGTTTCTGGTACCACACGAGCATTAAGTGCACAGTTATAAGGGCCAGAAAGATTCCTGGAAGGAGGAGAACATGGACTGTAAATATGCGAGGAATGAAAGCTTCCCCAGGAAATGCCCCACCAAAAGCGAAGAATGATAAATAGGTTCCTACTACCGGTATTGCCTGCAGAATTGCTTCAGCGATGCGAACTCCTGTGCCTGATAGAAGGTCATCAGGGAGTGAGTATCCGAGGAAGCCTTCAACGATTCCTAAAGTGACAAGGCCTACACCGATTAACCAGTTAAATTCACGAGGCTTACGAAATGCACCTGTGAAGAAAACGCGGAGTAAATGAGCAACAATTGCAACCATAAATAGAAGAGCTGCCCAGTGATGAATTTGGCGCATCAGCAAGCCACCACGAATATCAAATGAGATATGAAGCGTAGATGCGTAAGCAGCTGACATCTTGACGCCACTGAGAGGTTGGTAATCACCTTCGTAGAGAACTTCGCGCTGAGATGGATCAAACCAGAAGGTGAGAAAGGTTCCTGAAAGCAACAAAATTATGAATGAATAGAGTGCGACTTCACCGAGCATAAATGACCAGTGATCAGGAAATACTTTAGTGAGGTTTTTCTTCATCCATGCAGCAGCGCCTGTGCGCTCATCTACATAGTTAGCAACATTTCCAAGGGCTCTCTCACTTGCGGTCATGATGAACGCTCCCAAAAACTAGGTCCAACGGGTTCAGTAAATGGTTGTTGTGCAATCAAATAACCTTCATCGTCAACAGTTATTGCTAACTGAGGTAGCGGACGAGCAGAAGGGCCAAAAATTACTTTTGCAGCTTGTGGAACATCGAATGTTGATTGATGACATGGGCAGAGTAGGTGCTTAGTTTGTTGTTCATAGAGAGCCACAGCGCAACCCATATGTGAACAAATTTTTGAAAATGCAATTATTCCTTCATGAGTCCATGAAAGGCGCTCAGGTGATAAACGAAACTCTTCTGGTCTTAAACGAATGAGTAATACTGCATCTTTAGCGATGCTATTGAGTGTGCGCCGAACTCCTGCACCCAATTCAGGAAGTACTTGCGCAACAGCGCCGACTTCGAGATCGGAGGCCTTAATAGGACGATCACCTGGATCTGTTAGGAGTCGTACTCCTTTTGCCCAACTAGTTGTTTCCAATTGTTTTTCAGGCAGTGGTCCAAGATCTCTAAGCAGAAGCAAGGGGGATAGTCCGACTAGACCAAGTGAGAGTCCAAGAGTGCGTTTGATGAGTGAGCGACGACCTAGACCGGCAGCAGCAGCTCGCTCCTTAACAGTTGCTACAAAGTCATCGCGTTCATCCTTTGGAGATCGCAATTCATGGCGATGTGCAATTACTTCGCTATCTGGCATGAGCTGTTTAGCCCAATGAATCGCACCAAGACCGATGAATAACATAGAAAATGTAAGACCAAGTCCAAGCATGAGTTGGTGGGTATTTGTAGAACCTAGAAGAGGAACAAAGACAAAACTTGTAATCGGAATGAAAATATAGGCATAGATAAAGAGAATTGTTCCCAATGCCGAGAGTACAAAGTAAAGGGCAACTTGGCGCTCTGCTTTTTTCTCGGCAACAGGATCGGTATCAGTTCTGCGATGCTGATGTACAGGAAGTCCTGGATCAGAAAGATCGATTTCGTGTGACATGTCCTATCTCGCTTTCGTCGTCAACCAGACTGCAATACCAATCAGCAGTCCAATTCCAAGTGTCCAAATGAGTAAACCCTCTGTTACCGGCCCTACCCGACCAAGTGCTGCTCCGCCTAAGGCTGGTTCAACTTCTGCAGCTTTAAGAAATTTAATGATGGATAGTTTTTCATGGGGAGTAATAATTTTGTCTGAAAACACCGGCATTGATTGTGGGCCGACAACCATTGCTTCATACATCGTGACTGCATCAACTCCCATAAGCGTTGGTGCATATTTTCCCTCACTTAGCGCACCACCTTGACCAGCAAAGTTATGACACATGGCGCAGTTAGATCTAAAAAGCTCTCCGCCTTCGGCAGTGTTGCCATCGCGCTCGTACATCAATAATTCAGCGCCTGGAATTGCAGGACCAGGGGCAAGAGATGCCACATATTCTGCAAGGGCGGCAACTTGTTCTGGGGTGTAGATCGGTGTTTTGCGCATTGCTTGCACAGTCATATCAGCCATTGGCATACGTCCTGTGCCAACTTGGAAATCTACCGAAGCAGCTCCTACGCCGATGAGAGAAGGCGCGATGGAACCCCCTTCTAAGTTAAGACCGTGACATGAAGAGCAACCTTTTAGAAAGATCTGACGTCCAGCATCGATTGCAGTAGTTCTAGAAAAAGTGGCTGTTGATTTCTGCGTGCTTGCACTTGCCACGGAAAATGAAGTTCCGATAATTAAAAGAGCGAAAGAAAGTAATAAGGGTCCTGCATATCGGTGTTTACGGTATCGAGATAAGCGCTTCACGTTTTACGTTTCCCCTTATTTGATCAAGTAAATGGCAGAGAAGAGAGCGATCCAGACAACATCCACAAAGTGCCAGTAGTAAGAAACTACGATCGCTGTTGTTGCTTGGCTATGGGTAAACCTGCGCGCTTTTTTCACACGGAAGAGGACTATCAAGAATGCGATCAAACCGCCGGTCACGTGTAGTCCGTGGAATCCTGTCGTGATGTAAAAAACAGAGCCGTACGCATTAGAGGAAATGCTCAATCCCTCGTGAACCAATTTGAAGTATTCAAAGATTTGTCCGCCCACGAAGAAAGCGCCCATCAAGAAGGTTAAGAAAAACCATTCCATCATTCCCCATTTAGAGAATGTGAGAATAGAAGCAGATCGCTTAAATTGGAAACGCTCTGCAGCAAATACGCCAAACTGACATGTAACCGATGAAAGAACTAGAACTGTGGTGTTAACTGAAGCAAATGGGATGTTCAACATCTCGGTGGATTTAAGCCAGATGCCCGGGCCCTGCACTGCGCGGGTTGTGAAATACATTGCAAAGAGGGCCGCGAAAAACATCAGTTCACTCGATAGCCAGACAATGGTTCCAACGGCCACAAGGTTGGGCCTATTAATTTTAGGTGAGGCTAGGGTGGCGCTGGACATAGGGCAGATTATTCCCGTATTCGGCGCAGAGTGGTAACTCCAAAGGCCTCTATATTCGGCGCGCCATGAAGGATTCGAGGTGAAACGGGTCACTTAGATTCTGCAATATTTGCCCATCGCCACGAAAACTCTCGTGAGAGATTACACTTCAGCCCATGATCCAGCGACCAATAAATATTGTGGTGTATTCACATGACAGTTCGGTTCGCCAGAGCGTAATTGCTGGACTTGGTAAGCAAGTGGCAACAGATTTGCCAGTCCACCAGATTCATGAATTTGCAACAGGTAAAGCTCTTCGATTATTTATCGATCGCAAAGGTCAAGATGGAAATCTCAGAGCAGATCTTTTCATCCTGGATGGTGAAGCGGTACCAGAAGGCGGAATGGGTATTTCCCGCCAACTCAAAGATGAAGTTTTTGAGTGCCCGCCGGTATTGCTCCTGACTGCACGTGCTGATGATGCTTGGCTTGCAACATGGTCTAGGGCTGAATCTTTCGTGATGCATCCGATCGACCCATTCACACTTGCGTCAACGGTGGCATCGCTTCTGCGCGCACGATCTCTCACTGTTGCTTAAT
Source organism: Streptomyces griseus (assembly GCA_945884695.1). GTDB lineage: Bacteria > Actinomycetota > Actinomycetes > Nanopelagicales > Nanopelagicaceae > QYPT01. Next base: position 150,075 of record CAMCYO010000001.1, read on the forward strand.
CCGCTCTTATGGCCAAACTTCCTAGCTGGCCAGAGATATTACTTTTACTTTATGCAAAAGTAGATCTATCCCAGGAGCAAGCCCTATGGGCAATGAACGAGATCCTAAATAGCAGGGCAAGTATAGAAAATATAAAGGCATTTCTGCTTGCCTTAAAGAAAAAGGGTGAATCAGCGCACGAAGTAGATTCTTTTGTCGCGCAGATGATCGCGCAGTGCGCGCCCATAAACATTACAGAACGAGCTGTAGACACCGTTGGCACTGGCGGCGATGGTGCGCACACAATCAACATCTCCACCACCGCTGCAATTATCGCGGCAGCCGCTGGTGCTCGCGTTGTAAAACATGGCAATAGAGCTGCTTCATCCAAATCAGGTTCAGCTGATCTATTAGAAGCTTTAGGAATTGCAATTACCTTAGATGGCGTAGGTGTTGCCAGGTGCGTTGAAGAAATCGGCATTGGTTTTTGCTTTGCCCCAATTTTCCATCCATCGATGCGCTTTGCAGCCCCTGCTCGTAAAGAACTAGGAGTGCCAACGATATTTAACATTCTGGGGCCCCTTGCCAATCCTGCACAACCCAAAGCAATGGCAGTAGGAGTAGCAAACGCTGGCGTGCATCACTTAATGGCTCAGGTCTTGGCAGATCGAGGTGTTGAAGGTTTTGTCTTTAGAGGCGATGACGGGCTAGATGAAATTACTTTGGGTACAACAACAACTGTACTCACAATCTCTGGTGGAAATATTTCGAAATCTTCATTAGATCCTTTAGATTTCGCAATTGATCGGGCCCCTGTATCAGCACTCGTTGGGGGAGAGGCGAAAGAGAATGCCGAAATCACTCGATCAATCTTTGCTGGTGAACGCGGAGCCCCAAGGGATGCCGTTGTGTTAAATGCAGCAGCAGCTATTGCTGCGTATAAAGGCGCAATGCACTTATCCCTTAACGAAAGAATTGAAGATGGAGTAGAGGAAGCAATTGAAGCTATTGATAGCGGTAAAGCAACCCATTTACTTAATCAATGGGTGGCTTTGTCCCAACAGATTTTGGTCTCTTAAATTTCATAGTCTGTGCAAGGGTGTTTACTCCGTGAGAGCCTAAGCGATCAAAGAGCCCATGTAATACATCTACTGTGGCCCGAGCATCATCAAGTGCTCTGTGATTGGGCGTAACATTTGTATTGAAAAATTGAGCAAGGGTACCAAGTTTGCAGTTAGCTACTTCGTCATAACTCAATACTTGGCGGGCCAATCGAACGGTATCTATAACAAGAAAGTCAGGCCAATCGTTATTGGTGGCGATCGCTGCCGATTTCAAAAATCCCATATCAAAGGGTGAATTATGTGCAACAAGAACCGTTTTTAGCGGGTCTCCTAAGAACATCAAGAAATCTGGAAAGATCTTATGAATGCTTGGGGCATCGCTGAGCATGGCATCGCTGATTCCTGTAAGCGAGGTAATAAATTCAGGAAGCAAATGTCCAGGATTAATAAATGTTCTAAATTCTTCAATAACGGCCCCACCTTGAACTTTGACAGCGCCAATTTCTGTGATGCCCACAGTTGTTGATGGTTGCCCACCGGAAGTCTCTAAATCAAGAACTACAAAGGTCGTCTCATAAAGAGTTCTTGTATCCGCGTTTGTGGTGGCTTTCATAGGCAAAGATTAGGCGACAGCACAGACATAAGATGGTTGAAATATCACGTGCTTGTTGCAGATGTTTGATCTTTGCTTCGAGCAGATAACGCCCACAGCACGCACCCAACAACTCCCAGAGCTGTCACAAGAGTTAGGAATGTGACGCTCTCATGAAGAAGCAACACCGCCCAACCTAAAGTAAAGAGCGTTTGAAGTTGTTGCACTTGTGAACCACGAGCAGTCCCGGCATCTCGCAAGCCTCGATACCAAGCAAAAAAGCCCAGATACATAGATGAAATACCAATCATGAAAAGACCAAACACTCCATGAAATGTCACGGGATGGCTTTCATGAGTGCGTAACCAAATGATCGCACTGCTCACTATGCAGATAGGTAGCGTGTAGATAACTGCCCAAGAAATTACTTGCCACCCCGGCATGATCTTTGTCAGCTCAGCTCCTTCTACATAACAATAGGAAGAGGCAAGGACTGCAATAAGTGTTAACACATCTGCGCTGAGATTGGCATGGAGATCTCCACCACGAGTCATAGCAAAGAGCACCAACATTGCAGTTCCGCATAAGGAGGCAAGCCAGAATTGCAGTGGCACATGTTTTCCTGTTTTGAATACCGCCATGATGGCTGTAACCAAAGGCATGATTGATGCAATAACGGCAACGTGGGTTGCTGTGGTTTTCTGAAGTGCTAACGCGATAAAGATGGGCCACCCAAAGACTGCGCCAATTGCAGTAAAAATCATGGGCTTTACATACTCACGTGGAACACGGGGAATTTTGAGATAAGCAAATACCGGAATAGCAACACAACAGGCAATGATCGGACGAGCAGTTGCCGTGAGAAATGGATCAAAACTTTCAAGTGCCCACTTGGTCATTGGAAGAGATAGTGAAAAGAGAAAGACCCCAAGGAGTGCAAAGAGAAGTCCGCTTCGCTCTTTACCGCTGAGATGCATAGTGGCAATATAACTTAAACTCAAGGTTTAGCATCTTAAACTATTTACAGTGGACCGTACTGGGATCGAACCAGTGACCCCCACAATGTCAATGTGGTGCTCTACCGCTGAGCCAACGATCCTTGCGTTTGAAATCATACCTTACGAATTTGTCGGGTAATTAGCGACCGAAATCATCTTCGATACGCTCAATATCATCCTCTCCAAAGTATGTTCCTGTTTGCACTTCGATGACAATGACGTCGATTGTGCCGATGTTACTTATGCGATGAAGATCGCCTATCGCAATGTTGATACTTGTACCTGGTTGATGGGTGGTAGTCACACCATTGAGAGTTATTTCTGCGCTACCTTGCACTATGTACCAATGCTCTGCACGTTTTGTGTGACGTTGGTATGAAAACCTTTTGCCGGGATTAATCCATAAACATTTAACTTTATAGGTGGCGCTTTCTTGCAAGACTTCATAGCGACCCCATGGTCGGTCTGATTTCTCTAGCGCCATGCGATACCCATCTTGTTCGCTCTTGTGAATCTATCTGTGGCACATCATAAATAGATTTGTTGTAATAGTGGAGGTCGGGACGGGATTTGAACCCGTGTAGCAGGATTTGCAGTCCTGAGCCTCGCCTCTCGGCCACCCGACCTTGGTGTGGTTCAGTTCTGTTGCAGAGCAACTCTGAACGATCAGAGCGGACGACGGGACTCGAACCCGCGACATCCACCTTGGCAAGGTGGTGCGCTACCAACTGCGCTACGTCCGCACACAGTTTTACCTTTGTGCTGGGGCGAAATCTATCGTAGGCAGGTCGGATGCGCCAAAGCACGCCGTAGAACGGTAATCGCTCTACGGTTACTGCGTGGAAACTGCGCAATTTAACGTTAACGAACCCTTCTTTTGGATGGGCGGTCGTTTGGCATATGGATTAGACGAAATCAGTACTGATCCTGCAGATTTAGATAAACCAGGTTTTTGGGCAGTCACATCTACCTTTGAAGGTGAATGGATGTGTGCCAGGTTTTCTCACGTTATTGATTCTGCTTTTCCAGACTTTGAAAATGAATGGGAAACGCCTGCTGGTAAGTGGAGTACTTCACAATCCGAAGCGGAATACATAGATGTTGTGAAGCAGATACAAAAAAAGATTTCTTTAGGATGGGTGTACCAAGTGAATGCGTGCAGAGAGCTTGCGATTCCAATCGAACTTGGTAGATCGCTAGTACCTTTGATGCTCAAACTTTTAGTAAAAAATCCAGCGCCCTATGCCAGTTATTTGCAACTTCCGGGTGTCTCCATTGCTTCAGCTTCACCGGAATTATTGCTTAAGAGAAATGGCTCGCACGTTCTCTCTGCCCCTATCAAGGGAACGATGGCGCCAACTGCAACCCCTGTTGAATTTAGTGTTAAGGACCAAGCAGAAAACGTGATGATTGTTGATTTAATTCGTAATGATTTAGGTCGAGTCTGTATTCCGGGAAGTGTCGATGTACCCAGGCTTCTTGCTACAGAAGAACATCCTGGCGTGACGCATTTGGTCTCTGATGTTTCTGGACATTTGCTACCTGGCATTTCATGGCTCCAGATAAGCGATGCGTTGATGCCACCGGGATCAGTAAGTGGTGCTCCTAAATCCTCTGCCGTAGAAACAATAGCTGCGCTAGAGAAAGCAGATCGTGGACCCTACTGCGGAGCTCTCGGCTGGTCGCAAGGTTCTGATGCCCTCTTATCTGTTGCGATCAGAATTTTTTGGAGTAACAACGACGGCGTACTCAGATTTGGAACGGGTGCTGGGATTACATGGGGCAGTGATGCGCACTCTGAATGGGAAGAAACTCAACTGAAAGCATCAAGGCTGGTCGGCATTGCTGGTGGTGATTTTGATCGATGAGTAATTTTCCTGATGGTGAGGGATTTTTTGAAACAATTCAAACGCACGAGAAGCGCGCAATAGCACTTAGCACTCACCTTGCAAGAGCTCGCTCATCAGCGTTGCGTTTAGGCGTCGTTCTTCCAAACGATGCAGAGATAAGTGTCTTGGTATCGAAGGCGCTCCGTTCAGGTTTACCAACTGAGTATGGCCGTTTAAGAATTGTTTTTTCAATGCAAGGTCAAGTTGAGGTCACTCATGACATATATGAAATGTGGAGTACTCCTGCAAAAGTTTGCTTTGTTACCGATCCCATCAAACAAGATCCACACACCATCGGCATCAAAGCTTTGCCTTACACTGCACATCTGGATTTATTAGCTACAGCTCGGAAACAGGAATGCGATGAAGTAATCCGAATCGATAACAAGGGCCATGTGAGTGAAGGCGCTGTATCTAATGTTGTATTTCGGATTAAGGGCCAATGGCTGACCCCTGCATTATCGAGTGGATGTTTGCCAGGAATTGTGCGCGCAACATGTATTGCACACCTTGGCGTTCAAGAGGCAGTGTTGCTACAGCAAGATATTGAGCAGGCGGATGCGGGATTCTTATTGTCTAGTTTAAAGTTGGCTCAGCCGATTTCTCATATAGGGGATCGAAGACTTGAAATTGTTTGGGAGTTCGCAGAGCAAGTGAGCAAATGTATGGCAGAGCTTTAGGTAGGCTGAGCCCATGTCGCAGATATCGGTAACCGTAAACGGTGTGAAGACAACCGTCGAGGCAGATGCGCGCCCCACCCATATTTTTGCTGAATCCAAAGAAATTGTCGTTTGCAAAATCAATGGCGAATTACGAGATCTATGGAGTGATTTAGCAGATGGCGATGTCCTTGAAAGTATTTCCATTTCTTCACCTGAAGGACTTTCTGTTTTGCGTCACTCATGTGCTCACGTTTTGGCCCAAGCAGTTCAACAAGTATTTCCTGGTACTCGTTTAGGAATTGGCCCACCTATCACGGATGGTTTCTATTACGACTTCGATCCAGAGAAGCCATTTACTCCTGAAGATTTAACCAAACTTGAATCTTCGATGAAGAAGATTATTAAGGATGGTCAACGCTTTAAGCGCCGGGTTGTTACCCAAAGTGAAGCACTTGCAGAACTTGCCAAGGAGCCATACAAATGTGAGCTCGTTAGTCTCAAAGGCGATGCGGGGGATGAAAGTAGCGTTGAGGTTGGCGGAGCAGAGCTCACCATTTATGACAATTTAGGACGCGATGGTCAGAGTGTGTGGGGAGATTTATGTAGAGGTCCACACTTGCCATCGACGAAAATTATTCCTGCATTTAAGTTGATGCGCACTGCAGGTGCTTACTGGCGGGGCTCTGAAAAGAATCCAATGTTGCAACGCATTTATGGAACAGCGTGGCCGAGCACTGAAGAGCTTGATGCCTACCTTGCCTACTTAGTTGAAGCAGAAAAACGCGATCATAGAAAACTTGGCGCAGAGTTGGATTTGTTTTCTTTCCCTGAAGAGATTGGTTCCGGTTTAGCGGTATTTCATCCCAAGGGAGGAATCATCAGGCGCGCGATGGAGGATTATTCGCGAAAGCGTCATGAAGAAGAAGGGTACGAATTCGTCTATTCACCACACATTACCAAGGCTGCGCTCTTTGAAAAATCAGGACACTTAGAGTGGTACGCCGAGGGCATGTATCCACCAATGATTTTGGATGAAGAGCTCCATGCCGATGGAACTGTGCGCCGTGCTGGTCAGCAGTACTACATGAAACCTATGAACTGCCCGTTTCACAATCTTATTTACAGTTCCAGAGGCCGTTCATACCGAGAATTACCATTGCGTTTATTTGAATTCGGAACTGTATATCGTTACGAAAAATCTGGCGTTTTGCATGGCATCACGAGGGCTCGTGGATTTACTCAGGATGATGCGCACATCTATTGCACGCCAGACCAAATGCTTGGAGAGCTAGATAGCTTGCTGACTTTCGTCCTTAACCTTTTACGCGATTACGGGCTTACAGATTTTTACCTAGAACTTTCTACTCGAAACGAATCTAAATTTGTTGGGGGAGACGCTGAATGGGAAGCGGCAACCACAGCGCTTCGCCAGGCTGCGGAGAAACAAAACCTTGAATTAGTTCTTGACCCAGGTGGCGCTGCATTTTATGGTCCAAAAGTTTCGGTCCAAGCAAAAGATGCCATTGGTCGCACATGGCAGATGTCCACTATTCAAGTGGATTTCCAATTGCCCGAGCGCTTTGATCTTGAATATGTTGGCAACGATGGAACACGCCAACGCCCAGTGATGATTCACCGAGCTCTTTTTGGTTCTATTGAAAGATTTTTTGGTGTATTAACTGAGCACTATGCAGGTGCATTCCCACCATGGCTAGCACCTGTACAAGCAATTGGAATCCCTGTTGCTGAAGCTTTCACGCCATATCTTGAAGAAGTAGTTGCAGAACTTAAACGTGCTGGCATTAGGGCAGAAATAGACGCCTCAGATGATCGCATGCAGAAAAAGGTTCGAAACGCGCAGATCCAAAAGGTTCCTTACATGATTATCGCAGGCGAAGAAGATCAAGCAGCAAAAGCGGTTTCTTTCCGTTATCGCAATGGTGATCAAAAGAATCAAATACCGATTGCAGAAGCGATTGCAGAGATCAAGAAGTGCGTGCAAGAACGCATACAAATCTAGTTATGGACGCAGAAATAAATGGTGCAGGTATGCCCGATGGTTGGCAAAGACTCTGGGCGCCTCATCGTCTTGAATATTTACGTGGAGAAAATCGTCCGCTCCCTAAGAACGATATCCAATGTCCTTTCTGTAGCATTCCTTCCTTGAGCGATGAAGAGGGTTTAGTTGTTGCACGAGCAAAGCTCACCTACGTTGTTATGAATTTATACCCCTATAACCCAGGACATCTGCTTGTCTGCGCTTATAGACACGTTGCAGATTTAACAGATTTAACAGTTGATGAGAGAAATGAAATCTCTGCTCAAACTGCTCATGCAATGAAAACGCTACGCAAGGTGTCTAGCCCTGTGGGTTTTAATTTAGGCATGAATCAAGGTGAAGTATCTGGTGCCGGCATTGCAGATCATATTCACCAGCACATTGTGCCTCGCTGGACTGGTGATGCCAATTTCATGCCAATCGTTGGTAAGACGAAGGTATTGCCACAATTGCTCGAACAAACTCGGAAAGATTTAATCGCTGCTTGGTAGGTTTTGTGAAATTTGCATAAGTAAATTATTAACTAAATCCACACCGATATTTTTCTCAATCGAGACTGGAATTGTAGGAAAAACTAAGCCGGCACTAAAGGCATCATCGCCCATTAATTCTCTATTACTCAAAAACTCTTTGCGAAATTCACTGACTAATGTTTCATGTTCGGGTTCACAGTGACGTTGGACAGGTGGCGTAGTTGTGTAGTCATTAATCATCAAATCATCCAGTGAAATCAGTGCACATGCTCTCCCCGCATCATCATGGAGAACAAGATAGGGAGTGGTGGTTTGGTCTAGAACTCTATTTGCAAGAAGTACTGCATCATCAAAGTCGCCTTCACTTGTATCAAAATCGGTCACGATAATAATGCGAGGAGTCATGGCGTCATCAAGGGCTTCCCACTGCGCGATCGTGTGTGCATCGATACCTGTGTTGGGATTGATAACAAATAGAGCAACATCGCAATGAGATTGGGCATCCCCGGGATATTGCGCAGCAAACAATTGCGCAATCTGCTTGGGATACGCGCTTTCATGCCCAAAAACGTGGATGCTGAGGTTGCCTTTTCGGGCCTCATTCGCGTTCAAACTAGGCGTAACCATTGGCTCAGCCTACGATGTGACCAATGATTAGTTCATTTCTTAAGCCTTCGATAACGCGCGTCATAACCCCAGCGGCTAAGGGGGCTCTCAGAGTTGGCCTCACACCGGATACGGTTACGGTAATTGGTGCTGTCGGAGTTATTTTCTCTGCCCTTTATTTCTATCCTTTGGGTAAATACTTTTTAGGGACAATCATTATTTGTGTTTGCGCACTGAGTGATCTTTTTGATGGAACCATGGCCCGCATATCTGCAAAAGGCGCCAGCAAATGGGGGAGTTTTCTCGATTCAACAATAGACCGAATGGCTGATGCATCCATTTTTATCGGATTGACTCTGAGTTTAGCTAGAGAAAATGATTCGCTTTTGCCCGTAGTTCTACTTGCATTGGTTACAGGGATTTTGATTCCCTATATTCGCGCTAAAGCTGAATCTCTCAACATCGCATGTTCTGGTGGTATAGCAGAGCGCACTGAGCGCGTTGTTATTGCCCTAACCGCCATTGGACTCGAAGGCCTAGGCGTTCCTTTTGCCCTGCCTGTAGGCATGTGGATTTTATGTATCTTGGGGGTAGTGACCGTCGTTCAACGAGTGGTGATCGTAAGGAATTCAACGAAACGATGAGCGCTGTGTTCTTAGAAAAAGTAAGTGCTAAAGCTTATTTTATTGCTTGGGCAATTGTCAGGTGGCTACCAGAACGTTTTGCATACTCCCTGTTCTATTTTGGTGCTCGCATCCTTGCAAGGAGAAAACCCAAAAGTGTTCGTAGGTTGGGCTCTAATCTGGCGATGGTTGTTGGATCCAAAACAGAATCTGAAATGGATATTCTCCTACTTAAAGCCCTTAATTCATATATGCGTTATTGGTGTGACACATTTAGATTTCCCGATTGGTCAAAAGAGCGCATTAGCAAAACGGTAACCGTGCGTAATGAACACTTATTGATGGATGCAATTAAGGCAGGAACCGGAGTAATCGTTTCACTGCCTCATGCAGGTAATTGGGATCATGCAGGTGCTTACTTTTGCGGTAAAGGTGTGCCACTTGTCACCGTGGCAGAGCGTTTGAAACCAGAAGCACTTTTTCTCAAATTTCTCGAATATCGCCAATCTATTGGCATGGAAGTACTAGCACTTGATGGACGCTCGTTAGCCACCTTGGCTCAAAGATTGCGATCTGGGGCTCTGATTGCACTTGTGGCAGATAGAGATTTATCTCGCAATGGAATTACCGTGGATTTTTTTGGAGCACCTGCTCGTATGCCTGCAGGGCCCGCATTGCTTGCAATCAATACTGGTGCACCACTCATCACCGCATTTGTTTCGTACACAGATTCAGGAATTCATATAGATTTCAATCCAATTGCGGTGCCTTCGGTTGGTAGTAAAGATGAGAAGATTTCCTTAATGGTGCAAGAGTGTGCAAATAGCTTTGCCGAAGGTATCGCGCGTGCTCCCCACGATTGGCATATGTTGCAACGCATCTGGGTGGATGCAGATTTTCTAGAGCGTGAAAATGCCTAACCTAAAAAAACTTAAAATTGGCCTTGTCTGTCCCTATGGTTGGGATGCACCGGGTGGGGTTCAAAATCATGTTCGTGATCTCGCCGAATATTTGATCGAGCATGGTCATAGGGTTTCGGTTCTAGCACCGACTGCCAATGAAGAGATTTTGCCCGATTATGTTGTGAGCGCAGGAAAGCCCATAGCTATTCCTTACAACGGGGCTGTTGCACGCGTCCTCTTTGGGCCCATTGCATTTTCCCGAGTACGCCAGTGGATCGCACAAGGTGAGTTCGATGTTCTCCACTTGCACGAACCCGCTATCCCTTCAATTTCACTTCTTGCTTGTTGGGCAGCAGAGGGGCCGATGGTCGGAACTTTTCACGCGGCAGCTAAAAGACAGAAGGTAATTTTTGCCATTGGCCCAATTCTCGAGCCAGTAATTGAAAAACTCTCCGTGCGTATCGCGGTTAGTGAAGCATCTCGGTTAACACTCACTGAACATTTAGATACCGATGCCATTGTGATTCCCAACGGCGTTTATGCCGAGCGATTTAGAAATGGTAGCGCGCAAGAACAATGGAGTGGGGAGACAATCGGATTTATTGGTCGTTTCGAAGAGCCTAGGAAAGGACTTTCAGTTCTGCTCGAAGCCCTGCCTATCGTTGCTCGTTTTGTTCCCAATGTTCGCGTATTGGTTGCAGGACCTGGCGACACAGAAGAAATCTATAAAAATATTCATCCGCAACTCCGTAGTCGTATTTCGTTCCTTGGCAGGTTAACTGAAGAAGATAAGGCTGATTTTCTCAGTTCCGTTTCAGTTTATGTGGCTCCTAATACTGGGGGAGAATCATTTGGAATAATTTTGGCAGAAGCAATGGCGGCAGGTGCTCCAGTGATTGCAAGTGATATCCCTGCATTCGTTTCTTTATTGGGTGAAGGCAGATACGGCTCGCTATTTGCAACTGAAGATAGCGCAGATTTAGCAAAGAAGATTATCGATTTACTGCGAGATGATCCGACACGCAAGCGTTTATCAGTTGCTGCGCAAGAGAGATCAAAATTTTTTGATTGGGATACAGTTGCAGAGCAGATTTTCTCAGTATATGAAATGGCAATGGTTGGTAGTGGCACGGTTGGTTTGGCATCTGATTCGCGTTCGTGGGGCCGACTACTGGGGAGAGAAGGAGAGAGTTCATGAAAACAGGATTAGTTTTTGGACTTATTATTTTGTTCTCATTGTGGTATCTGACATTTTCTGCAACCAGACTCGATCGTTTACATCATCGCGTGGAAACCAGTTGGGCCAATCTTGATAGCCTTTTGCAACGTAGAGCAGCCATTGCTTTAGAGTTAGCTCGAAGCCAAGCCGCAGATCCAGCATCCTCTCTACTTCTTACCCATGCTGCATATTTGGCCAGAGAAGCACAGATTGAAGATCGCTCTGATGCTGAAAGTGGATTATCAGGAGCGTTAGGGTTGTTGCAAAATGATTTAACTATGAATGTTGTTCCTGCCGAACAATCTCTCCTTAGGGAACTTTCTAATCTGACTGAAAAGATTCGCGTAGGAATTGCTATACATGTTGAAGCGGTAAATCGAACCCGAGATGTTCGCAAAAAACTTATCTTTAAATTCTTTCGTCTGGCGGGAAACGCACCTCTGCCCGTTATTTATGAATTTGAAAATGATGTTCTCTAAGAGAGTTCACCTTCCTTTCCTAGCGGTATTGGTTCTAGTTCTGTCAGGATGCTCTGCTGTAACCGAGCTTTCCCCAATACAAAATCAAAAACCAATTGAAGTGAATTCTATTAGCGGCCATGAGGGCGGGAATGGTCCCGTGTTGGTAGTTAAAATTGACGACACTCCGGAAGCTCATCCACAAATTGGTTTAGAGGATGCCGATTGTGTCTACATAGAACAAGTTGAAGGTGGACTTACGCGCTTAGCCGCAGTTTTTTCATCCCGCATCCCTGAACTGATTGGACCAATTCGTAGTGCTCGTATTAGCGATATCGATTTACTTGCACAGTATGGCAAGGTTGCCTTTGCTTATAGTGGAGCTCAATCCAAATTGTTGCCAGTTATCGCTTCGAGTGGAATGCTGGATCTTGGCGCACAACACGAATCACCGTTGATCTATACAAGAGATGCAACTCGTAGCGCTCCGGTGGATATGGTATTGCGTGCGCAAGATCTGATGGAGAAATTGAAATCGCAAAGAGCAGATATTGCGAATGCGAAAGAGATGGGCTGGGAGTTCAGCGACGAGCCATTGGGTGGTAAAAAGATTTCCAGCGTCACAATGAATTGGCCGGCCAATTCCTATTCTGCTATTTGGTCAGAACAAGAATCACGTTGGCTATTGAACTATCACGGAGTAGAAAATGTGAGCGCTTCAGGTCTCATACTTGGACCAACGACTTTGGTCATTCAAGTAGTGTCAATTATCGATTCCACCTATCGCGATAAAATGGGCGGGATCACTCCACTTTCTATTACCGTGGGTTCTGGTCAGGGTTTTGTACTTCGTGATGGAAAGGCATTTCGCGCCCGATGGATTCGCCCTAATGCTCAAGAACAAACGAGGTGGACATTAGAGGATGGCAATCCATTACCTTTTGCGCCGGGGCAAATTTGGGTTGCACTGGTGGCCTCTGCGCCTGATTTCACCTATCCGGCAGTGTCTGCAAGTCCGTCTGCGACAAAGTAGTATGAACCCCTGAGTTGGATTTTATCCCGAATTGTGAAAGTTTGAGGAGCTGTAATGGCTGAGTTAAAAGGCACCGCCAGAGTAAAACGCGGAATGGCTGAGATGCTTAAAGGTGGCGTCATCATGGATGTTGTTAACGCCGAGCAAGCAAAGATCGCCGAAGATGCTGGCGCTGTTGCGGTGATGGCTCTGGAGCGCGTTCCTGCAGATATTCGCGCGCAAGGTGGCGTTGCTCGTATGTCAGATCCTGACATGATTGAAAAAATAAAGGCTGCGGTGTCTATTCCCGTTATGGCTAAGGCTCGCATTGGACATTTTGTAGAGGCGCAAATTTTGCAGAGTTTGGGCGTTGATTACATTGATGAATCTGAAGTATTAACTCCAGCAGATTACAAAAATCATATTGATAAGTGGAACTTCACTGTGCCATTTGTGTGTGGAGCAACTAATTTAGGTGAGGCACTTCGTCGCATTAACGAGGGTGCGGCTATGATTCGCTCTAAAGGCGAGGCCGGCACGGGAGATGTTTCCAACGCTGTAACTCATATGCGAGAAATTGGTGGCGAGATTCGACGTCTAACATCTATGCGCGAAGATGAACTCTATGTTGTTGCAAAAGAGATGCAGGCACCTTTCGAATTGGTAAAAGAAGTTGCTCAAAATGGGAAATTACCAGTTGTGCTCTTTACAGCTGGTGGCATAGCAACTCCGGCAGATGCTGCAATGATGATGCATATGGGTGCCGATGGAGTATTTATCGGTTCAGGCATTTTCAAATCAGGAGATCCTGCACGTCGCGCCGCAGCATGCGTGAAGGCGACAACATTTTTTGACGATCCCAAGGTTATTGCCGATGCCTCACGTGGGTTAGGGGATGCAATGGTAGGAATTAACGTTGCAGATATTCCTGTGCCACATCGCCTAGCCGAGCGCGGTTGGTAACGTAATTCGCAATGAAGGTCGGAGTTCTTGCCTTACAAGGTGATGTTCGCGAACATATAAAAGCGCTTGGAGAATGTGGAGTTCATCCCTTTCCTGTTAGGCGTGCATCTGAAATCGAAAAAGTAGATGCGCTCATACTTCCGGGGGGTGAGTCCACAACTATCGCACTTCTTGCTCAAAGTTTTGGTCTCTTTGAGTTGATTAAGACACGCATAGATCAGGGATTGCCTGTCTATGGATCATGTGCTGGAATGATTTTGTTGGCCGATCGCGTACTTGATGCAACCAAGGATCAAAAAACTTTCGGTGGCATAGACATCACGGTTCGTCGCAATGCTTTTGGACGCCAAGTAGATTCCTTTGAAAGTAATCTCACGGTTTCGGGTATTACTGCACCAGCCATGAAAGCACTCTTTATTCGCGCACCGTGGGTTGAATCAGTTGGAGTTGGCGTCGAAGTTTTAGCCAGCGTGAAATCTGCAGATGGATTGAGCCATCCAGTGGCTGTGCGCCAAGGTTCGCTCTTAGCTACCTCTTTTCATCCAGAACTGACTGGAGATAATCGCATACATCGATATTTTGTAGAGCAGGTGTGTAAGGCCGAGAAATCCATCAAGTAAAGTAAACCAGTGCGTCTAGAGGGAGCTAGCAGAAGTTCTACCAGAGGCAAGAGTTGGAGTTAAAAAAAACTCCATTGAGGCGGAGTAAAAATGTCAGGCCATTCTAAATGGGCAACAACAAAGCATAAGAAGGCGATTATCGATTCTCGTCGAGCTAAATCTTTTGCTAAATACATTAAGGCCATTGAAGTTGCCTCCAGAAATGGCGGGCCAGATATGGCCGGTAACCCAACACTTTTTGATGCAGTTGCAAAAGCTAAAAAGAATTCGATGCCTGCTGACAATATCGAACGTGCAATTAAGAGAGGTGCTGGGCTCGAATCAGGTGGCGCTGATTGGCAGACAATTATGTATGAAGGTTATGGTCCAGATGGTGTGGCTATTTTGATTGAATGTTTATCTGATAATCGAAATCGCGCAGCAGGTGAAGTGCGGCTGGCGGTCACACGAAACGGTGGCAGAATGGGCGATCCTGGTTCTGTTTCTTACCTCTTCAGTCGAAAAGGCGTTGTGCTTGTTTCGCAATCTTCCTCTGTTACCGAAGAGAGGATTTTAGAAGCGGTCCTAGAAGCCGGCGCAGAAGAAGTGAACGATTTAGGTGATTCTTTCGAAGTTGTTTGCGAACCAAGTGATTTAGTTGCGGTTCGTACTGCGCTACAAAGTGCTGGCATTGAATATGACTCGGCAGAATCTCCATTCTTGCCTTCGATGTCTGTGCCTCTTGATATACAAGGGGCTCAGAAGGTAATCGCACTTATAGAAGCCATTGAAGAATTGGATGATGTACAGAACGTTTATGGCAATTTTGATATCTCAGATGAGGTTATGGCGAGCCTGGGTTGATTCGCTCTGGGGCCAAACTAGGCTTGCCAGTATGAAGAAACGGCTCTCTAATCCATGCGCGTCCTAGGAGTTGATCCAGGTTTAACGCGCTGTGGTGTCGGAGTTATTGAAGGCACCGTGGGATCTGCAATTTCCTTGATTGGTGTGGGCGTCATTCTTACCTCCTCTGATAGTCCATTGGAGCAACGTTTGTTATCTCTAGAGATTCAATTGCAAGAGTGGATCAATCAATATAACCCTGATGTGATTGCAGTAGAGCGCGTTTTCTCACAGCACAATGTGCGCACCGTTATGGGTACTGCCCAAGCTGCTGGTATTGCTCTATTAATTGCTGCCAAATCTTCGATACCCGTTGTCATGCACACACCCAGCGAAGTAAAAGCCGCAGTTTCAGGAATGGGTCGAGCAAATAAGAAACAAGTTGCTGAGATGGTTCGAAGAATTCTCAATTTGGATGAGATTCCAAAGCCAGTTGATAGTACTGATGCCCTTGCATTGGCCATCTGTCATTTATGGCGAGGGAAGAGTTCGGATCGGCTTAGCACTGCAGTTGCAAAAGAAAAGTTGCGACTCGAACAATTGCGCGCTCGATGATTGCATCGCTCACTGGCCAGGTGCGCGCCATTGCAACCGATCGTGTTGTCGTTGATGTCAATGGAGTTGGCTATTCCATCAATATCACACCATCGACAAGTACGGGTTTGAATCTAGGAGCCGAAGTTTCTCTCTTCACGGCACTAGTTATTCGTGAAGATTCAATGACCCTATTTGGGTTTCTTGATGAGCAATCACGAATTCTCTTTGAACTGGTGCAGACTGTCTCTGGAATTGGTCCCAAGGTTGCTTTATCCATACTTTCAGTTCTTTCGCCGACGGATTTAGCTATTGCTGTAGCACAAGAAAGTGTGGCCAGTATTGAACGAGTGCCAGGAATCGGACGCAAGGGCGCTCAACGGTTGATATTAGAACTCAAAGGCAAATTGAGCGATCTCTCTCCTGTAGGTGAGAAAGTAAAACATCAACCACCGTGGCGTGAGGATTTAGTTTCAGCTCTCATGGGCCTGGGTTATTCAGCAAAACAAGCCGATAGCGCAGTATCGAAAGTTGCCTCTGACATCGCAACAACCGGTTCTGATCCTGCAACTTTTGAATTGAGCGAACTTCTGCGTTCAGCTCTGCAAAGTGGTGGTCGTTAATGGAAGAGCAAAATCAGCGTCTGGTAACCCCTTTAGGACATAGCGATGAATCTGCCGCAGAATTGGCGCTTCGACCAAAAGCTTTGTCAGAATTTATTGGTCAACATCGAGTCCGAGAACAAATTGATGTCTTGCTTTCGGCCGCGCGTGCAAGAAATTCTTCAGCTGATCACATGCTTCTATCGGGACCTCCTGGCCTTGGTAAGACAACACTGGCATTAATTTTGGCCAGTGAGATGCAAGCACCAATTCGTATTTCGAGCGGTCCTGCAATCACGCACGCTGGTGATTTAGCTGCAATTCTTTCATCCCTTGTTGAAGGCGAAATCTTATTTCTTGACGAAATTCATCGATTACCAAGGCCTGCAGAAGAGCTCTTGTATTTAGCCATGGAAGATTTTCGAGTTGATGTTGTTGTGGGCAAAGGCCCTGGCGCAACTGCTATTCCACTGACACTTCCACATTTTACCTTAGTTGGGGCAACAACTCGTGCTGGATTGTTGCCAGGACCTCTCCGTGATCGTTTTGGTTTTACTGCGCATTTGGATTTTTATGACGTTGATGAGATTGCTCAAGTTCTGGAACGCAGTGCAGCGTTACTTAAGTTGGAGATAGAAGCTCAAGCAATCGCTGAAATTGCTGGCAGATCTCGCGGGACGCCACGTATTGCAAATCGCTTACTACGTCGAGTTCGAGATTATGCCCAAGTTCGCGGGGGAACCACGTTAACCCATGATGACGCAACAGCGGCTTTAACAATGTATGAAGTAGATGAAATGGGCCTTGATCGTTTAGATCGCAGTGTTCTTTTAGCCCTTGTTGAACGATTTAATGGGGGGCCAGTGGGTCTATCAACCCTTGCTATCGCAGTAGGAGAAGAAGTAGAAACGGTGGAAGCAGTAGCTGAGCCATTCTTGGTCAGAAATGGATTTATGGTCAGAACTCCACGAGGCCGTATGGCCACAGCTCAAGGATTTCTCCATGTTGGCCATCCCGCCCCGCTTGGCGCAAATTCAACGCTTTTCGACACATCAGCCGAAGATGCCTAGACTCTCTACCCATGTCTACTTCATCTTCTCCTCGATCAGTTAAGAGCGCCTCAAAGTCAGGTCGCAATCTGGCGATTATGGCTTTGGTTCTACTGGCACTCCTTGGCGCAGTTCTTATTCAAGGCGCAACTACAGTCCGCTTAGGCTTAGATCTTCGCGGAGGAACGAGCGTGACATTGCAACCGCGCATTGCACCAGGCGAAGATGGAAAAGTGAGTAATGCAGCAATTGATCAAGCAGTTTCGATTATTCGCCAACGCGTCAACTCTCTGGGCGTAGCCGAGAGTGAAGTCACAGCCCAAGGCAGTGGCGTCAATCGCCAAATTGTTATCTCCGTTCCTGGCGACACAGGCCGTCGTGTGGTGGATTTAGTTGGTCAAACTGCCGAACTGCGTTTTCGTCAAGTTTTACTTTCTGGCGCTCCAACACCTGTTAATCCCTCGGATACAGCAACTGTTGAAGCGATCACTGCAGCTGGACTATCTGCAGAGGTTGGCAACAAGTACGTATCCCTTGATTGCACACAAGAAGTTAATCGCCAAGGTACTGGCTCCGATGTTGCAACTGATTCAATCGTTGCATGCGACCGTTCCGGCGGAAGTAAATACATTCTTGCGGGAGCTGAGGTTCTTGGGCGTCAAGTTTCTAAAGCGAGTGCGGCAATCAATCAAACATCAGGTAGCGGTTGGTACGTACTCTTAAACTTCGATAACGAGGGCACAAAAGCTTTTGCTGATTTAACAACTCGTGTAACTAAGTTGACGCCTCCCTTGAATGAGGTTGCAATTGTTCTTGATGGATTAGTCGTCTCTGCTCCACGCATCAATGAACCGATCACAGCTGGAAATGCGCAGATTACCGGAAGTTTTGGCCAAGCAGAGGCCGAAGATTTAGCTAACGTTTTAAAATATGGAGCGTTGCCACTAGCCTTTGATCGCGGAGAAGTTCAGCAAATCTCTCCAACCCTTGGCGCGGATCAATTGCAAGCTGGATTACTAGCAGGTTTCATAGGCCTGGGTCTGGTGCTTCTCTATTCATTGCTCTATTACCGTGGTCTTGGATTAGTTTCAGTAGCTTCATTGATCGTTGCTGGAGCACTTGCCTACCTATCGATTTTGCTTTTAGGAAAATGGATCGGTTTCACTCTTACACTGGCAGGAATTGCTGGTGTAATCGTTGCAATCGGCATTACTGCTGACTCATTCATTGTTTATTTTGAACGCGTCCGAGATGAAGTTCGAGAAGGCAGATCTCTTCGCTCTGCTGTAGAAACAGGTTGGGTTCGTGCTCGACGCACAATCATTGTGGCTGACTTTGTATCCATCATCGCTTCAGCGTTGCTGTATTTGTTAGCAGTGGGCGGCGTACGAGGTTTTGCATTCACCCTGGGTTTAACAACTCTTATAGATCTCTTTGTTGTATTTATCTTTACAAAACCAATCCTTACAATCTTGGCTAAGTTGAACTTCTATAGTTCAGGTCATACCCTTTCTGGCGTTTCGAGTAAGAGTTTAGGCGTTCTCACGACGCCCACGACTTCCGAGAAAGGGGAATAGCCATGAGTAAACTTTCCGGTTTGGGAGGACGTCTTTATCGTGGTGATACCTCAATAGATTTCATTGGCAAACGTCGACGTTGGTATGCATTTTCAGGTCTGCTTATTATTGCCTCCGCAATTGCGCTATCGCTTCAAGGCTTGCATCTAGGTATTGAATTCAAGGGTGGTTCTTCTTACACCGTCACCAAGACGGGAATTTCCATTGAGGATGCCCGTAGTGCGGTTGATTCTACATCTATCCCTGGCGAAGTAATCGTGCAAAAAGTTGGCACAAATAAAGTGCGGGTTCAAACAGGTTCGCTTTCGGTTGAGCAATCCAATGCAGTTCAGGATGCGTTAGCTACAAAATTTAGCGTAACAACAGATGTAATCGATACCCAGATTGTTGGTCCTTCATGGGGTAAAGAGATTACGCGCAAGGCCCTATACGGACTCTTCGCATTCCTTATTGTGGTCCTTCTCTATTTGGCGATGGCATTTGAACCAAAAATGGCAGCGGCTGCAATTTTGGCAGTAATCCACGACGTTTTCATAACAGTTGGAATTTACGCACTGGTCGGTTTCGACGTTACGCCCGCAACGGTAATTGGTTTCCTAACCATTTTAGGTTACTCGCTATACGACACTGTCGTTGTTTTCGATAAAGTTCGCGAGAACACGCGAACCATCACAAGCACATCGAAAATGACATATTCACAAGCTGCAAACCTTGCAGTCAATCAGACACTTGTCCGTTCATTTAATACATCATTGATTGCCCTGATGCCTGTGGGATCTATTCTCTTCGTCGGTGCAGGATTACTGGGTGCTGGAACGCTCAAGGATCTCTCTTTAGCTCTTTTCATTGGGCTTGCTACTGGTACATATTCTTCAATTTTTATTGCAACCCCAATACTTGCTGTATTGAGAGAACGCGAGCCAGCAATGAAAGCCCTAGCCAAAAGGGTTAATTCCCGTTCTGGCGCAACAACAACTCCTGTGGTTGCAGTTGTAGATTCAGGCAAGCGCGGACCACGTAATCAACCCAAGCGCAAAACCCGTCGATAAGGGTTTTACTGCACCTGAAGTAGGCTTACTAGCGTGAACGCATTAATCGAGCCAGTTTTATTAGCGCTAAAAGAACATCATCCGAGCGCGAATTTAGATGCACTTGAATTGGCCTTCGAAGTTGCTAAGAACGCACATGCTGGACAATTGCGAAAATCTGGCGATGCATATATAACCCATCCTGTTGCAGTTGCCGAGATTCTTGCAAAACTCGGGTTGAATTCCGAAGCCCTCGTGGCTGCTCTCTTGCATGACACGGTTGAAGACACTAGTTATTCACTCGCGAAATTGCGTAAAGATTTCGGTGATGAGGTTGCAAATCTTGTCGATGGAGTAACAAAGTTGGACAAACTCTCCTACGGACCAACTGCCGAAGCTGAAACTGTTCGTAAAATGATTGTTGCAATGTCACGAGATATCCGAGTTTTAGTTATTAAATTGGCAGATCGATTACATAATGCGCGCACATGGCAATTTGTTGAGCCAGAAAGTGCTGAGCGAAAAGCGAGGGAAACTTTAGATATATACGCACCCCTTGCTCATAGATTAGGCATGAACGCTCTTAAATGGGAATTAGAGGATTTGTCTTTTGCTGTTTTGGAACCTAAAAAATTCGAAGAGATTGCGCGGTTGGTAGCCGAGCGTTCTCCTTCGCGGGAAGCGTTGAGCGAAGAAGTCATTAGAACGGTTCAGGCTGATCTCACAGTTGATGGCATCGTTGCAACTGTTACCGGAAGACAGAAGCATTTTTATAGCGTCTATCAAAAGATGGTTGTACGTGGTCGCGATTTCAATGATATTTATGACTTGGTGGGAATTCGTGTTCTTGTTCAGGATGTTCGCGATTGTTATGCGGTTTTGGGGGCGATTCATGCCAGGTGGAGTCCTGTACCAGGACGCTTTAAGGATTACATCGCAATGCCCAAGTTCAATTTGTATCAGTCTTTACACACAACGGTGATTGGACCAAATGGCAAGGCAATTGAAATTCAAATTAGAACCTTTGACATGCATTCGCGCGCTGAATTTGGTATCGCTGCGCATTGGAAATACAAAGAGGATAGCGAGAGCCAGAGTGCACCCGAAATGCTCTGGCTACGCCAATTGCACGAGTGGCAGAAGGAGACTGAAGATCCCAGTGAATTCTTAGAGGCTCTTCGATTCGATTTAGGAACCCCAGAAGTCTTTGTTTTTACACCAAAGGGAAACGTGATCGCTCTCCCAGGAGGTTCTACGCCTGTCGATTTTGCATACGCAGTTCATACTGAAGTGGGTAATAGATGCGTAGGAGCAAAAGTAAACGGGCGCTTGATTCCGCTTGAATCTGCCTTGAGTAATGGCGATGTCGTAGATGTAGTTACTAATAAGGCAGATACAGCAAGCCCAAGTCGAGATTGGCTAAATTTTGTTAAGAGTCCACGCGCTAGATCCAAGATTAAAGCGTGGTTTAGTAAGGAACGTCGCGAAGAGGCCATCGATGCCGGACGCGAATCAATTGCTCGCCAGATGCGCAAAGCTGGGTTGCCTCTGCAGAAGATATTTGCAGGCCATTCATTATTAGAACTTGCTCACGATTTACATTATCCCGACATTACGGCATTGTATGCAGCCGTTGGTGATGGACATGTATCAGCGCCATCGATTATTGAAAAACTCATTGCAACAATGAGTGCAGAAGATTCACACCCTGTACAGACGATGGAAAGTTCCACGATTGCATCGAGTTCGACTATTGCACGTCGTTCAAGTAGCGCCATTGAAGTGGCCGGTATTGATGATGTTTTGGTCAAACTTGCCAGATGCTGCACGCCAGTGCCGGGGGATGAAATCATTGGATTTATTACAAGGGGCAGTGGCGTATCTGTACATAGAGCCGATTGTGTCAATGCGGGCGACCTTCAGATGCATCAAAGTGATCGAATCGTTGGAGTCACATGGCTAAGTGGCGCCGCAAGTGTTTTCTTGGTCAATATCCAAGTTGAGGCCTTAGATAGGTCTCGACTCTTATCCGATGTGACTCGCACACTTTCTGATCAGCAAGTAAATATTTTGAGCGCGTCAGTGAGTACAACAAAAGACCGCACTGCAATATCGCGCTTTACATTCGAGATGGCCGATGCCACGCATTTGGATGCGGTTCTGGCAGCAGTCAGACATATTGAAGGCGTTTACGATGTATACCGAACAACTAATAACTAAGAAGATTTAGTTAGCGAACTCATCCAAACCCTTAACGGCATCTGCTAACCACTGTTTACGTGCAATGACAGCTTCGCGTGCTTGGCTGGCTTTCTTGGTATTGCCAGCGGCTTCTGCTTTTTTTGCCTGTAGTTCGTAGTTGGCAACGGCCTCTTCGAGCTGGCGCACAACATCGCTGGCTCTAGATTTTGCGACGGGGTCAGTTTTTCTCCACTGCACTTCTTGCGCAGATTTGATAGCGGTTTCAACTGCGCTAAAGCGGGAATCAAGTGCTGAACGTTTTTCTCTCTGCGTCATACCAATTTTGTCCCATTGGCGTGCGAATTCTCTAAATGCTTTTGAAGCCTGCTCAACATTTGTTATTGGCAAAAGCGCCTCTACTTGAGCGATGAGAACTTCACGTTTTTCTAGGTTTGCCTTCATTGAGCCTTCGCGTTTTTCAAGGTCGGCATTCTTTGCTGCAAAGAATTGATCTTGGGCGGCTTTGAAGCGAGTCCACAATTTCGCATCCTCATTCTTCTTGCCTCGGCCGGAGGCTTTCCATAAATCCATTAGCGCCTTAAAACGACGAGCAGTTGCTACCCAATCTTTGGAGGTGGCTAGTGATTCACCTTCAGTTACCAGAGCGATTTTTGCTTGCGCAACTAGATTTTGAGCAGCATCTAATGTTGCAAAATGTGTTCGGCGACGTTTATCAAATTTGTTCCGTGCTGATGAAAATTTCTTCCACATCTCCGCATCGGTTTTCTTATCTAGACGAGGTGCAACTTTCCACTCATCTAGCAGGACCTTGAGTCGATCACCTGTTGTTTTCCAACTTTCAGAAAGAGCTAGTGATTGCGCTTCGGTGACAATTTTATCTTTGATTGCCAGAGCTTCTTCGCGTTGGGCTGCTTTGGCGGTCTTTTCGGCAAGTTTTTTCGCCTCGTATGCGCCACGACCATCCTCGATTGCTGGAATGATTTGTTCTACTGCAGTGGCAAGGGCCTCTAAATTGCCAACACCGTTTAGTTCCTTAACATGTGTACGTAGACGATTGACTGCAATAGTTGCATCCTGTGGAACCATTGCTCCGCTTCTAACACGAGCTGCTAAGAGCGCAACTTCGGAGGCTAAGGCTTCAAATTTTCGAACAAAATAAGCGAGTGCTTCCTCAGGACTTTTGCCTGGATATGAACCGACTGCCTTTTCACCTTCGCTCGTTCTTACATAAACGGTTCCGTCTTCGCCAACACGACCAAAATTTGCTGGATCGCCTATGAGGGCTGCTGCGGCTGATTGATTAGGTGATATCTCGTTCATGGTGGGTCCTTTCAGCGCGTGAGGTCCTTAGACCCTCGCTATAGAAATGCGTTAGCCGAATTTCATCGGCCGTGAAGGTACGAGATGGTAATTGGTGCGAGGGTAAAAGGTACCCTGTCCACCTGCAACTGTGGAAATGGAGGGATTTGCGTGCTTGTTTTATCCTTTCCAGCCCCTGCTTTTGGAACCAACTGTTGGATTATCTCCCCAGGGGTAGGGCAAGAATGCGTGATTTTTGATCCCGGAATGCCAGATGTTAGCGACGAAGTTTCTGCATTGATCAAAAGCAATGGATTAAAGCCTGTGGCTGTGGTGGCAACGCATGGACATCTTGACCATACCTTCTCCATTGCCCCGATTGCTGATGGGTACCAAATCCCTGCCTATATTCATAGTGAGGATCGAACCTTGCTCGCTCATCCTGAAAAGGCGTTGAGTCCAGCATTCAGTGCGACATTGGGGCAAAGCGTCTTTATTGAGCCCAAGGATGTACGAGAATTGCGCAATGAAGCGACGATTGAAATTTTGGGAATGAGTATTACCGCCATTCATGCACCCGGGCACACTCGAGGCTCTTTGATTTTCACTATAGGACAAGAATTATTGATCAGTGGGGATGTTCTCTTCGCTGGTTCTATTGGTCGCACCGATCTTCCTACTGGCTCTGCAGAAGATATGGAAATTACGTTGAAGAAAAAGATTTGGCCACTATCCGATGATTTTCGCGTATTACCGGGTCACGGCGATGAAACAACTATAAAACATGAGCGTCGCACCAACCCTTATCTTAAAAACATGGGCTCGATGAGATGAAATTTCAATCACCTAAGGGCGTCAGCGAATATTTCCCGCCTAGATCCAGCGCCTTTGAATTTGTCCGAGATCGGCTGCTTGCACCAATCAAGAACGCGGGTTATCAACTTTTGGAGCTTCCTGTTTTTGAAGATACGGGACTCTTTACTCGTGGGGTTGGTGAATCCACCGATGTTGTGAGTAAAGAGATGTATACATTTGAAGATAGAGGTGGGCGCTCGATTACTTTGCGCCCCGAAGGAACTGTCGGAGCTCTGCGCTCTGTCATCGAACATGGATTGGACCGGATAGGTCTACCCGTCAAAGTATTTTATTGCGGGCCTTTTTTTAGAGCAGAGCGACCACAGGCCGGTCGCTATCGTCAATTCTATTCTGTAGGTATCGAAGCGATCGGTTCAGATGATCCGGCACTTGATGCAGAAGTTATTGCATTAGCCTACGAAGGTTTTCATGGAATAGGTTTACGCAAATTTCGTCTTGAGATCACGTCACTAGGAGATGCACAGTCGCGTGAGGCTCATCGAGTCGATTTGCTTACCTATATCGATTCATTAGAACTAGATGAAGCAACGCGCATAAGAGCTGGTATAAATCCATTGAGACTATTTGATGACAAACGCCCGGAAATATCATCTCTCATGGCTCAAGCACCTCGCTTGTTGGATTACTTGTCTGCGCAATCTTCTGATCACTTTACGAAAGTGCAAGGGTATTTATCAGCGATGGGAATTGCTTACATAATCAATCCATTGATGGTGCGTGGTTTGGATTATTACACAGGGACTACCTTTGAATTTGTTCACGAAGATTTGGGTGCGCAATCTGGCATTGGGGGAGGAGGTCGGTATGACGGCCTCATGGAGAGTATTGGAGGTCAAAATATTTCTGGAATTGGTTTTGGTTTAGGTATAGATCGCGCCCTCCTTGCAGCTGAGGCTGAAGGAATATTGGACTCAATGGATTCTTCACCCACTCTCTATCTGATTCCACTCGGAGAAAGGGCTAAAACTGCTTCGCTCAAGTTGGCCCATGATTTGCGCAATGGCGCAATCAGTGTGGAAGTAGCAATGGGTGATAAAGCTCTTAAGAGCGCTATGAAATCAGCTGATAAGAGTGGGGCAATATTTAGTGTAGTTCTCGGTGAAACCGAACTTGAAAGTGGAGAAATTGAATTAAAGGAGATGAGCACTGGTAAAGCAACTTCAGTTAGCCTTAACTCCTTGGTCGCAACATTGCAATCTCGAGCGTTAAAGAAATAGGTGGAGAAAATGATGAGAACTCACGGAGCGGGTAACTTGCGCGCCACACATGTAGGCGCACACGTTACTTTGGCCGGTTGGGTATCAAGGCGTCGAGATCATGGTGGAGTTGCCTTCATTGATTTACGAGATTCTACTGGTTCAGTACAGGTTGTTATCCGTGATGAAAAATTGGCAGGTTCGTTAAGAGCTGAGTGGTGCTTAAAAATCGTGGGCGAGGTTGTTTTGCGACCGGATGGCAATTCAAATTCAGCGATTCCCACAGGTGAAATCGAAGTAATGGGCGATGACATTGTGGTTCTTAGCGAATCATCTGCACTTCCTTTTCCTGTTGATAGTGGTGATGATGCTGAGATAAATGAAGAAGTTCGATTGCGATATCGCTATCTTGATTTGCGCAGAGAGAAGCCTGCTCGAAATTTGAGGATGAGAGCGAAAGTTACAGCGCTCATCAGGCAAGTCATGGATCAACAAGAATTCCTTGATATCGAAACTCCTTATTTGACCCGTTCAACACCTGAAGGCGCGCGTGATTTCCTTGTTCCGGTTCGGTTGCAACCCGGTAGTTGGTATGCCCTTCCTCAATCGCCACAGCTGTTTAAGCAATTGTTGATGGTTGCTGGTATGGAGAAGTATTATCAAATCGCCAGATGTTTCCGTGATGAAGATTTCCGAGCCGATCGCCAACCTGAGTTCACACAGCTTGATATTGAAATGTCATTTATCGGTCAAGAAGATATTCTTACTGTTGCCGAAACGATTGTTCAGAAAGTATGGAAAGAAGTTGTCGATTTCGATATCTCGCTACCAATCCCCAGAATGACATATGCAGATGCGATGGCGCGTTTTGGCAGTGATAAACCGGATCTACGCTTCACCTACGAATTAACTAATCTGACCAAATTCTTTGCGCAGACAGCGTTCAGAGTATTTCAAGCACCTTATGTGGGAAGTGTGGTTATGCCAGGCGGTGCTACATCGCCACGACGCGAATTGGATGCTTGGCAAGATTGGGCTAAAGCTCGCGGAGCCAAGGGTTTGGCCTATGTACTCGTTCAAGATGATGGGACTTTGGGAGGGCCAGTTGCAAAGAATCTATCTGCAACTGAATTGGCATCCCTTGCTAACGTTGCGGGAGCTAAACCAGGAGATGCGATTTTCTTTGCAGCAGGTGAAGTGAGTGCTAGTCAGAATTTATTAGGAGCGGTTCGTCTTGAAATTGGTAAGCGATGTAACCTCATTGATGCAAAGGCATGGAAGTTTCTTTGGGTTGTTGATGCACCCATGTTTGAGCCCACAGATGCTGGCGGTTGGACTGCAGTTCACCATCCTTTCACTGGACCAAAACCAGAGTTTGCGAAATCATTTGTTGACGACCCGGCCAGTGCATTGGCTTATGCATATGACATTGTTTTAAACGGAACCGAACTCGGTGGCGGTTCAATAAGAATTCATGACCGGGTTATGCAGAAACAAGTTTTTGACGTTATCGGACTAAGCGATGAAGAAGCGATGAGTAAGTTTGGATTCTTGCTAGAGGCCTTTAATTACGGTCCACCTCCGCATGGAGGCATTGCTTTAGGTCTTGATCGTGTGTGCGCACTATTGAGTGGCTCTGACTCGATTCGCGAAGTCATTGCATTCCCCAAAACTGCCAGCGGAGGAGATCCACTCACTGGTGCGCCAACTCCTATTACGCCAGCACAACGTAGAGAGACCGGTATTGATACGCCAACAGCAAAGGTGGAGAGATAGGTGTTAGCACTTGTTCAGGTACTCTTCACACATACTTTAAGCGCAGAAAGGCACTGATATGGGACCTGGCGGAATAGCAACAATTATCGCTGCTTGTTCATTATTGGTTATTGCATTTGCGGTGAGTTACGCGGTGATTCGTTTTGGGCGATTAATTGATGAAGCTAAACTTTCCTTGAAAACTATGACAGATGAAGCCACTCCTTTAATCGAGGAAGTGACAACCACTGTCACCCTCGTTAACGGTCCTCTTCAATCTCTCAATAAGATCAGCAAGAATGCAGAAGAGATTAGTACCAAGGTAAACGATATTGCGACATCTTTTTTAGATAAAGGCGGTCCTGCCCTTAAAGCTGTCGGAGTATTGATGAGCGCAGCTCAAATGACGAAATCTCGTCGACGTAAAAAGAAGTCAGAATAATCCCGCGCTGTGGAATCCGCTGAAGTACGTTCGCGTTGGCTCAATTTCTTTGAATCAGGAAATAGTTTAGGACTCAATCACACAGTTGTACCCTCTGCCTCTTTGATTGCCGATGATCCCAATTTATTGCTAGTAAATGCCGGTATGGTCCCATTCAAACCATTTTTTCTAGGTGAGGTGACACCTCCCTATAAGAGAGCAACATCTGTTCAAAAATGTGTTCGAACTCTTGATATCGACGAGGTTGGTAAAACAACCCGCCACGCATCGTTTTTCCAAATGTGCGGAAATTTTTCTTTCGGCGATTATTTCAAAGAGGGCGCAATTGCACTCGCGTGGGAACTTCTTACTCGACCTTTATCTGATGGCGGCTACGGCTTTCCTGAGGAGAAGTTATGGGTAACTGTCTATCTTGATGATGATGAAGCGGCAGATATATGGCATAAACAAATCGGTGTGCCTAAAGAGCGCATACAGCGTCGAGGAATGGCCGATAATTTTTGGTCCATGGGCGTACCTGGTCCATGCGGTCCGTGTTCGGAAATTTATTACGATCGCGGTCCTGTTTACGGTAAAGAAGGAGGCCCGATCGCAGATGAGGATCGGTATCTTGAAGTATGGAATTTGGTCTTCATGCAGAACGAGCGAGGAGAAGGCGGCGGTAAAGATGCTTTTCCGATTCTAGGTGAATTGCCAGCGAAAAGTATTGATACGGGATTGGGGTTGGAACGTACAGCTGCTCTTTTGCAGGGCGTAGAAAATATCTATGAGATCGATACAACCAAACAAATCCTCGATAGAGCTAGCCAACTCAATGGAACCAAATACGGTTCTGACCCTAAATCTGATGTCCTATTACGCGTTATTGCCGACCATGCACGAACATCTGCAATGCTGATAGGAGATGGAGTTACACCTGGAAATGAGGGTCGTGGTTATGTTTTGCGCCGAATGATGCGTCGAACTATTCGTAACATGCGTCTTTTAGGATCACATGATCCAGTCATCTCTGATTTAATCAAAGCTTCAATTAATGCAATGAGTCCGCAGTATCCTGAACTTAAGACCGATAGTGCCAGAATCCTGTCAGTGAGTGTTTCCGAAGAAGAAACATTCTTGCAAACTCTCAAAAGCGGTACTCAAATATTCGATAATGCAAGCGCACAGATCAAGAAAGAAAAAGGCACCACGCTTCAAGGTGCAGACATTTTCAAACTTCATGACACCTATGGTTTTCCATTCGATCTGACTTTGGAGATGGCCCAAGAACAAGGTTTGCGTGTTGACGAAGATGGTTTCCGACGTCTCATGAAGGAACAGCGCGATCGTGCAAAAGCGGATTCAAAGGCAAAGAAGAGTGGTCATACAGATTTGACGCAATATAAGAAAATTGCAGATGAGACTGGAGCCAACGAATTTATAGGGTACACAGAACAATCAGCAGAGGTTCTTCTTAATGGAATTCTTGTCGATGGAGAAAGAAGTGCTTCTGCAAAAGCCGGGGATGACGTTGAACTCGTACTGAATCGCACTCCTTTTTATGCTGAAGGTGGTGGACAACTAGCCGATGGGGGTTTCATTACCTTTCACGATGGTTCAGTGGTTGAGATTGAAGATGTTCAGACACCGGTACCAGGAATTTTTGTACATAGAGGACGAGTTACAAAAGGTGCAATTAATCAAGGAGCGTCAGCTCTAGCAGCCATTGATGTCGAACGTAGAAGCGCGATTTCTCGAGCTCATACTGCAACTCATATGGTGCATAAAGCTTTTCGTGAAATCCTTGGCGAGACAGCTACTCAAGCTGGATCTGAAAATTCCCCAGGTCGTTTTAGGTTTGACTTCCCTGCCACGAGTGCAGTACCCACCTCTACCCTTAACGATGTAGAAGAGCGCGTGAACTCTCTTTTACTTGATGACTTAGAAGTGAACTCCGCTGTGATGTCCCAGGGTGAGGCTAAGAAGATTGGCGCGATGGCACTCTTTGGTGAAAAATACGGAGACGTTGTAAGAGTCGTCAGCGTAGGAGATTGGGCGCGCGAACTTTGTGGAGGAACGCATGTTCTCCGTTCTGGGCAGTTAGGTATTGTTAAATTGTTAGGAGAATCTTCAATCGGTGCTGGAGTAAGACGGGTGGAAGCACTAGTTGGAGTAGATGCTTATCGCTTCTTGGCGCGCGAACATGTATTACTTAATTCCTTAACGCATATTATTAAGGGTGCTCGTACGGATGAACTTCCTGAGAGAATTTCAGATTTGATAGAGAAGATGCGCGATATCGAAAAGGAACTAGGTGCATTTCGTTCAACTCAGGCGCTGTCGCAAGTTGGAGCACTTGCTGCAACTGCTCGTGAGATAAAGGGTGTCAATGTAATCACATCGCAAGTGGCAGATAATGTTTCAGGCGATGATTTACGGGTAATGGCACTGGATTTGCGTAAGCGTTGGGCCCAAAGTGTCGTGGCCCTGGTAAGTGTCGTAAGCGGTAAACCCATCCTCGTGGTGGCTGTTAGCGACGGAGCAAGGTCACAAGGATTCAAAGCTGGAGCCCTAGTGAAGTTAGGGTCTGCGATTTTGGGCGGTGGCGGTGGCGGTAAGGATGATTTCGCGCAAGGTGGAGGTACTGATGGATCAAAGATTGAGGCAATGTTGACCGCTCTTTCAGAATCTATTGCAGGATAGATATTTTGCGAAAGGGGCGCCGTTTAGCTTTTGATTTCGGCGATGTCCGAATCGGTGTTGCTGTTAGTGACGTTGAGGCAATTTTAGCAAGTGCGGTAACAACTCTTGCGGCCCAAGATATAAAGCTTTGGGAGCATGTGGCACTATTAATAGATGAGTATGAACCAATAGAAATTTATGTAGGCAATCCTTTGCATTTATCGGGGGCCCAAAGTGTGTCTGCAGATAAGGCACGAGAATTTGCCGAGAAGTTGGAAAGAACATTTGGCCTGCCAACTGCGATGATTGATGAGCGATTATCAACTGTTGCGGCACAAATGGATATGCGCTCTTCGGGAAAAAAGAGTAAAGAGATGAAGGATTCGATTGATCAGGTAGCTGCAGTCTCGATTTTAGAGCAAGGAATGAACATTGAACGCAATCGCGATCGGTTGACCTAGGGTGAAAAATAGGCCACTTCTGCCACTTTTTCTGGCTTTGCTTTTCATCGCTTTACTTACTGCAGGCATCCATGAAATTCGCGTCAATGTAGCCTCTGCACCTGATTATGTAAAAGAGAGTACGAGCGAAGAAGTACTTATTGATATTGCCCCAGGTGCAACAGGCAGCGATATTGCAAATATGCTTTTCAACAATGGAGTTGTAAAGTCATCTGAATCTTTTTTCCGAATAGCAGTAGGTGATTCTCGTTCCGGATCAATTGCCCCAGGTGTTCATCGCCTTCAAATGAAAATATCAGCACGCCAAGCGCTCGTTCAACTTTTGGATTCGGCACGTATTCCCGGTTTGGTGGTTGTTAAGGAGGGGGTATGGAGAAGCGAAGTTTTCGCGCAACTTTTGAAGGCAGGTTTTAATGCAGTCGAACTCAAAAAATCCCTACCTCTTTTGCTGCTTCCGAAAGGGTTTTCCGGCAGGGAGGGCATCTTCTTTCCAGCGCACTACAGTTTCCCATCTGGAACTTTGGAACTTGGCGCGCTACAAAGCATGGTTGATCGTTTCACAACTGAAATTTCTTCAACAGGACTTTTAGCTGGCGCAGATGGTTTCTCTCCCATGCAATTATTGACTATAGCCTCACTCATTCAAGCCGAAGGTGACGAAATAGACTTTCCGAAAATTTCCCAGGTTATTAGAAACAGACTCAAGGTTGGCATGCCCTTACAACTAGATACCACTATCCATTTCGTTAAAGGTACTCGAGGAGAAATATTTCTTAGCACTCAATCTACAAAATTAAACTCTCCCTACAACACCTATATGCATTACGGTTTACCACCAGGGCCAATTGGTAGTCCTGGACGAGCGGCCATGGAGGCATCGATGAATCCAACAGCGGGGGATTGGATCTTTTTCATCACTGTTAAACCAGGTGACACCCGCTTTACCGCATCCAACGATGAATTTCTCAGATGGAAAAAAGAGTACGAAATCAATTTACGTGCTGGATTATTTGGCAAGAGCCCATGATTCGTTGCGCAGTATTAGGTTCACCGATTTCTCATTCTCTTTCTCCTGCCCTACATCGTTGCGCTTACAAAGAACTTGGCATAAACGGTGAGTATTCGGCAATTGATGTAGGCGCTGGGAAATTACATGATTTCATCGATACCTGCGATGAATCCTGGACTGGATTTTCACTCACCATGCCTCTCAAAGAGGAAGCGATAGCACTTTGCACATCTTCAAGCGATTTAGCGAAGCGAATCAACTCAGCGAACACACTAATTCGGGCAGGACAAGGGTGGAGTGCCACAACGACGGATGTACCCGGATTTGTAGATGCACTTTCATCATCTGGTTTTAGCGATGTGCAATCAATTGCCATCTTGGGTTCCGGCGCAACCGCGCGATCTGCAGTTGCTGCATTTGATAGACCAGATACTTCTATAACAGTGCTCCATCGTTCATCCTCGCGCGAGCTTGCAATACGCGCATCAGCGCTTCATGCGCATATTAATTTTTTACGATGGGGGTCACCACTTCCAGCGGTCGATCTTTTAATTAACACCACTCCCTCTGGTGTTGCCGATGAATATGCTGGACAGGTTGATGAACAAGTGGCAACCCTGTTCTTTGAGGTTCTCTATAACCCATGGCCAACCAAACTCTTGCAGACTTGGCGTATGCATGGGGGAGAGAGCTTAGATGGCTTAGATTTATTGGTTCACCAGGCACTGCACCAGTTAGATCTTATGACTGGATCTGTTGTTGATCATAAAACTCTCTGGCCAATTCTTCGCAAAGCCGGGCTTGAGGCGCTCAAAAAGTAGTCCACAATAATTGTAGTGGGTGATACTTAGAGGAGGCATTTACTACAGTATTTGAGAGTGGATTCATTAACAGCTCTGCAACTAATCGCGTTATCTGTCGTTGGGATTCCTCTATCTTTGAAAGATATTCGCGATCACAAAATCTATAATCGGGATTTGTTGTCATGTAGTGTGGCAATCCTTCCAATGACAATCTTCACACAAATCTGTGCAAATCATTATTGGAGGCTAGGTCAATCATTTCTTTATACCCTTGGATTTTCACTCATCCTTTTTTCAATCGCATCTTTTAAGTCAGCACCTGTAGGTATGGGGGATGTAAAACTTCTCGTTCTCGTATCCTTTGCACTCTCGTTGTATTCTCTCAACCAGTATCAAAATTGGCTCTTATGGGTAATGGTTGTCGGTTCAATCATCGCAATATTCCATACCGTGAGATGGCACACGATGGGGACAAGGATTGCCTTTGCTCCAGCTGTCTTTGTTGGGACTTTGGCATATTTAGCAACGAGAAAGTAGTCTCATCTGTCACAATAGGAACATGCGTTGGCTTACTGCTGGAGAGTCACATGGCCAGGCTCTCTCTGCAATCATTGAAGGCATTCCTGCATCTGTGCAGATACATACGGCTGATATTGATGAACATTTACGTAGACGTCGGTTAGGAGTTGGTAGAGGAGCCCGTCAGAATTTTGAAGCAGACAAAATTACAATTTTAGGTGGAATTCGTTTTGGTTTAACTCAAGGTGGACCCATTTCCATTCAAGTAGCTAACTCCGAATGGCCAAAATGGGAGACCGTTATGTCAGCAGACCCAGTTGATCCTGCAATTCTTGAAGGCTTAGCAAGAAACGCTGCGTTAACTAGACCTCGCCCTGGCCATGCTGATTTAGTGGGCATGCAAAAATATAATCTCGATGATGCTCGAGCAATTTTGGAAAGAGCTAGCGCTCGTGAAACTGCTGCCCGTGTTGCATTAGGTGCAGTCGCTCGTGCTTTCTTACAACAAAGTGTGGGCATAACTATCTTGAGTCATGTTCTCTCGATTGGTAAAGCGTGCGTAAACGAAGATGCAGTTTTACCCTCCAAAGGGGATATGTCTGTTATAGATGCGGACCCTGTTCGTTGTGCGGACCCTACGGCGAGTGCGAAAATGGTTGCCGAAATCGAATCCGCTCATGTAGATGGTGACACCTTAGGTGGGGTTATTGAAGTTTTAGCTTTTGATCTACCGCCTGGGTTAGGTTCACATGTGCATGCAGAGCGTAGATTGGATGCGAAATTAGCTGGAGCCATGATGAGCATTCAGGCGATTAAGGGTGTTGAAATTGGAGATGGGTTTTTATCTGCACGGCGCAGAGGTTCGATAGCACATGATGAAATAGAACATGGACCTCATGGGCAGATCCGACGTAGAACTGATCGTGCAGGCGGAACAGAAGGCGGTATGTCTAATGGTGAAGTTCTTCGCGTGCGCGTGGCGATGAAACCAATTTCAACAATTCCCAAAGCTCTTGACACCATTGATCTTGCAACCGGTCTACCTGCTAAAGCGATTAATCAACGCTCTGATGTGTGTGCAGTTCCTGCAGCAGGTGTTGTTGCAGAGGCAATGGCTGCTCTTGTTTTAGCTGAAGTTGTACTGGAGAAATTTGGTGGAGATAGTCTGTCGGAGACAAAGCGAAATTTTGAGTCCTACATGAAGAACTTGCGTTTTTCTTGAAATGCCTATCTCGATAGTTTTGATCGGACCACCTGGCGCTGGAAAAACAAGTGTGGGTAAAGCTGTGGCAAAAGCCACCTCATCTTCCTTTTCTGACACTGATAACTTAATTGAAATGGAAATTGGTAAGAGTATCGCAGAGATTTTTGTCGATGATGGAGAGGAATTCTTTCGCGCCGTTGAGGAGAGAATCTGTTTAGAAGCGCTCAGGAATGGCGACGGGGTTCTTTCACTTGGTGGCGGAGCACCCTTATCAATCAATGTTCAAAATGAACTACAGGAATCGGGTGTTCATGTTGTTTTTCTCGATGTTTCTTTAGCGGTAGCGGCTCCGCGAATTGGTTTTAATCGAGACCGACCATTGCTGTTGAATAATCCCAGGCAGCAGTGGCAAATCTTGATGGATAAACGGCGTCCTGTATATGAGCGCCTTGCAACTTCGATTATTGAAGTAGACCAAAGTTCAGTGTCCTCTCTCTGCAAGAGAATCGTCTTGAAAGTTGGTGCCCAGTGATGCGCCTTGAAGTACGAGCTGAAAGAACTTACACAGTGAAGGTGCATTGTGATTGGTTAACCGAACTTGCGCCTTATCTACGAGATCGTTCGCGTGTAGCCGTTGTTGCATCTCAATCAATATGTACCCAGGTGCGCGCTCTCTTGCCTAAGAATTTGGGGGTTTCTTTGCTAGAGATCCCTGATGGCGAAGAGGGTAAATCACTGCTGACGCTAGAGGCACTTTGGAATAGTTTTGCAAAAGCTGGCCTAACGCGTAATGATCTCATTGTCGCAATTGGCGGAGGAGCAACAACTGATGTAGTTGGCTTTGCAGCGAGTACCTGGTTACGAGGTCTTGATTGGATTGCGGTGCCTACGACTCTTGCAGGCATGGTTGACGCATCTGTGGGTGGAAAAACAGGTATGAATTCATCGGCCGGAAAAAATTTAATCGGCGCTTTCCATTCACCAATTGAGGTTCTTGCCGATCTATCTTGGCTCCAGACTCTCTCTGATCGGGATTTCAGCGCAGGTTTGGCGGAAGTTATAAAATGCGGTTTCATTTCCGATCCTGACATATTGACTCTTGTTACAAGCAATTCCCTTGCTGATCTACGCGGCTCTGATGATGTAACAACGCAGCTGATAGCTCGCTCTGTGAAAGTAAAATCGGATGTAGTTTCTGCAGATTTCAAGGAAAGTTTTGCTCGTGAAATTCTCAATTATGGCCACACGTTGGGGCATGCCATCGAATTGCATAGCGGTTTCACTTTGCGACATGGGGAGGCAGTGGCTATCGGAATGGTTTACGTTGCAGAGCTCTCCGCAAGTCGTGGCTTAATTTCTAAGGAATTGGTTGGGCAACATAGAAGGATTTTGCAGTCTTACGGACTTCCCACCACATACAAGAAATCTGCTTGGCCGCAACTCTTGGCCTCTATGGCCCTTGATAAAAAAGCGCGCGGTAGCGCAATTCGCTTTGTCGCATTAACTGGTATTGGATCAACCACGCGATTGGAAGACCTTAATGAAGACGAGTTACTGGGCGCTTATGAGAGAATATCGGTATGAAAATTCTGATCATTAACGGGCCGAATTTGGCGCGTTTAGATATTCGAGATTCTACTATTTATGGAAACCTCAGTTACACAGATTTAGTGGCTCTTATCCAGGCGGGTGCTAAAACCGAAGGTTTCGAAATTGATATCCGTCAAAGTAATGAAGAGGCAGAAATCATTGGTTGGTTGCATGAAGCTGCTGACGCGCATTTGCCGGTGATAATTAATCCTGCTGCTTTTACGCATTATTCCTATGCGATACGAGATGCCGCAGAATTGCTTAAAGCACCTCTTATTGAGGTACATCTTTCCAATCCAATGGCTCGAGAAGAGTTTCGACATACCTCGGTAATTTCTGGCATTGCAAAAGGAACAATTACTGGGTTTGGCCCAGGTTCATACTTGCTCGCCTTGCGTGCCATGCGCAATTTGCTGGGTAAATAACTCTTCGACTACAGGTATCCTTGCTCCAGGTAATACATTCAAAGATGAATCTAAAGAAGGATTGGAACGACTGTGGCTACAACTAATGATCTTAAAAATGGCATGACCTTAGATATCGAGAAACAACTCTGGAATGTTGTTGAATTCCAGCATGTGAAACCAGGCAAAGGTCCTGCCTTTGTTCGTACAAAATTGAAATCGGTCATGACCGGCAAGGTAATTGATAGAACTTTTAACGCTGGAATTAAGATTGATGTTGCTATTTTGGAAAAGCGCGAGATGCAATATCTGTATCGCGATGGCGACGATTTTGTTTTTATGGATCTGAAAACCTATGATCAAACCTCTATTTCGTCTCAAACTGTTGGAGAGGCTTCAAACTATATGTTGGAAAATACTGATGCAATCGTTGCCGTTCATGAAGGCAATCCTTTGTATATTGAATTGGCGGCATCAGTTCCGTTAACGATTACATATACTGAACCAGGCTTGCAGGGAGATCGCTCATCTGGAGGAACTAAGCCAGCAACCTTGGAGACCGGCATTGAAATCCAAGTCCCACTATTTATCAAACAGGATGAGAAGGTATTGGTCGATACCCGAGATGGTTCCTATCTCGGTCGCGCGAACTAGTGTCGGCTAGAACGAAGGCTCGTAAGGCGGCGTTGGATATTCTTTTTGAATCAGATATTCGTGGGAGTTCCAGCATCGAACTTTTAGCCCAGCGTCTTGAGCAAGAAACTGGTCAGGAGTCACCTCCGGTTCGTGAGTTCACGCAGGAACTCATTCTGGGAATCGACGCCCATCGACGTAAAATTGATGAGTTGATAGCAACATATGCACAAGGTTGGGATATGGATCGTCTGCCGACAGTTGATAGGAATGTTCTGCGTTTGGCGATCTATGAGATCTTATGGTCTCCAGATGTGCCAGATGCAGTAGCTATTGACGAAGCGTTAACTATGGTCAAGGAACTTTCAACTGATGAATCCGGAGCTTATGTTCATGGCGTTTTGGGGCGTGTTAGTGCAATAAAGGAAGATTTAAGCTTGTAGAAGGTATCTCTCTCTTAGTAGATGGTTTCTCACTTCATCAGATGAAGAATGGTTCAGGAGAGCCAACATTTCAAGGTCGCTTTTTCTAATACTTAGTACTTCGCCGTTCCAGTCGCAACGTTGCGCAATAATCCATGTTGTGAAGTTTTTAAATACCTCGGCCTCTTGTGGAGCGCTTTGAAGAGCGCGGAGATCAAGAATTATTCTCTCCGTTGATCGGTTTTCCCTAACTGTCTTTGGATTTTCTTGACTTTTAAAGAGATGATCAAAGGGGACGTCGAAAAAGGTGGTGAGTTGGATCGCTCGTTTGATGCTTAAAGTCCTATCGCACCTCTCATATGAACCTAAGACAACGGCTTTGATAACCCCTTTGGAGGCGATTTCAACATCTGCCAAACTCCATCCCTTTGCCTGTCGAATCTGCCGTAAACGTAGAGCAATATCTTCTGGAGTTGGCTGCTGAAAGAGATTCTGTGGCCCATGTATATTCATAAGGGCAGGTTAAGGTGAAATATGAATCGGAAGAATACTTTTCCACAGAGGTTGCAACTTCAGAAAATCACTTTCTGATGATATGCTCACGCAGATTTCCTTTAAAGACCCGTCCTGCGAGGCGGGGAAGGAGGCTTTATGAGCGTTGCTATGCCGGCGGTGGACATTTCCCGCGCTATTACTCGCATTTCACATGAAATTCTTGAACGCAATGGTGGCTCTCACTCCATAACACTTCTCGGTATTCCCACGCGAGGTGCTCATTTGGCCAAACGAATAGCGGGGCAGATTGCCATTATTGCGGGGCGAGAAGTTCCTGTCGGAACTTTAGATATCACCCTGCACCGAGATGATTTGAGAATGCGACCTCCACGTGGATTATCGCCAACGCTGATTCCAAGTCAAGGAATTGAAGGTCGAGATGTCATTCTCATAGATGACGTCTTCTATTCTGGTCGAACAATTAGAGCTGCTCTAGATGCATTGGGTGAGATTGGTCGTCCCCGCACCGTTCAGCTGGCAGTGTTGGTTGATCGAGGCCATCGTGAACTACCAATTCGTGCTGATTTTGTCGGAAAGAACTTGCCAACGTCAAAATTGCAATCGGTGAAGGTACATTTATCCGAACTCGATGGCGTAGATGAAGTTTTACTTGAAGATGAATCCAAGGTGGCGCAATGAAACACCTTCTATCAATCGCAGACCTATCTTATGAAGAGGCGATCTCGATTCTAGATACCGCACATGAAATGGCTAAGGTTTCTGATGGACCGGTAAAGAAGCTCCCGACGCTTCGTGGTCGAACAATTGTCAATCTTTTCCTCGAGGATTCAACGCGCACGCGAATTTCATTTGAGGCTGCAGCTAAGAGACTCTCTGCAGATGTCATCAACTTTGCAGCAAAGGGTTCGAGTGTGAGCAAAGGTGAGTCACTTAAGGACACAGCGCAAACGTTGCAAGCGATGGGCGCTGATGCAGTGGTAATTCGTCATAGCGCTTCTGGCTCCGCGCATTGGTTAGCAAATTCATCGTGGATGAATGGAAGCGTTATCAATGCTGGAGATGGTACACATGAGCATCCATCTCAGGCCCTCCTTGATGCATTCACAATTCGCAAACATTTGTGCTCGGGATCTGGCGATCTCAATGGAATGAAAGTCGGCATCGTTGGAGATGTTTTACATTCCCGAGTGGCCAGATCCAATGTGTTGCTACTTTCTAAGCTGGGGGCAAGCGTGGTGCTTATTGCGCCACCGACTCTCTTACCGGTAGGCGTTGAGAATTGGCCAGCAACTATTTCCTACGATTTCAACCATGAAATTCCTAAACTGGACGCACTCATGATGTTGCGTGTTCAACAAGAGCGCATGAATGATTACTTCTTTCCAACAGAGCGTGAGTATGCACACTATTTTGGCCTTAATCGCGACAGACTCAATCTTTTAAAGCAGAGCGCAATCATCATGCATCCTGGACCCATGAATCGTGGTCTGGAAATAACAGCGGAATGTGCTGATAGTGCTCGTTCGGTAATTGTTGAGCAGGTTAAAAATGGCGTGAGTGTGAGAATGGCACTTCTGTATTTGTTGCTGGCTGGTAGTGCTGACTCGTCGGTGCTGTCTAAAGTGGAAGTTTCTGCATGAGTACATTTCTCATAGCCGGTGGAACTTTGCCTGATGGCTCTAAGAAGGATGTTCTCGTTATAGATGATATGATCTCAGAGATTTCTTCCCACATTGCATCACCACTTGCACAGACGGCAATTTCACTTGATGCTCGTAACTGCATGGTATTACCAGGACTTGTTGATTTACATACCCATTTACGTGAACCTGGACGAGAGGATTCTGAAACCGTTGCATCGGGTTCTCAATCTGCGGTTCGTGGCGGTTTTACTGCGATATCGGCTATGGCAAATACTTTTCCCGTTGCTGATACAGCCGGAGTTGTAGAACAAGTATTTCGTTTGGGTCAGTTGACAGGCCTTTGCGATGTCTTCCCGGTTGGTGCGGTGACACAAGGATTACTAGGTAGACAGTTGGCCGAACTTGGAGCAATGGCATCATCGGCAGCGCATGTTCGTGTCTTTAGTGATGATGGTAATTGTGTGAGTGATTCAATGGTGATGCGCCGTGCTTTGGAATATGTAAAACAGTTCTCCGGTGTGATAGCTCAACATGCTCAAGATCCAGCGCTTACTGTTGGTGCGCAAATGAACGAAGGAGTAGTTTCGTCCCTACTGGGATTGAAAGGTTGGCCGGCGGTAGCCGAGGAGGCAATCATTGCTCGCGACATTTTGCTTGCAGATCATGTGCAATCCAGGCTTCATATATGCCATCTCACCACTGCTGGAGGCGTTGAGATTGTTCGGTGGGCAAAGGCTCGCGGTATAAATGTAACGGCAGAAGTTACACCGCATCACTTATTACTTACCGATGAACTAGCAACTAGTTACAACCCAGTATTTAAGGTAAATCCTCCCTTGCGCACCATGGCAGATGTGATGGCGTTACGTGAAGGTTTGGCCGATGGAACAATCGATATTGTTGCAACCGATCACGCACCGCATCCAACGGAGTCGAAAGAATGTGAATGGCAGAACGCTTCATTCGGGATGATTGGACTTGAAACAGCTCTTTCGGTAGTAAAGCAGACGATGATTGATAGCTCAATGATGAACTGGGAACAATTGGTAGAGCGCATGTCGACAACACCTGCCCGAATTGGTAGTTATGCAAATCAAGGATTGGGTATCACCGTTGGTTCACCAGCAAATATTTCGATTGTAAATACGGCAAAAAATTGGCGAGTAGATAAGGATTTGGTTGCATCACGCAGTCGAAATACACCTTTCCATGGAATGGAGCTACCAGCAGTTGTCGAATTGACCATGTTACGAGGCAAAATTTCTTACAACTCACAAATGGGACATGCCGGTGAGTAAAGCATTTTTGGTTCTAGATGATGGACGAATATTTGAAGGTAAATCGTGGGGAGCTGTTGGAACAACTTTTGGTGAAGCAGTATTTTCAACGGGCATGTCTGGATATCAGGAGACATTGACTGACCCGTCTTATCATAAACAAGTGGTTGCCATGACTGCTCCACAGATTGGTAATACCGGGTGGAACAGCGAAGATAATGAGTCCAAGAAGATCTGGGTTGCAGGCTTTGTTGTTCGCAATCCTTCTCCGGTTACATCAAATTGGAGGAGCGAGGGCGATCTTGAAGGAGAGTTAACAACTCAGGGAATTGTTTCTATACAAGGTGTTGATACTCGTGCCTTGACTCGGCATTTGCGTAAACGAGGAGCAATGCGAGTAGGTATTTTCTCGGATCAGAAAATGAATCGAGAAGAAATGGTTGTCGAAGTGCGAAAAAGTGCACCAATGGCAGGATCATTTTTGGTTGCAGATGTTTCGACTAAGAAGCCTTATGTTATCAAGGCAAAGGGAGAGAAGCGTTTCGTGGTTGCGGCAATAGATTTAGGAATTAAGTCTGCTACGCCTAGAGCTCTTTCCGATCGTGGCGTTGAAGTTCATGTTCTTCCTTATAACTCAAGTGTCGAGCAAATTTTAGCGTTGAAACCAGATGGGGTATTTATATCAAACGGACCAGGTGATCCTTCGACAATGGTGGAGGCGGTGGAAACTGTTCGTTCACTTCTGGATAAACATATGCCAATTTTTGGTATTTGTTTCGGTCACCAAATCTTAGGGCGAGCCTTAGGTTTTGCAACATACAAATTGCAATTCGGACATAGAGGTATTAACCAGCCCGTAATGGATTTAACCACGAGGAAAGTTGAGATCACGGCGCATAACCATGGCTTTGCGCTTGAGGCCCCTACTGGAGGAAAATTTACAACTGTGTACGGAGCTGGGCAAGTGACACATATTTGCCTCAATGATGGCGTTGTAGAAGGGCTCGCACTGTTAGATCGCCCCGCTTTTAGCGTGCAATACCACCCTGAAGCAGCTGCAGGCCCGCATGATGCTACCTATCTCTTCGACCGGTTTCTAGATTTAATGGCTAGGGAAAAGGCGAAGAACTAATGCCCCGTGATTTGGCTATTAAAACTGTCTTGGTTATCGGAAGCGGCCCAATTGTCATTGGTCAAGCATGCGAATTTGATTACTCCGGAACACAAGCATGTAGGGTATTAAAAGATGAAGGGATTCGGGTCGTGCTCGTCAATTCCAATCCAGCAACAATCATGACCGATCCCGAGTTTGCTGATGCAACATATATCGAGCCTATTACACAAGAGTTTTTGGAAAAAATTATTCAACATGAACGACCAGACGCAGTTCTTGCGACCCTTGGTGGACAGACTGCTCTCAACGCCGCAGTATCTTTACATGAGAATGGAACTCTTCAGAAGTACAACGTCAAACTCATTGGCGCTGATATTTCAGCGATTAACCGTGGTGAGAATCGTGAATTATTTCGCGCAATAGTGGAGAAAATTGGGGGAGAGTCATCTCAATCAGTTATTTGTCACACAATAGAGGATTGTCTTAAAGCGGTGCAGACTTTGAGTTATCCAGTAGTTGTCCGTCCCTCATTCACTATGGGCGGTTTAGGTTCAGGAATTGCATTTGATGAGAAAGAATTGCATCAAATTGCTGGAGCCGGTTTACGACATAGTCCAACTTCAGAAGTTCTTTTGGAAGAATCAATAATCGGTTGGAAAGAATTCGAACTGGAAGTAATGAGGGACCATAAAGACAACGTTGTTATTGTCTGTACCATTGAAAATCTTGATCCCATGGGTGTACACACAGGAGATTCAATTACTGTTGCACCAGCCATGACGTTGACCGACTTTGAGTTTCAAAAACTTCGTGATTTATCTTTAAAAATTATTCGTGAAGTGGGAGTAGATACTGGCGGGTGCAACATCCAATTTGCGGTTCATCCGCAGACGGGTCGGATTATTGTCATAGAAATGAACCCAAGAGTCTCTCGATCAAGTGCACTGGCTTCTAAAGCAACTGGTTTTCCTATAGCGAAAATCGCCACCAAACTTGCTATCGGCTATACCTTGGATGAAATTCAAAATGATATTACGAAAGTTACTCCAGCGTCCTTTGAACCAACGTTGGATTACGTAGTGGTGAAAGTTCCTCGCTTTGCTTTTGAGAAATTTCCTGATGCTGATCCTCGATTAACTACAACCATGAAAAGTGTCGGTGAGGCGATGGCGATTGGACGATCATTTCCTGAAGCACTGCAAAAGGCTCTACGTTCATTAGAACGCAAAGAAGCACCCTTCTCCTTCCCAAAAGAGTTGCAAGCTGGTGCCAAAGACACTCTCTTCCGGACGATCAAAGTTCCAACAGAGTATCGACTCAAAGATGTTCAGCAATGTCTCTGGCATGGTGGAACAATTGGAGAAGTTTTCGAGGCGACCAAAATTGATAAATGGTATTTGCATCAGATTGAAACAATCAACGCGTTGGCAAGAGTTGTCGCAAATGCACCGGAATTTACGGACGGGCTCATGCGCGAAGCTAAACAGATGGGCTTTTCAGATGCGCAACTTGCCTTACTACGTGGGATGACAGAGCAGGAGTGTCGAAAGATTAGGCAACAAGCTGGAATTCGTCCAGTCTATAAAACTGTTGATACCTGTGCTGCAGAGTTCGAAGCTTTTACTCCTTATCATTACTCGAGCTATGAAGACGAAAGTGAAGTTCGTCCACGCACCAAACCTGCTGTTATTATTTTGGGTAGTGGTCCCAATCGCATCGGTCAAGGAATTGAATTTGATTATTCCTGTGTACACGCGTCTTACGAACTTAGGAAAGCTGGATTCGAAACAATAATGATTAATTGCAATCCTGAGACTGTTTCCACTGATTATGACACCAGTGATCGGCTCTATTTTGAGCCACTAACAGTAGAAGATGTTCTTGAAGTAGTGCATGCTGAAGAATTGGCTGGACCAGTCTTGGGAGTTATCACTCAATTGGGGGGCCAAACTCCGCTATCTCTAGCACATGGCTTAGAACTGGCTGGTGTAAAGATTTTGGGTACCAGCCCTGAATCAATAAATTTGGCTGAAGAACGCGGGGCATTTGGGAAGATTTTATCCGAGCAAAAGCTGATGGCTCCAGAGTTTGGTATGGCTTCCACTCGCCAAGAAGCCATTGTGATAGCGAGTCGAATTGGTTATCCGGTTTTAGTGAGGCCCTCTTTTGTTTTGGGTGGTCGAGGAATGGAGATTGTTTATGATGATGACGCTCTGGCCTCGTTCATTGAACGTGCTACAGATATCACTCCTGATCATCCTGTTTTGGTTGATCGATTCTTGGATTCGGCAATCGAAATCGATGTGGATGCCCTATATGACGGAGAAGAGCTTTTCCTTGGTGGAGTGATGGAACATATTGAAGAGGCAGGTATTCATTCAGGTGATAGCGCATGCGTTATTCCATCGATGACAGTTACTGACAAGCAGCTTCTTGAAATTCGCAGCGCTACTGAAAAGATTGCAAGAAGCGTAGGAGTTCGGGGCTTAATCAATATTCAATTCGCGATTGCCGATAGCGTCATTTACGTTCTTGAGGCTAATCCTAGAGCCTCGCGTACTGTGCCATTTGTTAGTAAAGCCACTG
This sequence comes from Streptomyces griseus, assembly GCA_945884695.1. GTDB lineage: Bacteria > Actinomycetota > Actinomycetes > Nanopelagicales > Nanopelagicaceae > QYPT01. The sequence goes on from CAMCYO010000001.1 coordinate 194,478, forward strand.
GCGTTTCCCTAGCGCGAGCTGCATCACGAATTGCCATAGGTGAGAAGATTTCTCAACTGCGAACCGATGGTGTACTGCCTTCAAATGGGGATGGAGTAGCAAAAGGTATTTGTGTGAAGGAGGCTGTTTTACCGTGGAATAGATTTCGTCGTATTGACGGCAGGGGAGTAGATGCGATTCTTGGACCGGAAATGCGTTCTACTGGCGAAGTCATGGGAATAGCGAGAACATTTGGTGAAAGTTATGCAAAGAGTCAAATAGGTGCTTTTGGTTCACTTCCGAAATCTGGAAAAGTCTTTGTGTCGCTCGCGGGTAAAGATAAGAGCGCTGGTGTGGAACCTGCTCGCGCACTGGTTGCAATGGGTTTTTCTCTGATTGCCACCGAAGGTACTGCTCATTTTCTGCAAGAAAGAGGGATTGCCACATCGATTGTTCGGAAAAATTCGCAAGGAGTGGGACCATTCGGTGAACCAACGGCTGTGGATTTGATTAACTCAGCAGCTGTGGATTTGGTAATTAATACTCCCGTAGGAAGAGGTACCAGGGCTGATGGTTGGTTGATTCGAACTGCTGCCGTGCAACGTTCTATTCCATGCATCACTACAACGGCGGGGTTTAGCGCTGCAGTTGAGGGTATTAAAGCGTTGCAATCGAGTACTCTATCGATTCGTTCACTTCAAGATTGGCTCGCAAAGTAATGAATTCCATTAATCGGCAGAGTCAACAAATTGTTGCAACCATATTGAGCAATAAACGAGTGGGTCAGTATCATCAATTGCTGATCAATGTGGGTGAGATTGTGCGCCATTGCAAACCTGGAAATTTTGTGGCGATGAGCGTGGGAGCCGAAGGCTCAAGCATGATTTTGCGAAGAGCATTTGCGATTTCCAGAGTTTCAGATCGCGGTGAATACGGTGGAACTATGGAGTTGATCGTAGCTCCAGGAGGTTCTGGTAGTCGTTGGTTATGCGCGCAGGAAGTTGGAGTTTCTCTAGATCTTGTGGCTCCACTCGGAACGCCATTCGGAATACCAACTGCTCCAGTTCAGGCGCTACTCATCGGTGGTGGTTATGGTTCCGCGCCATTGTTTGGTTTAGCTGAAGTTCTTAAAGCACGTGGATGTAGGGTGGATATGATTCTTGGCGCAAGCACGGTTGCCAAAATTTATGCGCCAATAGAAGGTAAGCGGGCAGTGAGCTCACTAAAAATTTTCACTGAAGATGCAAGCGCGGGCCAGATGGGCAGAGTAACTGATCCGCTTCCTGAACTCATTGCAAAGGGAGAAGTTGACGTTATCTATTCATGTGGCCCGATGGGAATGTTGGCAGCAATTTCGCAATTAACGAATGGGACAGATGTTGTCCATCAATGCGCAGTCGAGGAATCAATGGCATGTGGAATTGGCATTTGCATGACCTGTGTTCTGCCCGTTCGCAATAGCGATGGAATCGTCGCGATGTTGCGATCATGTATTGATGGTCCAGTGATGGATGGGTCTAGCGTCGCCTGGGACCTGGTTGGAAGAAACGAAATAACCCCATGAGAGAGAGTTCATTTGATTTTTCGACCACATTGGGAAGCGCATGGTTTCCCACTCCAATTTTTACAGCCAGTGGTTGTGCGAGTTCCGGAAAAGAGTTGTCACAATTTTTTCCTCTTGATGCAATCGGAGCGGTTGTAACAAAATCAGTGATGCTCAAAGAACGATTAGGTCGACCAACGCCTCGTATGGCTGAAACCCCCAGTGGTATGTTGAATTCAATTGGACTTCAAGGCCCAGGTATTGATGCCTTCCTGGCTAAAGATGTTCCTTGGCTAGTAGAGAACAGAGCGCGAATTATTGTGTCAATCGCGGGTGAAAGCGTAGACGAGTACGGTGTACTAGCAAGGCGTTTACGTTCGGTTCCAGGGATATCAGCCGTTGAAGTCAATATCAGTTGCCCCAATGTTGAGAACAGAGGTCAGGTTTTTGCATGTGATCCAGAATCAGCCAAGGCCGTTGTTGAATCGGTAAGGCGTACCTTGGCGGGTGATCTACCTATCATTGTGAAACTTTCACCAGATGTTACAAACATTGCAGCCATCGCTCGCGTAGTGGTCGACGCCGGAGCAGATGCCCTTGCTCTGATTAATACCTTGTTGGGAATGGTAATTAATACAGAAACCATGTATCCACATCTCGGTGGAAAGACTGGAGGATTATCAGGGCCCGCAATCAGGCCTGTTGCTGTTCGCGCAATTTATCAAGTGCATGAGGCACTTCCAAAAATTCCGATTCTGGGAATGGGTGGCGTGCGTACGGGTAGAGATGCTTTCGAGTTGATTCTGGCCGGCGCAAGTGGTGTGAGCGTTGGTACGGCATCTTTTGGAAATCCACGTGCAGTAATAGATGTACAGACCGAATTGAAATCAATACTTATCTCTAAAGGTTTTAATTCAGTACAAGAAGCCATTGGTTTTGCACATAGGCCTAAACAACAGGAATCATGAAGATAAAACCCCCGATTATCTTGGCCGTAGATACGCCAGAGTTGGATACCGCCAAGGCATGGGTGGAATGCACGAGCGAATTCACCAGCGCTTACAAGCTTGGATTAGAATTTTTTCTTCGCCATGGTGCACAAGGAGTGCGACAGATGCAAAATGCCACTGATGCAGATCTATTCTTGGATTTAAAACTCCATGATATCCCCAATACAGTTACTCAAGCTGCTCTTCAAGTAGCCGATCTTTCTCCACGGTTTCTCACCGTGCATGCCTCTGGCGGTTCAGCAATGATTCAAGGAGCAGTTAAATCTGCTCCGCTATCAATAATTACCGCAGTGACCGTTCTTACATCCCTGAGTGAGATTGATTGGGTTGAAATTGGTTTTGCTCAGGACACTGGGAAAAGCGCGGTAGCTCTTGCACAAATGTCGGTGAAATCTGGTGCAAAAGCTATTGTCTGTTCGCCTTTGGAAATCGGCGCAATTTCAGAGGCCATTCCAGCGCACATTCTCATCATCACTCCAGGAGTTCGTCCGAAGCAAGATGGGGCTAAAGACGATCAAAATAGAACCATGACGCCAAAGGAAGCGATCGATGCCGGTGCTGATTTACTTGTTATTGGTCGACCGATAACTCAATTATGGGAAACTGGCCCAGAAGCAATGCGAGAACGGGCTAAGGCTATTGCAGGAGAACTTTCATAAGGGTTGCTTTGCGAGATAGATTTAACGCATGAGAACGCCCCCGAAGCTTTCAGCATCGCAACGTCAAGATGCTTTAGACAAAGCTGCACGGTCGCGTAAGGCGCGCGCTGAAATAAAGAATAGAGTGAAATCAGGAGAGCTGAGTTTCACGGAAGTTTTGGACCTGGCAAAGAGCGACAGCGTTGCAGGAAAGATGAGAGTGCGTGAATTGATCGAAGCAGTCCCTGGGGTCGGTAAAATTCGTGCCAGCGCAATGATGGAGCGGTTAGAAATTTCGCTCACTCGTAGAATTCAAGGTTTAGGAGTTCATCAAATAGGCGCTCTGGTGAGAGAATTTCCTATGACTCATTCGGCTAAGAGGCGCGGGAAATTGATTGTGCTTTCCGGTCCTGGGGGAGTGGGAAAGAGCACAATCGCAGATCGTTTAAGGTCACAAAACAATTTTTATGTCAGCGTATCGGCAACAACAAGGTTGCCGAGAACTAATGAGCGAGAAGGGATTGATTATTTCTTCCTTTCGCGTGAAGAATTCTCCAAGAAAATTGCCAATGATGAGTTTTTGGAATGGGCCGAATTTGCAGGTGCCATGTACGGAACACCGCGTATTGGTGTTGAAAACTCTTTAGCCCAAGGCCATGACGTACTTCTTGAAATAGAAATCGAAGGTGCAAAGCAAGTTAAAGCCCATAGTGCAGAAGCGATTTTGGTCTTTTTGCAACCTCCAAGTTGGGAGCACCTGGTTGCACGATTAGAGGCTCGTGGTACTGACACTCCCGAGAGAAGGGTTGAAAGGCTGGCTTTAGCACAGGAGGAGATGGCTGCTTCTGGCGAATTCGACCTCGTCCTGATCAACGATGCGGTCGAGAACGTGGTCTTACGGCTGGTATCCTTGACGACTTAGCAGGATTTATTGATCGATTATTTCTAAGGGGCAGCATGGACGGCATTACAAATCCACCGATTGATGAACTTCTAGATAAAAGTGGTTCAAAGTACAGCCTAGTTCTCTACGCTGCAAAGCGTGCCCGTCAGATCAATGCGTATTACTCACAACTTGGTGAAGGTCTACTTGAATATGTTGGACCTCTTGTCGAGACTCATGTTCATGAAAAACCTTTATCAATTGCACTACGTGAGATCAATGAAGGTCTACTTACTTACGAAAATTTAGAACCTACCGCCTAACTAGCGTTTAAGGTTTGCCTATGTCACGTACAGGTCGAGAATTATTACTTGGCGTAGGTGGCGGGATAGCGGCATATAAATCTGCGGACCTGGTAAGACGCCTGCAAGATCATGGATATCTAGTTACTGTCGTTCCAACACCTGCCTCTCTCAATTTCGTCGGTAGCGCAACGTGGGAAGCCCTTACCAACCGTCCTGTTTACACTCAGGTTTGGGAAAGCGTCCATGAGGTTCCTCATATTTCTTTAGCGCAAAGTACCGATTACATTGTGATAGCACCAGCAACGGCTGATTTGATTGCTCGTATCGCACAAGGACGCGCTGATGATCTATTAACCAATGTTCTTTTAGCAAGCTCTTGCCCAAAAATGATTGTGCCGTCCATGCATCCAAATATGTGGTTAGACCCGGCAACTGTTGCAAATGTTGCAACGTTACGCGATCGCGGTTTCACGGTTATGAATCCCGAAGTTGGTCGACTTACAGGCTCAGATATCGGAGCGGGGCGTTTCCCGGAAAGCGCGGCGATTATTGCAGTATTGACGCAATTAGTTGCACATAACAGTGATCTCATCGGCAAAAACATTGTAGTAACTGCTGGTGGCACTCGCGAAGCAATTGATCCTGTTCGATTCATTGGCAATCGTTCATCAGGGAAGCAAGGTTATGCAATTGCTCAAGCGGCATTATCCAGGGGTGCAAATGTACGATTGATTTCTGCCAATTGCGAATTGGCAATTCCGTCGGGTGCGCACGTTACACAGGTAGAAAGTACAGAGCAGATGCAGGTAGCACTTGCTGAATACTTTCCTTCTTGTGATGTCTTAATTATGTGCGCTGCTGTTGCAGATGCGAGGCCAAAGGTTTTGAGTGAGAATAAGATTAAGAAATCTGATTTTGATTCGATAGATTTGATTGCCAACCCTGATTTACTTGCATCGCTAACACATCAGAAAAAGCCTGGGCAAATAATGGTTGGTTTTGCAGCAGAGACTATAGATCTTAAATCCAATGCTCAAGCCAAACTCAAAGATAAGGGCTTGGATTTGATTTTCGCAAACGATGTATCAGGTGGTGCAGTTTTTGGCAGTGATCAAACAGCCGGAACTCTGCTCTTCTGCGATGGGCCCGGAATAGAGATTTTGCCGACATCTAAAGACACGCTGGCCCATGAATTACTCAATCAGGTAGTACATCGGTTAGGTTAGCCCAATGTCACAGCGTCTATTTACCTCAGAATCTGTAACCGAGGGGCACCCAGATAAGATTGCTGATCAAATTTCCGATGCTGTTTTGGATTCACTTATCTCCCAAGATCCATCCAGTCGTGTTGCAGTAGAAACACTTATCACCACCGGCCAAGTACATGTAGCTGGTGAAGTAACTACTGATGGCTACGCCGATGTTATGGGAATCGTTCGCGATACGGTATTGAGAATTGGATACGACTCTTCTGAAAAAGGTTTTGATGGAAACACGTGTGGTGTTTCTATTTCTATCGGGCAACAGTCCCAGGATATTGCACAAGGGGTAGACGACGCGTACGAGAAGCGCATCTCATCATCAGGTGATCCTTTGGACCTACAAGGCGCAGGTGATCAGGGCCTGATGTTTGGATACGCTTGCGATGATACAAAGGAACTGATGCCGTTACCTATCTGGTTGGCACATAAACTCGCTGCCCGTTTATCTGCGGTACGCAAGAATGGAACCCTGCCATATTTGCGCCCTGATGGAAAAACGCAAGTAACGATCGCCTATGAGGGAGATACGGCAGTTGCTTTAGATACTGTTGTTATTTCCAGCCAACATAGCGCTGATATCGATGTTGCAAAGACACTCATACCCGATGTTATAAAACATGTAATTGATCCGATTCTTGCTGAAATCGATCTACCTCGCAAAGATTTGAAAACGCTTATCAATCCCACTGGTCGCTTTGTCATTGGCGGACCGATGGGTGATGCCGGACTTACAGGGCGCAAGATTATCGTTGATACATACGGTGGAATGGCTCGTCATGGCGGTGGCGCATTCAGTGGAAAAGATCCTTCGAAAGTGGACCGATCTGCCGCTTATGCGATGCGCTGGGTAGCAAAGAGTGTCGTTGCAGCTGGATTAGCAAAACGTTGTGAAGTGCAAGTGGCTTACGCAATTGGTAAAGCGCAACCTGTAGGCCTTTTTGTTGAAACTTTTGGCACAGAAAGCGTTTCTGTTGAAAAGATTCAAAGAGCTGTATTAGCAACATTTGACCTGCGACCAGCTGCGATCATTAGAGATCTTCAATTATTAAGGCCGATTTATAGTTTGACGAGTGCTTATGGTCACTTTGGCAGAGAGTTACCTGAATTCACATGGGAGAAAACTAATCGTGTGGATGCTTTGCGCTCTGCAGCGAAGTAAGAATCTATGCATGTGGTTACTCCACGACCACTTACTCTAAAATCACCGACAGCTCCTGGAACTAAACCTCTACCTGCCCATGAATTTCCTGTAGCTTCAATCCTGGTCGATAACGGCGTTTTTCACCTTGATGAACCTTATGAGTATCTCATTCCAGAGCATTTATCTGACCTCATGCAAGTTGGCGTGAGAGTGAGTGTTCCATTCAACCGTGGTAAGTGTGAGGGGTTAGTTATCTCTCGCACTGATTTTGCCACTAGCGTTGCTCCCCTAAAATTTATAGAAAAAATTATCTCGCCATATCCGGTCGCAACGATTGAAACAATCGAACTTTTCAAACAGGTTTCACAGCGATGGGCCGGAACAACCATAGATGTTCTTCGTTCGGCTATTCCTCCACGTAGCGCAGGAGTGGAACGAGAAGTTGCTAGCGCTCAATTTTCAGTACCCAAATTCACAGAAGATGAATCAGTAGCCAAAGAGCTCTTAAATGATGAGGTCAGATTGTTTTGGGCGCTACCTCCAGATCCTGATCCCATTAAAACTTTAGCTTCGTTGATAATTAGGAGAAGTTCCAAGTCACAAGTTCTAGCTATTCTCAGCGATGAGAAGGAACTCGAAGAAGTGGGCCAAGGCATTGATACACTTATTGGTTCTGGTTTTTATTCACGATTGGATTCTGCGCAAGAGAGATCAGCAAGATATAGGGACTATCTGCTCTTTACTCAAGGTAAGCGAAGAATTGCCCTTGGTTTACGTGGTGCAATTTTTACACCCTTAGTAAAGCATTCAACGATCATTGTTTCTCATGAAAGTTCAGCCCATCTTTATGAACCCAGAGCTCCGCGGTGGAATGCTCGTGATGTTGCACTGCTACGGGCTGGCGATGCTTCGATCAACCTGATTCTGACTGGTTTTTCTCCCTCGCTAGAGGTTGGTCGACTACTCGATGTTGGGTGGCTAAATCTTCTGCAAGCACCATCGGTGCACCATGTTGTGGCCTCTGAACCAAAATATGGTGAATTGATTCCGAGTCAAGGTTTTTCCATTGTTCGATCGGCTCTAAAAAAGGGTCCAGTTCTTTTTCTCATTCCTAGTAAGGGATATGGCAATGCGATTTTGTGCGCACGATGTCGCAATTTAGGACTGTGTCAATGCGGTGGACGTCTTATGCGCAAATCTTCCCAGGCTTTGCCGCAGTGTTCGCTCTGCGCTATGGAGTTTGCGCATTGGCGCTGCGGAACATGTGGGGGAGAAAGGATCTATCTGGCCTCCCGTGGCATCGAAAGATTTGCGGAAGAGATCGGGAGCTCGTTTTCAAATTATCCAGTGGTGAGTTCATTTGGAGAACACATTCTTCTTAGTGTCGAAGCAAAACCACAATTGGTTCTTGCCACGCCAGGTGCGCAACCTTTGGTGAAGGGAGGTTACAGTGCTGTCATTCTTCTGGAAGGCCATAGATTCTTCGGCCATGCCAGCCTTCGGGCCGATGAGCGCGCGCGCGAGCAATTCTTTTCTTTCGCTTCGCTGGCCACCTCCGCTGGTTCGATTTATATTTCGATGCAACCTGCACATCCTATTGTTGCAGCCCTGACACGATGGAATCCATTGGGATTAGTGCGACGAGAATTGATTGAACGAGAAGAATTAGGTTTACCGCCTTATAGACGATTTATCAGACTCGACGTCAGTGGCGATGAAGCCCAACAGATTTTTGATGGAATTTCTCATGCGAAATCGGATTCTCGATTGCCGCAATCTCTAGAAATTCGACCGCCTACTCTTAGCGCTAAGAATCGTGGATTAATTTATCTCTCGGTACCATTTGAAGATGGGCCACAGGTGACATCTTTTCTTCAGGAATATCAAAAAAGACGGAGCATTTCAAAGAAGGAATTGTTGATTATCCACGTTGATCCGTACGAACTGACTTGATTGGTAAGATAAATCCATGTCCATTCAACCTATTCGACTATTCGGAGACCCAGTCTTGGTTTCACCGACCAGTCCGGTCGTTGATTTCGATAAGGAATTGCGAACGCTGGTTTCAGATTTAACGGAAACGATGCTCAATGCGCCCGGTGCGGGATTAGCTGCTCCTCAAATAGGAGTTCCTCTACGGGTTTTCGTTTGGGATGTGGATGAAGCTTTAGGACATTTAATTAATCCTTCATTGGATCTGGGGGAAGAAATTCAAGATGGAGAAGAAGGGTGTCTTTCTTTCCCAGAATTACGCTATGAAACGCCAAGGTCAATGAAAGTTGTGGCAAAAGGGTGGAATATGTATGGGGAACCAGTTGTAGTTGAAGGATCAGAGCTTTTAGCCAGAGCGCTGCAACATGAAAATGATCACCTGGACGGAATACTTTTTATTGACCGCCTCTCCACCCTAGATAGAAAAATTGCGATGAAGGAGATACGAGAATCGGAGTGGTTTGGAACCGCAATTTCACAAGGCCGAAGCCCGCGAATCAAGATTTCTCCACACAATCCATTTGAAAAAGGTCTTTAGTGCGTATAGGTGTGGCGGCCACGCCATTGGTTGCAATCCCAACGTTGGATTGGCTTTTTGAAAGCGAATATGAGCTATCTCAAATTATTTCCACTCCTGATCAGCCATCAGCGAGAAGCAAGAAACTTGAACCTTCTGCCGTGAGTCAGTGGGCAACGAAGCGAAATCTGCCATGTCTTGCAACACGCGATTTTGTTGAGTTACGCGAGTGTTTTGCGAAATTGGATCTCATTGTTGTTATTGGTTTTGGAGCTATATTTCCACCAGAACTTATAAATGCACCAAAGTATGGTTGTATCAATGTGCATTTCTCATTACTTCCGCAGTGGAGAGGCGCTGCGCCCGTCCAACGAGCCCTTATGAATGGCGAAACAAACCTTGGTGTATCAGTATTTCAGATTACAGAAGGCATTGACACAGGTCCTGTTTATTCAACAGCTAGTGTGATCGTTGACACGGAGTGCACATATGGAGATGCACTGGAGAGATTATCTGTTATCGGAGTTAAATCGGTTGCAATGGCACTGGAAATGATAAGAACGGGTCAACTACCGGTTGAGCAAGCATCGGGCGCAGTTTCTTTAGCTCCAAAAATTTCTCGTCAGGATGCTCGGATCGATTGGAAATTGACAGCGCAAATTATTCACAACTTGGTTCGCGGAGTTAACCCAGAACCAGGTGCATGGACACTGTGGAGAGGTGAGCCCATGCAGATTCGTAAGAGTTCGATTTCACATGCGGGGCCATCTCTGTCACCAGGAGAGATTGGTTTAGAGGGAGGTTCTTTCTTTGTTGGATGTTCCGTAAACCAAAACCTTGAAATTCTCTCCTTGATTCCGGCAGGAAAACGAGAGATGTCGGCAGCCCAGTGGTCCAACGGAGCACGCATTATTAGCGGTGACCGCTTTGAGTAATAAGGAAGCAAAGGCAGTTAAATCTGGAGTCAAATCCTTTCGCCCACCTCGTCCCGATGAACCACGACTTTTGGCTTACAACGTTATAAGAGAAGTTAATCAGAGCGGAGGATTTGCTAATCTTCTTCTACCGAGATATTTACAAGAAAGTGATCTAGAGGCTCGGGATAAGGGTTTTGTAACGGAACTGGTTTACGGCACGTTAAGAATGCAGGGAATGCATGATTGGATTATTGAGCAGGTGATTGATAGAGAATTCAGTGAACTTGATCCGGGAATTGTGGATGTATTGAGGCTAGGAATTCATCAATTATTTCACATGAGAGTGCCTGTCCATGCTGGAGTTTCTGCAACAGTTGAGTTGGCTCGTAAAGTTGTTGGGGAGTCTAAAGCAACTTATGTAAACGCTATTCTCCGCAAAATCAGTGCCCGCGAATTAGAACAGTGGCTTGAACCGCTCTCTGTTTTGGATGATTTAGTGGCTAGGTACGCAATTGAATTCTCACATCCAGAATGGATTGTCTCAGCCTATTTCGATCTTTTGAAAGATTCCGATGAAGTGAGAAGCGCATTAACGTCCAATAATATTCCCGCTTCTCCAACTTTAGTTTCCTGGCCAGGTAGATCAACGCAATCGGATTTGCTCAAATATGGGGGAGAGGCCACGACCTTTTCTCCTTATGGAGCAACAACACTCACAATTCCATCCGAAGTGCCACTCGTTCGAAATAGACTTGCTGGAATACAGGATGAGGGTTCGCAGGTAGTCGCTTCTATATTTGCAAGTGCTTCTTATAATCGCGAAAAATGGTTGGATCTATGTGCCGGGCCAGGCGGCAAGGCTGCGTTGTTATCAAGTTTGGCATTAGAGCAACATAAATCCTTCACTGCCAATGAAATCTCACCCGCTCGGGCACATCTTGTCGAGCAAGTAGTTGTTGGTGCTCGGGTGTGGATTGGGGACGGACGCACCATCGATGCGCGTGGAGAAAGATTCGATGCTGTTATCGCCGATGTTCCTTGTACAGGAATTGGGGCCTTGCGAAGGAGACCGGAAGTTCGATGGCGCAGAACTCCAGGTGATCTTGCAAATCTTATAGCGCTACAAAGAGAGTTGCTCGACTCTGCAATTTCGATCACGGAATCTTCTGCTTTGATTGCATATGTGACATGCTCTCCGCATTTGGCTGAAACGAAATTGCAAGTTCGCGATGCGCTTGCTAGACATAGAAATATCCGACAGATTCCGATTGGGGATTATCTTCCAGCTGGCTTGGAGAGCGCACTTGCGGGAGAGAGCTTGCAGCTCTGGACGCATAGACACGGAACTGATGCCATGTTTATGGCACTATTTGAACGTGTTTCATAAGATCGGTTGGGTAGAGTTCAGCAATGGTTCGCGAGATTCGAATGACGCCGAGCATATTGAATGCGGATTTTTCTCAATTGGAGTCTGAGATTTCCTCTATTGCAGAGGTTTCCGATTTCGTTCATCTCGATGTTATGGATAATGTTTTTGTACCGAATTTCACATTTAATTTTGAATCGGCTCAGAAAATCATTCAATCGAGTGCGCTGCCTGTGGATGCGCATTTGATGGTAGCCGACTGTGATTACATGGGACCTCGATATGCATCACTTGGATGCGCAAGTGTCACCGTGCATGCTGAAGCAACGCAGCATATTTCACCGCTTCTTAAAGCCATCAGAGCAGAAGGTGCACGCGCTGGTCTAGCAGTTAAACCTGGCACCTCCATAGAACACTATGTAGATATATTGGATGTAGTTGATATGTTCTTAATAATGACGGTAGAGCCTGGTTTTGGTGGACAGGCATTTATGGATGAAATGCTTCCCAAGATTCGACGAACGCGTGAAATCATTGGAGATCGTCCCATCTGGTTGCAGGTCGACGGCGGAATTTCTCTAGAAACCATCGAGCGCGCAACTCAGGCTGGTGCCGATACTTTTGTTGCAGGCAGTGCAGTTTTTAAAGCCCAAGATCCAGCGCTCATGGTTGCTTCATTGCGCGCATTGGCGCAGAACATGGCAGACTAACGCACGAAGTTCCGGGGGTCGGTGTAAATCCGAACCGGCGGTTATAGTCCGCGACCCGACCATCGCCAGTGGTCGGTTGATTTGGCGAAAATCCAAAACCGACAGTTAAAGTCTGGATAAAGGGACATCAATTGCGTTGTGCTCCTGCATGCGTATTGAGTTTTGCTACCCCCTCTATTTATTTGGAGGAGATATGTCAGTTCTAAATTGGTTATTTGAAGCAGAGATCCATTTCGGCTCTAAAGCAATTTTGTGGCGTGAAGTATTAGGAAATGCATTTGGACTAGCAGGTGCAATCTATGGAATGCGCAGAAAAGTATGGACATGGCCAGTGGGCATGGCGGGCAATATTTTGCTCTTTACAGTTTTTCTTGGGGCAGTTTTTAACACGCCTCAAGATAAGAATCTATACGGCCAAGCAGGAAGACAAGTTTTTCTCATTCTGTTGAGCATTTATGGGTGGATAATTTGGAGTAGGAACAAGGGAAAGAGTTCGAAAAATGCGGTCAGCCCGAGATGGGCAACTACTCGTGAGCGTTTATATATCCTTCCCGTTGTAGTTGTTTTCTATCTCATCTCATTTCTTCTTTTGAAAGAGCTCGGTTCTTGGGCACCAATTCCAGATGCCTGGATTTTTACTGGAACAGTCTTGGCCACATATGGAATGAGCAAAGGATTTGTCGAATTCTGGCTGGTCTGGATCGCCGTTGATGCAGTCGGGGTTCCGCTCTTGATTAAGGGTGGTTACTACCCCTCAGCAATTCTTTATGGGGTTTATGGAGCCTTCGTTATTTGGGGTTTTGTGTCCTGGTTATCAATTGCATCCCGAGAGGGTTCGCGTACGGGTAAACTTGAGGTGTGAAAACATTCGATGAACTCTGGTTAGAACTTCAAAATATTGCATCACAGCGACCTAAAAATTCATCAACGGTTTCCTTGTTGGATGCTGGAGTTCACGACATCGGAAAGAAGATTCTTGAAGAAGCTGGCGAAGTGTGGCTGGCAGCAGAACATGAAAGCGATGAAGCTTTAGCCGAGGAGATAAGCCAGCTGCTTTACCATCTGCAAACAATGATGATCGCTCGTGGCATTTCTACTTCCGATGTTTATCGTTATTTATAATAGAAAATAGGGGTTGAACGTGTTGAGAATTGCTGTTCCAAATAAGGGATCTCTATCTGAAAGTTCGGCTGAAATTTTGCGTGAGGCTGGATACCAACAACGAACGGATACGAGAGATTTGGTTCTGCTCGATCAAGCTAACGGCGTGGAATTTTATTATTTACGCCCTCGCGATATCGCCGTTTATGTAGGCTCTGGTGAATTAGAAGCAGGTATAACGGGTAGAGATTTGATGATTGACTCTGGAGCACAAGCATCAGAAGTATTGGCTCTGGATTTTGGCGCTTCTACTTTTCGATTCGCGGGACCAATAGAGAAGAAATTTACACTCAAGGATATTGCAGGGTTACGAATCGCTACCGCATACCCAGGTTTGGTAACGCAGCACTTAACGCAGTTGGGTATACGAGCAACTGTTGTGCGTCTAGATGGAGCAGTAGAAAGCAGTATACGGTTGGGAGTAGCAGATGTAATTGCTGATGTTGTCAGTACTGGCAATACTTTGCGACAGGCTGGTCTAGAAATATTTGGTGACGCAATTTTGACAAGTGAAGCGGTAGTCATTTCTAGAAAAGGTACAATGATGCCTGCAGGATTAGAAATTCTTGTTAGGCGTTTGCAAGGCGTGGTCACTGCTCGTCAATATGTTTTGTTGGATTACGACATTCCTCTGGCTCATGTAGAACGCGCATGTGCTATTACTCCAGGTTTAGAATCGCCAACAATATCGCCATTGCAAAAACCTGATTGGGTGGCTGTGAGAGCGATGGTGTTGCGTAGTGAAACTAATCGTTTGATGGATGAACTGTGGGCGTTAGGCGCACGTGGAATCTTAGTAACCGATATACACGCTTGTAGGCTTTAACGATCGGCTTCTTCTATATCTTCGCGAGAAATCCCCATGAGATACAGAACAGAATCCAAAAAAGGTTGGGAAAGTGCGCTATCGGCTGCTGCTATAACTGCAGGCTTTGCATTGAAAGCAATACCTAGGCCTGCTGCTGTAATCATGTCCAGATCATTGGCTCCGTCACCAATTGCAATTGTTTGTTCTAGACCCACGCCTACCAAGTTTGCGAAATCAATAAGCGTCTGCGCCTTGCCGGCACGATCAATGATTGGGCCAGTGAGCTTTCCTGTAAGAACCCCATCGATGATTTCAAGGCTATTGGCACGATAATGTGAAATTTCCAAATCCTTTAGTAGTGGTTCAATAACTTCTATAAATCCTCCAGAAACAACTGCAACGGTATGGCCCAATCGCATTAAGGTTCGGATAAGAGTTTTGGCACCAGGTGTGAGAGTAATTTGCGAACGCACCTCTGCAATTACCGTTTCAGGTAATCCGGCAAGAAGTGCAACACGCTCCTTCAAAGATTTTTCAAAATCGATTTCCCCACGCATCGCAGATTGCGTAATAGCGATTACCTTGTCACCCACCCCTGCTTTAGCAGCAAGTAGCTCAATCACTTCTTGCTGAATAAGCGTTGAATCAACATCCATCAAAACCAATTTCTTAGCCCATCTCATTAAGCCACCAGGTTGCACCGCGATATCGATGCCTTCGGTAACGCACACTTGGGCCAAGGACTTACGGAGAGTGCTCTGAAGGGCTCCAGAGAGGACAAACTCGACAGCTGTAACCGGGTAAGAGGCAGTTCGATAGATGCGTTCGATATTGGCGTTCTGTTCTGCCAAGGTTTTGGCAATAAGGGCTATCGACGAAGGCTTGAGTGGATTACCTAAAACAATAACGTGCAGCAATCCTGTTTTTGCCGCTATCGAATGGATGGAGGAATGGGAGAATGCGATAGCAATATCAACTCTTAAAGTTGCTGCGCAAAGATTGAGATCTTCTTCAACTGCTTTGGCGTGGCTCTTATCTAAAGCAATCAGCGCCGTGAGAATCACGCGGTCGCGAATAACCACCTGTTCAATATCTAGCACGGTGATCGCGAAAGGCGAGAGCGTTTCAAATAGGGCTTGGGTGATTCCCGGCGTATCTATTCCGGATAAGAGAATCAGACCAGTAAAGGGCTCGCTCTGTGGAACAGTGGACATTAGGGCAGATTATCGTGAAATGCGTAACGAAGGTGCACAATTTCGTGAATTCACGCTCTAATGGCGATATCTTACTTTCCCTATGGGAAATCAAGTGGTTCTCTCGTTAGAGAATGTAACTGTTCGCAAGGGCGAACGTACAATTCTTGGCCCGCTCTCTCTGCTAATTTCAGAAGGTGAGCGGTGGGTAATTCTTGGCCCTAATGGCGCGGGAAAATCAACTCTTTTATCACTACTTTCGGCACAGAGTTTTCCCACGTCAGGTTCTGTTGAAATCCTTGGCGAGAGAATGGGAAGTGTGGATGTTTTCGAGTTGCGCACTCGCATTGGACTTTGTAGTGCAATTCTGGCTGAAAATATTCCCTACGATGAAAGAGTTCGTGATGTTGTTCTTACCGCCGCCTATGCCATCGTTGGTAGGTGGAAAGAAGAATATGATTTATGGGATGAATCCCGAGCCATCGCTCTCTTAACTACATTTGGAGTTCGCGACTTGGGTGAACGCCTTTTTGGGACTTTGAGTGAAGGGGAACGAAAACGCGTACAAATATGTAGAGCGCTCATGGCTGACCCAGAGTTGGTATTGCTTGACGAACCTGCTGCCGGATTGGATTTGGGTGGAAGAGAGGACTTACTCACTAGATTTTCGCAATTTTCGCAGGACGAACGAGCTCCAGTATCAATTTTAGTAACTCATCACATCGAAGAGATACCGGCGGGAACAACACATGCTCTGCTCATTAAAGATGGTATGAATGCTGTTTCAGGACCAGTCGAACACGTGATAACCAGTGAGCATGTAAGCGCGGTTTTTGGAGTTCCGATTATTGTTACACAAGAGGGATCACGGTTCTTCGCAAGGGCCCAATGACGCTCTTTAGCACTATGCATCCACGATGGCAAGAATTGCTCTCGCAATGTGAACCTGCACTTTCTAGAATTGAAAAATCCCTTGTTCTGCAGGATTTTTTGCCAAATTATGCGAACGTGATGCGCGCATTTGTGCAATCTCCACAGGAAATTCGGGTTGTCATATTTGGACAAGATCCATATCCAAATCCAGCACATGCCACAGGCTTGGCTTTCTCAATTCCAAGAGATGTTCGACCGGTTCCTGCCTCACTTCGAAATATATACAAAGAACTTGAAAGTGATCTCGGAATAGTTCCAGCGCATCACGGAGATTTGAGCTCCTGGGTGGATCAAGGAGTGGCTTTGATCAATAGAACTTTAACTTTCAATTCAAAGACCCCATCTCGTGCCCTTTGGAGAGAGTTTACCGACGAAGTTGCTCGAATCTTGGGGGAGAAGGGTTGTATCGCAGTTCTATGGGGTAGCGATGCCCAAGAATTGGCGCAATATTTTCCGGCTAAGAACTCAATATCTAGCCCACACCCGAGTCCACTTTCGGCTTATCGGGGATTTTTCGGATCAAAACCTTTTAGCAGAATCAATAACATTCTTTTGATGAATGATGAGATTCCTATTGATTGGGAAGTGAAATAGAAATGGGCCCCTTACCGGGGCCCATTTCTATTCTTAATTGCTTGAGATTTAACCTAACCAGGCATTGATTGGTGAGGCGAGGAAATACACCACAAATAGTGCAGATACAAGGAGCAGAAGTGGATGAAGTTCTTTTCTGCGACCTTGAATCATTCTAATTACGACGTGTGATACGAAGCCAGCACCGATTCCAACTGAGATGTTGTAGGTAAAGGGCATCAAAATAATGGTAAGAAAGGCTGGAATTGCTATTCCTAAATCTTCCCAATTGATTGATTTGATCTGTGTCATCATCAAAAATCCAACGATAACCAGAGCTGGAGTAGCGGCCTCGTAAGGAATAACAGCAACTAATGGGGCCAAAAATGTTGTGAGCAAGAAACAAAGTCCTGTAACAACAGAGGCCAAACCAGTGCGCGCACCTTCACCAACTCCAGAAGCAGATTCGATGTATGAAGTGTTGGAGGAGATACCAGCAGCGCCACCAGCAGCGGCGGCGATGGAGTCAACAATCAAGATCTTATTAGCATCGGGAACATTTCCATCACGGTCTACAAGACCAGCTTCGTGGCCAATTGCAGTCATTGTGCCCATAGTGTCGAAGAAGTCAGCGAGAAGAAGTGTGAAAACCAGAAGGATTGCTGATACAGCGGCAATCCGGCTAAAGGATCCAAAGAGATTGAAATGGCCTAATAAACCAAAATCCGGAGCAGCGATTATATCTGAGGGAAAGGCAGGAACATTGAGTCCCCAGCCTTTTGGATTGACTTTGTCTGGCGCAATGAAGTTTGGCCCGACTTTAAAAGCTGATTCGATTGCTATAGCTGCAACAGTTGCAAGACCGATACCAATCAAAAGCGCTCCTTTAACCTTTTTAACCATCAGACCGATCGTAAGGAATAGGCCAAAAGCGAAGACGATGATTGGCCAACCAACGAGAGTTCCGTTATCGCCGAGCGTTACAGGAACAGGTCCTGAACCAGTGCGACGAACAAATCCTGCATCGACCAATCCGATCAACGCGATAAAAAGACCAATTCCGACCGAAATTGCAATCTTTAACTGGGTAGGGACTGCGCGGAATACTGCTGTTCTAAAACCTGTAAGAACTAGGACTGTGATAATAATTCCTTCTAGAAGTACCAATCCCATTGCATCTGCCCAAGACATTTTCGAAGCGATACCTACCGCTACGAATGTATTGAGTCCAAGTCCCGTAGCAAGGGCCATTGGGAAGTTGGCAACAACTCCCATGAGGATCGTCAGTACGCCAGCAATAAGTGCGGTAGCTGCTGCAATCAACGCAAGGTTGGGTGCATCTCCGCCACCTAAGTATTTTCCATCAGCATCTTTGGTAAGACCGATGATGAGTGGATTCAGCGCCACGATATATGCCATTGTGAAGAAAGTGACTACTCCGCCACGAACTTCTTGACCAACCGTGGAGCCACGTTGCGATATTTTGAAATATGTATCGAGCATGGTTTTCCCCTTACTGTTTTGGTATCGGGGGTGTTTGCGACCCCGTGTGGATTCACGGCCCACAAGCCGGGAGAAGATGGGTAAAGATTATTGGCTGAGTTTTGTTACTGACGGGTAATTCGAGCTAAGACACCGCAGGAAATTGCGACAGATTGCCCTACAAATAACGCAAAAAGTATCGTGCCAAGCCCGGCATTGCCACCAAGAGCAAATCCCATGAGAACTACGGACGCTTCGATTGCAAGACGAACTCGACCTATCCTGATTTTGGTGCGGTGATGAAGTGCGGTCATCAATCCATCACGAGGACCTGGTCCCAATCCGCAACTGATATACATTGCAGTTGAGATTCCAACTAAGGCGATACCAGCTAAGGCCATAGCTATACCGCTGAGATACCCATGTTGCAAAGGCAAATGATCAACGCCCAATTGCAAAGTTAAGGGAATAACCACTGCATTGGCCAATGTTCCGAATCCGAATCTTTCCTTAAGGGGTATCCACAACACCAAGATTGCGCAGCTTATATAAAATGTCGACCAACCCAAAGATAGGCCGGTACGACGGGATATTCCCTGTCCGAAGACAGACCATGGAGAGTTTCCAATATTGGATTGAACAAGTAGAGCTTCACCGAATCCGAAAAATGCTAATCCAGAAATTAAAATGAGTAATCGCAATAGGGACAAATCCCATCGGCCATTTGATCGCCAGGGAGTATGAGGAATTGTGTGATGAGGCTTGAGCCATCTGGCTAATATCGCGAAGAGGGTAAAACTACTAAACATTTCGGTAGATTATCCTATTTCGATACATCAAGCTAAGGAGTGACAGGGTTAGACTCGTCATCTTATGGAGTTCACTTACGCGCAGGCAATAATCACTGGTTTTATTCAAGGAGTAACAGAACTATTCCCAGTATCCAGCCTCGGACATGCAGTCCTTATGCCGGCCTGGATTGGTGGGCAGTGGAGTAATTTTACAACTGATGCCAATTCTCCCTACCTTGTTGCAACCATAGCTCTGCATAGTGCAAGTGCAATTGCCTTATTCCTAGTCTTTCGTAAACGTTGGTTTGCTTTAATTTTTTCAGGAATTAGGAGTTTATCTGGACGTCGCGATCTAGAGAGCGCGGTTTTTTGGCGTTTAGTTATTGCGACAATACCGGTTGCTGTATTAGGTGTCATATTCGAGGAAAACTTGCGAGAACTTTTCTCAAAGCCTCTTGCTTCGGCAGTTTTTTTAACCATTAATGGATGTGTTCTTTTCATAGTAGAAAGAATTACTCGATCAACGGCCCGTCCTGAAGGTATTTCTGAGGAGAATAAGAACATAACCGAGTCCATATCTGTAAAAAACGCTATAGCGATTGGTTTTGGTCAATCTCTAGCTTTATTTGCAGGGATCTCTCGCTTTGGTATTTCAATGAGTGCTGGCCTACTTCGGGGTTTGTCACATTCAACCGCATCAGATTTCGCATTCCTATTAGCGTTGCCGGTAATCGCTGGAGCATCTTTGTATAAATTGCCAGAACTTTTTCAAGCCGAAAATTCTCAACTACTAGGCCCGATTCTTGCGGGATCAGTGGTTTCTTTTCTATGCACCTATGCCTCAATTACGTTTTTAGTTCGTTGGTTTAAGACAAGAACTCTTTATCCTTTTGCAATCTACTGCCTCGTTGTTGGAGCAATTTCTATTATTCGGTTTGCGAGTTAGTTGCAAATGTTTCCAGGAATCGGCACAGTTATAAATATCGCAACAATATTTTTTGGAGCCGGGATTGGTGTTCTTGCCGGATCCAAAATGCCAGAGAAGACGCGCTCATTGCTGATGGATGTATTAGGTTTAACTACCCTTTTAGGAGCTGCTTTAGCGATAGCTTCTTTATGGTCAGATAGGTATACAAGCGCGCTACCTACAGGTTGGTCTTTGTTGACCGTCCTACTTTCCTTGCTTATGGGTGGTTTTGTTGGCACTTGGGCTCGGATAGAAGAGCGTCTTGAATCTTTTGGAGAGAATTTGCGAAAAAGATTTCGTTCATCTCAGGATGGGACTTTTGTCGAAGGATTTGTTTCTGCATCTTTGCTTTTCGCTATTGGTCCATTAGCAATACTCGGAAGCATTAGCGATGGAATGTCCACGGGTATAGATCAGTTGTTATTGAAAAGTACTCTAGATTTTTTTGCTGCTATGGCATTTGCAACAACCCTTGGTTGGGGAGTGGCAGCATCAGCAATTCCTGTGGGAATTTATCAATGTTTATGGACTGTCATCGGCTTTTTTCTGGGTAGCGTGCTTTCTGGATATCAAATTGACGCGATGACAGTTACTGGTGGATTGATGTTGGTCTGTATAGGTTTGCGGTTACTGCGCATTAGAGAAATCGCCGTCGGGAATCTTCTACCAGCCTTGGCCTTTGCCCCGATAATTGCTTGGGCAGTTCATCAGTTTATTTGATATTAGAAAGTTTTAGCATCTATAACAAATGGATTCGAATATCCTCCGAAAGAGATAGTTTGGCCGTCTCTGTTCATGCCGTTGTAGGTAGGAGTCGCATCTTCTTTGCAGTATTGCTTGAGACCTTGCAAGCATTGTTTGCAGGTGCGACAGCTTTTAGTGCGACAAGGCCACGGGTATTCAATCCTTACTCCTTAGTGTTAAATGTTGGATCGACCAATTGCGAGGCTCTAGCGGTTACGTTACGCATGTGGTGTCGTCGACACAGTACTTCATATGCAATTTCGTTATCGGCTGAAACATCTCCTACAACCACTTGCTCACCTTCTGTAATCATTACTCCAGCAGATGTTCTCGCGTTATGTGTCGCGCGCGCTCCGCACCAACAGAGCGCCTCTACCTGAAGCGTATTGACTCGATCGGCAAGTTCGACCAATCTTGCTGATCCTGGAAACAAACTCGTGCGAAAATCTGTGAGAATTCCAAAGGCAAAAACATCAATACCTAATCCATCTACAATCTTGGCAAGTTGTTCTATCTGAGATGGTTCATAAAACTGTGCTTCATCGCAGATCACGTAATCAATCCGTTCGCCACCTGACAATTTATCGGCAACAAAACGATGCAGATCCAATGATGGTGCAACTTCAATAGCATCACGTTGTAAGCCCAAACGCGAGGAAATAACACCGGATCCGGCTCGGTCTTTACTGGTGAAAATCAATCCTGTACGACCTCGACTTTGATGGTTATGGGCGGTTTGCAGAGCAAGGGTTGATTTACCACTATCCATAGTCCCGCAGTAGTAGGTTAATTCAGCCATGTTGACATCCTCGCATATGGATCAAATTAATGTGCTTCACAGACTTACTCCTAGACTTTGCAAAGCTATGAGCATTTTGGAAGTGAGTGCTTTAGCAAAATCAACTGAAATGTGGGAACCATCTCGATAGGCCACCATATTATCAAGAATTGCAGGACATGTTGGACCACAGAGCCATTGCGTGGGATCGATACTCAGAATATTGCTTGGAATATTATTAAAAGAAGGTTCTGAGGTGTCGCAAGAACTCAGCTGAGAAGAGGCAAGACATGTTGGAATATCTCGTAGCACATGCGGAGTATCCGAAATGTAGATCAGCTTGGGAGTTGCAGCCTGCAGATGTAGCGCCGTGAGTAATTGACCCTTTTCCCACCACTGTTCACGGGTTCCTGATTCAGAGGCAAATGCATACCATTGAAATCCTGTGACAATCACTACATCTGGACGGATTGTCATAATACGATTCACCGAATTCTTCCGCCACCTCTCACATTCAGCTGTATTGAACGCGCCTCGAGAGATTCGAGTCACTTCGATAGATGGACAAGCAGATTTTGTCAACGAAATGAGCTTAAAGTTCTGAGTTCGGGCCAATTTCTCGAGAGTTGGAAACCATTGCGCTGCATGTGAATCTCCATAAAGAACTACAGTTTTCGATGATTGCACATCGCCAAATTCGCAGAGAGGAGAAGTGTCCTCACCGTAATTAACATGACAACCGTTTTCATATACTGCTGGTTTTTTCACAATTTCCGCCAGTGAATACGAGTTTTTTGTATCGCCTACTTGTATCTTTGTTGATGCACTCATTCCGATTGCAACGCCGAGAACCGTTGCTATAGCTGTGATACAGATAGCGCCAACAATAATGACCTTAGGTTTAATTGATTTAGTTCGTAGGGGTTCTTCAATGAGTCTGTGGGTGATATCGGCCGCTATAACGGTTGCGATGATGCAAAAGATCCTTTCATAGAAATGCAAAGGTCTGCCAAAGTAAGCGCTGGGTAAGACTAAAAGGGGCCAATGCCACAGATAAAGAGGATATGAAATTCCTCCTAACCATTGCGAAATCCTTGAGTGGGCAATCTTTCTCAATACTGGCGGCCAAGATCCAACACTTGCAATGAGTAAAACAGTGGCAATCACTGGCGCAAGGGCTGCAGTACCGGGAAAAGCAGTGGATGAATTAAATTGGAACGTTGAATAAAGAAGGCCTACTACCGCCACCCAAATAAACCAAGGTTTTCTAATCTTCCACGCTGGCGCTAGCGCGAGCAAAGCTCCGGCGCCTAATTCCCAAGCACGTGTTGGTAGTGAGTAGAAAGCCCAGATAGGTGAAAAATGGGTGAGAAATAGAGAGTAGAAAAATGAGGAAAGAGTGGTCAACCAAATGCCAAGAACTAATGTGCGTTGTTTTCCGAATTTAGCGAGCAGAACCAAAAACAGTGGCCATATCAAATAGAACTGTTCCTCCACAGCCAAGGACCAATAATGAATCAGCGGCGAAGGAATTGCTCCCAGATTTTGATAGTCATTTTCCCACCATGCGAAAAGGTAGTTGCAAATATATATGCTGGCGGCGATAACATCCCTGCCGATTGAGGTTCTAGTATTTGGTGCAAGAAGCACCCAAGCCGCCAACGCGGTAAGTATGAGAACGAAACTCGATGTAGGTAGTAATCGCTTGATACGTCGCAAATAAAATTGCGAAAAATTCAGTCTTCCATTTTTTGAAATCTCGCGCAAGATAATGCCCGTAATGAGATATCCAGAAATCACATAAAATATATCCACCCCAATAAAACCTCCGCCAACAAAGCGGGCGTGAAAGATAACAACCAAAATCGCAGCAAAGGCTCTCAAGCCCTGAATTTCAAGAATGCGTTTGTTCATATCGAGAGCAACGATTCAATATTTATGCTTGAATTCTGAGCAAGTATTCGTTCGCGTCCACCAAGGGCGAGAATTTCAATCAAGACCGCTACTGTTGAAACTTTCCCACCCGCTAGTTCTATAAGTTTGATGGCCGCGTTGATTGTCCCCCCGGTTGCTAAAACATCATCAATTAAGAGAACTTGAGAACGCTCCGTTAACGCATCGCAATGAATTTCAAGGCAGTCATCTCCATACTCCAAGGAATATCCTTCTTGAAAAGTTTCACGAGGCAACTTCCCTTTCTTCCGCACGGGAACAAACCCGATAGAACGGTGGTTGGCTAGGGCAGCGCCGAGTATGAAACCTCGAGCTTCAATTGCAACGACAGATTGTGCCTTTGGATCAACTTGCCCCAATGCGCGAATAAGTGCTCTAAAGGCGTCAGGGTTTGATAACAAAGGAGTGATGTCTTGAAACAAAATACCTTCATGGGGAAAATCCGGAACTGCTCGAATGAGCGCTAAGGCCTGTTCTAGTTCCACTCAAACCCCCTGTTGTGTCCGAACGGGGAGTTGAACCCCGAAGCCCTTGCGGGCACTAGCACCTCAAGCTAGCGCGTCTGCCAATTCCGCCACCCGGACGAGTGAGGCGTAACGATAGCAATCCAAGCCATAGGAGACAAAGTCGCGGGAAGCGAAGATGCTTTGTAGGAGAAACTACGAGAGAATCCCATTATGAGCAATGATTTCGAGGAGGATGTCGTCACATTATGCCAAGAGATGATTCGAATTCCCAGCGTTAATTATGGGGAAGGCAAAGGTAATGAAAGTGCAATTGCGCAATACGTTGTTGGCAAATTGTCGGAAGTGGGAATTGCTTCAAAAATTTATGAATCCGCACCTGGTCGTTGCAATGTTATTGCCAACATTGAAGGTAGTGACACGACCAGACCAGGTTTGGTAGTTCATGGACACCTTGATGTTGTCCCTGCCGATGCTGATGATTGGTCAGTTGATCCCTTTAGTGGAGAAATTCGCGATGGAATGATCTGGGGGCGCGGAGCTGTAGATATGAAAGATATGAATGCCATGATTCTGGCGATCCTGCGTAAGTGGGCTCGTGATGGCGTCAAGCCACCTCGTAATCTCGTCATTGCTTTTTTTGCAGATGAAGAGGCGGGAAGTATTTACGGTTCTCGATGGATGAGTACAGAGCATCCAGAACTCTTTGCCCATTGTTCCGAAGCAATTTCCGAAGTCGGAGGCTTCTCCGTAACGGTTGGCGATGGTAAACGTCTGTATTTAATTCAAACAGCTGAAAAAGGCATTCATTGGATGAAACTGATTGCCCATGGTCGGGCGGGGCACGGCTCAATGATTAACAATGAGAACGCAGTAAGCGCCGTTACTGAAGCTGTTGCAAAGATAGGCAAACACTCCTGGCCACAACGTTACACAAAAACTGCCAAAATCTTATTTAAACTAGTTGCAGAGGCAACGGGAAAAGTTTACGACGAAAAGGATTTACGCCCACTTCTTGTTGAGTTAGGGGGAGTTGCTCGCATGATTGGGGCAACTTTGCAAAATACTGCTAATCCTACGATGCTCGAATCAGGTTATAAGGCCAACGTAATTCCACAAGTTGCCACTGCGGTAATAGATGGTCGTTTTCTTCCAGGTTTGGAAGGAGAGTTCGACGAAACAATTCGCAAGATCATTGGTCCAGATATTGCCATAGAGACGATAGCCCGAGATATAGCTTTGGAAGTGGATTTCAGCGGTCCTCTTGTTGATGCAATGTGCAATGCGATCAAAGCCCAAGACCGAGAAGGTATTCCGGTTCCATATTTAATGAGCGGAGGGACAGATAACAAGGCGCTTTCCAAAATTGGAATAACGGGATATGGCTTCTCGCCATTGAAATTACCTGCTGATTTAGATTTTATGTCGCTATTTCACGGAGTTGATGAAAGAGTTCCGGTCGAAAGTTTAATTTTCGGAGTAAACGCACTCGAACATTGCCTTAAAAATAGTTAGTAATCCAATACTCCTAAGGCTTAGAAATATCATTTAATGCACTGCGAACAATTTCCGGCAATGCGATTTCCTCGCTCGTTAAAATGCCACGCAATTGAGCACCTGTGCGTGCACCAATAATGGCGCTCGTTACTCCAGGCGCATCTCTCACCCATGCAAGAGCGACCTCTAAAGGAGAGTAACCAAGTCCTTCAGAGGCAACACATACAGCTTCAACGATGCTTGCACTCCTGTCATCCAAATATGGCTGAACGAAATTTGATAAATGGGCACTTGCTGCCCTGGAATCGCTTGGAATTCCATTTCTGTATTTAGCTGTCAGAACTCCGCGACCCAGAGGAGACCATGCAAGCAATCCAACCCCTAGTGCATTCATACAGGGGAGAACTTCTCGTTCAATGTTGCGGTTGACCAACGAATATTCACTCTGAGAAGTTGCAATAGGTGCTCTGCTTGGCAGGCTCTGTTGCACGCTAATGGCTCTAGCACTCTGCCACCCAGAAAAATTGGATATGCCAACGTAGCGCGCTTTCCCACTCGTATATGCAAAATCCAGTGCAGAAAGTGTATCGTCTAAAGGATTATTAGGATCCCACGTGTGAATTTGCCAAAGATCTACATAGTCAGTGCCAAGTCTTTGAAGCGACTTTTCCAAATCGTTAAGCAGATTTCCTCGAGAGTTGTTAACCATCCGCACACCCTCTGGAAAACTAACGCCACCTTTAGTGGCAATAACAACATCTTCGCGTCGGAAAAGTGTGCCGATTAGGCCACCAATGACTCGCTCGCTATCTCCATCGGCATACATAGCTGCGGTATCCAGGAAGTTGCCACCTGCATCCAAAAATGCACGACATTGATCGGCTGCCTCATGTTCATCGGTATCTCGGCCCCAAGTCATGGTTCCCAAACCCAAACGTGAAACGGTGAGTCCGCTTGAACCAGCGCGCCTCATTTCCATACCCGTGACCCTAGCAAGCCATTCGCGACAAAACCTCTATAAACTCGCGGTTATAGAAACGATTTAGAAATGAGGCAGTGTGTCTTTAGTGCTACTGGTAAGACATGCCCATTCAGAGGCCAACGAGAAAGCAATTCTTTCAGGTCGCCTACCCGGAGTTTTCTTAAGTCAATCCGGTTTACATCAAGCAGATGGATTAAGCCAACGTTTGGGCGACATCAGAGTTAAAGCGATTCACGTGAGTCCGCTGGAAAGGTGTCAACAAACCATCGCTCCGTGGCTTCGAGATTTTGCCATCACGACAACCGTTGCCACTGTTGCTGATTTTATAGAAGTCGATTATGGCAAGTGGAGTGGCAGAAAACTAGCAACGTTATCCCGTGAACCATTATGGAAAACAGTGCAATCCAAGCCATCTGCAGTCGTTTTCCCAGGTGGTGAATCAATGACGCAGATGCAGGCACGCACGTCATCAGCACTGAATTCTCTTGTCCAATCAACAGGTACTGGCGTTTCAATTGTGGTCTCGCATGGAGATGTGATCAAATCTTTAATCACAACAGCTTTGGGTCTGCACTTAGATGAATTTCAAAGATTTGTTATAGACCCGGCCTCCATCTCGATCTTAGACTTCAGCGTCGCTAAGACTCGTTTACTTTTAATGAACGATTCAACAACCCACATAGGTGAGATAGTAAAATCAAAAACGCGTCGACGTCATTTCGTCGGTGGCGGTTCAGGGTTGAAAGGAAGCAAGTAGAATGACGCGCATAATTCATCTCTACGAATCCCCGGATAGATTCATCGTTGGGACTGTTGGAGAACCGGGAGAGCGCACTTTCTTTATTCAAGCTAAAGAAAATCGAAGACTCATCTCCGTTGTCGTCGAAAAATCACAAGTTGTCGCGCTGGTTGAGAGGGTGGGTTTTCTACTTCGCGAGATCAAACGCGAGCATCCCAATGTTCTAGCAAAGAAGGCGTTGATTGACGAAGGTGCGCTAGAGAATCCCATAATTGAAGAATTTATCGTTGGTATTATCGGTCTGATTTGGTTGGGTGATAGTGAGATGATTTCTATGGAATTTCAAGCCCTAGATGACTCAATTACTGCGCAAGATTCAGAGGAGATCGATATTCTCAGTGATTCACAAGAAGGTCCAGATTTACTAAAGGTCATAATTTCTCCCGCACAAGCCGAAGCTTTCTGCCTACGTGCGATGAGATTGGTAAACGCTGGTCGCCAACCCTGCACTTTCTGCGGATTGCCTTTAGATTTAAGGGGGCACGTTTGTCCGAGGGCCAATGGTTATCGACGATAATTCCTCATCAATTCGCACCATTATGATCGAAGGCGAGATACACGTAACTGGGCGATTGGTTGATGCTTCGAATGCAACTCTCTACGCACGCGCTGTTAAGGATGAATCCGATATAGCCTGTATTTATAAACCAATAGCTGGTGAGCGACCATTATGGGATTTTTCGGTTGGTACTTTGGCAGATCGCGAATACGCGGCATACCTGGTGAGCCAGAAAACGGGATTGAATGTGGTGCCAATAACGATCTTGCGCGAGGGTCCTTTCGGTCCTGGAATGGTTCAAAGATGGATCGATATTGATGAAAGCGTAGATCTCGTGGAGATCTTTAATAAGGATTTACCACAACTGCGTAAAATCGCTCTCTTTGATGCAATTGTTAATAATACAGACCGTAAAATTGGTCACCTATTACCCACTGACGATGGCAAAATTTTTGCCTGTGATCACGGAGTTACATTCCACGTTGACGATAAATTACGCACCGTGCTCTGGCAATGGGCGCAGAGCCCATTGACCGAATCAGAGATAGAGATTTTACAGATGCTTGCATCGCAATTGGCTGGAGATTTTGGGGATACCCTTCAATCTCACCTTACTTTTGGCGAGATTGACGCGTTACTCAGAAGAGTTCAGATGCTTCTCACGCAAAGAACATTTCCATTGCCATCCAAAGATTGGCCTTCAGTACCTTGGCCTGCGTATTAAACACCTGCACATATCAATCTGCCTCTAAGATAGGGCAATGAATTCTTGGGCCGATGTAGCAGTACCTCGTTTCAATGAAAGTTACATTTTTCCTGCATTGAATTTGAAATCTACTGCTACAGGTAATCTGGTGAGCCTTCCTCAATATCGCGATATCAGGATGTACGTATGTGGAATAACGCCATATGACGCGACACATCTTGGGCATGCTGCAACATATATAGCTTTCGACTTAGTGAATAGATATATCCGAAGTGCGGGACAAATGATGCATTTCGTTGAAAATGTTACAGATATTGATGATCCACTACTTGAACGCGCTATACGAGATGGCCAATCATGGGAATCGTTAGCCACTTCACAGATAGAGCTTTTTAAGGGTGATATGACGGATTTGCATATACTTCCGCCAGAGAATTTCATTGGCGCGGTCGAATCAATTCCACTTGTCGTTAAAGCGGTTGAAATTATGCAAAACCGGAGCGCGATTTATGAGTTATCTAAAGATCTATATTTTCGAGTAAAGAGCGATAGTCAATTTGGTTCACGTGCTCATCTTTCCTTCGACGAGATGATCGAAATTTCACGACAAAGGGGAGGAGATCCAGACCGCTCTGGAAAGGAAAACCCACTCGATGCTCTTGTGTGGATGCAACAGCGTCAAGGAGAGCCGGGGTGGCCTTCGCCTTTTGGTATTGGTCGCCCTGGATGGCATATCGAATGTTGCGCTATCGCTCTTGCATATTTAGATAAAGATCCAAGCGATCAATTTTGTATAGATATCCAGGGAGGGGGTAGCGATCTGCAATTTCCTCATCACGATATTAGCGCCGCACAAGCTCGCGTTCTGGGAGAAAAGGAATTTGCGCGGATCTATATGCATGCAGGAATGATCGGTTTCGACGGTGAAAAAATGAGCAAAAGCAAAGGAAATTTGGTACTTGTTTCCACACTTGTCTCTTCAGGTGTTGACCCGATGGTGATTAGATGCGCATTGTTGCAAGGACACTATGCACAAGATCGTATGTGGAATCAGCAATTACTCACAGATGCGCAGCTATTTATTGAAAGAATGAGAAGTGCACTTTCTCGCGAGGAAGTAGCCCCAACCACAGATCTTATTGAAAATATGATCCACTTACTTTCGCAGGACTTGAATACACCGTCATTATTTGTAGCCCTCGAACTATGGTGCCACCAGACGGAATCAGGCTTGCAAGGCGGTTGCGCAGGAGAGTTATCCAGGGCAATAGATGCCCTACTTGGTATAGCTTTTTAGAGATCTACTCAACGTTTCTTCTACGTAAATAGCGCTCGAATTCACGGGCGATTTCATCGCCAGTAGCGCTGGGTAGATCTTGCGCATCTTTTGAATCTTCCAAGGCTTTAACATACTCAGCTATATCGCCATCTTGTTCGGCTAACTCATCCACATCTGATTGCCAAATTTGGGCACTTTCAAGGAGTTCACCTTGTGGAAGAGATACATCCAGAAAATCTTCGAGAGCATTTATCAAAGCAAGTGTTGCTTTAGGTGATGGTGAGGCAGAGGCATAGTGGGGTAGGGCGCTCCATAAACTTATGCAATCAACACCGCGCCTGTATGCGCCTTCTTGTATAACTCCCAAAATTCCAGTGGGGCCTTGGTAGTGACTAATCTCCATGCCGAGGCGAGTAGCAACTTCTGGATGAGCTGCGCTACCTGTAACTTGGATCGGACGGCTATGTGGAACGTCGGCTAATAATGCGCCCAAAGTTATCACCGTATGAACATCCAAATCATCAGCTAGATCCAAGAGATCGGATACGAAACTTTTCCATTTGAGTGAAGGTTCAGGACCTTGAACGATCAGAAAATCAAAAGGTAGATGAGGAGTCTGCACCGCGAAAATTGAGGCGTTGGGCCAGGAGATAGTGCGCATTTTGGATTCTGTTAAAGAAACTTGTGGTCGATTTACTTGAAAATCATAGAATTCTTCGCTCTCCATTTCGGCAATTCTCTGTCCTGGCCATTGCGATAGAAGATGATCTACAGCCCCAGAGGCCGCTTCACCGGCGTCGTTCCATCCAGTAAAGGCGACAATCATTCGAGGATGACGTAGTGCAGGGATGTCAAGAATCTCCATAACCTCACCTTACGGTAACCTCGCCCAAGTGACGACTTCACAGAACCAAACCCTGCGTGAGGCGCTAAGCCTGCGTTGTGTTATTGCCGACGGAGCAATGGGGACCATGTTGCAGGCAGCGAATCCAACCTTGGCCGATTTTCAAGGCCATGAAGGGTGCAATGAAATTCTCAATGTTACGCGTCCAGAAGTTGTTCGCGCCATCCACGATCAATATTTGACTGTTGGAGTTGATGCGATTGAAACAAATACTTTTGGCGCTAACTGGGCGAATTTAGCTGAATATGGAATTGAAGATCGGATTTATGAACTCGCATTTGCTGGGGGAGTATTAGCCCGAGAGAGTGCAGATTCTTTCTCCACTAAAGACAGACCACGATTCGTTCTGGGATCTCTTGGGCCCGGTACAAAATTGCCAAGTTTGGGACATACGACTTATCAGAATTTGAAAGATTCATATTTCCTTGCTGCCAAAGGATTAGTTGATGCCGGTAGCGATGCTTTACTTATTGAAACATCACAAGATCTTCTGCAAACAAAAGCGGCAATAAATGCCTCTCGTGCTGCGATCACCGAATCTGGTCGAGATATAATGTTAATTGCGCAAGTTACAGTTGAAACAACTGGGACGATGCTTCTAGGTTCTGAAATTGGTGCTGCACTCAATGCACTGGAACCCCTCGGTATTGATTTCATCGGTCTCAATTGCGCGACCGGGCCTGCAGAGATGTCGGAGCACTTGCGATATCTCAGTAAAAACGCACGTATTGGAATTTCAGTAATGCCAAATGCGGGCCTGCCGATATTAGGGGCGCATGGCGCCGAGTACCCACTTACACCAGAACAACTTGCCACCGCCCTTGCCAATTTTGTCAATGAATACGGTGTCAGTCTAATCGGCGGGTGCTGTGGAACAACTCCTGAACATTTAAAAGCGGTGGTTGATCGCGTCTCCGGAGAACGCATCAAATCACGTAATGTCGAACTAGAACCTGGCGCATCTTCGCTCTATCAATATGTTCCTTTTAGACAAGATTTGACCTACATGGCAATAGGAGAGAGAACTAACGCTAACGGCTCGCGTGCTTTTCGCGATGCGTTACTGGCCCAAGATTGGCAGACATGTATTGAAATCGCGCGCGACCAAATTCGAGATGGTGCACATATGCTCGATCTATCTGTTGATTATGTAGGTCGTGATGGCGCGCAAGATATGAGTGAACTCGCAAGCAGATTTGCAACATCCTCAACGCTCCCGATTGTTTTGGATTCAACAGAGCCGGCGGTCATTAAGGCCGGGCTAGAGCGATTGGGTGGCCGAAGTGTTATCAATTCAGTCAATTTTGAAGATGGTGACGGACCGAATTCTCGATACGCACGGGTCATGCCTTTGGTTAAGGAACATGGCGCAAGTGTTATCGCGCTTACGATTGATGAGACTGGACAAGCACGTGATGCGCAATGGAAATTGCGGATTGCTCGACGACTCATAGAAGATTTGACGCAAAAATGGGCAATGAACACAGGCGATATATTGATCGATTGTCTTACTTTTCCCATAGCAACGGGCCAGGAAGAAACAAGAAAGGATGGAATTGAGACACTCGATGCCATACGCGCTCTTAAAAGTGAATTTCCGCAAGTGCAAACTACGCTCGGGGTGAGCAATGTTTCATTCGGTTTAAATCCCGCAGCACGTGTAGTGCTCAATTCGGTCTTTCTTAACGAAGCTGTTAACGCGGGTCTGGATTCTGCAATTGTTCATCCGTCAAAAATCACCCCGATGGCGCGAATTGAACAGAGACAGAAGGAAGTGGCCTTAGATCTTATTTATGACCGTCGCGTTTTTGTTGAAGGAGAATGCACCTACGATCCACTAACAGAATTTCTCAAACTTTTTGAAGGAGTTGAGCTTACAAATTCACGCTTAACAAGAGCAGCAGAGTTGGCAGCTCTTCCTCTCCAGGAAAGGCTGGCCCGACGGATTATTGATGGTGAAAAGGTGGGACTTGAAGATGATCTGCAAACGGCTTTAAAAGATGGTATTCCAGCGCTAGCAATTATCAATGATCATTTACTCGAAGGCATGAAGGTTGTTGGAGAACTTTTCGGAAAAGGTGAGATGCAACTTCCCTTCGTTTTACAAAGTGCAGAGGTGATGAAATCCGCGGTAGCCATGCTGGAGCCATTTATGGAAAAGGCAGATGCAGATGGACGAGGAACTATGGTGTTAGCAACCGTGAGAGGCGATGTACATGATATTGGCAAAAATCTCGTAGATATAATTCTTTCCAATAATGGTTACAGAGTTGTTAATATTGGTATTAAACAAACTATCAATCAAATCATTGATGCAGCTACAGAATCTAATGCTGACGCTATCGGTATGAGTGGATTGCTAGTTAAGTCAACTGTCATTATGAAGGAAAATCTTGAAGAGTTAACCTCTCGTGGATTAGATCAAAAATGGCCTGTTGTGCTCGGGGGAGCAGCTCTAACCAGGGCATATGTTGAACAAGATTTAGCCGCCCTTTTTCCTGGTGAAGTGAGATATGCAAAAGATGCCTTTGAAGGCCTTAAGCTCATGGATATTTTGATGTCAATTAAACGTGGCGACCCTGGCGCAGAACTTCCTCCATTACGTGAACGTCGCGTAAAAGCCGTTAAACGTGATGAGATTGAAACAATAATTGATACAACAAGAAGCGATGTGGCAACCGATAATCAAATTCCAACACCTCCATTTTGGGGAAGCCGCATTATTAAAGGAATCCCACTTGCTGATTATTCTGGAATGCTCGACGAGCGCGCACTTTTTGTTGGGCAGTGGGGTCTTAAATCAAAACGCGGTGAATACGAGACGATGGTTGAATCTGAAGGCAGACCGCAACTCCGATCGTTGTTAAATGAAAGCCTTTCACAGGGCTGGCTCAATGCCGCAGTCGTTTACGGTTATTTTCCTTGTTACAGCGAGGGAAATGATTTGATTATTCTTGAACACGAAGGTCCTAATAAGGGTAGTGAAAGGGTTCGATTCTCTTTCCCAAGACAGTCAAGGGATAGACGACTATGTATAAGCGACTATTTTGCCTCCAAAGATTCAGGCAAAAATGATGTAGTTTCTTTTCATATCGTCACCATGGGAAATGAAGTCAGTAACGCCACTGCCAAACTCTTTGCCACCAATTCCTATCGTGAGTATCTTGAATTGCACGGACTCTCTGTGCAATTAACAGAAGCTCTAGCTGAGCATTGGCACGCTCGTATTCGCGAAGAGTTATCTTTTAGATCTGAGGATTCACAGGTTTTGCAGGAAATATTGGACCAAGGTTATCGAGGCTCGCGCTATTCATTTGGGTATCCAGCATGCCCTGACCTTGAACAACAAGTGCAATTGTGTGAGTTATTGCAGCCTTCTCGTATCGGGGTGGAACTTTCTGAAGAGTTCCAACTGCATCCCGAACAATCAACATCGGCAATTATCGTTCATCATCCAGAAGCTAAATATTTCAACGCTGGTTGAAGGTAGAAAGGTCTTGATAAATCCTCCCTTTTTTGAAGCGGTTTTTTTTGATATGGATGGAACTTTGGTGGATTCAGAGCCGACGTGGTTGCAATCCGAGAGTGAACTGATGGCGACTTACAATTATCTCTGGACAGAACAGGATCAAGCCCATTGCTTGGGCGGACCACTTTTACGAGTGGGTGAATATATGAATGATCTAGCAGGTCAGCCCGAGAATCCGCAGTATTTTGTTGACCTACTGGTCAATCAAATGGTGACAAAAATGAGCAAAGGTGCTTGCCTGATGCAAGGCGCGCTGGAAATCATTAATCTCACACGGTCGCTGGGTAGTAAAACAGCCATTGTTTCGGCAAGTCCAAGATCCTTAGTTGACGCAGTATTGAATTCGATTGCGCCAGTTGCATTTGAACTCACCATCTCAAGTGATGACGTACTTAAACCAAAACCTGATCCCGAGAGCTACCTTAAAGCGGCACGCTTTTTTGGTGTAGATCCCAAAAAATGTCTAGTTTTGGAAGACTCAAAGATTGGCGTTGATGCAGCAGTGGCAAGCGGTGCTTGTGTTATCGCAATTCCTCATTTGGTTCCGATAACCGCCTCTCGGCAAGTGAAAGTCTTCACTTCCTTAACAGGGCTCAATAGGCAGACTCTCTTAACGATCTACCAAGATTGGATTAATTAGGGGTTGTGGGCAGGGCAAATTGGTTTAAATGAGCACCAATCGCAGAGTTTAGAGGGTTTTGTGGGCCAAATATTAGTCGCCATAGATTGACTAATTTCATTTCCGATCTGCACCAGCTTCTTCTCAGTTGCGATGAGATCTTGACTTGAGGGCACGCTACGTATCACCTGAGCGTTGCCCAAATAAATCAACTGAAGCATTTTGGGAATCACGCCTGCATTTCGCCAATAAATCAACGCATAAATTCTCAACTGAAAAAGTGCTTTCTTTTCCCATCCAGGTTTAGGAGATTTTCCACTCTTATAATCAACAATTCGAACTTCGCCGGTGGGCGCTATGTCTAGACGATCCACATAACCATGTAGATATAGCTCATCCGATAAATCCATTTCAACATGTAATTCTCTATGAGTAGGTTCAAATGTTGCAGGTTTTTCAAGTGTAAAATATGTGCTCAATAAAGATGCAACTCTGTCTGACCATTCCTTTTCATTGGAAACAAGATCGACAAGTTCAGGTTTAGAGACTATTTGCGCTTTCCATCGTGAAGGAATAAGGGATTGCGCTGTTGCTAGATTTCGATTCTCAGGCGATGATTCAAAGATGTCATGCAAAATTGTATGTACTAAAGTTCCGCGTTCGGCATCCAAACTTATCGCCTCTGGCAATTGATCAATGGCACGATATTTATAGAGTGCAGGACAATTGGTGAAATCTCCTACTCGGCTTGGGGATAGTCGAATTTTCTCCATAGAGGCGAGGTTACTCGCCCTTGACAGAGCGTTCTCGCCTAGGATGCTCCCGTGTCGACTCCAGGGTTTTTCGATTTAGGTGATCGTATTCAGCTCACCGATCCCAAAGGAAAGCTCTACAGTTTTACAATTACAGCAGATAAAGAGTGGCATACTCATAAGGGATGGATAGTTCATAACGATTTGATTGGAATGCCCGAAGGTAGCGTGGTTTCTACAAGCGCTGGATTAAAATTTACTGCATTCAAGCCTTTACTTGCCGATTATGTTCTCTCCATGCCACGTGGGGCAACAATTATTTACCCAAAAGATGCGGCGTTGATTATTGGTTTTGCTGATATTCATCCGGGAGCTCGTGTTTTAGAGGCTGGCGTGGGCAGTGGAGCACTGACGCTCTCCCTTCTTCGCGCAGTGGGTGCAGATGGTCATGTCCATTCCGTTGAACGTCGTGAAGAGTTTGCAGAGAATGCGACGAGCAATGTTGCAAATTATTTTAGCGGCGTTCCAAAGAATTGGACGCTCACCTTAGGCTCGTTGCAAGAGCAGGTATTTGTTGCACCTTTTGATCGCATTATTTTAGACATGCTCGCTCCCTGGGAATGCGTTTCGTTAGCGAGTCACGTGCTCAGGCCAGGTGGGGTGCTACTTGCTTATGTGGCAACGACTACCCAACTTTCTACAATGGCTGAGGCGATAAAATCAGATGGAAATTTCACTGAACCTGAAAGTTCTGAATCGTTAATACGTGGATGGCATCATGAAGGTCTAGCAGTTCGACCTCAGCACCGAATGATTGCTCACACCGGATTTCTTATTCAAACTCGAAGGATGGCGCCAGGGGTTGAAGTTCTGCAAAGACGTCGCCGTCCATCGAAGGGTGCATACGGTGTCCTCTCGGAAGAGTGAACGGTTAATCAATCTCACCATCGCTTTACTAGCTACAAAAAGGTACCTAACAAGGGATGAAATTTTTAGAACTATCGAAGGTTATGAAGGAAATCCTGAAGCTAAAGAGAGAATGTTTGAACGTGATAAGGATGATCTTCGCGCTTTAGGAATCTCCATAGAAGTGGGCGAACTTGATGCATTTTTTAGCGATGAAACCGGATACCGCATCAGACCCGAATCCTATGCATTAGATCTCGGAAACCTCACTGGTGTAGATATCGCTGTACTCTCATTAGCAACTGAAGTATGGCGTGATGCGACCTTTAATCAACCAGCCCAATCGGCTCGTTTGAAATTGGCTTCGTTAGGAATCGCTTCAGATTTCGAATCGATACCTGCGATGGCACCACGTATTGCCATTGACACTCCAAATTTTGCACTTGTCGCGACAGCAATAGCAACAGGTTCCCAGATTCGCTTTGACTACATAGCCTCTGATATCACTCTTCAGGAACGTCACATGGATCCATATGGACTCAGCAATAGGTTTGGGGCATGGTACGTAGTTGGATTTGATGTCGACAAAGGGGCGATTCGAACCTTTCGACTTGACCGAATCCATGGTCAGGTTTCAACTAACAAAGAAGTTGAAACTTTTAGCATTCCAGAGGATTTTCACGTAGCAACATTTTTAGATGCTAATCTTTTTCACGACAAAGAATTCGCAATTTTACAAATTCGCAAAGAGAAAGGGCGACAACTAAGAACCAGGGCAGTGAAGATTGTGCCAGGAGAAGAGTTTGATCTTTGCACGGTTGCATATACCAATGAAAGAACTTTTTTGGACTTACTTCTGTGGCACGGAGAAGACGTGATCGTTACAGAACCAGCACATCTACGCAGTACCGCTATCATTTTATTGGAACAGTTAGTTCTCCTTCATGGCTAAAACTAATCCGGGTTTGATGCGTGCTTCACGTTTGCTCAATTTGGTGCCATTCCTAACTGCTCACCAAGGTATAGA
This sequence comes from Streptomyces griseus, assembly GCA_945884695.1. Taxonomy (GTDB): domain Bacteria; phylum Actinomycetota; class Actinomycetes; order Nanopelagicales; family Nanopelagicaceae; genus QYPT01. The sequence continues at coordinate 232,087 of CAMCYO010000001.1, forward strand.
TATTGATCTTTTAGGTAGAGAATTTCATGTTTCCAAATCTGAGCTGCTTGAAGATCTGAACACCCTATGGATGTGCGGTTTACCTGGTTATACGCCCTTAGAACTTATGGATTTGGCTTTTGAGTCGGGTTTCGTGACTATTCGAAATGCGCAAGAACTGCAAAAGCCCCGATCCCTCAATAAGGATGAAGCTGTAGCGCTTTTGCTTGGATTGGATTATCTAAAAGGTCAGATCGATGATGAGGCTTCTCCCACTACCGCAACTATCAACGCACTGGTGGATAAACTTTCAGCATCCCTTAGAAAAGCCGTTGCAGTGAATTTGCATGCTCAGATTGCAATATCTGCGCAATTTCGACAGATGCTGTACCTTGCCATAGCTAAGCGAGAGCCATTGGATATTGAATATCATTCTGCAACTAGGGATCGCACATCATCGCGAACAGTGCATCCTTTCGACATTCTCATTGTTGATGGCGCCGAATATGTAGAAGCTTATTGTGAGCTTTCTCGTGATTATCGAACCTTTAGAATTGAGCGCATTCTGAATATCTCAATCTCCTCTGCGCCTCAGGTATGGATCAAACCAGAAAACGCTATTGTCCGAGATAAACTTAATTTCGAAGTTGAAATTTTTAATCGACAACGCGATGTTTCGGAGCGATTCAATATCCATGCAGAAGCAAATCTACAAGAAGGTTCCTGTACCGTAGTTATTCAAGGATTTAGCGTTGACTGGTTAGTTCGAGAAATTATGGCTTTGAGTGGGGCCTGCCAGCTAACCCAGCCTTTGGACGTTCGCAAGGCAGTTAAAGCAAGAGCCGAAAAGACGCTAGAGGCCTACAAAAAAGGTTAAAAGAAGGCTCAGAGCAGAACTTCTGCAATTCTAAGGTAGCGTTAGCGAATAGAGTTCCATGAATTCCTATTGCGCACATGAAAGGCGACGTCCATGTTTTTGAAAGAACCAAGTCATATTATTCTTCTTCTTGTTGCCCTCATACTTTTATTTGGGGCAAAACGGTTGCCGGATTCTGCAAGATCCATCGCGCGTTCTCTCAAGATATTTAAGAGCGAGATTAAGGATGTCAGTGATGAAGAGAAGAAACCTAAAAACGAAGGTGACTTGGAGAAGTAATTTTTGATGTCGACCTCCACCGGCGGTCGAATGCCGCTTCTTGATCATCTTCGCGAATTTAGGCGCAGAATTGTTCTCTCTTCAATTGCAATTTTAATTGTTTCAATTGTGGGATGGATTTTCTATAACCCAATCATCACCACCTTAGCTAAACCAGTATGCGATCTCTCCGAGGCACAAGATATTGGTTCCACGCATTGTGGTTCTCTCTATATCAATGGCGTGCTGGGTCCTTTGAATTTACAAATTAAGGTTGCCCTACTAGTGGGCGTCATTGTTTGCGCGCCTTTCTGGTTGTTTCAGATCTGGGGATTTATCGCTCCTGGACTCCACCGTAAAGAGAAACGCAACTCGGCATTCTTTCTTTTATCTGCCACTCCATTTTTCGCAGGGGGTGCTTTTCTAGGTTATTCCATTTTACCAATTGCGATCAAGGTGCTTTTCGGATTTACACCTAATTCACTTTCAAACTTGATTAAGTTCGACGATTACCTAGATTTCGTACTACGCGTTATTTTGCTTTTTGGGCTCGCCTTTGAGTTACCGGTATTCCTGATCGCTCTTAACGCAATTGGATTCATTACCGGAAAGGCGATACTAAAACCTTGGCGAATCTGGATATTCGCAATTGTTCTCTTCACTGCGGCATTCACCCCAACAGGTGACCCGCTTACAATGGCATTGCTAGCTCTTCCCCTCTGTGCTCTCTATTTTCTGGCCGGTGGCATTGCCCTTGTCGTGGATAGACGACGTTTGCGTAAAACTAGATCTCAATGAGGCTCTGATGTGGGCAGTTGTTATCAATCCGGTTGCTGGTGAAGGTAAGGGAGCTAGATCCGGGGCACGAGTGTGCGCTCTTTTAAATCGTGAGCAGATGCGGTATGAAATTATCGCCGGGACTAACGCATTAAGTACATCCCAAAGATTGGCAACCTTTCTTAAGCAGAATAGTGAAATATCGGGTGTGATAAGTGTTGGGGGAGATGGTTTGGTTCATTTGGTTCTTCAACAGTTGGCAAATACTCAGATCCCTTTCCTCATTATTCCGGCCGGGACAGGAAATGATTTTGCCCGATCTCTTGGTTGGTTGGTTAACGAACAGGACTCCGAGGAATCTTTAGTAATGAACGCACTTTCTAACACACCAAGGACGATTGATCTCGGTTTGGTAGATAGTGAGTGGTTCGGTGCAATATTGTCTACAGGATTTGATTCCGTAGTCAATGAGCGAGCGAACACACTCAACTGGCCAAGAGGCCCAATGAAATATAATGTTGCCATGGCTCAAGAAATTATCAAATTTAGACCTAGGCGATACAAAATTACTCTAGAAGATCGTGTTATAGATACGCAAGCCATGCTCATTGCTATTGGCAATGGGCGCTCTTACGGCGGAGGCATGAAGGTATGCCCAAATGCAGATTTACATGATGGTTTATTCGATATCATGATTCTCAAACCAGTATCTACCTTTGAATTTCTGAGAGTATTTCCAACAGTTTACAAGGGAACTCATATCAATCATCGTGCTGTCGAAGTTTTTCGCAGTCGGAAAATAAAAATTGAAGCAGATGCGATCGCTTACGCAGATGGAGAGCGGGTAGGTTCTTTGCCTATAGTTGCTGAATGTGTTCCCAAATCTGGACTCACATGGATTCGGTAAAGAGTCCTGCGGAGCGTTTCGCGGAATCTAAGAAGAGAAGTTCGCATCCGCTGACGGATGCATTTTCGCAAACCTTCCCATTTGCATTTGATGATTTTCAAATACAAGCTTGTCATAGCGTTGAATCGGGAAGAGGCGTATTGGTTGCAGCTCCAACAGGTGCCGGCAAAACAGTAGTAGGAGAATTCGCGGCCTACCTAGCAATACAACAAGGTCGCAAGTGTTTTTATACAACACCGATTAAGGCCCTTTCAAACCAAAAGTATGGTGAGTTCGTTGCAAAATTTGGGGAAGAGAGGGTAGGCCTTTTGACCGGAGATACCAGTATTAATTCTGAGGCTGATATTTTGGTTATGACAACTGAAGTACTTCGAAATATGTTGTACGCAGGCTCTTCCACTCTGTCCAAACTTGGATTTGTTGTGATGGATGAAGTTCATTACCTTGCCGATAAGTTCCGTGGAGCCGTTTGGGAAGAAGTTCTCATCCATTTGATGGAAAGTGTTCAGGTGATATCACTCTCTGCAACTGTTTCCAATGCTGAGGAATTCGGAGATTGGTTGCAAACCATTCGTGGCGATACCGATGTCATTGTTACTGAAATTCGACCGATTCCCCTCTACCAGCATGTTCTCATTGACCATGCACTTATTGATCTCTTCGTAGAAGGAGGGAGAGTAAATCCGGAAATTTTGCGACGAGAGCGAGAAGCGCTGAGACGAGTCAGAACTCCAAGCCATAGGCGAAGTAGCTGGGGTAACGAATCTCAAAGACTCAACCGAGCCGAAATAGTTGAACTACTCCATCGCGAATCCCTACTGCCCGCTATTACATTTATTTTTTCCAGAATCGGCTGTGATTCTGCCGTTCGCCAGTGTCTTGCGGCTGGAGTGAGGCTGACATCGACAGAGGAGCGAAAAGAAATTCGAGCAACAGCACTTCTATACACGAAAGATATAGATGATGAAGATCTCGAAGTGTTGGAATTTGATCAATGGCTAGGTGCTCTAGAACGAGGAGTTGCCGCTCATCATGCTGGGTTGTTACCAAGTTTTAAATCTGCAATCGAGGACTTATTCCAGAGGGGCCTTGTTAAGGCAGTTTTCGCAACCGAGACACTTGCTTTAGGAATAAATATGCCAGCCAAAACTGTGGTTCTTGAAAAACTGGTGAAATGGAATGGCGAAGCTCATGTACCAGTGACGCCAGGGGAGTACACCCAACTCACCGGTCGGGCAGGGCGACGAGGAATTGATATCGAAGGTAATGCAGTAGTGCAATGGTCGCCAACTGTTGATTCAGCGACTGCCGCTGGACTTGCCAGTACTCGTACTTATCCGTTGAAATCATCCTTCACTCCCACATATAACATGTCGATAAATCTTATTAACCGTTTTGGACGAGAGCGTGCACGTGGTTCACTTGAATCTTCCTTCGCACAATTCCAAGCCGATCGGGCAGTTGTTGGACTCAATAGACAGATCAAAAAGAATGCCGAAGCAATCTCTAATTTTGAAGAAGAGATTAAGTGCCATATGGGGGATTTTCTTGGGTACGCATCGATAAGACGAGAGATTAAGGAGACTGAAGTTTTATTGTCGCATCGACAAGCCAAGAAGGGCTTTGATCCAAAACAGAGGGCACATTTAGAAAACGATCTCTCTGATTTTCGTAAAAAACTCAGGTCACACCCCTGCCATTCATGCAGCGATCGAGAAACTCATGCACGTGTTGCAGAAAAAGCCGATCGCCTCCGTCGAGAAAACGCTGGATTACAGGGGAGAGTTGAGAATCGAACACATGTAATTGCTAGAACATTCGACAGGGTATGTGATGTGCTCAATGAATTGAAATATATCCAAGGGGAAAAAACTCTGCCTCAAGGTGAAATTTTGGCGAAGATATACGCAGAGTCTGACCTATTATTGACTGAGGCTATTCGACGAGGAATTTTTGATTCGTTAGCGCCCAGTGAACTGCTCAGTGTGGTTTCGAGTATGATTTTTCAGGCAAGAAGTTCTGAAACCCTAGCGCCGCGAATTCCAAGCGGAAATGTGCAACATGCGTTGGCTGACATCACTCGGCTATGGTCTGAAATAGAGATTGTGGAATCCCGATTTGAAGTGGCAACTCAGAAAGAACCTGATTTTGGTTTCTGTTGGATTGCCTTCCGATGGGCCAACGGTCACAACCTCAATTCGGTTCTCAGGGGAAGTGATCTTTCCGTGGGCGATTTTGTTCGTTCAACTAAACAATTGATTGATCTACTCAATCAGATCGCTACTGCTAGCGATACTCTTCGTGATAAATGCAGAGCAGGTATGAAATCGCTGGATCGAGGAGTTGTGGCATACATGAATAGTGTCCTATGACTTTGATGCTCTTGGATAGCGCTTCACTTTGGTATCGTGCTTATTTTGGTATGCCTGAGACTCTTGTTGCACCGGACGGAACTCCAGTTAATGCTATCCGAGGATTTCTCGACATGAGCGCAAAACTGATCGGACAATATAAACCCACGAGATTGGTTGCATGCATTGAGGGGGATTGGCGACCAACATGGCGAGTGGCACTTTTCCCAGAATATAAGGCCAATAGAGTTGATGAAGAAGGTGGCGAAGAAGAGCCAGACACGTTAGCTCCGCAGATACCTATTCTTCTTGATGTTATTGATGCCTTCGGTATCACTGTTATTGGGATAGATGACTATGAAGCAGATGATGTTATGGCCTCGTTGGCGGTGCAAGAAGAGGGGCCTATACGTATCGTTACAGGTGACCGTGATCTGTTTCAGATGGTTGATGATGCAAGAGATGTGAAAGTGGTTTACCTTGCTAAAGGTTTATCACAACATGATTTAGTAAATAAGAAATGGATTGCTGACCGGTATCAAATTCCTGGTGATAGGTACGATCTTTTTGCAATGTTTAGAGGCGATCCATCTGATGGACTACCTGGCGTTCGCGGAATCGGCGAGAAGGGCGCTGCCCTTATTGCCAAGAATTTTGATTCCCCAGAAAGCGCGCTACAGGGAGCCATTGACGAGCATCCTTCGCTATCACCCAATCTTAGGAAGAAGATTGTGGAGGGAGCCGACTACTTAGCAATCGCTCCCACGTTGGTGCGATGTGTGCGCGACCTGCCTTTGCCTGAAGTAAGTTTGAAATTACCCTTACGTCCAGCAGATATAGATGTGATCTATGATCTCAAAGAAAAATATGGGCTTGGAGCAAGCATTGACAGATTGATAGCCGCTTTACAATGGTAGTTATCCTTGCACTTATTTCGGGTCTAATTTTTAGTTGCGCATTTTCTCCGATTGCATTCTGGTTCTGTGCTCCTATTGCCATATCAATTTTAATATTCTCTCTGCAAAAACTACCCCTAGCCCGACGATTACTAGTCCTCTATTCATTTGGGTGCATTTCCAACGCACTTGTTCTACATTGGACCTCTACATATGTAGGAGCACTTCCTTGGATTATTCTCACAGGACTTGAATCACTATTTCTACTGCCGATCGCTGTGATATTCCCATTGCAAAAGTGGCGTTACCTTGCACTACCTTCTCTATGGGTCTTCATGGAATTTCTGATGTCCCATCTGCCATTTGGGGGATTTGGCTGGACTCGCATTGCTTTTACCCAGGCAGATTCGCCCTATAGAGTCTTAGCAAGCCTTGCAGGTGCCCCAGCTTTAACATTTCTCTCGGTAACCGCAGGCATAGCCCTCTATAAATTGTCCAAAATGGAGGTGATGAAATCGGTTGGCATATTCTTAGCAATATCAGTCCTAGTATCAATAACTTCAACCACGACGGGCAGTTCTGGCGAAGAATCTATAGGTCGTATATCCATATTAGGTGTGCAAGGGGGAGTGCCGGCTCTTGGATTAGATTTCAATGCTCGTGCAGAAGAAGTTTTTCATAATCACTTGGCACAAACCTATCTAGCACTTGCTTCAATAGATGCGAAACCCGATCTTATAGTGTGGCCAGAGAATGCCGTAGATGTGGACCCATTCAAGAATTTGAAAGTGAGGAGCGAGATCAATACGCTCGTTACCAGAGGAAAAATTCCACTCGCATTCGGTGCTATTCGAGAATTCCATGATGGTTATCAAAATGTTTCAGTGCTCTGGCGACCGGATACAGGGCCGGATTCGATCTACACAAAGATTCATCTGACTCCTTTTGGTGAATATATTCCGCTGAGAAATATTGCCAGAATAGTTTCACCATTGGTTGACGACGTTGTTGATTTCCTCCCAGGTAAGGCTCTGACTGTACATAAGGTGAAGAGTGCAAGTGTTGGTCCTATTATCTGCTATGAATTGATTGATGATTCGCTCCTGCGAAGAGTTGCTGCGAAGAGCAATATATTTGTAATTCAGACCAATAACGCAACTTTTGGCACTAGTGCCCAGAGTGATCAGCAATTAGCAATTTCGCGTATACGCGCCATTGAGCACCACCGAAATATTCTTAGCATTTCAACTTCAGGGATCAGCGCTTTTATCGATACAGATGGAAATCTTTCGCAGAAAACATCGCTCAATACTGCAGACTATATTTCATCACGAGTAGAGCTTTTTGATAACCTAACAATTGCTGATCGCTTAGGGTCTTGGGGGGAGTGGATGTTGATACTTCTTCCCTGCCCGATATGGTTTATAGTTTCACGCATGAAGCGGGTTTTTGTATGAATATCTTGGTGATCATTCCTACCTATAATGAAAGTGAATCCATCATGGCAGTTATTGATGGTCTCTTATCCTTAAAGGAAAATGTGGAGATTTTGGTTGTTGATGATGATTCGCCCGATGGAACCGCTGATGTAGTCAAATCCCGTGGGCTACCAAGAATTCACTTGCTTTCCCGTCAGGAAAAAACTGGACTTGGTGGAGCCTATAGAGCTGGTTTTCTGTGGGCGTTGGAGCGGGGCAAATTTTCTCATATTGTGACAATGGACGGTGATGGTTCACATCGCTGCGCCGATCTTTCATTGATGCTCTCCAAAGCTGATACTCCCAATAGCGTTCTCTTTGGTACTCGTTGGATGCCGGGCGGGGCGATTGTCAATTGGCCTAAAAGTCGACAACTTTTATCGCGGATGGGTACAACGTATGCTCGAATTGCACTAAAAATTCCTTTGCGGGATTTAACCGGAGGATTTCGGATTTATCCAATAACGTTATTAAAGGAATTGAATATCTCCGCCATCGCATCTGAGGGTTATTGTTTTCAAATAGAAATGGCCCGGGCAGCAGTTGCACATCAATGCGCTCTTGTTGAGTCACCTATTACCTTTGTAGAACGCAAACATGGCGTATCTAAGATGAATAGATCGATAGTTGTTGAAGCTTTGTGGCGAGTGACCCTTTGGGGGTTCAGTCGCAGGCTTGGTCGAAGTGCCGATAAGTTACATTATGTAAAGTAAGTTGCTCTTAGCCACCTTCAACACTGCCCCACGCGCTAGGCATAATCAGATATCGGCGGACACGCACAGACCAAATTCCGGTCGCCAAATGCACCATCAATACGCCCAACGGGTGGCCAGTACTTCATGCGAGAACCGATAGATTCCCCTGGAACTAAACCATCCAGAACAACCGGATATCCGCCCCTTTCACGAGTGTATTGCCGATCCCACTGGCTTGAAATCACTGATTGGGCTGTATGAGGCGCATAACGCAATGGCGAAGCTTCAATGGCTATTGTGCCGTCAATGACCTCTTGAATCTCAGCTTTAATAGCAATCATTGCATCAATGAATCGGTGAATCTCTCTGATCTCCTCTGATTCAGTCGGTTCAATCATCAATGTACCTGCCACAGGAAAAGACATCGTTGGAGCATGGAAACCGAAGTCCATTAATCGCTTTGCAATGTCATCCACACTGACACCAGACTCCCTTGTTAAACCTCGGATATCAAGAATGCATTCGTGAGCGACTCGGCCATTAGCCCCTGTGTACAGAACTGGGTAAAAGTTTTGAAGTCGGGCGGCCAAGTAATTGGCAGATAAAATTGCCACTTGAGTTGAATGAGTTAATCCTTCTCCCCCTAACAATCGAATGTAAGCCCACGAAATAGGCAAGATGCCGGCCGAACCAAAGGGCGCAGCTGAGATTGGTCCAGGACCCGTTGCTGGTCCAGCTAACGGATTCATCGGATGGTTGGGTAAAAAAGCTGCGAGGTGAGCACGTGCAATAACCGGTCCTACTCCCGGTCCTCCTCCGCCATGGGGAATCGCAAAAGTTTTGTGCAGGTTCAAGTGAGAAACATCAGCGCCAAATTTTCCAGGTTGCGCAACACCAACCAGAGCATTCAAATTAGCGCCATCAACATATACCTGACCACCTGCTTCATGAATAAGTGCACAGATTTCAGAGACCGCACTTTCAAAGACACCATGTGTTGAGGGATATGTAATCATCAAAACAGCAAGAGATGCTCCATGTTCTACAATCTTTCGCTGTATATCTGCGACTGAAACATTACCCTTCTCGTCGCAATCAATAACTACGACCTTCATGCCAGCCATTACAGCTGATGCCGCGTTGGTGCCGTGGGCGCTTGATGGAATCAAGCAGATGTTTCTGTGTTGATCTCCGCGTGAATCATGATAGTTACGAATTGCAAGAAGGCCGGCAAACTCCCCCTGGCTACCAGCATTTGGCTGCAGTGATACTGCGTCATAACCAGTAATCGCTATTAACCAATCCGATAGTTGTTGGATCAATTTACGCGTACCGATATTTTGATCCGCTGGTGCAAACGGGTGCAACGAGGCGAATTCCGGCCACGTGATCGCTTCCATTTCTGTCACGGAGTTCAATTTCATAGTGCATGAACCAAGTGGGATCATCGTGCGATCAAGTGCTAGATCCTTATCTGCCAAATTGCGCAAGTAGCGCATCATTGCGGTTTCGCTGTGATTAGTGTTGAAAACGGGATGTGTTAAGTACTTACTTGTACGCAGGTACTTTGCAGGAATCTTCTCCCCCGCGATATCCATAACTCCAAATATTGATAGAACCTTATTGAAAAGTTCTTCGGTGGTCTCTTCATCAAAGGACACACGTAGTTCTGTCTGACTAACTTTCGCAAAGTTAATGCCCTGTGACGTAGCCTTTGCATGAATTGCTTCTGCGTTATCAACTACAACATGTACGGTGTCGAATACGACATCATCTCGTGAGCCGGTTGCCGCATGAAGGCGAGCGGCGAAACCATTCACACGTTCCGCAATCTGCTTGAGCCCTACTGGTCCATGCCACATGGCGTAGAACGAACTCATGTTTGCTAGTAGAACTTGAGCTGTACAAATATTTGAAGTCGCCTTGTCGCGACGAATATGCTGTTCGCGGGTCTGTAGCGCTAAACGAAATGCTGGCTTGCCCGTTGAATCAATACTTTGGCCAACTAAACGACCCGGCATGGAACGCTCTAAACCACCACGAACGGCTAAGAATCCAGCATGTGGTCCACCAAAGCCCATGGGAACTCCGAAACGCTGCGCGGTTCCTACAGCGATATCAGCTCCCCACTCCCCCGGAGGCTTTAACAATGTTAACGCCAGAAGATCTGTTGCTGCAATGACTAGCGCATCACGTGAGTGCGCGTAATCAGCGAAGGTGGAGTAATCAATAACAGTTCCAGTTGTATCCGGATACTGTAAAAGGGCCGCAAAAAACACACCTTCATAACCATCACGTACAATATGACCAGAATCGATTTCAACAACCTTGATTCCCAATGGTTTTGCGCGTGTCATAACTACTGACTTTGTCTGTGGATGGACATGCTCTTCAATCAAAAACACAGCATCATCACTTAACTTTGAAGCACGACGAGCCAACGTCATGGCCTCGGCTGCAGCTGTACTCTCATCAAGCATTGATGCGTTTGAGATATTAAGGGCCGTCAATTCGCACACCATAGTTTGAAAAGCAAAAAGTGCTTCTAAACGACCTTGCGAAATTTCGGGCTGATATGGCGTATATGCGGTGTACCACGATGGGTTTTGCAAAACATTTCTCTTAATCACTGGTGGAACAATTGTTCCGTAATACCCAGTGCCGATTAGCGAAGAGAAAACTCTATTTTCAGAAGCAATTGATCGTAATTCTGCAAGTACTTCAACCTCGCTCTTTCCGACACCAATAGCATTTTCGATAACACCTTTGATTGCAATGTTTCCTGGCACTACATCTTTAATGAATGACTCTAAATCTGAATATCCCAAAGCTTGCAACATCAACATTTCATCAACTGACGTTGGTCCAATATGGCGACGTTCAAATGCGTCGTACTTCAACGTCATATCACCATACTCCCTTGCTCTATCTCGATGCTTTCATCGAGTCTGATTAGAGAAGTAGGATATTGGGAATTACGCTCCTTTGCGCTTTCTACGTTCTGCGAGTTCGTCACTGTCAAAATTTCCACTACCAGGAACAGTTTTACCGTTAATCTCGCCCTGCAAAGTTGCTAGTGAACCTTCAACTTCGCTCCACACTTTACCCACTGCAATACCAAATACACCTTGTCCGCCCGCTAAAAGATCAATAATCTGATCAGGGCTAACGCACTCATAGATAGATGCACCATCACTCATTAATGTAATAGCTTCCAACTCTTTGACCCCGCGCTCGCGAAGATGATTAACCGCTGTGCGAATATTTTGAAGTGATACTCCCGCATCCAATAATCTTTTAACAATTTTCAAGACCAAAATATCTCGAAACCCATATAAACGCGAAGTTCCAGAACCCATGGCTACCCGAACACTGGGTTCTACTAAACCGGTACGCGCCCAGTAATCTAATTGGCGATAGGAAATTCCGGCAGCCGAGCAGGCAGTTGCACCACGATAACCGATTTCATCGGCCTGGTTTAGATCCTTCATGGGGGAATTCATTTCTACCGGGGAATGTGCCAAGAGTAGAAGTTGGATCGGCGATGAGCAATGACCGACACGACTCGAAACCTAAAGTAGAGGTTAACGGTTTCTACGCCTGCCACGAAGGGCGAAGAGATATGCCATCGCGAAAACGAGTATGAGCGCTAGTAGGGCAAATTTGCCTATAACCCACTCTGTAGGACTTATCACGATAAGTCCTGCGCCTAGAAGAGATGTTACCGCCATGGCCGAGGCACATTGGCGCAATCCACGTTCTCCGGCAAATGAAGCGATCAGAGGTGCCATAAATGAGATAGCAAGCAACACCAAGGCTAGGGCTCGAAGAAGCCACAAGAGTTCAGCGCTGATGGATGCCTCGTTGAATCCCAGAAAAATGGCCACCGTTGCTGGTTTCACCAAAAGCCCAAGGGAGGCAAAAAATGAAAGTGTCGCGGCGATACGCAAAATCATCGCAGTTCGATGAATCAACATGGGCTGACGGTAACTGTCAAAAAGCGGTCCGTCTATACCTTTGAGCGAGCAAGGTATTCATGCACGATCCTTTAGGAGAGAAAATCCTCTGGATTAATCTGATCAAGAAATTCCTTAAACTTCTCAACCTCCTCATTTGCAACTGCGCTCCCTTGTTCTGGAATTTCTATCCCCGCTTCATCTAAGAGAGCTTGTGTAGTCCAGATAGCCGTATCAGTTCTCAGGGCTAAGGCAATCGCGTCAGAAGGGCGCGCAGAGATTTCAATCATTCCTCCGGCTTCATTGTGGATAATCAGATGAGCAAAAAAGATACCGTCCTCCACCTTGATTACATGCACTGCACTCAAAATTCCAGCTAATCCGTCCAGAATTTCCTTCATCAAATCATGAGTTAAAGGACGTGGTGGTTCAACTCCTTGCTGGGCAAATGCAATAGCCGTTGCTTCAACCGCACCCACCCAGATAGGCAAAAATCTTGCCCCCCCGACTTCTTTCAATAAGAGAATCGGTTGGTTGGATGGCATCTCAACCCGAACCCCGACGACTTCGAGGGCAATCATCGATTCAGCGGAGTCGATGCAATCCCCCGCGAACGAGAGATGCGTGCAAGCGAATAGATAATGATGCGATCTCCCGTTGAACTTCTTCTGCCCGTGCTTTAGCTTCCGTACTCTTTTGACGTACCAAGGGAGTAATTACTTGCTCAATCAATCCAATTTCACGATCTGCAGCCGACTTAAAAGAACGCAAATGACGTGGTTCAATACCAAATCCGGCCATTTCAGCAACTGCTTTGGCGATTGCCAGGGCATCTCCATCGTAATGTCGCCCTCGTGGTGCGATCAGACCGTAGGACTCAAGTTCTACCAATTGTGAATCAGTTACTCCACTAGAGCTAAGAAGTTCATCACGTGATAGACGCATATCGCTAATCTGGCCAAAGCTTGAAGGGGCCAGTTCGCCATCTACTGTTGCTAGACGAGGCGTCGGCGCAGTATTAGCGCTTTGGGCGGGTTGGAGTCCGCGATCGAGTGCATCCAAATTCTCTTTGATAACCCGCAGTGGCAGATACTGATCGCGTTGTGCCAGCAGAACATAGCGCAACCTCTCCAGATCGGTATTAGTAAATTTTCGATAGCCCGAAGGTGTGCGTTGTGGCTCAATCAATCCCTCTGATTCAAGAAAACGGATCTTCGAGATTGTTATATCTTGAAAATCAGAGCGCAATTTACTTAGAACTTCGCCGATACTTAGATATGCGCGGGCTGGCACAGCCATTATTTTCCTCCAAAATAGAGCATATGAAATTTACCTATTTGGATTTCATCTCCAGTAGATAAAGCAGAATTGGTTATTGACATATTGTTTAAGTATGTTCCGTTTAAACTTCCACAATCCCTTAAAAAATATTTTCCTTCTGTAAAAAGAACCTGCGCATGTTGGCGAGAGACAGTGACATCATCAAGGAATACATCACTTTCAACCGAACGCCCAACGAATGCGCCTTCGACTCCGATGAGGAAACGGGCTCCCTTGCTTGGGCCTCGATGTACAATGAGCATCGAACTCTTCGGTGAGAGTTCTGCTAGAACCTTTCGATCCTGTAAAGTAAGAAGTTCTAAATTCTTTGTCAAACGTAACTCTGGTGAATTTTCGACTACCTGGCGAACTCCCAGGTGGAGAGTGGTAGTGAGATCTCGATCTGGTTGCGATGAAGCCATGAAATCTCCCTTCTCAACATCAGGTTAAGGGTGACACTAGAGATTTAATGAGGCAAGGTCAAGCGGTGATTACCCCATATTCTAGGGCTGAAAGCAACCCCTTTGGCTCATCTGATAAGGATATTTGTGCTAACCAACCCTTTCCATAAGGATCAGTATTGACCAATTCTGGATTATTCGTTAAAGCTAAATTAATGGCGGTAATCACTCCAGTTACCGGAGAATAGATTTCGGAGACACTTTTTGTAGACTCTACTTCCCCACAAACAAGGCCAGAGGTAACGCTTTCGCCTACTTTAGGCAACTGCACGTAAACAATGTCTCCCAATGCGCTCTGAGCAAAATCTGTGATACCGATTCGCACCTCACTCGTTGAGGGGATTTGGTCAACCCACTCATGTTCTTTTGTATAACCTAGCGCTGTAGGAATTTCCAACACGTGTACAACTCCTTCTGATATCTATCGAGTGCCTGCAGGATATAGCCCCTCATCGCAATCCGCTAAAGATACTTTCCCTCAGCTCTGCTTTTTCTGACTCCAAGCCGTGGCGCAGTATTGGAAACCCGTGATGAGATAGAGCCCTACTCCCCATAAAGCAAAACTCCAACCTATAACAAAGCAGATAGCTCCCAGGAGGGAATCACCAAGGGCTAGGAGCAAGAAGGGAAATGCATAGAGGAGGTTGAAAGTTGCCGCCTTGCCCGCATAAGTAACCTCGAGCAGCGCTAGTTTCCTTCGATGAAGCTCTACTGAAACAAGAGCAAGGACTAAATCTCTGGCGATGAGGATAGCCATCAACCACAGTGGTATTGCGTTACGGAGAAAGAGTGCAATCAATACCGCAAATATATAGAGACGATCAATCGTGGGATCTGCGATTTCCCCTAATCGAGAAGTTTGGTTCCACGCCCTTGCAATCTTTCCGTCAAAATAATCACTCGCTCCTCCAACGGCTAAAACAAAAACAGCCCAACCATCAGCGCGCAGATCTAAGGCTAAATACAGGAAAACCGGAATTCCCATTGCCCGCAGGAGGGTCAAAGCATTTGGCACCGTGAAAACTCTCGGCACGGCTAATCTCGCTCCCGAACCCGGACTGCTACCTGTACCGGTGTACCTGGAAAACCAAATTCCTCACGCAAGCGACGTTCAATAAACCTGCGATAGGAAGCTTCCAGGAACCCAGTTGTAAAGATAACAAATCTTGGAGGTGCAATACCTGCCTGAGTCGCATACATAATCTTGGGCTGCTTTCCACCACGCACGGGTGGAGGTGTTGCGGCAACCAAGCTACCAAGGAAAGAATTGAGTCGACTAGTCGGAACTCTACGCTCCCAACTGTTCAAAGCTGTTCGTAGCGCCGGCGCTAACCGATCGCGGTGCCAGCCAGTCTTGGCTGCCAGATTCACTCGCTGAGCCCATTCAACTTGATCCAAATGTCTATCTATTTCACGATCGAGATAATTGGCTCTGTCCTCGTCCATGAGATCCCATTTATTCATAACAATGACCATAGCCTTACCTGCATCTTCAACCATGGTAATAATTCGCAGATCCTGCTCTGAAATTGGCACAGAGGCATCTAAAACAACTACTGCTACCTCGCAACGTTCCAAGGCGATTTGTGTACGCAATGTTGCGTAATAATCGGTACCACTTTGTTGATTCGCCCGGCGACGGATACCAGCGGTATCGACAAATCTCCAGATCGATCCGCCTATTTCAATGAGTTCGTCAACTGGGTCACGCGTTGTCCCGGGAACGTCATCAACGAGTGAACGATTCTGTCCGGCGAGAATATTCAATAAACTTGACTTACCCACGTTTGGTCGGCCAATAAGGGCTACTCGACGATAACCATCCTGAACCTGTGCCCCACCCACTTCAGGTAATACGTTGGTAATTTGATCAAGAAGATCTCCGCTACCTCTGCCATGTAGCGCTGAAACAAATGCAGGCTCTCCCAAACCCAGATTCCATAACGCATGCGCTTCTGCCTCATCCGTTGGGCCGTCAACTTTATTTGCAATCAAAATGATGGGCTTTTTCATCTTTCGCAACTCTTGCACAAGAACATCATCTTCATCGAGAGCACCCACATGAGAATCAACAACAAAAAGTAGAACATCTGCCTCTTGCATAGCAAGTTCTGCGCTAAGGCTTACCCCGATAGAGATTCCATTCGGTTTAGATTCCCAGCCACCTGTATCCATCACCATGAAATCACGACCGTTCCAGGTGCACTCATACGTCACGCGATCACGTGTAACTCCAGGAGTGTCTTCAACAATGGCTTCTCGCCTGCCAAGAAAACGATTGATTAAGGTAGATTTACCAACATTTGGCCTACCAAGTACTGCAACGATGGGAAGCCCCAGTAAACGACGTTCACGCAAAAGCTCCCAAATTCTTTCAGCGGTTTCTTCTAAATTGAGCGATGTAGAATCAATTTCAATCGCATCTGAAGCCATCGCTAAAGGGGAAGTCGCTCGCGTTGAATCGGTATGGTCGCGCTGGGCCAGGGATTGCGACACAATATCTACTTGAGAAGAGCTCTGACCAATAACGAGCTCAGCGTCCCTGCGAATTGCGCGGGCCTCCAAATCAGCTGTTAAAAAGAGTTTTAAAGCGGCATCGGGGACAACAACTGTGCCAATATCGCGACCTTCAACAACGATTCCACGTTGAGCTTGGGCGATCATCTTTCTTTGCAAAATTAAAAGTACTTCTCGCACTTCAGGTAATGCGCTCACCTCACTTACCTTGTTCGTAACTTCTGCGCTGCGAATCTGTGAAGTGATATCAACATCGCCTGCGAAAAGCTGTGCGTTAGTTGGATCGCCAACAAATTTCAATGGTGAATCTGATAATGCAGTAAGTATTTGTTGAGGAGTCGATGCCTTTTTCTTTAGCGCCAACCATGCAACGCCTCTGTAAAGAGCACCGGTATCCAAATAATTCCAGTTAGCACGGAGTGCAATTGCTTTAGAGGTGCTTGACTTGCCAGCCCCGCTTGGTCCGTCGATTGCTACAACGATACCCATAGAACAAAGTCTACCTGCCTATGCCTAGGTTACTTACGCACATCATGAATGCTCCACCCTCGTGCAGATAAATGCTCTGCAAGAATCGGAGCATCTATAGGAGAGAGTGCGAGTGTTATCAAGCCGGTGAGTTGACCTGGTGAATGTTCAATCGATAAATCTTCAATATTAACGCCAGCTTCAGCGCATTCTCGAAAAAGTTGTGCCAACTGACCGGCTTTATCTTGAATGACAATGGACAAGAAATGATAATTTCGAATAACTCCACCATGCTTACCCGGGATGCCTTTCTGGCCTATATTTCCTCCTTGAATAAATTTGGCCAACTCTGATTCTTGACTCAACTCTGATTCTTGATCTAAATGTGAAATCAGATCCCCAATCTCCTGATTCATTTTCGCCAGAAGTGGCAGTATGTAACCTCTGTTATCAACGATTATCTCGCTCCACATTTTCGGATCAGAGGATGCGATTCTTGTTGTATCTCTCAAACCTTGACCCGCCAACGCCAAGAAATCTGGATTAGCGCCTTGAAGCAGATGGGCAATCAGGCTAGCTCCAATTTGAGGCAGGTGCGAAATCAGCGCCACTGCTTCATCATGTTCCTTGCCACTCATGAGAATTGGTTGCCCTCCAAGGGCGCAGATAAGCCATAGAACCTCTTCCGTAACATCGCTCTGCGTTGCCTTCGATGGCGTGTAAACCCACGGGCGTCCTTGAAATAGATCAGCTCTAGCCGACTGGGGTCCGCCCACTTCTCGCCCGGCCATGGGGTGTGTTCCGCAAAAACGCATCGGCAAACCCTCAATTGTTTCAACCAACAGTTGAGATTTAGTCTTTGTACTAGCTATATCTATAAACTTGGCTTTTGGGTTTGAATGAAATTCCCTACGAATGATCTCAGGCAGAGCAGAGGCAGGCGTTGCAAGAATTACCAGATCGGAACCGCCTCCATGAGACGTGCCCACCAACTCTTGGGCAAGTTTGGCCCGTGATGGCTCATTATCTACCATTTCAAGAGAGCATTTTTGGCCAACCAGAGCCAATCCCATGGATGTACCTATAAGGCCAGAGCCGACTATGCGAATCTGCTTCACTGGGCTAAATCTTTACGTAAAGCAGTAGCTCCCTTGAGGTAAATGTGCTTGATTTCAGAAGGTAGAACACTGATTTCGCAATGAAGCATGGCTCGAATAACCCTAGGAAGCGCACCAGGTACATCTATTTCTGTTGCACAGAGTAGCGGCACGGAACCGAAACCCACCTCTCGAGCAGAAGCAGCTGGAAAATCGGCGTTCAAATCCGGAGTCGCTGTGAGAAGCACTGAGATCACCTGATCTGTAACGATACCGTTGGCCAATAAAATAGCAGGCAAGAGCTCCTTTACCCCCGAAGCGATCGCCTCAACGGAATTGGCCTCGACTTGAATTGCGCCTCTAATGGCTCTGACAGACATGGGTTAAGGATACTCCCCTGCGCGATGAGGGCGCTGAAAACATTGACGTTTCATCGATATATTTCTTTCTCAACTAATATTTAAAAGCACTTGCCTAGAAAACGCTTCCTCTTACGATCTAGAAAAAGTTTCGTAATTGAGAAAAATCTACAAATCGTTACTTAACCTCGCCGAATGAGCGCAATTCGCGGCTGTTTTTATCGATTTATCAATTGTTGCGGTTTCAGTAAAAGACGTTATGTCGATAAATTAACTATTTGGAGGCATTGATATTATCGATATATTGTTAAAGCGTTAAAACTTTACGTAGATTAACTAACTCCACCTCGTTGAGATCGCGCCACCTACCTTCAAGAATATCTCCTAGAATAATCGGGCCGAAACGAGTTCTCATGAGTCGTACTACTTCAACCCCTACAGCTTCCATGAGTCGGCGAATAATATGGTAGCGACCTTCGTGGATAGTTACTTCAATCCAGGTTGAAGATAGGGATTTGAAATCCAAGACTCGACCTAAGCCGTCTTCAAGTTCAACCCCTTTAAGAAGAGTTGATTCCACTCCCCGAGGAAGGGATCCCACAAATTCAATGAGGTAAGTTTTTTCTAGACCATAGGAGGGGTGAGTAGCCCGGAAAGTCATTTCACCATCGTTGGTGAGCAAGATGAGCCCTTCGCTCTCCTTATCGAGCCGCCCAACGTGGAAGAGGCGTTCTTTTCGTAGTGAGATAAAATCCGATAATGAAGGACGCCCTTCGGGGTCATACATGGTAGACACAACCCCTCTAGGTTTATGAAGTGCAAGATAAGTCTTAGTCAAACTAGCCGTTATTGTCTCACCATCAACCATCACTCTATTGATAGCAGGATCGATCTTCCTTCCCATTTCACGCACGATCGAGCCGTCAACACTTACACGACCATCACTGATGAGCTCATCTGCCCCACGTCGGCTGGTGATGCCGGCATCAGCAATGAGCTTATTGAGCCTAATTAAAGACATCAGGATTCCATTCCAGAAAATAAACAAAAAATTGCGATGGTGGGAGTCTAACGCCCAGGAAGCTATCTAGTTAATCGGTAAGTGAATCAAGAACCTCATCCAGGCGATCTAAATCAGGTAGGTAAGGAGCCAAGGCTGGAAGATCCATGAGGGAATTCAAACTCAGGCGCTCAAGAAAATAGCTGGTTGTAACATATAAAATCGCGCCGGTTTCATGCTCAAAACCAGCCTCTTCGACAAGTCCACGAGTAACTAGGGTCTTCATCACCGCTTCCACGTTCACACCTCGAATGGCCGATACTCGAGCCCTGGAGACTGGTTGTCGATATGCGATAACGGCAAGAGTCTCTAAGGCCGCTTGAGTTAAACGCGATTGCTGTCCATCCAAGACAAAGCCTTCAACTGCGTTGGAGTACTCTGGACGGCTATAAAAGCGCCATCCCCCAGTGATGGCTTTGAGCTCAAAGCCTCGTTCACCATAACTCTGCGTCAGTTCAGCTAGAGCCTCGACAATTTCTTCCACAGGTTTATTCAGAACATGAGCCAGAGTCATCTCCGTGACTGGCTCATCTACAACCATCAAGATCGCTTCAATTGAACGTTCTAGTTCAGGGTTAGACATTTGTAGGCTCCTCTGGTTCATCCTGCTCTAAGGGCACGGGAATATCGAACTCATCCCCTGCGGAAATTTCTCCCGAGGCAGAACCTGTCCATCGAATCTGCAACTCTCCTAAAGCCACTACCTGATCAAAGCGTAGAGCTCCCTGGCGATAAAGATCTAACAGGGCCAGAAAACGGGCTACAACTACTAAAGTGCTCTGGGCATCAGAGACAAGGGTACGAAAATTCATCGAAGTATGTTTCCGCAAAGTCTCAACCACCCATCGAGACTCCTCCGCCACGCTCACAAGAGGGAGGTGAAGATGCTCAATGGATACCGTGGGAGGACTTTTGGGAGTCAAAACCCGCTCTGCAATTGCGGCAAAGCGTTGGGCTCCCACACCGATAAGAACTTCTGGCAAGAGAGCCGAAAGAGATGGGTCTAAAGCCACTACCCGGGCAAAACTCTTATCAGCAATAGCAATTCGCTCTTGAAAGGTCGCGGCAATCTCTTTAAAGGCCCGATATTGAAGTAGGCGGGCAAAGAGCAGGTCTCGTGCTTCCAGTAGAGCCAGATCACTCTCATCTTCGATCTCACCACTGGGCAATAGGCGCGCAGCTTTAAGATCTAGAAGAGTTGCGGCAACGACAAGGAACTCCGTGGCTTGATCGAGCTTCCAACCCTCTCCGGATTCCTCGAGAGCTCGAATAAAGGCAATGAATTCATCGGTGACAGTGCTTAAAGCCACCTCTGTGATATCCATCCTGTGGCGCGAAATCAGCTGAAGGAGAAGGTCAAAAGGCCCATCGAAGTTATCTAGATGAACGGCAAAGGCATGAGAATTTGTTGCATTAACATCCTGGGCGCTGGTTTCCACCTGCGAACCGTACTTCACATTTGCCCCATTGCGCGCACTTGCTCTCTGGAGGTGTCGGTGCGTAGAGTCCACCCATAAGGCGGCAGAGAGGTTTCTCGTTAGATGGCTAAATCGACAATTGAGGAAGATGTTGCGACTACCGCAACTCTGCTTAAGAAAACCCCAAAAAATTGGCCTACCCCAAAGCCATTAACTGAGCACGGACCAGCCCGAGTAATCCCAATCGTGAACCAAAAAGGTGGCGTTGGTAAAACAACTACCACCATCAATTTGGGTGCTTCTTTGGCAGAACTTGGTCGGCGTGTGCTCTTAGTGGATTTTGATCCCCAAGGCGCACTCTCGGTGGGGCTAGGCGTTAACGCACACGAACTACGTCTCGAGGAGACTGTCTACCAAGTTTTGATGGATCCTGAATCAGATATTGAAAAAATCATTTTAAAAACTTCAGTGCCCGGTATGGATTTACTTCCAGCCAATAAAGAACTTGCTACCGCTGAAGTTACATTGGTCAACGAGATGGGCAGAGAGAACTTTCTTAAACGAACCCTTGAATCCGTGCGAGATTACTACGACGTAATCTTAATAGATTGCCAGCCTACATTGGGTCTACTTACCCTGAACGCACTTACAGCAGCCGATGGAGTTATTGTTCCATTACAGTGCGAGTTTTTTGCTCTACGAGGATTTGCACAGTTGCAAGAAAACTTGGAGAAAGTACGCGCCAACCTAAACCCTTCATTGAAGCTGATAGGAATTCTGGCAACCATGTATGACAAGAAAACCTTACATAGCCGAGAAGTTCTAGAGCGTATTCTTGAAGCATTTCCAAGAGATGTATTTGAAACCGTAATTGCACAGACAGTACGTTTTCCAGAAACTACAGTTGCAGGAGAGCCCATAACAACGTATGCGGGAAGCTCAGGTGGCGCTGCTTCGTATCGTCGCCTTGCCCGCGAATTAATCGCTATCGGAGGATCACTATGAGTCGCAGAGCTAGTTTGCCAGGCGCAGATGAACTGTTTAGGTCAACCACACCTGCCTTAAGTGCAGTTCGAGATGCTCTGCCGGATTCTTCCTCTGCAGCGCCACAAACTGCAACAACTCAGAGTGCAACCGCGCCCGTTGTGCGCACACAGAAAAAAGGTGTTCGAACAACTTCAAGACGCCGTGTTGCAAATGTCGATAGGTCTCCATCAGGCCGTGAACGCCATGAAGAGAAAATCACCGTGTACTTATCGCCAGAGGAACTTTTCGATTTGGATCAAGCGCGGTTGCTTCTCCGCGGGGATCTAGGTTTAGCAGCTGATCGAGGACGTATTGTTCGCGAATCTATCGCGGTCATCATCGCCGACTTAGAAGCTAAAGGCGATCAAAGTATTCTTGCGCGCCGTTTACGTGGCCTCTAAAAACTAGGTACGAGCTCGCGGATGAGATAGCGAATACGTTTCGCGAATTTTATCAATCGTAACAAGTGTATAAATCTGCGTTGTTGTGACAGAGGCATGTCCCAGTAACTCTTGCACCACTCGGATATCGGCTCCCCCATCGAGCAAATGCGTGGCATAAGAATGTCTAAAAACGTGAGGGGAAACAATGTCTTCTAAACCAACACTGGCTGCAACATCGACAACAAATTGCCATGCAGATTGGCGACTCAACCGAGTACCCCTTTGATTGAGGAAGAGAGCTCTACTTTTACCTTTAGATTTCTCACTTAAAACTGGCCGAAGACGAAGTAGATAATCGCTAAGAGCTTGCGATGCAAAACTCCCCAGCGGTACAAATCTCTCTTTTGATCCTTTGCCTACGAGCTTGATCGTTTCAACAATCACTCCATCTGCATTGAATTGAGCAACATCGGAGAGATCAAGATTAATAATTTCACTGACTCTAGCTCCCGTTCCATAGAGGAGTTCAATCAAGGCTCTTTGCCGCAACATCAAAATGTTCGTCTCTGAATCGGTAGCCGCGATCAGCATGGAAATTTCGGCGATAGTGAGAGCCTTGGGCAATTTTCTTAATATTTTTGAGTGCGGCAGATCAACCGTGGGATCTACACAAATCTTCTCCCTTGCTAAATATTTAAAGAACGAGCGGAGCGTTGAAATAAAGCGCGCGATTGAAGCCTTGGAAAGTCCACGATTTCCTAAATCTAGTTGGTAGGCCACAATGCAACCAGCATCTATAGTCGACAAATCAATCTGTTTCTCTTCGCAGAATGCAACAAAGGAACGCAGGTCACGACCATAAGCATTGGTAGTATTGGCTGATAAGCCGCGCTCCACACGCAGATGGTCTTGAAAGTTGCCTATAGCGGTAGCAAAATTCATAACCGATACTCTACTTGTTTATAAAGTCAGATTCGCACATTCATAGTTGTGACTCTGTGCAACTGCTGAATAGTAAATCTTTCCTTCGTGAACATTTAACCCCTGAGCTAAGCCCTTATCCATCGAAAGCGCCGAACGCCATCCGTGACGCGCAATTGCCAACGCAAACGGTAGCGTGGCATTAGTTAGGGCGTAGGTTGATGTGACCGGAACGGCTCCTGGCATATTCGCAACGCAATAAAAAATACTTTCGTGAATCTTGAAAGTGGGGTCAGCATGAGTTGTAGCTTGTGAATCGGCAAAACACCCGCCTTGATCAATTGCAATATCGACCAGTACAGAACCTTGCTTCATTTTCTTCACCTGGTTATTGCTTACCAACATGGGCGCCTTTGCACCGTGTACCAAAACAGCGCCAACAACCAAGTCAGCCTTTCCGATTTCCTGATCGATAGCGTGATGAGAAGCAGCTAAAGTCTTAATTGCACCTCGGTATAGCGAATCAATGTACTGCAAACGCGCAATACTGCGGTCAATAACCGTTACATCAGCACCAAGTCCTAAAGCCATAACGGCAGAATTTAATCCAGCAACTCCCCCACCTAGTACCACCACTTTTCCAGGTGCGACACCTGGAACTCCACCCAAGAGCACTCCTCTGCCACCATGTGGTTTTTGTAAAGCAGAAGCACCTACTTGCGTTGCCATACGACCGGCAACCTCGCTCATCGGGGCAAGTAAAGGCAATTGCCCGTTGATTTCTACTGTTTCGTAGGCAATTGCAGTTGTTCCGCTAGAAATAAGCGCATCGGTGCATTCTTTAGAAGCTGCTAAATGTAAATAGGTAAAGAGTATTTGTCCTTGTCGCATACGAGGATATTCAGCGGCAATGGGTTCTTTAACTTTCAAAATCAGTTCTGCCTTAGCCCATAGATCTTCAACTGATGATGCTATCTGGCCACCTTGCGAAATGTAATCTTCATCTGAAATCGCCGAACCAATTCCAGCGCCCTTTTCAATGAGAACTCTATGTCCTTGGCGAGTGAATTCGCTAACGCCTTCTGGCGTGATTGCAACTCTTGATTCTTGACTCTTAATTTCTTTTGGTACGCCTATTAACATTTCTACTCCTATAAAGACTCATCGTTGAGTTCTCTAAGAGTACTCGAAATAAAATAGCCCCTTTACTTCCTACCTTTGAGGGCTGCCGCTACTAATCCTGTAAATAACGGATGTGGACGCGTTGGGCGCGATCTAAACTCTGGGTGTGCTTGAGTTCCGACATAAAAGGGATGTTCTTCCTGCTTTAATTCAACGAATTCAACTAAGTCACGTTTTTTGAAAATTCCAGAAAACATTAGCCCTGCCTTGGATAATTGCTCTCTGTACTTATTATTAACTTCATATCTATGACGGTGTCTTTCAGAAATTTCGATTGCACCGTAAAGATTGGCAACAATCGATCCAGGAACAAGTGAGGCCGGAAATGATCCAAGCCTCATTGTTCCTCCCATATCAGCACCACCAGCAACAACTTCTACTTGATCAACCATTGTTGCAATAACAGGTGAAGATGTTTCAGGCGCAAACTCAGCAGAGTTTGCATCCTTAATTCCAGCCATGTTCCGCGCCGCTTCTATAACCATGCATTGCAAGCCTAAACACAATCCCAGAGCCGGAAGCTTTGTTTCGCGTGCAAAACGAAGGGCTCCAATCTTGCCTTCGATTCCTCTGACTCCAAATCCTCCAGGAACGCAAATTGCGTCGACATCGCTCAAATGTTTCTTGGCACCCTCTGGACTTTCACATTCATCACTGGCAATCCATTTGATATTCACTTTTGCGTTATTTGCGAACCCACCAGCCCGCAAGGCTTCAGTAACCGAAAGATATGCATCTGGCAAATCAACATACTTGCCAACAAGTCCGATAGTTACTTGCTCTGCTGGTTTATGCACTTTAGACAATAATGAATCCCACTCTGCCCAATCAACATCTTTAAAAGGAAGCCCCAAACGACGCACCACGTAGGCATCAAGTCCTTCTGAGAATAAAACTTTAGGTATGTCATAGATGGATGGAGCATCAACGGCGGCAACAACGGCTTCTAGATCAACGTCGCACATTAAAGATATCTTCTTCTTTACCGAAGCTGGAATCTCTCGATCGGAGCGAATCACGATCGCGTCCGGTGCGATACCGATACTGCGAAGGGCTTGAACGCTATGTTGGGTAGGTTTGGTTTTCAATTCTCCGGAGGGCCCGATGTAGGGGACAAGAGAAACATGCAGATAGAAAACATTTTCTCGCCCCACCTCTTGGCGAATTTGTCGAGCTGCTTCCAAAAATGGCTGCGATTCAATATCTCCAACTGTTCCGCCTACTTCAGTAATGACGAGGTCAATATCTGACGAGGCCATTGCACGAATGCGCTCCTTAATCTCATTTGTGATATGTGGAATAACTTGAACAGTTTCACCCAAATATTCTCCACGACGTTCTCGCGCAATCACTCGAGAATACACTTGACCCGTTGTGACATTGGCAGAACCGTGCAAATTAGTATCTAAAAATCGCTCATAGTGACCAATATCTAAATCAGTCTCTGCGCCATCTTCTGTGACAAAAACTTCTCCATGTTGGAAAGGATTCATTGTCCCTGGATCAACGTTGAGATATGGATCGAGTTTTTGCATCGTGACGCGCAATCCTCTTGAACGCAGTAAACGTCCCAAACTAGATGCTGTGAGGCCTTTTCCCAGACTCGAGGCAACGCCCCCGGTTACGAATAAATGCTTAGTCACATGTGCCTGGCCCATGGAAGACCAACCTATCACTAAATCTGCATTACCCCATCATCCACGCATGGCTAGAAGTTCTGTGGCGTGCTCTTTGGCACTTCGTGAATCTTCATGGCCTGCGAGCATGCGCGCAATCTCCTCTATGCGTTCATCATTGCGCACTTCCAGTACATCGCTTTGCGTTACGGAACCATCGCTGGATTTTCGAACCACAAAATGCGAATCAGCCCATGCTGCAACCTGCGGTAAATGGGTTATTGCAATAACTTGCGCATGCTTAGAAAGGTTAAAGAGCCTGCGCCCTACTTCTATTGCAGCTTTGCCACCAACGCCAGCATCGACTTCGTCAAAAATATATGTTCCGACGGGTTGAGATTGAGCAAGCACCACTTCTAGTGCCAGCATTATTCGCGAAAGTTCACCACCACTAGCACCTTTACCCACCGACACTAAGGGGCCCTCTTTGTGCGCCTGCAATAACATCGAAACCTCATCGCAACCATGAATTCCAAAAACATTTGCCGGTAAAGTTATTGTGTAATCAGGGGACATTACCTCGCATGCAAAATTTGTGTGTGGCATCGAAAGAGAATGAATCTCCTTACTTACAGCAAGAGATAGATTCTTCGCGGCTAAACTGCGGGAGTTGCTTAATACCTTTGCGTGGGTTAACAAATCCTTGGCAAGGAGAGCAAGTTCTCTTTCCATTGCCACAATTCGATCTTCCCCGCCTATTAGATCAGCAATGGTTTCCTTGATGGTTTGGTATCGCGCAATCAATTCCTTCAAAGATTCATCGCTCATAGCATCTTGGGAAAATCTCTTATTCAGGGCTAATAAATCAGATTTGCGAGACTGTAGAAAATCCAATCTGTTGGGATCAGCCTCTAAGTTGAGTAAATATGCCGAAGCACTCTGAGCAAAATCACTGAGCAAATAGGCACTTTCCACAACCTTTTCGTTCATCTCTGCAATCAGTGGGTCTTTCTCTTGAACTGATTCGAGAAATTTTCGCGCCGAATACACAGCCGAAAGAACACTTGCATCCTCAGAATTAAGTAGATCTGCAGAAGCTGCGACGGCAATCCTTAGCTCTTCAACTGAGCCTAATCGTTCGATTTCGATAAGAATCGCAGACCACTCATTTACTTGAGGTTGCACTTGTGCAACCTCTTTAGAAAATTGCAGAAGCTCTGCAACTTCCTTTTCGCGATTATTCGCGCTCTTACGAAGGCTAGAAATCCGCGAGACCATTTCCACATATTTCTCATAAAGATGGCGATATGAATCGAGGGCTTCTGAAAGTTGTACTCCTCCGAATCGATCTAAAATATCTCTCTGCGCATTTTGTTTGGTAATGCTCATACTTGCAGATTGGGCATGAATCTCAATCAATTCATCGCTAAGATCAACAAGAACAGCTAAAGGAACATTGACGCCACCAGCGGTGGCTTTGCTCTTACTTTGCGCTGTTACTGTACGAGTGAGAATCAACCTTCCTTCTTCAACGTTGGCCCCTTTATCTATAGCGCTTTCCTCTATTTCCTCTGTCACACGAAAAGTTGCACTAGCGACTAGGCGATCATTGCCTTGTCGAACAAGAGAGCTCTCACTTTTGCCACCTAAGACAAGTGCCAGAGCAGTCAACACCATTGTTTTCCCAGCCCCGGTTTCTCCGGTTAGCACCGTAAATCCTGGTGAAAGTTCCAAAGTTGCTTCTTCAATAACTCCTAAACCCCGTATAGAAATTTCTTCTAGAAAGGATCGATCACTCACCACGCCAACCTTCGATAGGAAGTTTGAATTTAGCAACTAAACGATCAGAGAAGAGAGTTTCGTGAACATGGGCCAATTTTACATTTTTCGAATCCTTTGTAATCGCAACACGGTCGCCTTCTAAAAGTAGAAACTCTCGTAAAGAATCTCCCAATAGAAGTGCCCGTTCGGATTCAATATCGATAACAATTTTTGAATCTGGAGACACAACCATAGGGCGAGAGAAAAGAGCATGAGCCGAAATCGGCAGTAGGACGAGAGCATCTACTTCGGGCCAAACAACGGGGCCACCGGCAGAAAATGCATAGGCAGTAGATCCTGTTGGCGTTGCGCAAATAACGCCATCACATCCCCATCTTGAGAGAGGCCGCGAATCAATTTGCAGAAACAACTGCACCATGGCCGAACTATTTCGTTCAATAGTCACTTCATTGAGCGCCCAACCAGTTGCAACTGTTTTTTCGCCTCGTTCAACGCTATACGATAAAAGCATACGAGTCTCAGTGGTAAATCTTTTATCAATGATCGCTTGGGCAATTTCTTCGATCGTGGGTTTATCAACTTCAGCCAGAAAACCTACATGTCCCAGGTTGATTCCCAGCAGGGGTATCTGGCTATCTCGGGCTAGCTCTGCACCGCGCAACATAGTTCCATCTCCACCTAAGACAACTGCTATTTCAACAGTTGCATTATCTTTAAGAGAAACATCTTGAGCTCCGGAAATACCAGACTCAGATGGTGCGAAAAATGAAAAACCTGCAGGTTCTAGTAGTGCAGAGAGCTTTTCAGCAACGCTACGCGCATCTGGGCGATTGGGATTGATAACAAAAAGTATCGATCGACCACCCTTTGTGCTCTCTCTCCTTGTCATTGCGGACCAATCGCAATCGCATGGTCGAGCATTGCTTCATTAATCTCGGATGCGCCTCTACGTAACCATAGAAAATATTCAACGTTGCCTGCCGGACCTGGTAATGGACTCGCCGTAATTCCCAATGTTCCCAATCCAACATCGTAGGCGGATTGTGCAACCTCTAGAACGGCGGTACGACGAAGGTTAGGATCACGAACCACTCCGCCAGCTCCCAATTTTTCCCTGCCAACTTCAAATTGTGGTTTAACCATTAGAACAAAATCTGCATCAGATTTTGAAACCGCCGCTAAGGCAGGCAGTACAAGAGTTAAAGATATAAATGAAAGATCTGCCACAACCAAATCGATGGGTTCGCCAACCATCTCCCCCGTTAAATGTCGGATATTAGTGCGATCGAGAATTGTTACTCGTGGATTTTGACGCAACTCCCACGCCAACTGTCCATAACCAACATCAACTGCAACAACCTGACTAGCATCTCGGCGCAACAGAACATCTGTGAAACCTCCAGTGGAGGCGCCAGCATCTAGACACCTTTTACCTGCAACGACAATGTCAGAAAATGAGTCAAGTGCACCTGCAAGTTTGTGGCCACCTCTGGAGACAAAATCATCACGGTCGCCCTGCAAAACGATGGAAGTTTCCGCATCAACCTGCGTTGCTGGTTTTGATGCAGGAATACCTGTAACAAGAACCGATCGGGATTCGATGAGATCTGCAGCATCTTCGCGAGAACGTGCTAAACCCCGCCTCACAAGCTCTGCATCCAAGCGAGTTTTCATAAACGGGATCTATAAACCGTCAATGGTTGACAGTGTTTCTTCCAATTGTGCATGCAATTTATCAAAAGCGACAGTTCTTTCGGAAACGCGCAGGGCATCAATCTCAGTGAGTTGATCCTTGATTCCCTCAACGAAATGCATCTTCTCTTCTTCATTCATCATTTCTTTTTTACAGTTTTCTTAGTAGGCGCTTTCTTAGTAGGCGCCTTCTTTACCGCCGCTTTCTTGGCTGGTGCCTTCTTTACCGCAGCTGTACTTAACATATCAACCTGCACCTTCAATCGATCAAACTCTTCTTTCTTTACAAAACCCATCTTAGAAACCGAACTTTCAACTTCTTCCTCAATCTTGTTTTTGATACTCTCTCCACTTTCGCGCACCCACGTGTTAAGAGCCGCTGCCACTTCTGCTGGCGTACGCTCTCCATCGGTAACCTTAGTAAGGTAAACCTTTAGCGCGCTCAATAAATCGTTAGCCATAATCCCCAACTCATTTCACATACCTAGAGCGCTACGGTACCTAAAATCGACGTATTGTGCTCGCTTCAACCTGCCATCGGCTTGCTAAACCCGTGGCGCTCTTCCAGAAACGACGGTGAACTGCACCTGTGATTTCAATCCACTCTTGCTCTTTGAGAGTCAGAGCCGTCCTTCGTGAACGAGCACTCCATGCTCCAACATCTAAAGTGTCCACCCCGGAACGATCGCTACGTGCAATGATGATTCTAAACTCGACTACCTTGTCGCCACTGGGTAAACATTTCTCTAACGATTCACCCGATACACGACCTCGCAGGAGGATCTCGTTCTGTGAAAAATCCTCTGCAACTTCTTTGCCACTCATAATTTCCCCTTAGAATTGTTAAATCTTTGATGGGAATCTTGCTTGTCGGTTCTGACATTAATGCCAAGTGATTTCGGCGCTGTGGAAAGAAATAAACTAGCGTGCTGAGCGTATTAACGCATCCGTAACTTCGTCACGGTCAAGATCGGCGCATTTGCCAAACCACTCTTGAGCTTCATCATTGCGACCGGCTGCGTAGAGTGCATCTGCATAGGCATAGCGCAAACGCACCGACCAATCGCTAGTCTCGTTTTTGAGTTCACGACATGTCAAGGTAATCACTGCAGCATCGGCTTGACCCAGATCCCGACGGGCTCCTGCAGCTACTATTCTCATTTCAATTTCTTGGGCCTTTTCTAATTTGGATACTTCGACAGATCCAGCCATTTCGAGCGCCTTCTGTGGTCTTCCTAGACCTCGTTCGCAATCGGCCATCACTGGCCAGATGGAAACATCGCCAGAAATTCGATGAGCGGCGCGCAATTCACGTAGCGCAATTTCATATTTCCCGGCTCTATATGCAGCATATCCAGCGGTTTCACGTGCTATTGCTAAACGTCCAGCATGGTGGGCTGCAGCCATACCATGTAAATGTGCACGTTCTGGATCTGAATCAATAAATAAATCAACACACACCAAATGTCGTGCAACAACTTTTGCATTCTCTGCTGAAAGTGAGAGCAATTCTGCTCGCGCACTTTTTTCTAATTCTTCACCTGTAACTTCTTCAGGGATTAACGGTTCATAAATTCGTGGTCTAAATCGCGTGGGATCAGATGAGCGGCCCATGGGAGTTCGCGGTGTAACGCCTCTGCCAGAGCGATCTCCTCTATCGGCAGATGGGCGACCGGATGAAGATTGTGGACGCGATGATGGGCGACCGGATGAAGATTGTGGACGCGAGTTTCTATCGGAACGTTCCATGACGACATCCTTTCATTGAAAGTACTTCGATCCTTGTATTAAAAAAAGATAAGGAGCACTTAATTAAAAGTGCTCCTTATCTTCTAAAGGATGTTCGGCAACGTTCTACTCTCCCACAAGGTCACCCGTGCAGTACCATCGACGCTGTGAGGCTTAACTTCCGGGTTCGGAATGGAGCCGGGTGTTTCCCTCACGCTATGGTCGCCGAAACTCTATTGAGATATCAATCATTTGGTTCTCGACCGTATCTCGAGAACCACACAGTGGACGCGTAGCAACTTTGTAGTTAAATCCTCGGCCTATTAGTACCGGTCAGCTCCAAGGCTTGCGCCTCTTCCACTTCCGGCCTATCAACCCAGTCGTCTGGCTGGGGGCCTTACCTGGTAAACCAGTGGGAAACCTTATCTCGAAGCGAGCTTCCCGCTTAGATGCTTTCAGCGGTTATCCCTTCCGAACGTAGCTAATCGGCGGTGCTCTTGGCAGAACAACCGACACACCAGAGGTTCGTCCGTCCCGGTCCTCTCGTACTAGGGACAGCCCTTCTCAAGTTTCCTGCGCGCACAGAAGATAGGGACCGAACTGTCTCACGACGTTCTGAACCCAGCTCGCGTGCCTCTTTAATGGGCGAACAGCCCAACCCTTGGGACCTACTCCAGCCCCAGGATGAGACGAGCCGACATCGAGGT
>CAMCYO010000002.1 GCA_945884695.1 Streptomyces griseus
TAACTTTATAACGTCACTGGCATCGCTTTTATTTGTACCAATAACTCCAGAAGGTCCACGTTTAGCCCAACCAACCGTGTATATATTCGTTCCTTCTATATGTCCCCCTGTATTTACAATTTTTCCTCCTGCATAAGCAATGCCCTCAATTGATTCAGCCTCGTAACCAATTGCCGAAACGACGAGCCCGCATTTAATAGTTTTAGTTTGGCCAGTACTTACAACTTTGCCTTCTTTAATTTCATTAATACCAAGCATGACCTCGGTGACTCGGTCTGACCCGAGAATTTCGATCGGAGTTAAAAGAAATTCAAATTCAAGTGTGCGTTGGTGGTTAGTTTTCTCACGATTAACGATGAGTTCCATCGCGTCGAGATTACTTTTAACATCCTTTTCGGGAGCATTTCCGACGCGATCACGTGCAGAAGAAATTTGATTACTACTCATCAAAACGTTTGTGTGTTTAAGTTTAGGTAATTCACGCAACTCTGGAGAGGTAAATGCTGCATGTTCGGGACCTCTGCGACCACACAAAATTACCTTACGAATAGAACTTTTGTGTAAAGCATCAAGTGCGTGGGTGGCTGTATCTGTCGTGTCCAGCTCATGTGGTTCAAGTGCCAACATGCGCGCAACATCCATTGCCACGTTTCCTGCGCCAATGACAACTGCAGTGTCGCAATCAAGTGGAACATCTAACTTTGTGAAATCTGGATGAGCGTTATACCAAGGCACAAAATCTGCAGCAGAGAGAGATCCTCGTAAATTTTCACCTGGAATACCTAATTTCTTACCTAAAGATAATCCTGTTGAAACAATTACTGCGTCATATCGATCGGTAAGATCTTTGATGTGAATATCAGTACCAAGTTCTACGTTACCAAATAGACGAAAATTTTCATCTGTAGCAATCTTTTCGAAAACCTTAGAGACGGTTTTGATTTTCGGATGATCTGGAGCAACCCCACTGCGAACCAAGCCCCAGGGAGTCGGTAATCGCTCGATCATATCGATGGCAAATGTTTGTTCGTCATTTACACTATTTTGTAGAGCCTGTGCTGCGAAATATCCGGCAGGGCCAGCGCCAACGATTGCGACTCGGTATATGCGCATTATTCCTCCACAATTAAATTTATCTGGCGGAGACGAGAGGATTTGAACCTCCGAAGGTATTTCTACCTTACCTCGTTAGCAGTGAGGCGCACTCGACCGGGCTATGCGACGTCTCCGAGTTGCAGGTGAAGTTTAGCGCCTTCATCCATCCATTCCTAACTCTTGTGTAAGAGGCAGAAGGAGGCCCGCATATACGCGAGCCGCCTTCTGGCTTATCAAGTTGTAAAGCTACATCTGCGTATTAAGCAAATGTGACCTTTGTCCAGTCAACTGCAAGGTGGTAGTACTGACCACCCTCAATTGCCTTGCTATCAAGTGCCATAACTTCAGTTGTTCCAAGACCAGAAACTAGATCTGGGCGTGCAACTGAAAGCTTTGCGTGCACCTGTGCGTTAAGGAAATAGTGTGACTTTGTATCACCGCTTGCCTTCAAGAACCTGTTAACGTTGATGATTCCTGAAGATTCTTCATCTTGAGTCATAAACTTTGCTGCACCTGTGATGAAGTACTGCTCGTCAAACTTTGCAATCTCTGCAATTTTTCCATCTGACTTGCGGTAAGCAACTAGACGTGCGATATGCGCGTTGTTGCCTGGGTCTTCCTGGATCAGGATGTATTCGTCATCAATTGTGATGTTATCTGGCTTTGTTAAGTATGGAGCTTCTGTTCCATTAAGCAACATTTCCATTGTTGCACCTTTGAATGGATCCTTTGCATCAGCAAAGGTCATCTTCCAAAGTGCGCCGCCATCACGTGAGTATGTTGCACCCGGACGTGGTGTTGTTGCTAGTGGATCCTTATTTGATTCTGTTGTTACGAAGTAGTAGACGTTTGGATTCTTTGAATCGAATTCGCCATCTTCAACACGTGAGAATGTTGTTCCATTAGCTTGTGACATTGTGCCGAGCTTGCCGTATTTAGGGTTTGTGTTGATCTCGTTGAAGCCAACCTTAATCTTTGTTCCCTTTGCAGCTGCGCGAACAGCATTGTCTGTACGGTAGTTTTCCAGTGCGATTGTGTAGAGCTTGCCGTTTGTAAGGCCAGCCTTCTCAGCGAAGTTTGCTCCTGTTGTCTGCTTTGTGCCGACATACATGTAGAGCTGGCTATCTGTTGCGTTGCCATCTTCATTGCCCATAACGATCGTTGTCTTGCCTGTGCCTGGCTTTGTTAGGAAGTTCTCCCATGGAGCAAGACCCAGCTTTGGAAGCTGCATTCCGTTACCATCGGCATCAAATGCGAATGCGCGCGATTGGTCCTCAGAACCTTCTTCACCCGTAAGGTAGACAGCGTCCTTGTAACCGTAGGTCACAGTCTTCTTTGTCTTGGCATCCTTCTCAGAGTATGAGAATCCACCTGCGGCAACTAGGTCACCTGAACATAGACGATTAATTCCGTTTGTGCCGATGGTGGCTCCGTAACTATCTTTTTCTGGCGTTCCAACTGGAAGTGACTGCTCCCATGTTGAGCCCCACTTCTCTGATGTGTAGTTGTAGTAAGACATGTTCTTCATCCAGTTTTCCATCTTTGTAATCTTCTTTGTTGCTGGATCAAATGTCATCTTAGAAATTGATGATCCCCATGTACCGGTATCTTTCTTACTCGCGATATCTGCACTAGTTGAGATTTCGTGATTTGAAAGTAGAGTCAGCGTTCCATCAGCGTTCTTTAGTGCGCCCATCCCATCTGGAATTCCACGAAGAACTTCACCTGAAATTGTGTCTCCTGTTGTTGCAATGACAGTAAGTGCTGCTCCATCTGAAGCAGAGATTAGATAAACTGGTGCTTCTGCTGCATATGCGCTCTGAACAACGAGTGAAGATGCAATTATACCCATTGATACAGCTGTGAAGAGTTTCTTCTTCATTTATTACTCCTTTGGTATTTCCTCAGGGTGAGGTTTGGACGTAGTCTTTAGATGAGAGTTTGATTTGCGGTTACAACAAAAGAAATTCTTGAGGTTATTTACATGAATGCATGGCGTTGCTTTCCCTCTTCATGAATGATGCGTTATCCTGGAGTTCACTTTGTTAACCTAAAAACAAGGAATGATTGTTCTATGTCGCACTTCTCGCGCAGACAGATCCTGCAGATACTTTCCGGCGTAGCACTGCTGGCAAATCCTTTCGTTGCAGAGGCTGCTCAAGTGCCGACACTGAAATGCACTCGCCTGGGTCAAACAATTATTTGGCGGGATAAGAAGTACACCTGCATTAAATCGGGTAAGAAATTGGTGTGGAATAAGGGTGTTGCAATTCCTGCGCCAAGCCCTTCTTCAACTCCCTCAGCGCCCACATTCGCTCCGCGCCCTGCCTATACACCGCCACCTGAGGAGTTTGCTGTGGCAAAAAGTTCGAACTTAAAGCTCAACCAACCAATCTCGGTGAGTAATCCTTCACTTAATTTTCCATCGCGTGGTTACATTGTTATACGTCGCGAAGATGGCGTTATTGTCTTTAGCGATAGCTGCACACATCTTGGTCGTCAGGTGCAAATTTCTGGTTCTCAGTTGGTGTGTGACGCCCACGGATCCTATTTTGAAGCTGCAACAGGCAAACCAACTGCCGGTCCCGCTACCAGAAATTTGGCTCAATTACCCACTATTGAAAGAGATGGCACCATCTACGTAATAGATGCACCGTAACGAGCCCCCCTTTCTCGCTCATGTATTGAAGTTGCACGGTAAAGTCGTAAGATTTCGCTATGAATTCTGAAGGCACCGGACTCTCTCAAGAAAAAACTGAGCGCGTTCACGATCAAGGACCTTCTGTAATTTTCTCTGAATTTATGAAAAGTGGTTGGGCAACTACAGATTTGCCTGATTTAGAGCCACTCGAAGTCGTTACTTATGCATACTCTCGCAGACAGGTTCTTTCGCAAGCCTTTCAGGGGGTGCGACTAATTCTTCCTGCTGGCGAATTGAAAGTTCGAGCCGGTGATACCGATTACAACTACCGCCCTGATAGTGCCTTTGCTTATTACAGTGGCGTGCAAGGAGCTGATGCAACAGCTGATGCCGCAACATCTCTCTGAAGACTTTCATGCTTACAGCATCGATTGGTTACCTGATCAAATCTCTTGGTTAGTTGATGGCGAGATTTACTCAACCCTGCATCGTGCAGATATCGCACCCGACCAAGCAAATTGGCCCTTTAACGAGAGCTTCTACCTCATTCTTAACTTGGCAATGGGGGGATGGTTTGCAGGTGATGTAGTTGATGGTTATGACTCTGCAGTCTTTTCTATCAAATCAATCAAGCACTTTGCTATTGATGGCGTGGGAGAAATTCGCCTAATCTGAATGCTTCTTCAAAAGGCGCGAGAATCGCGCTCTGTTCTGGCGGAGACGAGGAGATTTGAACTCCTGAAGGCTTTTACACCTTACCTCGTTAGCAGTGAGGCGCACTCGACCGGGCTATGCGACGTTTCCAAGTGGTAAGAAGAGTTTACAGGCTCGTACGATTGCTACCTATTCGGCGCTGTGTAGGCTTGCCAGATGAGTGAAAACACGCAGGCTTCAACGGAAAATGTTCGCTCGCATGATGTTGCCCCATCAAATGCATTTGCTGAATTTATGGCAAGTGGATGGACTCCGACTCCACTTACAGGAATTATTCCAGCACCAGCCGTTAATTGGTGCGTTTCACGTCGCGATGTACTTTCACAAGCATTTCCTGGAATACGTCTGGTAATTCCTGCTGGAAATTTTAAAGTTCGCAGCAATGATTGTGATTATCGATTTAGACCACACTCAGCATTTGCTTACTATGTTGGCGTGCAAGGCGTAGAAGCAACTGCAGATGCTGTACTTGTTATGGAGCCAAGCGGAGTTGGCCATAAGCCAGTTCTATTTATTCATCCCCGCTCGACTCGTGATACCGAAGCCTTCTATAGGGATGCTAAATACGGCGAGTTGTGGGTAGGGCGTCGTTTTACCGTTGAAGAAGCGCAATCTCGGTACGAAATCGAAACTCAACGAGTTGATTCGTTGGCTGAATTCTTATCCACAAAAAGAGAAACGATTCTTATTCGCGGTGAAGATAGAGCGTTAGATCCGCTCATTGAAAAACATGACCTAGAGGGCGAACTTGCAACATTTGTTTCCGCCCAGCGCCTTATAAAAGATGAATACGAAATCGCAGAAATGCAAAAGGCTTGCGACGCCACTGCTCGTGGATTTAGTGACATCGTTCGCGCACTTCCTGCTGCAGTTCGGACACATCGCGGAGAAAGAGTCGTTGAGGCAGCATTTTTTGGTCGTGCCCGTATTGAGGGTAATGATTTGGGATACGACACTATTGCCGCCTCTGGATCTCACGCATGCATTTTGCATTGGATTCGAAATGATGGCGATTTGCGAATGGGCGAACTTCTTTTAGTTGATGCTGGTATTGAAATGGAGTCTTATTACACAGCCGATGTCACTCGCACGATTCCGATTAACGGAAAGTTCTCTCCTGCTCAACGCTCTCTCTATATGTTGGTTTTAGAGGCACAGAAAGCTGGGTTTGAAGCGGTAAAGCCAGGCGCTGATTGGGCAGATATAAATCGTGCTTCGCAAAGAGTTTTGGCGCAAGGTTTAGCCGATATGGGTGTTCTCACAATCAGCGCAGAAGAATCCATAAAGGCGGAATTTGGTTTACATCGCAGATGGACCCTTCATGGAGTTAGCCACATGCTTGGTATGGATGTGCATGACTGCGCACAAGCACGTAAGGATCAATATGTCGAAGGAAAGTTAGAAGTTGGTATGGTTTTGACAGTCGAACCAGGTTTATACATTCAAGCAGATGATGAACTATTTGCCCCAGAATTTCGTGGCATCGGTATACGAATTGAAGATGATGTTGTCGTTACGGAAAACGGTTGCAACATTTTGACTAATACCTTACCTCGCCACCCAGATGAGATTGAAAGTTGGATGGCTTCTCTTCTCGGTTAAGAGGCGATCTGGATTCCAATCCAGGCAGCCAATAAACCGACTCCCAGGGAGAGGGTTAGGTTCACTAGAGCTTCTTTATACCGTTTTAACTCATAAGCAAGATAAATATCTAGCATAAAAGTTGACCATGTTGTAAACGCACCTGCAAAACCAATAGCAAAGAGATCTTTGGTGTGTTCAGAACTTTGGAAAGTGAGCCCGAGTAGGAAAGAACCTAAAACATTTACCGCAAAAATTCCGTAAGGTTTTGTTGTGAATTTTCGAATGTACTGATCAAGTGCAAAACGAGCAGGTGCGCCAATTGCAGCGCCAAGTATTACAAATAATACATTCATTTACGCACCGGAATAAATGTGCGGGCTAGTGGCAAGAGAAAGATAACAAGCAATAAACTCAGAACAATGTTCTCAATCAGAAACAATGCGCCACCAGCGCTAGGTTCTAGTGATTGCGCAGTAACTGCAGAAAAAGTTGTAAGCCCGGCACAGAAACCCGGTAAGAGCAATAATCGAAGTTCGGTGACTCCACGACGCTCCATAAGTACCAAGAGAATTGAGGCTAATGAAACGCCAATTAAATTGGAGGCAAGGGTGCCTTGGCGATCATTAGGAAATATCTCACCTAGTCCGAAACGCGACAAAGTGCCGGCGATACCGCCAATTGCAACTAAAAATAGGGAGTTCAAGTATTAAACAATACCCTCGCGTTTGTGAATCTTAGAGCCCAACCACCGAACTGGATCGTATTTTACATCCACCACTCGCTCTTTCATGGGAATAATCGCGTTATCTGTGATTTGAATATGCTCGGGGCAAACTTCGGTGCAACATTTTGTGATGTTACACATTCCTAAACCATGCTCTTCTTGTGCCTTTTGCTTGCGATTGCGCAAGGTGTCTAAGGGGTGCATATCAAGTTCTGCGATGCGAATAAAGAATCGAGGCCCCGCAAATGACTTCTTATTTTCTTCATGATCGCGAATCACGTGGCAAGTGTCTTGGCAAAGGAAACATTCAATACATTTGCGAAACTCCTGGCTTCTTTCAACATCAACTTGTTGCATACGAGCTTCGCCTGGTTTCAAATCAGGAGGTGGTGCATAGGCGGGAATTTCCATGGCTTTTTTGTAGTTGAATGAAACATCTGTAACGAGGTCTTTTATTACAGGAAATGCACGAAGTGGTGTAACGGTAATGGTTTCATCTTCGCCATATGCAGCTACTTGTGTCATACAAGCAAGACGCGGTTTTCCATTAATTTCCATAGAACAAGATCCACATTTTCCTGCTTTGCAATTCCAACGAACCGCCAAATCTCCCATTTGGGTTGCTTGGACACGGTGGATTACATCCAGGACAACTTCACCTTCGTTAGCCTCTACTTGAACATCCTGTAGGCCACCATCCACACTATCTCCGCGCCAAATGCGCATGTTAATTTTGCGAGCCATTAGCTAGATCCGCCCTTCGTTATTTCTTCTGCGGTCATGTATTTTTCAAGTTCGTGGATATCGAAAAGATCGAAGAGTTCTTTTGGAAGCTCTGGTAGTGGTTGTTTGCGTACATGCACTTGATTACCGTCATAACTTGCAATGTGATTTAACTGGCGCCACTTGTTGTTCATGCCAGGGAAATCATCTCGAGTGTGACCTCCTCGTGATTCTTCGCGTTCAATAGCGCACTTAGCTGTGCTTTCAGCAACTAATAACATGTTGTCTAAATCAAAAGCTAAATGAAAGCCAGGGTTGAATTTTCGTCCACCGGTAACTGAAATATTGGCACTTCGTGTACGAATCTTTGCAATCATTTCAATAGCTTCTGCGAGCTCACTTTTTGTTCGAATAATTCCCACTAAATTGTGTGTGATTTCTTGAAGTTCTGAATGAAGTGAATATGCATTCTCTCCACCTGTTCGTGTAAATGGTGCTTGGATTCTTTGGGACGCCGAATTAATAGCGCCATCGCTAACAGGGGTTGCCTTGTTGGCTTTTACATACTCAACCGCTCCCATTCCTGCTCGGCGGCCAAACACTAATAAATCTGAGAGTGAGTTTCCACCAAGTCGATTAGAGCCATGCATACCGCCTGCAACTTCACCAGCTGCAAATAGGCCTTGCACGCCGACAGCGGCGGCATTTTCGGGTACCACTTCAACGCCACCCATCACGTAATGGCAAGTAGGCCCAACTTCCATCGCTTCCTTGGTGATATCCACTCCTGCTAATTCGTAAAACTGATGCCACATAGATGGCAAGCGCTTTTTAATAACTTCAGCACTTAGGCGTTTGGAGACGTCGAGGAAAACTCCGCCATGTTCTGATCCGCGCCCAGCTTTAACTTCGGAATTAATTGCGCGAGCTACTTCATCGCGTGGTAACAACTCTGGTGGGCGGCGATTTTTATCTTGATCTAAGTACCAGCGATCTGCTTCTGCTTCATTATCTGCATATTTATCTTTAAATACTTCTGGAATGTATTTAAACATAAAGCGTTCGCCCTTTATGTTTGTTAAAACTCCACCTTCACCGCGAACAGATTCTGTAACTAAAATTCCTCGAACTGAGGGAGGCCATACCATCCCAGTTGGGTGAAATTGCAAAAACTCCATATCAACAAGGTTTGCTCCTGCTTTAAGGGCGAGAGCATGACCATCGCCAGTACCTTCCCATGAGTTAGAAGTAATCTTGAAAGTTTTTCCAACCCCTCCCGTAGCAATAATTACAGCGGGTGCTTCAAATAAAACTTCCGCGCCACTTTCTCGCCAATATCCATAAACGCCCGCAACTTTTCCATCTTCTTTAAGAATCTCAGTAACTGTTAGTTCTGCGAATACTTCTATCCACAATTTCCCAAATGTTTTCATGTCGTTCTGTTGTAATGCAACAATTTTTTGTTGCATTGTTCTAATCAACTCAAGACCGGTGCGGTCTCCTACGTGAGCCAATCGTGGATACTCGTGTCCGCCGAAATTGCGTTGTGAAATCTTTCCCTCTTTTGTACGGTCAAATAAAGCACCCCACATCTCTAATTCATAGATGCGATCGGGTGATTCTTTAGCATGAAGTTCGGCCATGCGGTAGTTGTTGAGAAACTTACCACCGCGCATAGTGTCTCGAAAGTGCACCATCCAGTTATCGCCAGAGTTGACGTTTCCCATCGAGGCAGCAGCGCCACCTTCTGCCATAACTGTATGGGCTTTACCAAATAATGACTTACAAATAATCGCTACTGTGAGTCCTGCTTCTCTAGCTTCTACCGCTGCACGAAGGCCGGCACCACCAGCCCCGATAACCAGTACATCGTATTTATATCGCTCTAGTTCGCTCATGATTTTCTAGTTATCCTTTAAAAGAAGTAGAGGTTGGAAATTGAACCGGATGAAACGGCGCGGACATAAATATCGCTGAGTGCAACACCGAATAATGAAATCCATGCAAATGTTGGGTGTTGATGGTTAAGGATTGATACCCATGTCCACAATTTGTATCTCAATGGATGTTTGGAGAAATGTTTAAGGCGGCCACCAATTGTGTGGCGACATGTGTGGCACGAAGCCGAATAAAGCCAAAGAAGTGTCGCATTCGTTACTAGCACAAGAGTTCCGATACTCATGTGACCCCATTGACCCTCTGCATTTCTAAATGCAAGTACCGCATCAATACTTAACAGAACATTAAAAATTAGCCCTGCGAAGAAAAACCAACGATGTCCATTTTGTAAAATAAGTGGAGCTCTGGTCTCTCCTGTATATGTTTTGTGTGGTTCTGCAACCGCGCATGCAGGTGGAGATTGCCAAAATGATCTGTAATAAGCTTTTCGATAGTAATAACACGTCATTCTAAATCCAAGTGGGAATATTAAAATAAATAGCGCTGGGGAAATTGCCATTCCAAATATTGCAACAGTTCCAAGAGGTTGCCCAAGAAGGGACCCACTCGTTGGACAAGCTGCCGTTAAACATGGTGAATAAAATGGAGAAATTAAAGGCTCTGCGAAATAAAACTTTGCTTCAAATGCACGGATTGTTGCGTAAATAATAAATGAAACTAAAACAGCAACTGTTATAGCAGGTTGCAGCCACCAGCGATCGGTTCGCAAAGTGCGCACGGCAATTTTTGCTCTCGATGGCGAGAAGACACCTGACATAAACTCACCCCTTTGTAATAGCTCGCTAATACCTATGGTTAAGTTTCCTGCTAATGCCAGCTTGTTGCTAGTTAGATGTAGGGATAACTTGCTATGAATTCAGCCACATAACTTATTAATAGTTTTCTAAATAGCAGATTTAGTGAAAAAGAGCGGAGGGCGAGGGATTTGAACCCTCGAAGGTTTCCCTTGCCGGTTTTCAAGACCGGTGCACTCGGCCGCTATGCGAGCCCTCCGTCGCGTAATGTACCCGATGTGCGCTTACTCAGGAAGTTGCAGTAGTTTCTCTAGTATTTGTGCGACTCCATCGTCTAAATGTGAAGGTGCTATCGATTTTGCATACTTTTTTGCCTCTGAATGGCCATCTTCCATTGCATACGATCGCCCACACCATTGGAGCATTGAAAAATCATTTGGGTTATCTCCAAATGAGACACAATCTTTTGCATCAATTCCTAATCGTCCAGCCATAATCGCAAGTGTTGATCCTTTTGATACTCCAAAGGCAGAAATTTCTAAGAGTGAATCA
Source organism: Streptomyces griseus (assembly GCA_945884695.1). Taxonomy (GTDB): domain Bacteria; phylum Actinomycetota; class Actinomycetes; order Nanopelagicales; family Nanopelagicaceae; genus QYPT01. The sequence continues at coordinate 10,727 of CAMCYO010000002.1, forward strand.
TGTGGATTTGAATGAGTGACTGTCACAAGTTCATCAAGTTCACTCAAAGCAATTTCTAGCATCTCATCCGATGTAAGTTCTTGGTTGGAACACCTAGCTAGAATCTTTAAAGCTGGTGCTTGCATTATCTCCTCTATATTTTCAACACCGACGTTATCCATCCCTACATCCCAACGTGGGATATAGGTCTTCTCTCTATGAAAATAACTATTACTTTCAACAGCGAATGAGATCCCTGGTATTACTCTCCGTAAACGATTAACGCTTTCTATTTGTGCTTTGACCGGAATCAGCCACTCCTCTAATATTTTTCCAGTTGGTAAGTCATAAAGCATCGCTCCGTTGCCACAAATTGCAGAACCGAGACCAAATGCGTCTTGAATTTCAGGCATCCAACGCGGAGGTCGTCCTGTTACAAAAAAGATTGGGATACCCATGTTGTGTGCTTTGCGAAAGATATCTATTGTGCGTTGAGAAATATCTCCGTAATTTGCAACAATCGTTCCGTCTAAATCACTTGCAATTAACTTTGGGCGAAAACTCACACAAGCTCAAATCTTTTCATTCCTAAGAATGGTTGTAGTGAAAGGGGGATGTTAACTGTTCCATCTGCATTTTGATGATTTTCCAAGATTGCAACTATCATTCGAGGGATGGCAACTAAAGTTCCATTCAAAGTTGCAACAGGCTTTGTGTTCTGCCCATCTTTCATGCGAATATTCAATCTTCTTGCTTGAAATTCAAGACAGTTAGATGTACTTGTTACTTCGCGATAAGCATTTTGTGTAGGGATCCAGGCTTCACAATCAAACTTACGTGTTGCACTCGACCCTAGGTCACCTGATGCAACATCAATAACTCTGTATGGAATCTCCATTGCGTTAAGGAAGTCCTTCTCCCACTGCAATAAACGTTGGTGTTCTGCATCGGCGTCTTCTGGTTTGCAGAAAGTAAACATCTCAACTTTATCGAATTGATGAACGCGGATAATTCCTCGGGTGTCTTTGCCGTAACTTCCAGCCTCGCGGCGGAAACATGTCGAGTATCCGGCATAGCGCAATGGAAGTTTTTCGCTATTAAGAATTTCGTCCATATGAAATGCTGCTAAGGGCACTTCGCTGGTGCCAACAAGATAGAAGTCATCTTCTTCTAAGTGAAAGACATTCTCTGCCGCTTGCCCAAGGAATCCAGTTCCTTCCATTGCTGGTGGCTTAACGAGCACTGGTGGAATAACGGGAATAAAACCAGATTTCATGGCACTTGAAATTGCGTAATTAACGAGTGCAAATTCTAGGAGTGCACCGACTCCAGTTAAATAATAAAAACGTGCTCCAGATACCTTTGCTCCACGTTCTGTATCTATCGCGCCTAACAATTTTCCAAGTTCCATATGGTCTTTTGGAGTGAATGAATCTTTGGAAAAATCTCTTGGGGTTCCTACATGCTCCAAAACTTTAAAGTCTGCTTCTCCACCAATTGGAGCTGCTGGGTCCAGAATGTTTGAAAGTAATAAAAGAAGCTCATGCGCATCGGTTTCTGCTTGAGTTTTACTCTGCTCGGCCTTTTTAACTGCGAGAGAAAGCTTCTTACCTTCTTCTAATAATCTGGTTTTTTCATCACTTTTTGCCGACCCTACAGATTTGGAAAAAATGTTCTGTTCGGCTCTTAAAGCCTCAAATTTAACTATTGCCTCTCTGCGTAACTCGTCGGCGTTAATTACGCGATCGACAAGTTTTGGGTCTTCTCCGCGCCCTTTTTGAGATTGTCGAATGAGGTCGGGGTTCTCGCGTAGAAACTTAATGTCAATCATTACGCGTTTCCTTGTCGTGGATAGGATCCGAGGAATCGTATATCTTCGCAAATTAAGCGAAGGCCTGCTAACGCTTCACTCACAGGGGTGTCATTGATGTGCCCTTCAACATCAATAATGAAATGGTAGTGGCCAAGTTCTAGACCTGTGGGACGCGACTGAATAAAAGTGAGGTTGACGTTTCTTTTTGCGAACTCTGTCAAGATTTCTAGTAGAGCTCCCGCGTGATCAATAGCGATGAAAACGGCTAGGGATGTGCGGTCGTGTCCGGTTGGTTTTGGTAGTTGTCCTGGTTTGGTTATCAAAACAAATCGGGTGACAGCGCCGTTGTTATCGCCAATATTGCTAGCAAGTATTTTTAATCCATAATGCTCTGCAGCAACGGCCGAGGCAATAGCGGCATCGAATTCGCCTAGTTTGAGTGCTTGTGCTGCAGCTGCCGTTGATGCAGTCGCAACTATTTCTGCCATTGGATAGTTCTTTGCTAAGTATGAACGGCACTGTGCTTCGGCATGTGGGTGTGTCGCAATCCTGGAAATTATTTTTCCTTCAGATTGAGCCATGAGCGCGAATGAAACCGGAAGTGTGACTTCTCCTGCGATGACAAGTGAATCCCCGGTGGCTAGTTCATCCAGTGTTCGGGCGACAACACCTTCCACTGAGTTCTCAATTGGGACCAATGCGAATTCAGCAGCACCTTCTCTTACGGCATTTATTGCGGCAGTTACATTCACATATGGAATGAGTTGGTCTGACTCTTTTGTAATTTTTTTAAGAGCCTCTTGGGTAAAAGTACCAACTGGCCCCAAGTAGGCATATGTGCTCATTGCGCAAGGATAGCCGAGCGTCTTGTATTCGCGTTCGCGCCTTAGCCCTAGGCCATAATATGGATGCAGGATTAGCACCGTTAGTCTGAGCCCTAGAATTTTGCGATTGAGGAGTGAGAGTGAGAGCACAAGAGCTGCCAAGTTTTCTCTTCTCGGCGCGCTCTGTCATTGGTTTGGTTAGAACAGGAAATGAAGACTCTGCGTTACTCCATTCAAAATTACTTGCAGTCGCTGATGGAATGGGTGGGCATGCCGGCGGAGAAGTTGCATCATCCCTTGCTATAAAAACTTTATCTCGTTCAATAAATTATTTGGAGAATCCAGATTTTACTTCAGAATCCATTGAAGATCTTTTTTTAAATTCCGTTTATGACATCGATGCCGAGATTGGTCGAGTAGCTAAAGAAGATGACCAACTTACGGGCATGGGCACTACTTTGAGCGCTCTGGCTTTGTATGTAATTGATGGTCAAAATACAGTCGCTTTGTTACACATTGGTGATTCGCGTTGCTACAGATTGCGCGATAACTCTTTAATTCAATTAAGCAAAGATCACACTATCTTGCAGGATTTATTGGATAAAGGTGCAATTACTCCAACTGAAGCTTTAGACCATCCTCAGCGCTCATTTTTAACACAAGCGCTTATGGGTGAGGGTGTTTTGACTCCCTTTCTCACTGTGTTAGATGTAGAGCCCAATGATCGTTTCTTGTTATGTAGTGATGGTTTATCTGGTGTGCTTGATGAGAAGGAAATTAAAAGAGGTCTTTTGGTTTTAAATTTGGAAGATTCCGTTACCCATTTAATTGATGGTGCATACGCCGGTGGTGCTCCCGATAATGTCACTGTACTGGTGGCTGATGTTGTTAATGCTTCTGTAAATAACGAGAAGATATTTATGGGGGCGGCAGAATGAAAGAGTTGTTGGGTAGTCGCTACAAACTTGGTGAAATGATCGGTACTGGCGGAATGGCTGATGTATATATAGCTCAAGATCAACGCCTTTCAAGAAAAGTGGCAATTAAAGTTCTGCGAAGTGATTTAGCAAAGGATCCGCAATTTGTGGCCCGTTTTCGCAAAGAAGCCCTCGCGGCAGCAGCGTTAAATCATCCGGGTGTGGTCGCTGTTTATGACTCGGGTGAGGTCCCTGCTCCATACATTGTTATGGAATTAGTTTCTGGCCACACTTTGCGTGAAATTATTCATCAAGGAGAACGACTTCCCTTAGATAGGGCGCTAGAAATTAGTGAAGGAATTCTTGTGGCCCTTGAATATTCGCATGAGAAAGGCATCGTTCATAGAGATATAAAACCTGCAAACGTCATGATTACTGATCAAGGTGATGTAAAAGTGATGGACTTTGGAATCGCAAGGGCGTTAGATGATGTCGGAGCAACACTTACGAGTACATGGAATGTTGTTGGCACTGCGCAATATCTTTCACCAGAGCAAGCGCTAGGCGAGAGCGCCGACTATCGAAGTGATATTTATTCTGCCGGTTGTTTGCTCTATGAAGTTTTAACCGGGCGCCCTCCATACATTGGGGACACACCTGTATCGATTGCTTTCCAGCATGTATCAGGAGAGTTAATCAAACCTCGCTCACTTAACCAAAACCTTCCAGAGGGATTGGACATAATTCTTACTGTTGCTTTGGCGAAGAAGCCAGAGAATCGTTATCAAAGCGCAAAGGAAATGTTGGCAGATATTCGTAAATTACGTGCTGGGCATGCAGTGACTACAAAGGTCGCTCGTAAACCAATTAAATGGCGACCTATTCTTGTGGCTGCGCTTTCTGCGGTTATTGCTGGAGGGTTAATTACATATGGGGTTTTGAATTCTTCAACAACTATTAGTAGTTCACTTGTCGAAATACCTAACGTTGTTGGACTTACTCAACCGCAGGCGGAAGTCCTACTGAGTGATTTCGTGGTTACAGTTCAGCGCGCTCACGATGGCCGAGTTCCCAAAGATCGAGTTGCCAGTCAAGTGCCATTGCCTACTTCAAAAGTAAAAAAGGGTACCGGTGTAATTTTAACTCTCTCTGATGGGCCTGGAGATGCCATCATTCCAACCAACTTAGTGGGAATGTCGCTGGCTGATGCGAGAGTTTCCTTAGCAGCAGCTGGTTTAGTTATTTCTCGTACTGATCCAATTCCTTCTGATCAGCTTCAAGGAACTATTTTGCAGGTCACACCCGACGCTGGTTCAACAATTCCTGCAGGTAGTGGAGTCGTCCTGCAAATTGCAAGCGGTGATATTGAAGTTCCATCACTTGTGGGCGTTGATGGCATTCAAGCTTTAACGGTTTTAATTCAAGCTGGGTTTTTAGTTAATCAAATTGAAGCCTACGATGTTAATCAATCAATCGGAATTGTCTTGGCACAAGCTCCTGAGCCGGGAACCACACACACCATTGGCTCCTCTGTCACGATTACTATAAATCGTGCTCCGTAATTTATTTCTTGCCAACCACTGGTGAAAGTCCTACTGCTTTCTTGCGCGCATGTAAGTCTCCGCACTGCTCTAACCAGTTAGCCAACATCGCATGTCCGTGTTCAGTTAAAACAGATTCTGGGTGAAACTGAACTCCCTCGATCGGAAGTTCTTTATGTTTCATCGCCATAACAACACCGGTATCGGTTTCACCAGTTACATCAATGAAATTTGGGATTGTATTTCGTTCAACAGCAAGTGAGTGGTATCGGGTTGCGCTGAATGGTGTTGGCAAATCTTTAAATACCCCTTGGCTTTGATGATGCACCATAGAAGTTTTACCGTGTAACAATTCAGGAGCTTGTGAAACAACTGCTCCGAAGGCAACGCCTATTGCTTGATGGCCAAGACACACTCCGAAAACGGGAATCTTTTTTCTTGCGCAGTAATGAACCATCTCAACGCTAATCCCCGCCCGCTCTGGTGTTCCAGGTCCAGGAGAGATAAGAACACCATCGTAATTATCTGCGTCGGTAACTTTAAGTTGATCGTTTCTAACAACCGTGCACTCAGCGCCAAGTTGGGCAAGGTACTGAACAAGGTTAAAGACAAAGGAATCGTAATTATCAATAACGAGGATCTTCTTCGACGACATAGGGATAATTCTCTCTCATATGGCCTACTTCATGCTCCTACACACTTGCCATAGGTATGGGCCTGCGTGTTACTCTCGCCCTATGCCTAAATCAAAGTTACGCAAGAAGGTTAAAGATACTGCCAGCCATCACGAGCAGGTCATTAGCCATGATCCTGCGCCTTTAGATAGCCCAAGATGGCTGGCACCTACAATGGTGGGTGCTTTCCTAGTTGGGTTGATTTGGATAGTTGTTTTTTATATTACTCAGACCAGTTATCCCATCCCGGGCATTGGTGCCTGGAATATGGTTGTGGGTTTTGGGTTTATTGGAGTTGGGTTTTCACTAGCAACAAAGTGGCGTTAAATAACAACGATGTAATTCTCCACACGGTGGAAAACTTCTGTGGATAACTTATACGCGCTTTCTTAATAAAAGAACGGCGCTTAACACTCCTCCGATTAGCCCACCTAAATGTGCGTGCCAATCAATTCCGGGCAATATAAAACCAATTGCAAAGTTGATTCCTAATATCACAGTAATGCTTTTTATATCTACCCCTATTTTCCGGCCTACTACGGCCATTGCACCAAATAGTCCAAATAGTGCCCCTGATGCCCCAACCGATGGTGAGTTAGTTGGGTTGAGCCATAACGAAGTGAGTGATCCGGCAATTAGTGAAATGGTGAAAACTGCTAGGAATTTTGTTTTTCCGAAAGCTTTTTCTAATGGGTTTCCCAAAACTAAAAGGGCGTACATATTAAAAGCCAAGTGCATGAGACCTCCATGAACTAGGGCCACAGTAATAATTCGGTAAAACTCTCCAGCGCCAACTCCGTGAATTAAACCATCGTTTAAAATTGCTTTATTTATAAGAAAAAGTTTTTGTTCGATATCTGGATTGATTAATTGCAGTAAATAAAAAGCGCAAATTAAAGTTATTAGAAAAGTTGTTGCGGTCCTTTTCACGCGACCGTGACTGAAGTAATCGTCACTGTAGTAGCTGGACGATCTTTTGCATCAGTTTTTGCTTTTCCGATAGCGTCTACAACCCCTTGGCTTCCAACATCTTTGACTTCTCCGAAAATTGTATGTTTGCGATTAAGCCAGGTTGTTGGAGCTAGGGTGATGAAAAATTGTGAGCCGTTTGTACCTGGGCCAGAGTTAGCCATTGCCAGTATGTATGGGCGATCGAAAACTAACTCTCCGTGAAATTCATCTGCGAAACGATAGCCAGGTCCGCCAGTTCCGCGACCTAGTGGGTCTCCACCTTGAATCATGAAACCTTCGATAACGCGGTGAAAAATAGTTCCATCAAATAAATTGGCTGTTGTTTTTTTATCATCGCGAGGATCTGTCCATTCGCGCTCACCTGTTGCCAATTCAATAAAGTTTGCAACTGTTTTTGGTGCGTGGTTTGGAAAGAGTTCAATGACAATATCGCCCATTGATGTGTGAAGGGTTGCTTGTGTTTGTTCTCTCATGTGGAGACCAGGGGAATCGAACCCCTAACCCCCGCCTTGCAAAGGCGGTGCTCTACCAATTGAGCTAGGTCCCCCGATTGATCAGCGAGTGATCAATAGGCGGTTAACGGGTGGGCCTGGGAGGACTTGAACCTCCGACCTCTTCCTTATCAGGGAAGCGCTCTAACCAGGCTGAGCTACAGGCCCGAAAACCTCGGTAAGGCTACAGGCAAGTAGAGGTAGGTCCAAAACTGCCAGAATTCTTACGCTTATTTTCAGTTCTCTGCGCTCTTGGTTACAGAAACCACGTGTACACCATCAGCGAGATTTACTAAACGTACTCCCATTGAATCACGCCCGGTTTGACGTACTTCAGCTGCTGGAGTGCGCATAACTGTACCAGCAGATGTAATTGCAAGCACCTCATCTTCATCGCGCAAGACAAGAGCACTTACAAGAACTCCTCTGGAATCTTCATCGATCTTTGCAGCTTTAATTCCTATTCCTCCGCGCCCTTGAAGGCGATATTCATTGATTGGGGTTTTCTTGCCGTAACCCCCATCAGTGGCGGTGAAAACCAACAAGTTTGACTCTTGTGAGTTAATTCTAGCCATTGTGAGAAGTTCATCTCCGGATCTAAATTTCATTCCTATAACTCCGCTTGTTGAACGACCCATTGGTCGTAGTGTCTCGTCATCGGCGGTAAACCTCACTGCCATTCCTTTTTTAGAAACTAGCAACAGTTCATCGCTTCCATCTGCGAGTGATGCGCTAACGACTTCGTCGCTATTTTTAAGTGAGATTGCGATTAAGCCACCAGCGCGAGGTGAGTCATATTCAATAAGTGGAGTTTTTTTAACTAATCCACTTTTTGTAGAAATAATTAAATATGGAGCAACTTCATAATTTTTGACTGATAAAACCTGTGCGATTGTTTCATTTGTTTTAAATGCCATGAGATTTGCAACATGTTGTCCGCGTGCATCACGACCCGCATCTGGAAGTTCGTGAACTTTAGCCCTGTATACGCGTCCTTGATTTGTAAAAAACAAAAGCCAGTCGTGAGTTGATGCAATAAAGAAATGATCTACTACATCATCTTGTTTTAGCGCAGCGCCTTTAACGCCTTTTCCGCCTCGTTTTTGAGATCTATAAAGATCTGCGTTTGTGCGCTTGGCGTATCCGCTATGCGTAATAGTTACGACAGCGTCTTGGTCGGGGATTAAATCCTCTGCAGAAAAATCTCCTTCGTTAGCCACAATTTGAGTACGCCGGTCATCGCCGTATTTAGTAACTACTTCAGTGAGTTCTGTTTTGATTATTTCGCGTTGTTTTTCATCGCTTGCTAAGATTGCAGTTAGCTCAACAATATCTTTCATAAGACCGTCGTATTCGTCGTTAATTTTTTGGCGCTCTAAAGCTGCAATTCTTCGTAATTGCATATCCAAAATAGCGTTAGCTTGAATTTCATCTACTTCAAGTAATTTCATTAACCCTGTGCGTGCTTCTTCAGGGGTTGTGCTTGCTCGGATTAAAGCAATGACCGCGTCGAGTGCATCTAAAGCTTTTAGATATCCTTTAAGGATATGTGCTCGTTTTTCTTTCTCAGACAAGCGATATTTAGTTCTACGGACAATAACTTCCACTTGGTGCTCGATGTAAAAACGTACAAATTCATCTAAGCGAAGAGTTCTTGGAACACCATCAACTAAAGCCAACATATTGGCGCCGAAAGTGTCCTGTAATTGTGTTTGTTTATATAAATTATTAAGTACAACTTTTGGAATCGCATCATTTCGAAGTACAACAACAAGACGTTGGCCAAGGCGCTCGTTACCTTCATCGCGAACATCTGCAATTCCTTTTATCTTCCCTTCTTTTACAAGTTCAGCAATTTTTAGCGCTAAGTTGTCTGGGTTCACTTGATATGGTAATTCAGTAACAACTAAACATGTGCGCTTATTGATCTCTTCAATTAACACAACTGCGCGCATAGTGATAGAGCCTCGGCCAGTGCGATACGCGCTTTCAATTCCTGTGCGTCCTACAATGAGGGCTTTCGTTGGGAAATCTGGGCCTTTAACAACTTGTAATAAATGGGTGAGTAGCTCATCAGGCTTAGCTTCTGGATGTTCGAGCGCCCAGAAAACTCCTTCTGATATTTCTCGTAAATTATGTGGGGGAATGTTTGTAGCCATTCCAACAGCGATACCGGCACTTCCGTTAACAAGTAAATTTGGGAAACGACTAGGTAATACATCTGGTTCCTCTGAGCGGCCATCATAGTTTGGAGAAAAATTAACTGTGTCTTCGTCAATATCGCGCATCATCTCCATCGCGATTGGTGAAAGACGCGCTTCGGTATAACGCATGGCAGCGGCAGGATCGTTGCCTGGTGAGCCAAAATTGCCATTTCCGTCTACTAGTGGATAGCGAAGAGACCATGTTTGTGCCAACCGGACTACGGTGTCATAGATAGCTCCGTCACCGTGTGGGTGATAGTTACCCATAACATCTCCAACAATGCGCGATGATTTGTAGTAACCCTTATCTGGGCGATATCCGCCGTCATACATTGCATAGAGAACTCGGCGGTGAACTGGTTTTAATCCATCGCGCACATCAGGAAGTGCACGCCCGACAATAACGCTCATTGCGTAATCGAGATAAGAGCGCGCCATCTCCACTTGGAGATCAACAACTTCTACTCGATCAAAATCTTTGCTGAGCTCGTCCATTGCCTGCCTTTTTTGTTAGTGGGTTAAATATCTAAAAAGCGAACATCTTTTGCGTTACGTTGAATAAATTGTCTGCGTTGTTCCACATCTTCTCCCATTAATACGGCGAATAAATCATCTGCTGCAGCTGCATCATCCAGACTTACTTTAATTAAAACTCTGTGTTGTGGATCCATTGTTGTATCCCATAACTCTTTTGCTGGCATCTCACCAAGACCTTTAAATCGTTGTATTCCATCTTCTCTTGGTAGTCGTTTTCCAGCATCAATTCCAATTTTGATAAATCCGTCGCGTTCTCTATCTGAAAATGCGTATTGCACGGGTTCTTTTCCGCCCCATTTCAATTTATATAAAGGTGGTTGAGCGATATATACAAAACCTTGTTCAATTAAAGGACGCATAAATCTAAAAAGTAAGGTGAGTAGAAGAGTTCTAATGTGTTGTCCATCAACATCAGCATCAGCCATTAAAATAATTTTATGATAGCGAAGTTTGGCGATATCGAAATCATCGTGCACACCAGTTCCTAACGCGGTAATAAGCGCTTGAACTTCGTTATTTTGTAAAACCCGATCAATGCGCGCTTTTTCAACATTTAAAATTTTTCCTCTAATTGGTAGCACTGCTTGATAGCGAGAGTCGCGACCACCTTTAGTGGAGCCTCCTGCAGAATCACCTTCCACAATATACAGTTCGCATTTTTCTGGATCTGTCCATTGGCAATCTGCCAATTTTCCTGGCATTCCGCGACCTTCTAATAAACCTTTGCGATTGCGGGATAAATCCCTGGCTTTACGGGCAGCAACTCGAGCCGCTGCTGCATCAATGCTTTTACGAACAATATCTTTACCTTCACTTGGGTTCTTCTCAAACCAAGTAGTTAAATGATCATTAATAGCTTTCTGTGTGAACGATTTGGCTTCTGTGTTTCCGAGTTTGGTTTTAGTTTGTCCTTCAAATTGAGGTTCACTTAATTTGATTGAAACAATCGCAGTAAGACCTTCGCGAACATCATCTCCCGTGAGGCGATCTTCTTTCTTACGAATATAGCCCCACTCCTCTCCAAATTTATTAACAATTGAGGTGAGAGCTGTTCGGAAACCTTCTTCATGTGTTCCACCTTCTTGAGTGTTAATGGTGTTTGCGAAGGTAAAGACTGACTCTGAAAATCCCATGTTCCATTGCATTGCGATTTCCAAAGACATACGGTTCTTTTTTTCTTCGGTTTCAAAATAGATAATAGATTTATGGGTTTCACCACGAGTTAAATTGAGATGTTTTACAAAGTCAGAAATTCCACCTTTATATTGGTAGCGGACACTTAAAGGTTCGCCTTTTTCATCCACTCGTCCAGGGCGATGGTCGGTCAGCGTAAGAATAAGGCCACGGTTAAGAAATGCCATTTCTCTAAATCGTGCGGAGAGAGTCTCAAATGAGAAATCAACTGTTTCAAAAATTTCACTTGAGGGCCAAAATTGAGTAGTGGTTCCATTTTTTGTTGACGCTTCACCTTTTGTCACCGGCGCTGTCGGTACACCAAGTTTGTAACTTTGTGACCAAGTAAAACCATCTCGTTGAACAACCACAGATAAATCAGAACTTAAAGCGTTAACGACAGAAATACCTACACCGTGCAATCCACCTGAAACTGAATAGCCGCTATCTCCAAATTTTCCTCCTGCGTGTAAAACTGTCATAACTACTTCGAGTGCTGGTTTTTTTTCAATTGGGTGAATATCTACCGGAATTCCACGACCGTTATCGATTACTTGTAAGGATCCATCGGGCATTAAAGTAATATTTATTTCTGTGCAAAAGCCGGCAAGTGCTTCATCTACTGAGTTATCAACGACTTCGTAAACAAGATGATGTAATCCACGCTCACCGGTTGAACCGATATACATACCTGGACGTTTACGGACAGCTTCAAGTCCTTCGAGTACGGTGATTGCGCTGGCGTCGTAATTGCCTGTTTTTACCGGCACGTGACTCCTTAGGAACTCTGAGGAAGGCTTCTATCGGGCCCTGGGGGTAGTTATCCCTCAATTAACTCTTTAATCCTATCGTTAAATTCAGATCTCTGTAGCGCAGGCAAGCCTTAGGGGTGGGTTTAGGGGCACGAACTGCGCTTGGGTGAGGGTTCCTATTAGGTAAGGCTACATTCCACGCTCTAACCGTAGGTATCGCGAGGACCTTTAGCGCCTCGAATGGTGCGCAAACCTTTTTTCCACGATGGCCCTTGAGGGCCAATAAAAACTAGGGATTCAACAAGAACGCCCGGCGCGCTTTTTTGTACGGTTTCTAGAATTGTTGAACTTACAAGTTTGAGTTGAGTTGCCCACGCTGTTGATGAAGTTTGAAGAGTGAGAACCCCATCAATAAGTGAGACAGGTGTGGAGTGTTCACAAATTTCATAACCAACAATTTTTTCCCATGACGAAAAGAGGTTTCCCTCAGCTAGTGGGTTTTCCCATTCTCGATCTTGAATGATGTTGGAGAAAAGATCTGACAATAACTGCGGGTCTGTTGGTTTGTTGTTGTTTTCTCTAATAATTTTCTTCCGTGTCTTTTTACTAGTTTGGAATGAGCGGAAAATTTCTAGGGCTAAATCTTTTTTAGTCATTGATCCTCCTCTCTAAAACTTTTCCTGGTTCGATATACCTTCGTTCGGTGATTAACCCTTCAGGAAGATCTGCTTCAACAGCTGCTGTAATAATTGTTTGCTCTGCAACTTGTGTGGCTTGCATTAAATGTTCTCGACGAACAGAGTCTAGTTCGGCGAAAACATCATCAAGAATCAAAATGGGTTCTGAACCCTCTTTTTGTAATAAAGAAAACGCGCCAAGTTTTAATGAGATTGCCATAGACCAAGATTCTCCGTGGCTTGCATAACCTTTTGCTGGAAATTGCCCGATTTGTAAATTGAGATCATCTCTGTGGGGGCCAATTAGCGTGGTCCCTCTTTCGACTTCTTGGTATTGAAGTTGTTGTATAGCCTCTTTATAAATCTCTATATTATTTTCTGCGTCTGTATTTAAGTTATCTGTAGAGGATTTGTAAGAGATTCCTGCAGGTTTAACTTCGTTTAGAGTTTTATAGTTTTCATAAACAAATGGTTGGAGGGCTTCGCACAAAATGATTCTTTGTGCAGTTAAAGTGGCTCCAATTGTTGCAAGTTGTTCATTCCATGGTGCTAGTGCACTTTGTGGAGCTCTGGTTTTTAATAATACGTTACGTTGTTTCACAACCCGTTCATAATCGCTAATAAGACCCGCCAGACGTGGTGCCCGGGTTATTAATAACTGATCCATGAATATACGTCTTTGTGATGGGTCTCCCCTCACTAAATCTAAATCCTCAGGTGAGAAATATATTGCTTGGCAAGCTCCTAAAATTTCTCTTTGGCTCCGGACTGGGCTGCCGTTTATTTGGGCTCGGTTGCTTTTTTTTGAGTTTATTTCTAAATCAATTTCTAGTAGTCGGTTTTCTTTCTTTATTACTGTCTTGATGATGGCTTGTTCTGATCCTAGATGTATTAGTGGTTGGTTTGTTGAGACACGGTGCGATGAGAGTTGGGATAAATATATTATTGCTTCAGCAATATTTGTTTTCCCGGAGCCGTTGTCGCCGATAAGTGTTGTGGTGCCTGGATTCAAGTAAAGATCTAAGTTTTGGTAGGACCTAAAATTTGTAAGAGTTAATCTATTTAAGTGCATTCATTTACGGGGTAAAAGAGTTGGCATTAAAATGTATTTATAATTATCTATTTCTTTTCCGTCCACTGTTTGAATTCCTGTTAGTACAGCAGCTTTAGTTGCGGTTGTAAATGATATTTTAACAAATAGTGTTCCTAGAGCGTGAAGGCCTTCTATTAAAAACTCTGGGTTAAAAGCAATTGTTATTGGCTCTCCTTGAAGAATGATATGTAAACCTTCTTCTCCGATGCCTTTTCCATCTACTGATCCAGCTTCAAGTTCTAGCCTGTTTGGTGTGAAAGTTAAACGTAATGGGATTGTTTTATCTGTAACTAGCGCAACTCGGCGCACAGAATCTAAGAAAGGTGCGACTTCAATTATTGCTGTGGAGGTAAATTCCGTTGGGATCACTTTGGAGTATTCAGGATATGAGTCATTGAGCATTCGAGATGTTAAAGATTTACCATCGATAACAAATCCTGCGAGGTGTTCTTTAGCTGTGTTGGGAGTGAGGTAAATTGAGACATTTTTAGAGGTTGTGAGAGATTTGGCGGCGTCTTCTAAAGTCCTAGCCCTAAGAAGTGCTGTGAGTTCTAAGTTCGGGTGGGTTGCCTCCCATTGAACCTCGCAGATTGCTAAGCGATATTTATCTGTAGCTGTCAATGTGATTGTGTCGTTTTTAATTTGGACGAAAACGCCCGTGTATTTTTGAAGCGATTCATCTTTGCTCGCAGCTGTTGCTACTTGTAAAACTGCTTTAGCAAAAAGATCGGATGCGATAACCCCAGTTATTTCTGGAATTTCTGGCAGGGTTGGGTATGTTTCAGCATCTGTCGTAGGTAAGGTAAATTTGGCACTTCCTGCTGTTACAAGGACTCGTGCGCCATCGAGTTCGACAGTTACAGGTTTATTGGGCAGTGATCTAGAAATTTCATTGAGTAGGTGTCCTGAAACCAAGACTTTACCATTTTGGGATACGTCGGCTGAGAAATCAGCTTTGCTGGATTTTTCTTGGTTGGATGCAGATAAATGCACTTTGTTTTTATCTACTTCTATAACAATTCCATGTAGGGCAGGGTTGATGGGTCGTGAAGGTAAGCTTTTTGAAACCCAACTAACAGCGTCAGCTAAAGTGTGTTGATCGATAGTGAATTTCACAAACGCCTCCTTTAGGTTGGTCGGCTAACTCTGCTTGATGGGTTAAACCTTTTCAAGTCTTTTGGTTTTTTCCTGTCATGGTTCTCCACCAAGGTAGATGTAATAGATATATGTAGTAGTAGTAGCCAACCCACATTCTTGTGGAAAAGTAGAGAAAGTGCTGGTCACTGGCGTTATTTAGTTTTTCTTTTTGTTGATAACCTCTAAGCTGTTGTGGGTAAAAACGCTACTAAGAAAGAAAGTAGCCTTTTTAAGAAAAGGCTAACTTTGCTCCCACTCGCACTTACCCACATAAACCCTTCACTTATCCACACTTATCCACAGCTTTCCCCCACCCTGGGGGTAAAAGTCTCAAAACGGACAATTAGCCGTTTTTTGCCTGCTGCTTAATTCTATTGGTTAACTCTGTCACTTGGTTATAGATCGATCGACGCTCAGCCATTAATTGGCGGATTTTTCTATCAGCGTGCATAACGGTTGTGTGGTCCCGCCCCCCAAACATTTGTCCGATTTTCGGCAGCGAGAGCTCTGTGAGCTCTCTACATAAATACATCGCTATTTGACGGGCATTTACCAAAACACGAGACCTGGAAGTTCCACAAAGGTCATCCAAAGTGAGGCTGAAATAGGCCGCTGTTTGAGCCATGATTGTAGCTCCAGTAATTTGAGGGTTTGATTCATTCGGTATTAAATCTTTAAGAACTATTTCTGCAAGACTTAAATCAACCCCTTGGCGATTCAAACTAGCAAATGCTGTAACACGAATCAACGCCCCTTCAAGCTCGCGAATATTCGTTGAAATCTTGCTTGCTATGTACTCCAAAACATCATCAGGAGCATTTAATTTATCTTGAGCCGCTTTTTTACGCAAAATAGCAATACGTGTTTCCAGTTCAGGAGGTTGAATATCAGTGATCAACCCCCATTCAAAACGACTTCTCAAACGCTCCTCCAAAGTGGTTAATTGTTTTGGAGGACGATCACTAGAAATAACAATTTGTTTATTCGCGTTATACAAAGTGTTAAAGGTGTGAAAAAACTCTTCTTGAGTTCGTTCCTTGTTTTCTAAAAACTGGATGTCGTCAATTAGCAAAACATCTAGGTCTCGGTAACGTCTTTGAAAAACAGAGGCTTTATCATCACGGATCGAATTAATAAAATCATTTGTGAACTCTTCACTAGAGACATAACGAACTCGAACTGCACCATAAAGCTCTTTCGCATAAGCCCCAATGGCGTGCAATAAATGGGTTTTACCAAGCCCTGACTCCCCATAAATAAAGAGCGGGTTATAGGCTTTTGCAGGCGCTTCAGCAACAGCAACAGCGGCGGCATGAGCGAATCGATTTGAAGCACCTATAACGAAAGTTTCAAATATATAACGGGGGTTAAGCTGTGAAACTTCAGTGCCTTTTCCAGAGGTCTTTTCTACACGCCCACCACTCAAACGAGGTGGAACAAATTCAATCTCAACCTCTGGCAAAGGCGATTCAATAATTTCTAAATTTTCATCAATCGTGACGGCGATATTTGTCTTCTCTCCCAATTCTCGGGAGAGCACCTCACTAACAATGTTTCGAAGCCGGGTTTCCAACACATCTTTAGCAAAAGCATTTGGAGCCGCAACAAGAAAATTAGTGGCGCCGTTACCTTTCAATAAACCTAAAGGTTTTGTGAGTGATAAAAAAGCCCGGTGTTGCGGGGTGTCGATCTCAACA
The DNA here is from genome assembly GCA_945884695.1 of Streptomyces griseus. Classification (GTDB taxonomy): domain Bacteria; phylum Actinomycetota; class Actinomycetes; order Nanopelagicales; family Nanopelagicaceae; genus QYPT01. The sequence goes on from CAMCYO010000002.1 coordinate 27,208, forward strand.
TCTGAAATAACCCGAGACCACAGTTGGGTTAAGTCGGTTTCTAATACATCCACAAAACCCTCAATTCGCTCATAGTGCGTTCCAAACCGCTATACCTTTATCCACAAAGTTATCCACAGTCTGTGGTCTAAACCCCTACTTGAGTCATTGGGCCCTGTGGAGGAAGCGAAAAGTAGAGCGAAATCCCCTAAAAAGCAAGTAGTTATCCACACAAATATGGGCTGCTCGATAAAGGTCACTTTAAGCCCAGGGCAAGGGCTCAGTTTGACCCCTTTATCCCCAACCCTCTACCGTTACCTTCTCATTTGTCTCATTCGATCTTTCAACGCATTTTCTAGGAGTTCTCATGACTAAGCGCACCTTTCAGCCCAATGTCCGTCGGCGCGCAAAGAAGCACGGTTTTCGTGCCCGCATGGCTAGCCGTGCGGGCCGAGCTGTACTTTCTGCTCGCCGTGCAAAAGGTCGCCTTCGAATTTCTGCGTAGTTAATTCTCGTGTTACCTCGTAACGCACGTCTTACCTCACCTGAAGAGTTTGCACGCACAACCAAGGTTGGCTTTCGCCAATCGAGCGCTTCACTCGTTGCCTACCTTCATTTAACACAAGAGCCAACACCGGCTCGGTGCGGATTGATAGTTTCAAAGAATGTAGGTGGGTCTGTGACACGCCACAGAATTGCACGTCAATTACGCCATGGCCTTAAAGATCAACTTGCTCAACTGCCGCAAGGCTCGCTAGTAGTTATTCGCGCACTTCCTTCAGCAACAACACTAAAGGCACGCCAAGAACTGGATGTAATTATTCCAAAACTAATCGCAAAAGCGCTGGCAAAAAAATGAAATTTATACTTGTCGCAACGTTACGCGCTTATCAAAAATGGATTTCACCAGCTTTTCTTCCCCGTTGTAAATACTATCCTTCATGCTCAAGTTATGCGATTACAGCTATTTCTACTTACGGCATAAAAGGAATCGCAATGTCAGCCTGGAGGTTAGTTCGCTGTAATCCTTGGTCTCATGGCGGGGTTGATTACGTGCCTAAGAAAAACAAAAGTTTATCCAATAAAACAAGTGAGGTAATGGCCTAATGGATACCATCCTAAACCCCATATATATAGGCGTTTCTTGGGTAATTGTTTCAATTCACAACTTATTAGCCCCTATATTTTCTGCCGACAGTGGGGTGTCATGGAGTCTGTCAATAATCGGGCTAGTAATTTTGATTCGAATTATTTTAATACCGCTTTTTGTAAAACAGATCAAAAGTCAAAGAGCCCTAACAGCACTACAACCACATATGAAAGCTATTCAAGCAAAACATAAAGATGATCGCCAGAAACAATCAGAAGAAATGATGAAACTTTACAAAGAACACAAAACAAACCCACTAGCTTCATGTTTTCCAATTTTAGCTCAAGCACCAATATTCTTTGGATTATTTACAGTTCTCAACGGAATCGGGAAAAACCCTCCAGTTGCACACGGGGTCCTCACTGAATCCGATGTTGTAAGTGCCGCTCACGCTACTATTTTCGGCGCTCCAATTTCGGCAACATTTCTAGGCTCTTCAAACATAACCGTCAAGGTTGTGACGGTTGTACTCATTGCTTTTATGTCCATTACTACTTTTACAACACAACGCCAATTAATGCTCAAAGGAATGCCCAAGATGGATTCCTCTAATAATATGATGCTCCAACAGCAAAAGATTATGCTCTACGCATTTCCATTAATTTTCGCAGTGTCTGGAGTTAACTTTCCAATTGGTGTTTTAATTTACTGGTCCACAACAAACCTTTGGACATGGGGCCAACAGTTTTATGTAATCAAACGGAATCCAACTCCAGGATCTCCTGCATATTTAGAATTGCAAATAAAGAAGGATAAAAAGAACCCGCCACAAGAAACAGGCGACACTAAAGTTGAGGAAACTAACCAATCTGAAAACAACCCTGAAGTTAAAGGCCAACGCCAACAACCCAACCGGAAAAAACCGAAGAAAAAGAAGTAAAACAGACAAATAGGTCTAAATCGCCCAAACCTGAGATTCAGGTATAAAGGAGTCCATTATGAGCAAGTCTGAAAGCCAGAGCGATGTTGTTGAAAAGGCACCCGTAACACTTATCGCGAAGTTGGAAGAGGAAGGCGATATTGCAGCAGACTATCTCGAAGGTTTGCTCGATATTACAGACCTTGATGGCGATATCGATATTGATGTTGAGAATGATCGAGCCGCTCTAGCTATTGTTGGCGGAAAATTGCGCCACCTTGTTGGGGCCGATGGCGAGGTATTAGATGCACTTCAAGAACTTACTCGCCTAGCTGTTCAAACAGCGACAGGTGATCGAAGCCGTCTCATGCTCGATATTGATGGCTACCGAGCAGGCAGAAAGAGTGAGCTTCGAAAACTGGCTGAGAATTCAGCCAAAGAGGTCACCGAATCTAAAAACTCCTTGAAATTGGCTCCCATGAACGCATTTGAGCGCAAGATCATCCATGACACCATCCAAACCCTTGGCTTAACCAGCGAATCTGAAGGCGAAGACCCAGAGCGTTGCGTCATTATCTTTCCAGCGTAAATAGCAACCTCTAGAGCAGAAAAGGAACCTCAGTTGGTGGCGGTTTCACGTGAAACCCTAATTGAGAGCTACTTCCCTGAAAAAAAGGAGGAGATTCTCCGCTATGCCCATTTTCTCACCACAACAGGGATAGAGCGAGGGGTAATCGGCCCCAAAGAGGGCGAAATTATCTGGGAGCGCCATATCTTTAATTCCCTGCCTGTGATCTCCCTAATCCCAGAAGGAGTATCTGTAGTTGATATCGGCTCGGGCGCTGGATTGCCCGGAATCCCTATTGCGCTAGCGCGACCAGATCTAGCGGTAACGCTAGTTGAACCCCTTCAAAGAAGGTACGAGTTCTTACTTGAGGCTGTCGAAGGTCTAGGAATTACCGTTTTTCACGGCAGGGCCCAGGACTATACAGAGAGGACCTCCTTTATTACAGCACGGGCGGTAGCCCCCTTAAGCAAACTCGTGGCTATGAATCGCCATCTGATAAATAAAGGGGGCGTTCTCTTGGCGATCAAAGGCGAAAGCGCCAGTGAAGAGGTGAAGAGCGTTCCTGGAGCCCAACTTCACGAGATTTCTCTAGAGTCGCTACCACTTAGCAGGGTAATTAGCGTTGCTAAGCGTGCTTAACTTGGCCCCATGATGGATTCACGTGAAACCACAAATGAGAACAAGAGCGTCATAGGCACGCGTCGCCTCAAAGAGCCAATGGCAAAACCTGGCCACCTTAGGATTTTTACAGTAGCTAACCAGAAAGGTGGAGTGGGAAAAACCACCAGCACCGTCAATATCGGCGCTGCCCTAGCAATGGGTGGACTGCGCACCCTCATTATTGATCTCGACCCTCAAGGAAATGCCAGCACGGCTCTAGGGGTTGAACACCAAAACAATGAAGGTATTTATGAAGTCCTTATGGGTAATGCATCAATTGAGAGTGTTGTTCAAAAAGTTGTTGGATTTCCGCACCTTGAATGCATTTCATCTAATACTGCGCTAGCCCAAGCAGAAATAAATTTAGTTTCAATGGTTGCACGCGAACTACGTCTTAAAGAAGCGCTCAATGAATTAGTAGTAGCACGCGAGAGCGCTGGAATTGCCTACGATTATATTTTTATTGATTGCCCACCAAGTTTAGGTTTATTAACCGTGAACGCGCTTGCCGCAGCCCAAGAGTTATTAATTCCAATTCAATGCGAATATTACGCATTAGAAGGCTTAACACAATTACTTGAAACATATTCGGTTGTAAAGAAACGATTAAATACAGAGTTGAAACTTTCAACAATTATTCTAACAATGTTTGACGGTCGCACCCGACTTGCAAATGATGTAGCAGCTAGCGTGAGAACACATTTCCCAACAGAACTTATTGATATTCCTATTCCGCGCGCTGTACGGATTTCTGAAGCGCCATCTTACAACCAAACAGTTATGACATACGATCCACTATCACCAGGAGCGCTGGCATATATGCAAGTGGCACGCGAGATAGCAGAACGCGGACAACCATTTGATTCCAATGTTGTGAGCATCAACTATAAGAAGGAAGAGATAGCGTGAGTATTAAACGTGGGGGACTCGGAACAAATCTTGACGCGCTCATTCCAACCTCACTAACTATTTCAGGTGTTGAAGTGGGAGAACAAAATGAAATTTCAATTAACAATATTTCTCCTAACCCCCGCCAACCAAGAACTGTCTTTGATGAAGATGCGTTACACGAATTAACAGAATCGATTAAAGAAGTTGGTTTACTACAACCTCCTGTTGTTCGAGAGATATCTCCTGGCCGCTATGAATTAATTATGGGAGAGCGACGCTTTCGCGCCGCAAAAGCAGCTGGCCTAAAAACTATTCCAGTAATTATTCGAGCCACGGCAGATAATGATTTATTAAGAGATGCTTTGATTGAGAATATTCATCGAAGCCAACTTAACGCCCTTGAAGAAGGGGCTGCCTATAGTCAACTACTTAATGATTTTGGTTGTACTCATGAAGTTCTCGCGACTCGACTTGGCAAATCCCGACCACACATCTCAAACACAATACGCTTATTGAATTTACCGCCCTCAGTTCAGAGAAAGGTTGCAGCAGGAGTACTTTCGGCCGGCCACGCCCGCGCACTCTTGGGCTTAACTAATGAAGTAGAGATAGAGCGCCTAGCTTCCAAAATTGTTGCCGAGGGGCTAAGTGTCCGGGCTATTGAAGAGATTATTGCCACCGGTATTGCACCAACAAAAAAGAAGAATCTTAGAGTTAAGGCAATCTCACCCAAATTAGATCAAATCGCTGAAGATTTATCAGATCACTTTGATACACGGGTGAGCGTTCAAAGTGGGAAGGCAAAAGGCAAAATAACTATTGAGTTTTCAGGAAACACAGATTTAGATCGTATTGTTGAGATTCTAAAAAAAAAGGAATTAACTCTTTAACTCAAAATTACCGTTCCTGCGCGCAATTTCGCTTTTAACAACCCCACCAAGGGCTTTAACGCCTTCTCGAATCCGCTCAGGTGTTGGATGGCAATATGACAAACGCATTGCCCATGTACCAAATCCATCTGCATAAAAAGCAGTACCTGGAACATAAGCAACTTTGGCCACAATCGCCTTAGGCATCATTGCTTTAGTATCAATTTCAGGAGGCAAATTAACCCAAACATAAAACCCACCACCAGGTTTAGTCCATGTCGCCGAAGTTGGAAAATGTGCTTCAAGAGATTCAAGCATGGCGTCGCGACGAACTTTATACAAACCACAAAAAGTGGCTATTTGATCACGCCACGGTTGGTCAGCCAAATAGTTAGAAATTGTCATCTGTGTAAAGTTTGAAGGGCAAAGAATTGAGGATTCACTAGCAATAACAATCTTTTCTTTAAGCGAAGGCGGAACTAAGGTCCAACCAACACGAAGCCCTGGAGCAATTGTTTTAGAAAACGAACCGAGATAAATTACATTCTCGCTATCTTCAGCTCGCATCGCATTTGGTGAAGGTAAGTCAAAACCTAATAAACCGTAAGGATTATCTTCTACAACAAAAATGCTCTCACTACGGCAAATTTCAAGAATTTCAGTACGTCTGTCAGCCGACAAAAGAACACCAGAAGGGTTCTGATAATTAGGAATCAAATACAAAAACTTGATTTTTCGTCCACTAGCCCGCACAGATTTAATGGCTTGGCGTAGCGCTTCGGGTACTAAACCTTGGTTATCTAATTCAACATGAACCACCTGAGCTTCATATTGTTTAAACGTTCCAAGGGCTCCAACATAAGAAGGTGCTTCAACCAAAACAACATCGCCCGGGTCAATGAAAATTCGTGAAATGAGATCTAAGGCTTGTTGGGAGCCGGTTGTAACAATAATGTCATCGGCGTTAGCTTGAATTCCTTCCAGCGCCATAACTTCACAAATTTGCTCGCGCAATTTAGGCAACCCTTGACCATTTCCATATTGCAAAGCTTCTGCTCCATTGCGGGCAATAAGATCATGAACGAGTGATGCCATTACATCCATAGGAAGAGCTGAAAGATTTGGCATTCCTCCAGCAAGCGAAACAATTTCAGGTCGAGAAGCGACAGCAAAAAGTGATCGAATTTCACTTGCTTGCATTCCTGCAGCGCGCGAAGCAAAACGCTGCTCAAGCTTTAAAGTAGCGCCAGTATGTAGGCGAGGGGTTAGGTCAGACACTCTTCAAGTCTGCCACATTGAAGGGCTAGGAGGTAAACCTATTTACGTATTCCAGCCTTTCGAAGGTCCTCAATTTTTAAAGTACCTGTTTTCGCGTCATCTTCTGAGGCAAGATAAAGGCGTTGAATTGCAATTACAAGGGATTCGGCGATGACATCTCGAAAATCTCCTCGACCTAACCGATCGGCATCATGGCGATTTGTTAAATATCCAAGGTCCACCCGAACAGTTGGCGCAGTAGTTAAACGTAATAAATCCCAAGTTTTGGCATGAGTTCTACAATTTAATAAATCCGTTCGTGCGCAAATTTCTCGCTGAACAAGGGAAGCAAAGCGATCTCCAACCACCGAATGAATTCCATGTGCTTGGCTCCCATAGAAATATGTCGAAACACCTTCGGCTTTCTCATTCAAGTAAGAATCGACATGAAAGGAAACCATGAGATCTGCCTTAGTTTCATTTGCAAATGTGATTCTTTCCAATTCAGTTGGGGAGTTATAACTACCTCGGGTCAAAAAAACACTCACACCAAGGGCAAGCAAACGACCTTCAAGTCTTTGTGCTAAGTCATAAACTATCTCAGATTCATCAACACCATATGCACTTACACCTTTATTATCACCACCTGAACTTGGGTCTAAAACAATTATTTTATTTGCAAGCGCCGGCCCTCGATTTTTCTGCACAGCACTCTCTCGCAATAAGGAAGGCGTCCCTCCAGAAATGGTTTTTGTTAATCTCAAAAGCGCAGTGATAGTGGCAGGGCCACATTGTCCATCAATTGTTGCACCAGCAGATTTTTGAAACTCTTTAACTGCAGATTCTGTACGACTACCAAAGACACCATCAACTCTTCCGCAATCAAAACCCATTTCAGTTAACCGTGATTGCAACATGGCAATGTCATCGCCACGCATCAGAGCAGAATCTTTTAAATATAAAGACCGATCGCCTAGATTCCAACGCGCTTCCTCTAGTGCACGAAGAGTGACGGCATTAACTACGCCAGTAACTGAAAGGCCCCTGGATTGCTGGAAAGCTCGAACAGAATTTTCTACTTCATCATCAAAAAGAACTTTCTGAGAATTCAGTAATCCAATTCGGTTAAGAGTGGAAATAATGATCGTCGCAAATTCTGAACCATCACCTTTTGAGATCGAAAGTTCTTCCATGTCATCACCTACATCATCTAATTAGATGAAAGATTCCAAATCCTTAAGCAGTGCAGGTTTTGGTTTTGCGCCAATTATTGTCTTAACGACTTGACCATTAACGAAAACATTAAGAGTTGGAATTGAAGTAATTCCATATTTAACTGCGATGGCTGACTCTTCATCGGTATTGAGCTTTACAATCTTAAGTTTGTCCCCGTGCTCGTTAGCGATTTCTTCAAGGATTGGCCCAACCGCACGGCATGGCCCACACCATTCAGCCCAAAAATCTACCAAAACAGGAGTAGTGCTTTTTAAAACCACTTCATCAAAAGTCGAAGTTGTGACCGCTTGTGTTGAACCCATTTTCTGCTCCTTTTATAGTGTGAACTTTGGTGAACCTTTAAGTCTCAATCCGTAACGTGAAATACCTAGCGAGAGTTTAGTGGTGTGCAAGGAATCGTTCAGTATCTAGTGCAGCTTGGCACCCTGAACCAGCGGCGGTGATTGCTTGACGGTAGGTGTGGTCGACGAGATCTCCACACGCGAAGACTCCTGTGGCGCTTGTTGCGGTGCTACGTCCTACCGCTTCAACATAACCTTCAGAATCAATATGAACCTGCCCAACAACTAATTCACTTCTTGGTAGATGCCCGATTGCTACAAAAAGCCCAGTGAGATCTTGAGTTGTTTCAACTCCTGAAACCGTGTTACGAACTCGCAATCCAGAAACCTTCTCCTCGCCCAGAACATCTATAACCTCATGGTTCCAAAGGAATTCGATTTTGGGATTATTGTGAGCTCGCTCAGCCATAATTTTTGATGCTCGTAAAGAGTCTCGACGGTGGATGAGTATTACCTTAGTTGCAAAACGTGTTAAGAAATTTGCTTCCTCAATTGCTGAATCGCCACCACCTACAACCGCGACAACTTGATCCCGGAAGAAAAAACCATCACAAGTAGCACACCAGGATACTCCGCGACCAGATAACCTCTTTTCGTTCTTTAAACCAATCTCTTTATATGCAGAACCCATAGCAAGAATTACAGATTTAGCTTTAATCTCTTTTCCAGATCCATCCTTCAAAACTTTTATATCACCAGATAAGTCCATTGCAATAATGTCATCAGTAATGATTTTCGTACCAAAGCGCAACGCCTGCTTTCGCATTGAGTCCATAAGATCCGGGCCCATAACACCTTCGGTAAACCCAGGAAAATTTTCAACCTCTGTTGTATTCATAAGCGCACCACCAGCTGTTACAGAACCTTCATACAAAATTGGCTGAAGTTGCGCGCGAGCAGCATAAATTGCCGCCGTATAACCAGCCGGCCCCGAACCAACAATGGCTACTTGATATATTTCTTCGACAGCGCTCATATATTCACCATAACCCAATCTTAGGTCTGGTTATTCCCCACCCTTGTTACGCGACTTACGACGCGAGCTCGTGGCGCGAGCAACTTGAACCTTAACCAACTCCATTGTTATTGAAATCTCATCAACTTTCATTCTTCTAGCAATAAAGAAATAGGCAATAGGAGTTGCAATAAGGACTAAAACGAGCTCTGCCAAACGGATTATTGGAGTGGAGTCACTGTCAACCCATCCAAAATATTGAGAGAGAAGGAAGATTGGGGCCATAGCAAGAAAAGAGGCAAGATAAAGTTTAAAATGTTGCCCAAAAAAATCATAAATAGATATTTTTCCTGTATGTCTAGTTAGCAATGCCAGAGTAAGAAACAACCCAATTATATAACTAACCGAGAATGCAAATCCCAAACCAATTGTAATCCACTCGCTTTTTAGTGTATTAAGAAAAAGATATGAAAGAGCAACTGAAATTAAATTAATAAGTAAAATTGAAAGAATTTGAGTTCTTGTGTCTTCAAAAGCGTTGAAACCACGAATGAGAATCAGGTTGATACTAAAAGTCACTAAACCAATCCCAAGCGCCGAAAGTACATATCCAATGTATGTTGAATCTTTATAATCGATTCCAACAAATAAGACCTTTGTAATAATTGGACCAAAAAGTAGAAATGCAACACTGCTTGGAACCGTCACAACACCAACCATTTTTATAGCTCGAATTAATTGATCACGGACTTCTGTAGGCCTTTTTTCAATTGCTAGTTTAGAAAGGTGTGGAAGTAAGGCCGTAATAATTGAAATTGTAATTATTGAATAAGGCAACATCATGACTAGATAAGCATTACTAAATGGCGTATAGCCAACACCCGTTGAGAGACCTTCTAGGGAACTTCTCACCGCAGCGCTAGTAGAAACATTGACGGTAACCAAGTAACCTAATTGAGATATAAGCACATAAACTAAAGTCCAACCCGCTAACGAAAAAGATTTTCCTAGCCCTTGCCATCCAAATTTGAACCTTAGAGATATTCCAGTTCTCTTAACAACCGGAATTAAAATCAACGCCTGAATTACAACACCTAGCGTTGTTCCCCACCCAAGAACTTGGGTTTGGGTTGATGAAATAGTTCCTAAAGCTAGATCTGGAGCAGAAATAAGTACAAGGGAGAAAATGAGTATCACAACAAGATTATTTGCAATTGGCGCCCACATTAATGGGGCAAAGGAACCTCTAGAGTTTGCAACTTGGCCCAACATAGTAAATAGCCCCAAGAAGAAAATTTGAGGCAAACAGTAGCGAGTAAAGGCAACTGCCAATCTAAATTCTCTCTCGAACCCTTGTGTAGAGAACTCTGGCGCATAGATGTGAACCAAGGTGGGCGCGAAAAAAACTCCAATTGCGACAAGGAGAAACAAAATTGCACTAACTGTGGTGACAAGTCTTGAGACGAATGCATGCCCTCCATCATCATCGCCAAATGAGCGTATTAATTGAGGAACGAATATTGCAGTTAACGCACCACCTACAAGGAGGTTATACAAAATATAAGGAAGAGTATTTGCAACATTGTAGGTATCTGCTAATAAAGCGGTGCCCAAAACCGCTACGGCAAGAACACTTCTAATAAACCCCGTTATTCGAGAGAAAATTGTTCCGAGCGCCATGATGCTTGAGGCGTGAAATAACTCTGCTGGTTTCACTTACGCGATCTCCTAATACGTCGAACGCTTTGGATGAGGGCACCTAGAAATAACAATATCGCAGCACCAGTAGTAAACCAGGCAACAGTTGAGCTAATGACTGAAACATTTAACGCGAGCAAAGCTGATTCGCCAAGACCTACTCCTTTTGAATTTGTGAATTGAGCAAGAAGTGCGGTGGAACCAGTGGCAATTGAAGTAATTGGAATACTTAATTGTTTTTTCGAATTTGGCTCCAAAATAATATTTCTAACTCCATTGATTTGAACTCGTGAGTTCAAGGGAATCATTTGTAAATTCACCAAAACTGATGTCTTGAAGTCATTTACTAAAGTAACAGGAAGTTTTTCTTTTTCTGAAGTTAAACGATACTTTCCAACTACTACTCGGAGTTTGTGTTGCTCTTTAAGTATCGCCTCGTTGGCCTGTGTGGGCAGAGTAAAAGCATTTTGTTTTGAATAGCCCGGTGCTAAGAGAGTTGCTAAGCGCAACCGCACTCCATAAAGTTCAGAGGCAGGGACAACTGTGGTTAAGAGCGCTAAGGCACGCCTATTTACTGTGTATGAAGAGACCCTATCTGCTTGAATTGTTTCAACTTTATCCCATCCAGAAAAACTCTTATTAACTGCTACATCCCTACCAAGGAAGCTTTGAAGGCGCCCTTGACTTGCTAAGAAATAATATGAAAGTTCGTTCGGCGCTAAACGTTTAGCGAGAGTTAAACTGGGATGACCATAAGCAAGGGCAAATACCTCATCAGCAGAAGTTACATATTTGAGTTGAGAAAGCCAATTTTTAGCAGCTATATCTTCAAGTGGCAAAGCTAAAATATCATCTAATAAATTAGCGTCAATTAGCCAAGCACGAGGTTTGGGTGGTGGTGAGAAAACAAAGGATCCAATCTTTCCACTAGGAAGCAAAGATAAAGAGAGCTCGTCATTGAGAAATTCACCATTGATATCTCTATGAGGTAAAGAAACTACTGAAATTAAGTTTTTAGTTGCCGCTTGAGATATTTGCGGAACTAAAACTGTTATAATAATTATAAGAATCACAATAACTCGCAAAAAAAACTTCTTGAGGGCTTTCATATTTCTAAATCACCACTACGAGCAATTAATTTCTTTTCATCTGGATAAGCTAGCTGGTCAATTATTTGCCCTAATGGGAACCAAGCAACTTCATCAACTTCAGTTATTTGTGGAGCTAAAGTTCCGCCTGTTTCGCGGAAGAGAAAATGATGCACCGTCTTGTGAATACGTTTACCACCAGCCATAAACCAAAAATCGATAGCTCCAAGCGATTTAGAAATCTCACTTTCAATTCCAGTTTCTTCTAAAACTTCCCGCAGGGCTGCCTGTTCGGGAGTTTCATTTTCTTCAATATGTCCTTTTGGAAGAGACCAAAGCAACCTCTCCTTTGTTGGGTCCTTAAGATCAAATCGCCCAATGAGCAATCCACGAGTTCCGGTTACATCGATAACAAGCCCACCTGCGCTGACTTCATCTACGCGTTTAGCGTAGGAACGGGCAGGCTTAGAAGGTTTTTTTGGTGCGCTCTTTTGTAGAGCGTTTGGATCTTGTGGTTGTAGGGCGCGATTCGCGGGCCGTCTGCGCCGCTTCTTTTTTTTCGTTCCTTCGCTGCCCGCACCAGGTGCCGGGTTCATGAAGTAAGGGTACTGCCCTAACCTTGCCTTTGTGACGAGTGCATTAGGAGCCGCAGGCGAACTCGCTATCCGGTCGCTGATCGAAAAGGCGCCAATGGCGAGTTCTTTAGCCGACGCCTTTAAAGGGGCTGGATTTCGATTAGCGCTAGTTGGTGGCCCTGTCCGCGATGCAATTTTAGGAAAACTTGGGAACGATTTAGATTTCACTACTAACGCTCATCCAAACCAAACAAAGAAAATTTTACAATCTTGGGCTGAAAGCGTTTGGGAAACCGGAATAGTTTTCGGAACTGTCGCAGGCAAACGTGGCGAAACAACTGTAGAAGTTACAACATATAGATCAGATAGTTATGAAACACAAAGCCGCAAACCCGAAGTCAAATTTGGTGATTCAATTGAGGCCGATTTAAGTCGGCGAGATTTCACAATTAACGCGATGGCACTTGAATTAACAGAAGGCGCACCAATTTTTATCGATCCACATAATGGTTTATCGGATTTAGGGAAGAAAATAATACGAACACCTACGACTCCCGAAAATTCTTTTTCCGACGATCCATTGCGAATGATGCGTAGCGCAAGATTTGCAAGCCAGCTTAACTTTGCGATTGCAGATGAAGTATTACTTGCAATGAAAAATATGTGTGGACGTATTTCAATTATCTCGGCAGAGAGAGTTCGTGATGAACTAACAAAAATAATTATGTCACCTAATCCACGGTTGGGAATTACTATCCTGGTTGAAACTGGGATTGCCGAACTTGTGCTTCCCGAGATACCTAAATTACAACTCGAGATTGATGAACACCATCATCATAAAGATGTTTACGAACACACACTGACAGTTTTAGAACAAGCGATGGCATATGAAAATCGCCTAGGAGGAGCAAATTTAGTCATACGACTTGCTGCATTAATGCATGATGTTGGAAAACCTAAAACACGAGCTCTCATTGCCGGCGGAGGGGTTTCATTTCATCACCATGAAGTTGTTGGCGCACGTTTAACAAAAGAACGATTGAAAACGCTGCGATTCGACGGTAATACAGTTGATGATGTTGCAACGTTAGTGGCATTACATTTAAGGTTTCACGGATACGGTGATGGAGAATGGACCGATTCAGCAGTACGCCGCTATGTCAGGGACGCAGGTGAATTACTTACACATCTTCATGTACTTACTCGCGCCGATTGCACTACACGAAACAAGCGTAAAGCTGAGTCGTTAGCTCTTACCTATCAATCACTAGAAGAGCGAATCGATGAACTCATGGAGAAAGAAGAACTCTCGAAAATCCGTCCAGATCTAGATGGAGAAGAAGTTATGCGCTTACTCCAACTCAAACCTTCTCGGGCGGTGGGAGATGCAATGGATTTTTTACTAGAACTCCGACTTGAACGCGGACCTCTTGGCACGGGATTGGCCGAGATCGAACTACTGAAATGGTGGACAACTAGGAAACAAAACTAAATTTTGATTTCCTTAATAGTCGCAAGCCAGTAATCAAACTAACGGCAGAAACTATTAGAGGAAGCAAAACTGATTTCCCTGAAGCCGGAAGAATTAACGCAGCTATAAGTGCTCCGCCAACAATTGCCCCATTTACTACAACATCGTAAACAGCAAAAACACGACCACGGAAGTAATCATTTATTTTTGATTGAACTAAAGCATCATTTGTTACTTTAAGACTTTGACCAAAAACGCTTCCAAAGAAAGCCGTCATATATAAAGGAAAAGGCTGTTGAGAAAGTGCTAAAAAAAGAGGCGGGAAAACATTAAGAAAAATCATCAATCTAATCCACCTGTGGCGGCCAAAGCGCGAAACCCCAAAAGGTGCAAGCAGAGCACCGCATGTAATTCCAACCCCAGCTATAGATAGAGCAAGTGCTAAACCAGAGAGCCCAGCTTCAGGATTGTCAGGAGAATTAAAAGTATTTCTCTCTAAAAGTAGGGCTACAAGGAGTAGGGCAGTTAAAGAGCCACGTTGCACGGCCGTTGCAAAAATTCCTCGAGCCGCATCTGCATGGTTTTTTAGGAAAGAAAAACCCTCCCGCATTTCAACAAAACCTTGAGAAAAACTAGGTGATTTCTTCTCGTGATCTAAGGGCCCAATTTCATTCTTTTTTAATCGTAACACCAGCGATGATGCAAGAAAGTATCCACATGAAGCAACAAGAATAATGAATGCATCAGAGTGATTAGCGCTACTAAAAGGTTCCAGAATTTTACGAATTCCAAATCCAACGCCACCCCCCAACACAACAAGAATTGAACCTCCAGTAACAGCCATAGCGTTTGCGCTTATTAACGAAGGTTGATCTGTTAAAAGTGGAAGCCCGGCCGATAACCCAGCAAGAATGAGTCTGTTTATACCAAAAGCAAAGAGGACAACAATAGTTAATTCAAGTCCAGTCTTACCTTGAAAAATAAGGACTGAAATAATGAGTAAATCTATTCCGCGAATCAAATTAGAGAAAAAGATAGCCCTTTGTCTCGACACTCGGTCAAGAATTGTTCCGATAAAAGGACCAATAAGTGAATACGGTAATAAAACAGTTGCAAAAGCTAGTGCTGCATTGAGAGCGTTAGTTTGCCTCTCCGGAGAGAAAAGAATAAAAGAAGCAAGCGCGCTTTGAAAGATTCCATCTGTGGCTTGCCCCATCCAACGTGCAGCAAACAAGCGAGAAAGTCTAGGGTGGCGCAAAAGTCCCAGGAAATTCAAACCTTGCATAACAGTAGAATAGTTTCTTTATTGGAATACGGCTCGTTATTCTTATCTTTATGATTTCTCAGCGCGCCTATATCGACTACACCCTAGATAAAAGGGCAACCTTGAGCGCCCTTTTCCGTGGAATCGTAAATGCTTGCGACGCAGACCCTTATCTTTTACTCGCAGCAAAATTTCATGGAGTGAGAGTCGAACGTTCATGTCCTGTTTGCAAAAAGAAGTCACTTGTCGAACTCAGATATACATACGGAGATCAACTCGGGCAATTCTCCGGGCGAATCAAATCCTTAGATGAGTTGGTTGAGATGGAAAAAGAATTCGGTGAATTTCGAGTGTATGTTGTAGAGGTCTGTAGAGAGTGCTCATGGAACCACTTATGTGCATCTTTCCTACTTGGAGACGGTGAATTTCGAAAACCTCCCAGGAAGCAGCGAACTCTTGAAGATGATGATTGGGTTAAGAGGTAACCTTTAGTCATGATCCGCAAGGTCTTTTTTCGAATCGCCATATTTGGCGGCGGTATTGCCTTTATTATTGGCACAGCAGCTTTTGCATATGCGTATTTTACAGTCAGCATTCCAAACCCGAATGATTATGTAAACAGTCAAGCAACAATTATTCAATATTCCAATGGAGCAGAAATTGGCAGAATTGGCGCGCAAAATCGGACGATAGTTCCTCTGGCAAAGATTCCACTCAATGTTCGCCATGCAGTTTTAGCAGCAGAGGATAGAAGCTTCTATACCAATCGCGCATTTAGCGTTACTGGCATCTTGAGGGCTGTCGTAAATAACTTACGAGGTGGCGCTTTGCAAGGTGGATCAACAATTACACAACAATATGCAAAAACAGCATTTCTCACACCAGAGAGAAGCATTCAAAGAAAAATCAAAGAACTTGTTATTGCAATCAAACTTGAAAATCAACTATCAAAAGACCAAATTTTTGAAAACTATCTCAACACTATTTACTTTGGTCGAGGCTCTTATGGCGTAGAAACCGCTGCGCAGCAATATTTTAATAGAACCGTAAACCACCTAACACTTGCACAATCTGCCGTCCTAGCAAGCATTCTTAGATCTCCTGGATATTACGACCCGTCGTATTCAAAAGAAAACGCTGATAGATTAACTAATCGATTCAATTATGTGGTCAATGGAATGCTCGACGCTAATTGGATTACACAGAAGGAAGTAGATTCAATTAAGTTCCCACTTGTTCGTGAACGAATAACTTCTGGATCACTTTCTGGTCCAAAAGGTCACGTCATCGCTCTGGCACAAAAAGAACTCAATAGCCTGGGATTTAACGACGATCAATTAATGATTGGCGGATTAATCGTAAGAACAACCCTTGATCAAAAAGCCCAGCAATCTGCAGTAGACGCGGTTGATAAACAAACTCCAGCTAAGGCACCCGAAGATTTACATATTGGACTTGTTGCAATTAGACCAGGCACCGGCGAAATTATTGCTCTCTATGGCGGAAAAGATTATTTAGTGCGTCAACTCAGTGACGCAACTCAAGCAATAGCACTTGCTGGCTCAACTTTTAAACCATTTGCACTTATTGCCGCGCTAGAACAAGGAATCCCGCTGACATCAGTTTGGGATGGAGATTCACCACAAATTTTTGACGATTTAGGCAAGCCTTATCCTGTTTCAAATTATGGCGATGAACAATGGGGACAAGTTGGATTACTTAAAGCAACTGCTCATTCAGTCAATACGGTTTACGTTCCACTCGGAATTAAAGTTGGCCCAGATAAAGTAGTTGAAGTTGCTCGGAGGGCCGGAATTCCTCAATCGGTTGCACTCATGCCAACTCCATCGGTCGTTCTTGGGCCAGCAAGCCCACATGTGATTGATGTTGCTGCAGCTTATGCAACTTTCGCCGCGCAAGGAGTTTATGCAAAACCATTTCTTATTAGCCAAGTTCAAGGGCCAAATAAAGGTGTTCTTTATGAAGCGAAACCTCAAGGACAAGAAGTTTTTTCCAAAGATGTCATGGCCGATTTAACGTATGCGCTAGGTGAAGTTGTACGTAATGGAACTGCAACATATGGAACATCGGGCTTAAAAAGACCTGCTGCGGGTAAGACCGGAACAAGCGAGCAGAACGCCTCAGCATGGTTTAGCGGTTACACACCACAACTTGCAGCCTCTGTTGCATTTTTTAGAGACAATGCATCAATAACACTCAATGGAATTGGTGGACTTACTTCAGTAACAGGTGGAACTTTCCCAGCAAAAGTCTGGACCGCGTTTATGAAAGGCGCGCTTAAAGGCGAACCAAGGATGTATTTTCCAAAGCCTGTAAATATTGGCGGAACAGATCCGATTGTGATGGCTACACCTTCTCCTTCAACCCAACCAATCAGCCCAACTCCAAGCCAAACACCTTAAGGAAGGTGCAATGCGCACTGCCTTTAGATGGAGTCCGTTACTCCTAACGCTTATTGGTTTAACTCTTTTGGCGTCCGCGCTCTCCTTTGTTAAGTCAGGGCACTGCCGGGATAATCTATGGGCATCACCGGATGTTGCAATTCATGCGTGCTATTCAGATATCCCAGCTTTATTTACAAGTCGTCATCTAGATGAACATCAATGGTCATACATGGGTGGTTCAACATCTGTCGAGTACCCAACTCTGATGGGTGTAGTTATGTGGGCAACAGCGTGGTTGGTTCCTAACGGAGATAGTTCACCACGAACATATTTCGATATTAATATCTTCTTCATTGCTCTCCTTCTTCTAGCAAGTGTTCTCATCGTTGCAAGAATCAGGCCAGAATTTGCATATCTTGTTCCTCTCTCCCCTGCGTTAATTGCATCCCTTTATATAAATTGGGATTTATGGGGCATTGCAACAATGCTCTTAGCAATACACTTTTTTGATCGCCATAAGTATTCTTTAAGTGCGGTTTCATTGGCAGTCTCAATTGCAACAAAATTCTTTCCTGTATTACTTATATTGCCCGCCCTTTTTATTCTTTGGCGGAAAAATGAAATACGTGACGCAGTAAAATATTTAGGCATTACTGTAGGTATTTGGCTACTGATAAATCTGCCTGTTGTTTTAACTACACCTAGAGGATGGTGGACTTTCTACCAGTTAAATCTCTCTCGCGATTCTGAATGGGGATCAATTTGGTATGCCTTTTCACTTTTAGGTTTTAACATAAAAAATCTAAATTACATTTCGATACTCCTCCTGCTTGCAATTTTTTCTGCGATGGCTATTTATTTATTTGAACTTCCCAATATTCCAACTCTTGCTCAAGTAAGTTTTATCTTGATGGCCAGTGTTTTGTGTGTTGGAAAAGTTTATTCACCACAGTATGTACTCTGGTTAGTTCCATTGGCAGTGATTGCCATGACCGACAAGAGAGCTCTACCTGCATTTTGGATATGGCAGATAGGTGAAATGATTTATCACCTTGCAATTTGGCAACACCTGGCGAGCGGGTCTGGTGGGCATCATTTCGGGCTTCCAGCCGGGGGTTATGCCATCGCAACCCTGCTTCGTGCCGGTGTTTGCGCCTATTTCATAGCGGTATTGGTCGCTCATAGCCTTAAAAAGCGCTCTCCACAGGGCAGAGATGGGCGCAGGCCGCTCCTGGATTTTCTATTCGGCTCATCATCGAGTTACCCTTAACCCCTTGCCTGGCAGGTCAATCTTTTTAAGATTTACTCAAAAGGTGGGAGCAGTAACTCTCCTGTCACGGAAATACCGTGGCCGCTTTAGTCCAGAGGAGGTCGGGTTAACGCATGCGTCACTATGAATTAATGGTCATCCTTGATCCAGAGTTAGAAGAAAGAACAGTTACACCAAGCCTTGAGACATATCTCAAGATCATCAAAGAATCCGGCGGTCGCGTCGACAAGCTCGATGTTTGGGGCAAGCGTCGCATGTCATTTGAGATCCAAAAGAAGTCCGAAGGAATCTACGCAGTTGTTGATATGCACTGCGAGCCAGCTGCGATTAAAGAGTTGGATCGTCAACTCAATTTAAATGAAGCAGTTCTGCGCACCAAAGTTATGCGTCCAGAATAAATTCGAAACGCAACTTTAATCAGCATTAGAGTCAAGTAGATACGAGGAAACTAAAATGGCAGCAGGAGATACCAACATCACACTCATCGGTAATTTAACCGATGATCCAGAACTTCGCTTCACACCTTCTGGTTATGCAGTTGCAAATTTTACTGTTGCATCAACGCCTCGAAACTACGACAAAGCAACTAATACATGGAAAGACGGAGAAACACTTTTTCTTCGTTGCTCAATCTGGCGTGAAGCTGCAGAGAGCGTTGCTGAATCTCTTTCAAAAGGAACTCGCGTCATTGTTTCCGGTCGTTTAAAACAGCGCTCGTATGACACCAAAGAGGGAGAGAAGCGAACAGTCTTTGAATTAGAAGTTGATGAAATTGGTCCATCACTGCGTTACGCAACAGCAAAGGTCACTCGTACCCAACGCGGAGCCGCAACTGGCGGATTCTCAGCACCAACAGGTGATGTTGTCAACGAAGATCCATGGGCTGCAGCATCAACACCATCAACCGGAGGCGGCTGGGCAAGTTCCACCGCTGACGATCAACCACCCTTTTAATCCACCCACTATCCATCCATTCCTGCACCAATAGATAAGCAATTGGGCAGGGCACCCGAAAAGGAGCACCACAATGGGAGCACGCAATAACAGAGCGCTGAAAGAGCCGAAAAATAAGTCGGCTAAAGCTGCAGCGCTCAATAAGAAGTTTAAAAAGAAGCCATGTAGTTTCTGTCGCGACAAAGTGACATATATCGATTACAAAGATATTGCCACATTGCGCAAATACATCTCCGATCGCGGAAAGATTCGCGCTCGCCGAGTGACAGGTGCCTGCACACAACATCAACGCTCGGTTGCAACAGCTGTTAAGAACAGCCGTGAAGTTGCACTCTTGCCCTACACATCTACAGCGCGATAAGGGGATATTAAAAAATGAAACTTATCCTTACTCGTGAAGTAACAGGTCTAGGTCGCGCTGGCGATGTCGTAACCGTTAAAGATGGTTTCGCACGCAACTTCTTACTACCTCGCGGAAATGCAATTGCATGGTCGCTAGGTGGGGAAAAGCAGATTGAAGGAATCCGTCGCGCTCGCGCGTCCCGTGAAATCCGCGATATTGATCATGCTAAAGAAGTTAAGTCACTTTTAGAGAGTGCAACTATTACAGTTTCTGTAAAAGTTGGAACAGCCGGACGCCTTTTTGGTTCTGTAACAGATAAGGATGTTGCAGTTGCAATTAAAGCGTCAACGGGTCAAGATATTGATCGTCACTCAATCAAAACAGCCGGACACATTAAGAAGATCGGTGAGCACAGCGTGAAAGTTTCACTACCTCACCACGTAGTTGCTAGTGTCACCGTTAAGGTTGTTGCTCTGGCCTAAGTAAGACATAACTCTTAACGGACTCGCTGATTACAGCGGGTCCGTTTTGGTTTATACCCAATTCTCAAATCGTGAGATATGGGGAAATATCTTTCTCCACACCTCTAACAACAGCGACAACCACTCTGACCAGCCCTTTTGACTATGAAAGGTAAGAATGAGGGAAGTTACCCACAATTGATACACAGGAGTTCCCACAGAGATAACCCCTCTTATCCACAATAACCCACACCTTCGCCCACACCCGGATAGCTGCTTTCTGGCTACTTCTCACCCAGATACATAACCTTGCGCCATCAAGTCAGCAAATGCCATTTAAGTGAAAAATGTCAGTGCCTTTTGAGAGGGTGGTGAGCGTGAGCATCGCAGAACTACCTAATCGAACTGGTCGTAATGAGCCAGAGTTTGAACGTACCCCACCTCAAGATCTTATTGCTGAGCAAAGTGTTCTGGGTGGAATGTTGCTCAGCAAAGATGCAATTGCAGATGTCATCGAAGTTCTGCGCGAACGAGATTTCTATCGGCCCGCTCATGAAATTATCTACGACACTATTTTAGATTTATATGGACGCGGAGAACCTGCTGATGCCGTCACTGTCTCTGCAGAGTTAACAAAACGCGGAGATATTGCCCGCGCAGGTGGCGCACCATATTTACACACTCTTATTTCATCTGTTCCAACTGCTGCAAATGCTGGATATTACGCAAAAATTGTTCGCGAACGTGCAATTATGCGTCGTCTTGTTGAAGCAGGTACAAAAATTGTTCAATTGGGTTATTCAGCCGAAGGTGATGTAGACGATTCGGTAGATCAAGCACAAGCCGAGGTCTATTCAGTTACTGAACGTCGAGCTAATGAAGATTATGTTCAGCTCAGTACTTTGTTGCCACAAGCCCTTGATGAAATTGAGGCAATCTCTAAAGGCGTAGGCGCAGAAGGTGTTAAGACGGGTTTTAAGGATTTAGATTCACTCACCAATGGATTACACCCAGGCAATATGATCGTGCTTGCTGCAAGACCGGCTGTTGGTAAATCAACACTTGGTCTGGATATAGCACGCCATGCATCAATCACAGATGGCAATACTTCGGTTATTTTCTCACTTGAAATGAGCCGTTCAGAAATCACCATGCGTATGTTATCTGCAGAGGCGCGCGTTGGTCTTAATAACATTCGCGCAGGAAATCTCAGTGATGATGAGTGGTCTCGTATGGCTCGTCGTATGGGAGAAATTTCTGCAGCACCGCTATTTATTGATGATTCACCGAACCTTTCATTAATGGAGATTCGCGCAAAAGCGCGTCGGCTTAAGCAACGTCACAATCTCAAGTTAATTGTGATCGATTATTTGCAGTTGATGACGAGCGGAAAGCGCGTAGAGAGCCGTCAACAAGAAGTATCCGAGTTTTCGCGCCAATTAAAACTTCTAGCCAAAGAGCTAGATGTGCCTGTAATCGCCATCTCTCAGCTCAACCGTTCCCCAGAGCAACGTACAGATAAGAAACCAATGCTTTCAGATTTGCGCGAATCCGGTTCTATTGAGCAGGATGCTGACGTTGTAATTCTTCTTCACCGCGATGATATGTATGACAATCAAAACCGTACCGGTGAAGCCGACTTAATTATTGCCAAGCATAGAAACGGACCCACTCGAACAATTACAGTATCAGCGCAACTGCACTTTGCTCGCTTTGTTGATATGCCTCAAAACAATACTCCACAGGATTACACACAACAACGCAACGAAGATTAACGAGTAGACCTTCTCGCCCGCTCTGCAGCAATAATTCCCATAAATACAAAGACGCCACCGACTAATTGAACTGGTTTCAAAGTTTCACTAAGCCAAACCCACGCGATTCCTCCAGCAACTACTGGTTCGATCATAGTAATAACACTACTTGTTGCAGCTGCTAATTCTTTAATACCATGAAGAATGAGAACATAAGGAAGGATTGTTCCCATGACAACAATCCAAAGGAATAGCACCCAACCTGGAAGGTTGTACTGACTAAAAATTCCTAATAAGTTAATATTTTCTGAGAAGACATCAAATGGGAAACTCCAAATTGGAGTAATAATTAACCAGACTATCGTTGCAAAACCAAAACCCCACACAGTTAATGACTCAGTACTGCGTTTAGCGCCAAGTTTTTCTCCAAGCAAGAAAAATCCAGCTAGTGCAAAAGCATCGAGGAATGCGACGATAACACCAATTCCATCTAGGGTTAGTCCTTGCCAAACCCGAGCAACCAAAAAAAGGCCTCCAAATCCCAAAGCAATTGATAACCACATTAATTTAGGAACGAATTTTTTCTTAACAAATCGAATGTAAAGAACTATCCAAATCGGTGCAGTAAATTCAATAATGAGAGAAATACTTACTGGCATTCTTGAGATTGCGATGAAATAGCCAACTTGAACTGCAGCCATTCCAATCGCACCGTAGGCAGCTAGCGCCGCTATTTCTCCTTTCTTAACCCGTAAGGATTGACGATTTCGAATCAGGACGTAGAAAGCAATAATTATAAAAGCACCAGTGCATCGCACCTGAGTTAAGCGCCAAGCAGACAATCCACTGGTGAGAACCAATTTTGCAACGATTCCGTTGAAGGCAAATAGACAAGCGCCGAGGATAAGAAAAAGTTCAGCGCGAAATTTTCTCAGCATCCCGTGAGTGTACTTTAGAAAGCTTGCTCAGAGATCTCCATAATCGCGCTATCTGTGGTTTCTACAATCTGCCTGTCAGCAGAGATATGAGGCAAATAATTAAGAATAAAGAATTTAGCACTGGCAATCTTGCCTGCATAGAACTGCAATTCCTTCGCACTGACTCCAGTAACTTTTGACTTCACGATTGCTATTTCAGCGCTACGCAGCAGTAACCATGCCGTAATAACATCTCCAACAGCCATCAGGGCCCTAGAAGTATTTAAACCAACCTTGTAGATCTCATCGGATTTTTCCTGAGAGGCCATTGCATGGCCAACAAGGACTCCGATGATTGCATTGAGATCATCAAGGGCTTTTAGCAGAGCACTCTTTTCATCAACCAATTCACCACCTGATTTTGCAAAAGCGGTGATTTCTTTACCAAGAAGGCCAAGGGCACGCCCTCCATCCTTAATAACTTTGCGAAAGAAGAAGTCAAGACCTTGAATTGCGGTTGTGCCTTCATACAAGGTATCAATTTTTGCATCGCGCACATATTGTTCAAGTGGCCAATCCTGAGTGAAACCAGAACCGCCAAACGTTTGCAACGATTCAGTTCCGAGCAATGTCCAAGATTTCTCACTGCCAAAACCTTTAACTACGGGCAATAACAAATCATTGAGCGCTTCAAGATCATCTAATTTATCTTTATCGCCACCTTCTGCCCGAGCCATCGCTACTGCATCTTGAATTGATGCCGTATAGAGAAGGAGTGCACGCATTCCCTCGGAGTAAGCCTTTTGCACCATGAGTGAACGACGCACATCAGGGTGGTTAATGATCGGTACGCGAGGGCTGGCTTTATCGTTCATCACTTTCATATCGCCACCCTGGATGCGAGTCTTGGCATAAGCAAGGGCATGTTGGTAACCAGTAGAAAGTGTTGCGATTGCCTTTGTTCCGACCATCATTCGCGCCCACTCAATAATTTTAAACATTTGAGCGATGCCTTCGTGGACATCTCCAAGCAAGTAACCAACTGCTGGTTCTTTTTCTCCCAAATTCATCTCACACGTTGCTGAGACATTAAGCCCCATTTTGTGCTCAACTTTTGTCACATAAACGCCATTGCGTTTACCTAGTGCTCCAGTTTCAAAGTCGAACATTAATTTTGGAACTAGGAAAAGACTTAATCCTTTAGTTCCCGGGCCTCCACCTTGGCGCCGCGCCAAAACATAGTGAATTATATTTTCATTCAAATCACTGTCGCCGGAGGTAATAAATCTTTTTGTTCCTGTAACGTGCCAACTTCCATCGCTTTGTTCAATAGCTTTTGTGCGACCTGCACCGACATCACTTCCGGCATCAGGTTCAGTCAACATCATCGTTGCACCCCAGTCGTTATCGACCATGAACTTTGCCATTTTCTTCTGCTGATCATTACCGAGAATGTATGCAACGTGCGCGAATGCTGTTCCAGAGGCATAAAGATGAATTGAAGGATTAGAACCTAAAATCATTTCGCCAATTGCCCAACGCACAGATGCGGGAATAACGGTTCCGCCGATTTCTACTGGTGCATCTATTCGCCACCACTCACCATCGATGTATGAGCGGTATGATTTTTTAAATGAGGGTGGAACTTTAATATCTCCAGTTGTGGGATTAAATTCAACGCCAAGACGATCACCTTCGGTAAAGGATGCTGCAAGATCGTTTTCGGAGAGACGTTTAACTTCTTCAAGCATTCCCATGACGGTCTCGCGATCAAGTTCTGAGTAAATTGATTTCCCTAAAACACTTCCTCGATCCAATAGATCGAAAAGGCAGAATTCAATATCGCGAAGATTGGAGATGTAGTGACCCATGGCAAAAAACTCCTTTTAATCTCAAGGCGAGCCCTCGAGTAGTACTTGCCTAAGGATGCTACTGGTCGGTAACTTATGCAAGTATCCCGCCTCACTGCTTGATTTGAGTGCGCCCAGAGTGTGTGTAAGAGAGGTAAAGTCGCCAACTATGTTGCTTAGTGATCGCGATATCGCAAAAGAGTTAGAGGCCGGCCGAGTTAAAGTAGAACCATTTGACCAGGCAATGATTCAGCCATCGAGTGTTGATGTGCGCCTAGACAGATTCTTTCGTGTTTTTGAAAACCATAAGTACTCAGTCATCGATCCTTCGATTGAACAAGGCGAACTCACCCGAGAAGTTGCAGTAAACCATGATGAATTTTTCATTCTCCATCCTGGTGAATTTGTCTTGGCAAGTACATACGAAGTGATTTCACTTCCAGATGACATCGCAGGTCGCCTCGAAGGAAAATCATCCCTAGGGCGCTTGGGCCTACTTACCCATTCAACTGCAGGTTTTATTGACCCAGGATTTTCGGGGCACATAACACTAGAACTTTCCAATGTTGCAAATTTGCCAGTTAAGCTCTTTCCGGGAATGAAAATTGGTCAGCTCTGTCTCATCAAACTCTCATCTCCAGCCGAGCACCCTTACGGCTCGGCACTTTATGGTTCTAGGTACCAGGGTCAACGCGGTCCAACACAAAGCCGGTCATGGATGAATTTTTACCAAAGCAAGGTGGAGTAAAGAATCCGATGGGCTTTCGGAGTAAATAAAGAGTAGATTGAGCTTATGTCAAACACCATAATTGTATTAATAGTAATAGCAGCCCTGGTAATACTACTTATTGCTTTATACAACCGCCTCATTCGATTAAATGTTGCAGTTGATGAGGCCTTTGCCCAAATTGAAGTACAGCTCAAACGTCGATCTGACTTAATACCAAATCTTGTGGAAACAGTTAAAGGTTATGCATCACATGAAAGTGCAACTTTTGAAAAAGTTATTAGCGCTCGCGCAAAAGCAACCACCGCAACGACCGTTGCTGATGTTGCAAAAGCAGACGGAGCAATTACTCAAGCACTACGAGGTCTATTAGCAGTGGCTGAGGCTTACCCGGACCTAAAAGCTTCAACAAATTTCCTCTCATTACAAGAAGAACTCTCTACAACGGAAAACAAAGTTTCCTTCGCCCGCCAGTTTTACAACGATAATGTGCGTTCACTTAATACTGCTGTAAAGACCATCCCCACATCGTTTTTTGCCCCATTAGCAAAGGTAGGCACACGCGAATTTTATGAAGTAGAAGACCCACAAGCGCGCCAAGCACCGAACGTTAAGTTTTAACAATTGATGGATCAAGTTTCTTTTCGAGGTATGGAATCGGCTAATCGCCGAAAGACATATCTCTTGCTCGCCGGGATGGGTGCACTGGTCTGGGTTGTTGTTTATTCTGCACTTACTTACTTTGGTCAAAGCACTGTTGGCATAGTTCCTATTGCAGTTGGAATTGCACTGATTTCAGTGTGGGGCTCTTACTATGCATCCGATTCAATTGTTCTTAAGATGACTGGAGCTAAACTCTTACAAGAAAGCGACAATCCAAAGTTATTTAATGTCATTCAAGAGGTTGTAATTGCCAGCGGTCTTCCAATGCCGAAAGTTGCTGTAGTGGAAGACTCTGCCCCAAATGCTTTTGCAACTGGCCGAAACCCAGAACATGCAGTAATTGCATTTACAACAGGGCTCCTTGATGTCATGGATCGTGATCAACTTCAGGGCGTAATCGCTCACGAAATGTCACATGTTGGAAATAGAGACACACTTGTTTCAGCTGTCGCTGCAACTACAGCTGGAGCAATTGCGCTACTAAGTGACATGCTCACTCGCATGATGTGGTTTGGTGGGGGACGTAGAGATAATGGTGGAAATAACGGAAATCCGATAGCACTTGTTCTCTCGTTAGTAGTTCTCATTCTTGCGCCAGTAGCTGCTTTACTTCTAAAGTCTGCCGTCTCTCGACGACGCGAAGCACTAGCCGATGCCACCGCAGTTTCTTTTACTCGAAATCCTGCGGGTTTGCGTTCAGCACTTGAAGTTCTTGCATCTGATTCAACCGTTGTTCATCAACGCTCAACGGCTGTGGCTCACATATGGATCGAGTCACCACTGGATGCACGAAGCGTCTCTAAATTATTTGCTACACATCCACCTATTCAAGAACGCATTGCAGCGTTAAAAGCGATGGAAAACCTAGGGCCTTCGAAGTGACTCCAAGTTAGAGAGCTATTGGAAAGAAGAGGCTGAAAGTAGAGCCTAAATGTTTTCGGGCTTGTTTTTTACGCTCCGAAGGAGCGCTTGTGCCACATCAAGGACTTCAACATCAGAGTCCCGTGCGTTCATCCCATCGCCAACCATTACCCGACAGAACGGGCAGGCGACGGCAACTTCTTGGGCACCAGTGGCAATCGCTTCATCGACGCGGTTGAGATTAATCCGCGTACCAATGGTTTCTTCCATCCACATGCGACCACCACCTGCACCACAACAAAATGATCGCTCCTGGTTTCGTGGCATTTCTATCACTGCAACACCAGTTGCAGCCAGAAGTTCGCGGGGTGGCTCGTAAATCTGATTGTGCCGACCCAGGTAGCAAGGGTCGTGGTAGGTCAGAGTTTTTTCGCTCTTAGTAATCGGAACCAACTTCCGCTCGCGCACTAGTTGATTGAGAAGTTGAGTGTGATGAACCATCTCTAATTCAAAACCACTTTGTTGGTAGTCGCGTCCAATTGTAGTGAAGCAATGTGGGCATGTAACAACAATTTTCTTTTTGCCTTTATCTGTTCGCCCTGCAAAAACTTCCTCAAAAGTATCAATATTTTCTTTGGCAAGTATTTGAAAAAGAAACTCATTTCCAGCACGGCGGGCAGGATCCCCTGTGCAGGTTTCTTTCTTACCTAAAACCGCAAAAGTAACGCCAGACATATATAACAACTCTGCAACAGCTTTTGTTGTTTTCTTGGCACGTTCTTCATATGCACCGGCACAACCCACCCAGAAAAGATATTCAACATCATCGGGTAGTTGACCTTCAACAACGCGAATTGGGAAATCGCATTCAGAAATCCAGGCATCGCGA
The DNA here is from genome assembly GCA_945884695.1 of Streptomyces griseus. Taxonomy (GTDB): domain Bacteria; phylum Actinomycetota; class Actinomycetes; order Nanopelagicales; family Nanopelagicaceae; genus QYPT01. The sequence goes on from CAMCYO010000002.1 coordinate 55,163, forward strand.
TCGGCTCGATTAGCACCCCAAGGATTGCCAGCTTTTTCTAAATTTCTAAAAGTTCCGCCAAGCTCGGTAGGAAATTCGGATTCAACTAAAACTTGAAAGCGACGCATATTAACAATATGGTCAATATGTTCGATATCGACAGGGCATTCGTTAACACATGCCCCACATGTGGTGCAAGACCACAAAACATCGAGTGAAATTGGCGCGCCATCCCCAACTAGATTCTCACTTTCAACAACTTTAGACATCGCATGGTCGCGCATGGCCATAATCAGCAACTTTGGAGAGAGAGGTTTATCCGTATGCCAAGCAGGGCATTGTGACTGACACCGACCACATTCGGTGCAACTAGTCATATCCAACAAGCCTTTCCATGAAATATCCGAGCGAGTTCCAAGGCCGAAAACATCATCTTCGGCTGGATCTTCAAAATTGATTGGCTTACCTTTAGAGAGCATCTCCGGTAATTCACCGAGAGAGGAAGTTCCATCGCTATGCCTTTTGTAATACACGTTGAAAAAAGCCAAGAAGCGGTGCCAAGCAACACCCATGGTTAAGTTGAGCGCAATCACAATAAACCACATCATCGACACAACAATTTTGATAGTTGCAACAATTTTGATCCACAGGATGATTGCTGAAAGTGACATACTCTTAAACATTGCCGCAATTGCCCATGTTGTTATGTAGTGCTTATTCCAAGAAGTTTCATGTGAGAGAGCACCTTCTAGGCCACGCAAAGCGATAACACAAAAAACTATAACTAAAATTGTTGCTTCCACATAATACGCTTTTAATGATCCAGATTTATAAAAACGCGAAGCACGATCCTTTTTGATAAACCGCGTAAATTGACGAATACCAATTAAGGTCACTATTGCAATCCCTGTGCCCCAAGCGATAACTTCCGAAAGATATTCATAAAGAAAGAAGTTGCCGATAAAAGGCAAGGTAAAGTAGGAATCCCACACTTGACCGTAGGCGGTTATTAAAGTTCCAAATAAAGAAACAAAACCAATCATGACGATCCAGTGCGCAATTCCGGTACCCGTGAAGTTGAGCATTTTTGTGTGCCCAAGGACTTCTTTTAGCATATGTCCAGTACGAGCACCACGATTATTGCTTCTTGTCGGATCAGGTTGTCCTGCGCGGTAAATTTTTATTAGCCGCCTTGCACTTATAGCCAGCAAAACAATTGCAACGAGAGTTATTGCATAACTCACTAAAGGTAAGAGTAAATTCACAATCGTAAGACTATCTCTACCGCATCAATTTCAACTGCGCTTAAGAAGTCTTACATGCTTAGGTGAGAGTTCATCTAGTGATGAAACGCCAATAAGTTTCATATTTCGAATCATCTGACCCTTCAAGATTTCTAGCGCGCGTTCAACACCTTGTTGTCCACCAGCCATAAGGCCATAGAGATAAGCCCTTCCAACGTAAGTAAATTGAGCTCCATAAGCAATTGCAGCCAAAATATCTGCGCCATGGGTAATTCCGGTATCGATATGGATTTCAAAATCTTTTTTGAACTCTCGTTTGATCTCAGACAAGAGATGCAACGGTGCTTGAGCACGGTCAATTTGTCGCCCACCATGGTTAGAAAGAATGATCGCATCGGCACCTGCGGCTGCAGCTTTTTTACCATCTTCAAGGTTTTGAATACCTTTTACAGTAAGAGTGCCATTCCATTGTTTACGTAACCATTTGAGATCATCGAATGTCATAGTTGGGTCAAAGACATAATCCATAAGTTCAGCCACGGTCCCTGGCCAATTTGAGAGTGAAACAAATGAAATTGGTGGAGTTGTAAGGAAATTCATCCACCACGCGGGTCTTGGAATTGCATCAATAAGGGTGCCGGCAGTGAGACGTGGGGGAACCGTTAAACCATTTCTGCTGTCTCGCAATCTGGCACCAGCAACGGGAACATCCACTGTCAAAATTAAATTCTTAACCCCCGCAGCTTTTGCTCGATCCACTAGCACCATGCTCGCATCGCGGTCTTTCCACATATATAACTGAAACCAATTAACTCCATCTGGCGCTGCCGCTACAACATCAGTAATTGTTGTAGTACCTAGTGTGGATAAAGAAAAAGGAATCCCAAATTTTGCAGCAGCTCGAGCTCCTGCAACTTCACCTTCGGTCTGCATCATGCGGGCAAACCCGGTTGGCGCAATACCCACAGGCATAGTGAAAGTTTCTCCAAGAACCTTACGAGAGATATCTAACTTGGAAACATCACGCAGGATATTTGGGATGAATTCAATATCACGATAAGCCGCACGTGCTCTTTCTAAACTCTGCTCAGACTCTGCAGATCCGTCGGTGTAATCAAATGGCCCTTTAGGAGTTCTTTTCTTTGCGATATCACGCAAATCCCAGATGGTTAGAGCGTTTTCTAAACGAGCACGTTTGCGATTAAGAGTGGGTTTTTTAAAAGTAAGTAGCGGTGCAAGTTCCTTCCAGCGAGGAAACTGACGCTTGACGTTCTTTGGAGAACCCATTGCTTGCTCCTTATATACAGGTTGATCTGCGCTTTTAGGCGCTCAATGGGTTTAATAGTAATGCTTATACGTGGGAGTGCTAGCAGATAATGACCCCTCTTCACGAACTTGGCTGAATGCGATTTACTTCTGTCTCCCACCACACATGAAATTAGGTAAATAGATGCGCATCACACGAGTTGAGTTATTGACGGCACCAATGGCAACAAATTGGCTCACAGAACGGGTGATTGCTAACCCAATGAGCATTTATCCTGAATATGCCGAACGTCGGAGCAGTTGGTACCAAACTCAAAGCGCAGGTGTTGTTGTAATCACCATTGAAGATGGAACTCAAGGTTATGGATTTGTGGGTGGCGCGAAAGCTACGGCCTGTGTTCCAATGCTTGATGAACAAGTCAAACATCTACTTATTGGAAAAAGTTGTTTTCAAACGGAATTGATTTCCGAACAAATTTATCGAGCAACAATCATGTATGGACAAGGTGGAGCAGCTGCGTGTTTGGCATCTGGAATAGATATTGCACTCTGGGATTTGAAAGGAAAAGTTACTGGGCTTCCTGTTTACGAACTTCTGGGTGGGCGAACGACTGATGTTTTAAAACCGTACCTAACAAGTTGGGATGCAGAAGCACTTGCTAGATTTGGAATCAGGGATGTAAAGATTGCAATGCCTTACGGACCCGCAGCCGGGGAGGAAGGCAAAAAGGCCAATGTTATAGCTGTAGAAAAAGCAAGAGAAACAATTGGTCCCGACGGATTCATTTCATTAGATTGCTATATGGCATGGGATGTTCCATACGCCGTAGATATGTATAACCGCTTGCGAGATTACGGAATTGGCTGGATAGAAGAACCGGTAATGCCTGAAGATATTTTGGGATATCGAAGTATTCGCGATCAAGTGGATTGCATGGTCACTGGCGGCGAGCACACCTACACGCTCGAAGGTTTTCGCAGGTTAATTGTCGAAGGCGGAGTAGACATTATTCAGCCAGATATTTATCGCGCGGGCGGACCCACAGTTTTAAAGAAAGTCGCTGCGCTTGCAAAGGCATATGGACGAAAACTTATCTGTCATGGTGTTGGTTTGCCGACTTACCACTTTCTTATTTCAAATGGCCCAGACCTCTCTCCCCGTTGTGAATACCTAGATATTTACGCTGGAAGCCCTGCGGGATGGGTGCTTAATGGTGAACCTGCCCCCGAGCGTGGTGAATTAGTTTTGCCTGAAGTTCCAGGATTTGGTTACACACTTAATCAGAAGGTTTTTGATGAGCGTCTAGCAGTATCGCCAATTTGGTAATCAGTATTTAGACTATCGGCAGAAGTAATTCGCACGAGTATTTTCAAACTCAGCATAAGGAGAGAAGTATGTTTACTTATCCAATCCTAGATTCGAAAATTGAGATCGTTGGAGCTCTGGATTTCGATAAGAGTGGTGACGGTTGGGTAACTCCTCGCCGCCTACCTGATTGGACTCGTAATCAATTTGCTGATGCTGGAATCGAACGGTTCCTTAAATTTCCATCCGGGGTTCGACTCCGTTTTAAAACATCTGCTAATCAAATAAGTTTGAAAGTTTTAGTTTCTAAAATGGTTATTACAGGTCTTGCCGAAGAGAAACGACCCGCCGCATTTGATTTACTTGTTAACGGAAAAGAAGTTCAAACTCTCACTGCAGATCATGGAAATGTTTTACGCCTAACACCCGGACTAACTGCAGTATTTGTTGAAACTATCGAACCCGGGGATCCAGATTTACTTACCTTTTCTAATCTAGGTGAAGATGAAAAAGAAATCGAGATTTGGTTGCCATCTTCTGCAATTGTTGAATTGAAAGAATTAACGTCGTCCAAAGAGATTTTTTCAGCGTTGCCAAGTAAGAAAAAGAGATGGGTGCATTACGGAAGCTCGATCAGTCATTGCATTGAAGCCCTACGTCCAATGGATATTTGGCCAGTGTGTGCGGCTCAATTAATGAATCTAGATCTTACAAATTTTGGATTTGCTGGGGAATGTCAATTAGATGGTTTTGCTGCAAGGTCGATAGCAAACACACCAGCAGACTTCATTTCACTCAAATTAGGAATCAATCTTGTTAATGCTGATTCAATGCGAGAGAGAGCTTTTATTCCTGCAGTGCATAGTTTGCTTGACACTATTCGTGAGAAACAACCAACAACACCAATTCTGGTTATTTCACCTATTTGGTGCCCATTTCATGAAACAACTCCAGGACCAATCATGATTGATGGTCCTTTGCTCTTTGCAAAAGAACGCCCTGCAGAATTTGCAGCAGGGGCACTTCATCTGGTGAGAATTCGTGAAATCCTCGAAGAAGTTGTCTCTCTTCGCAAGGATAAGAATCTGCACTATATGAATGGCCTGGAACTGATGAACGAGCGCGATGTTGATCTAATGCCCGATAAGTTGCATCCAAATTCAGCGGGATATCGACTTATGGGAGAGCGTTTTGCAAAGACACTAACAATTAAGTTCTAATTGAAAACAACAATAACGAGAGGTAGCGATGCTTAAACCCGAGATTGCAGAGTTCATCGCACGCTTAACTGCACAAGGTGGAAAAGCGTTAGCAGATTTAACTCCATTTGATGTCCGCACTGCTGCAATGGAAAAATGGGCTCCTACTTATTTGGGAGTCGCAGAACCACTAAAGAGTATTGAATATAAATATTTTTCCGGGCCAACAGCGGATTTGCCAATCGCCATTTATAGACCAGAAGGTGCCGGATTACTGCCGGCCATTGTTATGTTTCACGGCGGGGGTTGGGTTGCTGGAAATTTGCAGCTCAATCAAGTTCAGCATCAATTAATGGCAACAGATACTGGGGCAGTGGTAATTTCAGTCAATTATCAAAAAGCTCCTGAGCACAAATTCCCGATTCCTTTTGATGATTGCTTTGCCACCCTGGAGTGGGTGAGCACGAATGCGAAAGCCCTTGGAATTAACCCTGATTTCATTGGCGTTGCAGGCGATAGCGCCGGCGGCAATCTTGCCTCTGCCGTGGCACTTAAAGCTCGCGACGAAAAGGGGCCAAAAGTGGCCTTTCAAATACTTATTTACCCAGCAACCGATCATAAATTTGATTACCCATCAATGATTGAAAACTCGCCTAACTATTTACTTTCCTCAGATGCGATGCGTTGGTACTGGGATCAGTATGTAAATAATCCTGAAGATTTCAAAAACCCCTATGTACTTCCGATGAACTCAGGAGATCTTTCAGGATTACCACCAACAATAATTATTACTGCCGAATACGATCCACTGCGCGATGAAGGTGAAGAGCTAGCAAAACGATTGAAGAGTGATGGGAACACAGTTGTATTGCATCGCTACGACGGCGTAATTCACGGATTTATGTTGATGCAAGGTTTCCTTAAAGATGCGCGAGATGCCAGTAAAAAAATCGGTGAAGAGTTAAGAATAATTCTTAAGAGCCTCTAGATATCCTCAAACGGATATAAAGGTTTCATTCTTTTTGTAAATGGCAGTGATGGAAGATTTGCAGCAGTTGGTCCCAAGGTATCTGCCAAGACATAGCGAGGTGTAATGCGCGCAAATCCTGGAATAAATGAAACATGGGACTTTCCTTGCAACACGCCAATTTCATTCACTTTCAAATCAAAGAGCTCATAAATAACTGGATCAATCACGCGCACAGGCTGTGAATGCAGAACAATATAGATTTTTATAGTTGGGTGTTCTACTTCAATTAACACCGACAAACCAGGATCATCTACAACATCAAGGGCTGCCGGGTGCGTATAGGAAATCTTCTTATTGGCTGTCGCAATTACTTTTGCATAAACCAAGACCCTTTCGTTGTAGCTGCCAGGTTCGCCAGAACCCAGCGTTAATTGCACTCTTTGCCCAATGGAACTTTGAGATGTAATCACTGCACTTGGCTCTGTAATAGAAACCGCAACTGATCCCGAGCTCTTGGACGCAAGCGCAACTCTCAGTACCTCAGTGCTATCTCCCAACGACCCACCATTTGTTGCATCTCCCATATCAGCAATAACAGTGGGGGTGCCCATAGCAAGCGCTTCTTCAAAAGCAATAGCAACTGGCTTCGCAGTGACTGATAGAAATTCTTTACGCAAAACCCACGCTTGGTCAATTAATTCCTGAGCTTGTTTTTGACCGTATTCAACATCTCCATCAACGGTAATGATTGCTTTCCATGCTAATTCGGGAACATTGAGCCAAGGTTGTGTTGCAAGGAGAGATGCAATTAAAACTTTACCGCTCTGCGTTTTTCTGGTTGCATCCATAAGGGTTTTAAATGGTGCACGATTGTGATCGTGATGTTCTGGAGGAGTAATCATTGGCGCAATTGCCATCACCGTTTTAGGTTTAACTTCACCTCGCAGCGCTTGCACAAGAATTTCTGCCGAGCGCGCGCCAGTTTCATATAAATCTAAATGCGGACAGGTTTTATATGCAGAAACTATGTCAACTGCCTTTAACATCTGTTCTGTAAAATAAGCATGAAGATCAAGACTGATTGCAATAAATTTATTTGGCCCAATCTTTTGGCGAATCTTTGTTAGCAAAACTCCTTCAGGATCATCTTCATGATGCGCCCAAGCAGATCCATGCAACATCAGATACACACCATCTATATCTGTCGGAATTGCTGTGAGAATTGTTTCGGTAATCATGTCAAGGGCTTCTTTTGTCATGGGTGGGCGAGGTGATGAATACGCAATAAGAGTGGGTATAAGTTCGCAGTTTGCTTGGGTTAAAACATCCCATGCGCCAGCAAACTCACTTGCACTTCCAGCGCTGTTTCTGGAAATCGCACTTCCTTCTGCAAATGTTTGATTCTTAAAATCATCGAGCGTAGTTTCTCCACCAACAAAGCTATTGGACTCTAAGTAGAAACCACCTACTGCAACTTTGTATAACTTTTTGTTATTAATCAACTATTTCATCCCATCCTCGGCGGACCCTAACGAAGTTGAATTCTTAGCGTTTTCTATTGACATGGACTCCAATTCAGACTTATATGTGACTGTTCGCTGGAAAGGTTTCTGGCAACGCCTAGATAGGGAGAAGTAGATGGAGTTTAACAAGAAGATTAAACGAAATACAACCATTGCTTTGGCTCTGACCGCGCTGGTAATGCCAATTGGTATTACATCATCTGTGGCCGCTGCCAAACCAAAACCACTTATCAATACAGAATATGTTGAATTTGAAAAGGTAGTAAAGAACAGTGGAAAAGGCCTTAAATTAGGTTATATCTCTTTGGGAGATGCTGTTCCATTCGTAAAGCTCGTTAGTGATTCAATTAAGAAGCAAGCAAAGATCGCTGGAGTAAAGCTCGAGTTCTGCGATTCCAAGATTGATGATGCAAAGGCACTTGAGTGCGTACAAGCATTTAAAGTTAAGGGTGTTCAGGGTTACTTGAACTTCAACTTAGGTGCTGCTGCTGGCCCAGCTATTTATGCTGCTGGCCCACAGGTTCCAGTTATCGCTATCGATATCAACCAGACACCAAAGCAAACTTCCTTCATGGGTGCAAATAACAACCGTGCAGGCGTTATCACAGGTACTGGACTTGGTAACTTGATCAAGAAGAAGTTCGATTGCAAGTACGATGCAATCTTGGCTCTTGAGTCACCAGGAGTAGGTGCTGTTAACGAAGCACGTATTGGTGGAGTGAAGCAAGGATTCGCAGCAGTGTGCGGAGCAATTGATTTGAAGAAGCTTTACACAATTGACTCTTCATTCATTGAGCAAGCACAGGCATCTACAAAGGATGCTCTAACTGCTCTTCCAAACGCAAAGACAGTTCTTGTCTTCGCAATGAACGATGACAGTGTTCTTGGTGCATTCAAGGCTGCTGAGCAATTGGGTCGCGATAAGGACATGTACGGTGCAGGACAAGGTGCAGATCCAACTTCATGGTGCCAAATCATGAACAACCCAAACTGGGCTGGCGACACTGCATACTTCCCAGAGCACTACGGTGAAATCGGCATCCCATACCTAATTAAGGCAGTTAAGAAGATTCAGATTCCTACTCTTCTTGCCATTAACCACGTATGGATCGATAAGAGCAACATCATGAAGTACTATCCAAAAGCAGCGGACTGCTAAGTACGCATGCCATCAACTGATTCGGCTTTGCTGACAGCGTCAGCAATCCGTAAATCCTTTAGCGGAGTGGAGGTCCTCCATGGTGTGGACCTCCACCTCGCAAAAGGGGAAGTTTTAGCACTCCTTGGCGAAAACGGCGCTGGTAAGTCAACCCTTGTAAAGATATTGGCTGGCGATTACGTAGCTGATTCAGGGACTGTTCATGCTGGAGATAAAGAGTTTTCCGCACTCGACCCAATTAAGTCACGAGCGCTCGGAATTCGAATGATTTTCCAAGAGCTCAGTGATGCACCCCTTCTTACTGTTGCTGAAAATATTTCCATGGGTACATGGGCAAGCAAAAGTGGCATTGTTTCCTGGAGCAAGATGCAAGAGCGCGCAAAATCTGCGCTCGCACAGCTCGGAATTAATATTGACCCAACCCGTCTTGTCGGCACACTCCGCATCGGAGAGCGCCAACTGGTAGAAATCGCACGCGCTATTAGCGATAACGCTAAAGTTTTGATTTTAGATGAGCCAACAGCGGCGCTTTCCTCGGCCGAGACAGATAAATTATTTGAGGTTATTAATTCACTTCGTGATAGAGGCGTTGGAATGATTTACATAACCCACCGTCTTGATGAGGTGGGAATAATCGCCGACAGAGTTCAGGTGCTTCGAGATGGTTCTCAATCACTTATTGCTGATGCCAAGAAAGCCTCAAGAGTCGAGCTCGTAACAGCCATGATTGGTCACGAGATTGCTAATGTGGCCCATCCTGAGGCTGGTATGCATTCTGGAGAAACTCTTCTTGAAGTATCGAATTTGTCACTGAGCAATGCATTTTCAGATATCTCATTCAACTTACGAGCCGGAGAAGTTCTGGCCCTTTATGGAAAAGTTGGCTCAGGAGCTGAAGAAGTTGGTGAAACCATTTTTGGACTTCACCCAGAACGAACCGGAACTGTCACGCTCAATAAGAAAGCATTTGCTCCTAAGGATCCAATTGATGCCATTCGTGCCTTTATTGGTTTCTTACCCGCCGATCGTCAGCGCTTAGGTGCTTTTATGGTTCGTCCAGTTGCCGAGAATCTAGCCGTTCCATCGTGGCCTCGTTATTCCTCAAGGGGAATTATTACCAAGGTTAAAGAAAATGCTGCTTATATGCGCTGGAGTGAGCTACTCAAAATCAGGTCAAGAAATGATCCAGATCAGCTGATTGCAACTCTTTCAGGCGGAAACCAGCAGAAAGTTCTACTATCCCGTTGGTTTGAATGTGATGCCAAGATTCTTGTATTAATTGAACCAACACGAGGTGTTGATGTTGGGGCTCGACGCGATATTTATAACACTCTACGTGAGAGCGCGAAAGAGAACAAGATTGGCATTCTTATTACAACTTCAGACCATGAAGAGGTAATTCAAGTCGCCGATCGTGTTGTTGTTATGTCACGAGGCAAGAAAGTTACTGAGTACGAAGGTAAGAAGATCAATAATTCCGACATCATTCAAGCTGCTAGCGGATAAGGGAAGGCTCACACATGAAAACAAAATCAACTGCAGTTAAGGCAGGGGATGCAGAGAAGAAACCTGGCCGCTCAGTTCCAGAACTTGCAGCCTTAGGTCTATTCCTTATAGCGCTTATCGTCTATTTTTCTCTGGCGACTGAATACTTCTTAGGTGTCGAGAACTGGATCAACATTCTTTCAGCTGTTTCTGTTGCAGGAATTATTGCCGTACCAGGAACAATGCTCCTGATTGCTGCCCAAGTAGATCTTTCTGTCGGTTCCGCAGCGGCATTTACTGGCACTATCGCCGGCCTTTATATCAACTCATCTAGCGTTGGTTTAGGCATCTTCTATGCAATTCTTATGGGCATCGTTATTGGACTTGTCAACGGATTACTTATTACAAAATTTCAAGTCAATTCTCTGATTACAACTCTTGGAACCTTGGCAATTTTGCGAGGCCTTAGCTACATCATTGGTGGCGGACAAACCGTTATGGTTCCAAAACTTTCCTACCTCGGTCTTGCCCGACCATTTCTTAATTTGCCACTTGCAGTGATCGTATTTGTAGTGATTTGCATAGCGGGTGTATTTGTCATGAAGTACACAACCTTTGGTCGTAGTCTTTATGTCATTGGTGCAAACCCAGCAGCAGCTCGTTTGGTGGGTATTCGCACACCTCGAGTGGTATTAATCTGTTTTGTACTCTCTGGAGTTTCAACTGCTTTTGCTGGTTTGATTTTGACTTCACAACTTACAGCGGCCTCTCCAATGGCTGCAAATGGACTTGAGTTATCGGTTATTACAGCGATCGTTCTAGGTGGCGCAAGCCTTAATGGTGGACGAGGAACAATTTCGGGAACAATCCTTGGACTTCTTATTATTGGAGTACTCAACAACGGACTCGTTCTTTTGAACGTTGATACATTCTGGCAGCAAGTTGCTCGCGGAACACTTTTGATTATTGCAGTGTCCTTCGATCAACTCCGCGAACGTTGGGGAATTAAGCGCGGTTAGTAGTTTTTAAAAATGAAAAACCCGGCTGAGGGATCAGCCGGGTTTTTTTACTACGGATTATCTCTTCTCTAACTTTCCTGATGCAGCGCTACGGTAGGCAACATCAAGTGCCTCAACCGTGCGTGCTCCAAGTTCTCCTGGTGAGCAGTTAACAAACTCTTCTCCACGAGAAGCAGAAACTACGGCGTCAATCGGCCCTCTGCAGTGGTAGTAACCAGCATTGTCATCAAGGTCTAAGCGGTGCTCTTTGTTGTCACTATGGAGCCATACTGCGGCACGTTCTAGATCGACAAGAATCTGACCGCGCTCACCAATTGCACGTACTTCTACTGCGTGCATCTTCTTGTGAGCATTCACGTGGGCAGATCCACCTGACATTGTTCCAATTGCACCACCGTCGAAGCGGTATGTGATTGCATCATGCATTTCTACCGGTGCATTCATTGGAGCAGTCATAAGTGCAAATCCTGCCTCAACGCGGGCATCTGTAAGCCATAGAGCGGCTCCAAGTGCGTGTGAGAGTTGTGCTTGACCGTAGCCACCACCTGAAAGCTTTGAATCAGTCCATGTGCGTGGTTCTGGAAGTGCCTCTGGTGCGGCGTCTGGATATGCACCTGTGTTCGATAGCAATTCACGAGTTTGAGATGACATTGTGATACTCATCTGCTCAAGCTTGCCGATGCCATATTTTTCCATCAAATCTTTTGCGCCAGTCATGATGGGCATGTAATTCCAACCAAAAGAAATTACTAAATGCTTCTTCATGCGATCGGCTGTTGAGACTAGATCCCATGCATCATCGGATGAAATAGTTACAGGCTTTTCACACATAACGTGTGCCCCAGCTTCTAGCGCTGCCTTTGAGTGCTCGTGGTGAAGGCCGGAAGGGCTTCCTACAACGACAAGATCCACGCCAGCGTTGAGAACGTCGCGATAATCTTCAGAGGCAACTTGAAATCCATATTGATTCTTAATCTTTTCTAGTAATTCGGGCCCTTTGCGAGAGACCGCAACAAACTCAACATCTTTATGTCGGGCCAAGCTTGGAAGGTGTGATGAAACTACCCAGCTGCCCGCACCAATTATTCCTACGCGAATCTTTGCCATGTGACGCCTTTCGTTGATATTCCAATTTAATAAGACGAAAAATAACACTGCTTTTGCCAATGTACAAGGGCATTTATGAAGCATTGTTGTCTGACACCCTTGACCACCCGCAGTACTTTCGGGTTTGATTAACCCAGGTTTTCCTCACTATCGCACTAAGGAGCAGAGCAATGGCAAGAATGTGTTTCATGTTTGAAATCTTCGAAGGACAAGAAGCAGAGTACAAAAAACGCCATGATGAAATTTGGCCAGAGTTAGTTACTGCAATCAAAGATGCAGGATTTAAAAATTACAGCCTCTTTCGTCGCGGAATCCATGTCATTGGATATTTCGAAGTCGAGCCTGATTCAAAGACAGCATTTGAAAAACTTGGAAAGCACGAAGCTAATGCACGCTGGGCCGAATGGTTTAAAGATGTGATTGTTAATTTGACCGACAACAAAGGTAATTTGTTAGAGTTTAAAGAAGTTTGGCACCTAGACTAAAAAATAGATTACGAGGCCGTCGCCTGGCTGATTGCACCAGCCAGGGATTCGGCATCGTTAAACTTGGTAACATCTAAAATCTTTTTTATCTTGCCATCGAAAACAACTGCAGCACGATCGGCTGAATCGAATACTTCCGAAACCTCTGTGCAATAGAAAACAGCAGCATTACCTTGTGAGACATACTCTCTCACAAGTTTATAAATTTCAGCTTTACTAGAAATATCTACACCACGCGTTGGCTCTTCAAGAGCAATCATTTGCGGTTTCAAAGCAAGGGCTGAAGCGATAGCAACTTTTTGCTGATTTCCACCGCTAAGTGAACGAATTGGCGTATCAATAGAAGCTGCGCGTACTAAGAATTCTGATTTGGCAGACTCTGCAATTGCACGAGCTCTAGATTGTGAAAGAGTACGCAGTTTAGTTTTAATACGGTTCTCTAAACGCACATAAAGGTTTTCCCCGACACTTAAGTTGCTAAATAGAGAGCTTGAGCGATCACCAGAAACAAATGCAACCTGCTTTGTTACAGCAGACCCTTTAGATTCCTGCATTGCTATATCGCCAGTCGTTGGCGCAAAACCAGCAAGAGATCTAACAATTTCGCGCCCACCTGAGCCTTCAACCCCAATAACAGCAAGAATTTCTCCTTGCATAATAGAAAGTTCAAGAGGTTTGAATACTTCGTCGACATGCTTCCATTCTGAAACTGTCAGCAAATTCGTATTGTTCTTACCTGCATGAGTAAGAGATGCACGTTTATTAGCCACACCAGTCATGAGTTCACGCGAAATACGCTCTTCCGTCAATTCATTTTTCTTGATTTCAACTTTTACATTACCGTCAATGATGACAACCACCCGATCACAATGAGCTGCCAATTCTAATAAGCGATGGCTAACTAGGAAAACAATCTTTCCTTCTTTCGCCAGTTTGTGCATCCATTCAAATAGTTCACTAGATTCTTCCTCTGTTAGAGCGGAGTTGGGTTCGTCAAATAAGAATACGTCGGCAGACCTTGCTAATGCGTGGGCAATCTCTGTGCGCTGCTGAATTGCTAAAGGCAAACTACCTAGGCGGCGATGAGCATATTCAGCAAGACCAACCTCATTTAGAAGATTTTGATCTACTTGGGAACTCTTGGGACGCACATATTTGGATTTCTCGATACCTACCAAAATATTTTCAGCCACAGTTAGATTTGCAAAGAGTTGTGGCTCTTGGTGAACAATCGCAACTTGTTTTTTATGTTCACGTGGATCCCACGGCGCACCATTGAGGGTAATTGTTCCACTTGTTTGATTGGTTTCACTTGCCAGGATTTTCACCATGGTGCTTTTCCCTGCGCCGTTAGGCCCTGCAATTCCTAGGATTTCGCCAGGGCGAGCCACAAGGTTTAGATCTTCAAGGGCGATTGTGTCGCCATATTCTTTTCGAAGATGTTCGAGACGAATACCGGATTGGTCAGAGGAATTAGGAGAGATCATTACTCTTTGCGCCTTGCCCGAGTTGTTTGATCAAGCACAACAGCGCCGATAGTCACTGCTCCAACGAACATTTGCTGCAAGAACGCACCGCTACCAAGAAGTGCCAAACCATTAGCCAAAATTGCGAGCAAGAGGCAACCCATCAGTGTTCCACTTACCGTTCCGCGACCACCAATCAAGCTTGCGCCTCCAATAACAACGGCGGCAAATGTTGGAAAGAGAAGACCAGCTCCAGAATCTGGCTGCATCGAGCTGATGTAGGAAGAATCCAAAATAGCGGCGCTTGCTGCCGCAACGGAGCAGATAATAAATGCCCACATCTTGTACTTGCGAACCTTAATCTTCGCAAATTCTGCAGCAACTTGGTTTCCACCAATTGCCTTGAGGTGAAATCCGAAAAGAGATTTAGTCAATAAATACCAGAAAACGAACGCCGCGAGGAGCATCCAGAGCAGTTGCATTGGAAAGCCTCCGGGAAGCACGTGGTTACTAAGCTCTGAGAAAAATTTTAACTCTGATTTTGGAATAACGCGTCCATTGGGCGGTGAAAGGGGTGACAATGTATTTGACTTACTTACTAGCAAATCGACACCAAAGACTATTGTGCTCGCTCCCAAAGTTGCAATAAACGAGGGTATTTTCACGATGGTAGTGAAAAATGCATTAAACAATCCAACAATCGCAGCTCCGCAAAGTGCGAGGAGTATTGATTGCCAAAGATCCCAGCCCCACACAATCCAGGCAACACCGCTGAGCATTGACGAAAGTCCATAAACAGCACCGAATGATAAATCAATCTCACCTGTAATAAGTACTGCAGTTAATCCAAATCCAACGATTGCAAGTGAGCTCATGTAGCGAAGTAAACCGAGCAAGTTAGCCGGCTTTAGAAATAGACCATGTGAGGTGATGGCAAAAAGCACAACCACTAACAAAATCGCACCGAGTAAACCGGCGGTTCGGCCAAATGACTGTTTAAAGTTCTGGCCTCTTTGATTGGTGTTGCTTGACATGGGTTCCGCCTAACTTTCTCATTTTCAATAAAAAGTATTATTTATAGGAACTACAGTGGCCGATCATCTTTCGAATAATCGGCCACTGTAGTTTTCCTTCTATAGCTTTTTAAGCTATTAGCTCAGAATTGAAGCTAGGAGCTTTCGTGCAGTTGCTGTGCCTGTTACTTTTGTAACTGGCTCAAGCGCCTGATTGTTTGCCATAACTTTGCCGAACTTCAAGTACATAGCGCAAGCAACAGGACCGAATGCAGCCTGTTGTGCCCACCCTTGATCGAGAGCAGCAACCTGAGTTCCTGCATCAATTGCATCCAGCTGACCTACGCTGAGGTTCCAGCCAATTGTGAATACTTTGCCCTTTAGGCCAGCATCAGCAATTGCGCGGGCTGCGTATTCTGCTCCGATGTCAACGTTTTCAATGAATTCAACGGTTGGGTGACCAGCAATGTATGCCTTGTAAGCATCTAGAGTCTTTGCTGAGTCATAAGTTGTTGCTAGCCCATTAGCTTCAGTGTTAAGGAACTTAGCTCCAGGAACACCCTTAGTGATTCCCTCAACGAAGCCCTTCATGCGACCCTGCGCCCAAGTTGCTGACGGATCTCCACCAGAAACTGCGAACACCTTAAGGCTCTTCTTATTCTTAGCCATCCAGTCAACAACGATTGCTGCTGCTTGTAGACCTTCTTTGTATGAAACCTGTGTGAAGTTTGAAAGCTCATTACCTGCAGACTCAACACCAACAGTAAAGACTGGAATTCCCTTAGCCATTACCTTTTGTGTGATTCCGGTGAAGGAGAAATTATCCAAAGGTTGGATAGACAAGCAGTCAATCTGACCCGTGTTAAGAAGAGCTTCGATTCCAGCAATTTGCTTCTGAACATCTTGGCTGATTCCTTCAGGTGTTACATCGCGAAGCTTCATTGGAAGAATGCGCTTTGCGGCTTCTATACCCTTTGTCTCACCTGCGAAATATTGCTGTGAGAATAGAGGAATACCTTTTGCACCGTATGACATTGCGAAGTTAAGTTGTTGGCCCTTAGCAATTTTGTCGGTGATTGACTTAGCAACTTTAAATGTTGATCCATCAGCTAACTTGTTTGATGCTGGAGCCTTTGCAAGATCGACACCCTCAGCAAGTTGCAAGAATTTATGCTTCTTAAGAATCTTTATTGCTCCAGCAGTGTCTCCACTTGCTGCAAACGCGCTCATTGCAGAAGTAATTGCAAGCCCAGTTGCTGCAAGTACAACTACTCCACGCTGTAGAGTTGATTTTTTCATGCGTACCTATCTCCCTATCTAGAGGAACCGTTCTGAGTGGAACCGTTTCCTGAAAAAGTAGACCTTACCTATGGGTAGGTCAAGAGATAAACCGAGGTTTTTTTAAAACAATTCCTCAAAAATCTACGAAGAATCGGTGAAGACCCCCGGATTCTTCCCGGTCCCCGTGGTCGAATCTGGACCCTCCTTGGATTGCATGGTGAGTTAAGGGCGCAATCGGGCCATTACTGGAAATTTCCAGTATTCGGCAATCTGAAGGATTTTCCTTGCGGCGAGTGAAAATCCATGAATTCCCAACGTTTTGCACATTGGATCTAGTTGCTCTCTCATTGTTGCGGATCGCACACGCAGAAGTTAATTCGCTAACAAGACTGTTGGCAGGAAGAACATCATTTGTTACTCTCCTGAGAGTTGGTGAAAGAAAAGATTTTTTCATTAGTTCGAGCAATTATTTCGCGGTATTACGACAAAGGAGAACATCATGAAATTTCCTGTAGAAACTCTTGGAAGTGGCCTCGGACATCCCGAAGGTCCGGATGTTTTGCCAGACGGCAGAATCGTTATGGTCGAGACTTATACAAGCAAGATTATCGCTTGGTCACCAGAGCGCGGGATTCATGATTACGCAATTTGTGGAGGCGGACCAAATGCTTGCATGTTGGGCTCAGATGGCGCTGTTTACATTACACAAAACGGAGGAACAGTTGGAGCATGGAAAGCAGATGTAATGTCTGTTCCATCAATTCAAAAAGCTTGGCCAGATGGTCGTGTTGAGTTTGCTGTAAAAGAAGTTGCTGGATATAAATTACAAGCACCCAATGATTTAACTTTCGGTCCCGACGGACGTTTATTTTTCACAGATCCTGGCGATTACTATCCAGATAATCGCGGAATGGGACGCATCTTTGCCGTTAACCCAGATGGCAGTGGAGAATTATTAGATGAGATTCCTGCATCATACCCAAACGGAATTACTGCAGAAAAAGATGGATCAATTATTTGGGTTGAGTCTTACGATCGCGGTGTATATCGCATACGACCAGGTGGAAAATCAGAACAGATTGCGCAGTTGCCAGAAAAACATGTGCCAGACGGGCTAAAAATTGATGAAAAAGGAAACCTATGGATCACGGCATTCATGGGTGGCGGTGTAGATATTTTGCGCCCAGATGGCTCTTATGTTGATTTCCTAGAAACTGGTGGAGTCCCACTGAACTGTGTTTTCTATGATGACAATCTAATCATCACAGATTTTGGTGACATCACAGCTGTCACAGCAGAAGCACCTATGGATGGCCGACTTTGGCGCATTCCCGTTGGTGTCCGTGGAATGAAACTCTTCCGCGGAAAAATCGGATGACCTTAACTTCTGATCCACTTTTTTCAGTTGATGGCAAAGTTGTCATTATTTCAGGGGCAGGAAGTGGTTTTGGTCGCACCATCGCGCTTGCTCTAGCAGAACGCGGAGCAAGTGTTGGAGTTCTCGACATCACTCAAAAAGCTGCCGAAGAAACCACTGCTCTCATTACTTCAGCGGGAGGACGCGCAATCACGTTAGTTGCAGACACTCGCGATCCTGAATTAGTGGAAAAATGTGTGCAGGATGTCATTGCCAAATTCGGAGTTCCACAAATCGTTGTGGCTTCTGCAGGTATCGGACGCCGAAGCCCAGCGATTGAGATGACAAGTCAAACATGGCAAGACGTAATTGATGTCAATCTCAACGGAGCATGGAATTTAGCGCAAGCAACTGGTCGAGCCATGATTACAACCAATACTCAAGGCTCAATTATTTTTATTTCATCTATTGCCGCACTTGTTGGTTTACCAAATGGAAATGCGAATTACTCTGCAAGCAAAGGTGCAGTCCATGCACTCATGCGCACATTGGCGATTGAATGGGCAACGAAAGGTGTTCGTGTTAACGCAATTGCTCCTACACATTTTAGAACTCCTTTAATTGTTGCCTCTATTAAAGAAAACCCCGAGGGTGAGGCGTTCTTTAAAGCTAATATCCCAATGGGCAGAATGGGAGAGCCAGAGGAAATTGTTGGCTCAATTATTTACCTAGCATCACAAGCATCAAGCATGGTTACAGGAACAGTGCTTGTTGTCGATGGTGGCCACACCGCTCGTTAATAAGCAGACGATTTTTGTGAACTTCTACCTTTTCACGATCTAGAGCTGAATTCCGAAGTCGATCACCCTCACGCGATGTTATTGTGGGGGCAAGAGTTTAAATAAGAATTGAAATGAGGAAATCTTGAGCATTGGAAAACCAATTATTGAGAGCTGGGCTGAAGATATTCTTGTTAACCCAAAAACCAAAACCCCTTGTAAAATTCAAGATTTTCGTAGCATTAATGGAATTATCGATTCGAGAGTTTTCCTCAGGAATACATATGGGTTTTCAGTTTGGCTTGAAGGCCAAGATGTATATGAAACTTGGGAAGCGGATGGGGCACCGACACATATCAAAAGGGAAAATGGAAAAACTATTAAGGATCAAGTACAAGCCTTTCAATATGAAATTGATTATGACCGGCCTACCTACGAAAACTTTGTTTTAGAAGGCAAAATTCTCGATGTGGGTGGGGCAGCAGGGACTTTAAGGCAGTTTCTTCCACCAAACTCTAAGTACATCTCAATCGACCCTAATATAAATGCTCCCCTAAATGTCACGAAAGAAAAAGCTCAGGCGTATACATGTCTCAAAAATGATTTTTCATTCTTGGCTGGTATGGCTGAGTTCTTGCCATTTAAAGAAGAAGTTTTTGATTGGGTGCATATGCGCTCCATGCTAGATCATGTTCAAATTCCAGACTTAGCACTTATTGAAGCCCATCGAGTGCTAGTTGGAGGTGGCGCGCTACTGGTGGGAATTTCAATTGAAGGCGGAAGAGACGGACACGCAACCTTAAAAGAAACGACAAAAGAATTGGTCCGTAAAATCTTGGGAAAATTAGGAATTGATAAATGGAAAGACCATCACATTTGGCACCCAACCTTTTCGAATTTAAAGAAACTCATTGAAAGTAATGGTTTCACGATTGAGGAAACCTATTGGCAACCGAAATTTGAAAATCGAGTCGTCTATATAAAAGCGATTAAGAGCTAACTACCCGCCCACTTATGTGTGGACGGGTCCACAAGTTTTATCTACGCGTCGGCTGGACGCATAAACAATTCGATTGGATATCCATCCGGATCAAGTAAATACAACGAACGCCCACCAGCGTTTGGTCCTTCAGTGATATCGACACAGCTTTGGCTACGCGCGATATATCCCATCTTGAACATCTTTTCTGCAATCTCATCAATTTTGGAAACATAGAAACAAAAATGACCGCCACCGAAATCGCATGGGCGAGAAGCTGCTGATAATTTTTCAATGCCTTGGTAATCCAAAAGCTCGATAAATCCACCGCCAGGAACATCGAGGAATGCCACTTTGATTGCATCGAATTTGAGGTCGAGCACCGTCTTTAGGTAAGGACCCGTAAGGAGTTTTTCAAACTTTACGTTGAGACCAAGTCCGTCACGATAAAACTTAAGGGACTTGTCCATATCTTTTACAGTGACTCCGCCGTGAAAAAAGCCCAAAATTTCGCCCATGGTTAAATCCTTTCGGTAGGTTGTTTGAAGGTGGAGAAAAACTACATAACAATTCCGCCATCTTGGCTGAGGGCTTGTCCTGTGAAGTAGGAGCCTTCATCTGAGATGAGGAAAAAGATAAATCCAGCAGTTTCGCGAGGTTCTGATGCTCGACCTAGCGGAACTGTATTTAGTCGCTTAGATGTAATGTCATCAACAGTGATTCCGCGAATTTCAGCAAGGCGCTCAAGAACTTTATCCTGCATAGGAGTGTCAACAATGCCTGGGCAAATTGCGTTTACGCGCACACCCTTTGATCCAAATGCATAAGCGAATGAGCGAGTGATTGAAAGCACCGCAGTTTTAGATGATGCGTAAACGGCTGTTTCTTGGGTTGTGGCCAATTTTGCAGAAACAGAACTTAAGTTAACGATGCTCGCACCCTTTGTCATTGTGCGACCAATACGACTTGTGAGGTCCCAAACGCCTTCAACGTTAACTGCGTAGATATCGCGAATATCTTGGACTGTGAATTCCAGGATTGGCTTCAAGCGAATAAGTCCCGCCGCGTTGACAAGTGCATGTGCGCCTTGTCCTGCAGCGACTACTTTGTCGCGGTCTTCATTCTTAGAAAGATCGGCAACAAGGTGTTCAACTCCAGTGACTTTCTCGAGGGCATCCTTATTCATATCCACTGCTAGAACTCGCATACCTTCATCACGCAACCTAATTGCAGTTGCTTGACCAATTCCAGAAGCTGCGCCAGTAACGACTGCGAGTTTTCCTTTATGAGACATAATATTTTCCCCTTAGTTGAAATCGAAAATTTAACTTCAGCAGAACTTCACAATGAAAATATCCTAGGGATGGCGGAAGGCCATGGCAAGAGGTTTTGAAGAATAAGAATTGATATTAAGAGGTGAGAGCCAACACATAGATACCTATGGCAATCGCAATTGCACTAAAGACCACAGGGCGAGAGGGCTTCTTTCTGTAAGCAATAACTTCGATCAGAATTACCCATAAAGGAATAGTTGCCATAACCGATTGAGCAACAAGTGGGCTTCCCTGCCGGATAGCATAAATAGAGGCAAGCCACCCCAAACTCATAAAGAACGAGCGCCTTACTAGTTGCATAAAATCGCGCCAATGTAAGCCTATCGGCGGGAAAATCACCATAAAGGTAACGCCTGCCAGTAATTGGCGCACAATAAATGTCTCTGTCGTGCCAACGCCTTCTCTATTTAAAAGAACCACGACTACGGTTACAAGGCCACTGAGTACGCCAATAACAACCATTAAGAAAATAGTTGTGAACGAACCAACTCCAACGAGACTTTTACGAAGTGGAAATAGCGTTGCAAACACAAGCACAACAATTGCCAGAACTTGTACTGGAACAATGCTGGTACCCAGCGCAATTGGTCCGGCAAGCAGTACAACTGCTGGCGTTATTGCCTGTCCCACAGATACAACAGAGGCGGTACTGCGTGAAACCATACTGAAAATAATTCCTGCCACCACCCCACTACCAACTGCGCCTGCAATATGTAGGTAGGGAATAGACCCAGTCCATAGAATCCAATGTGGATCAAAAGGAATCAGCGGGACCACAAAAAGGGCGTTGAGAATAAATAGTGGCCCTATTGCTTTATATATCGAGATTTTGAGAGCCACGCCTTTTGTAAGAAAGGTCCCAACCGCAAAGGAGATCGCTGCTGCAATTGCAAGAAGCAAACTCATAACATTACTATACCCTCGCAATCTTTGGAAAATATAGATAAGGTACTACAAATCGCGCATTGAGTGCCATTGCAAATTGGTATGGTTATGGAGGTTGCTAATGCAAACTATACAAAGCAACGGCGCTGAAAACTTTTTATCACCAGAATATTTTCAAAACCCATATCCGATATATCGAGAACTTTTGGATTCAACTCCAATTTTTTGGAGCGAAAAAGCGCGTGCATGGATTGTGAGTCCCTTTAAAGAAGTAGAAGAGGGTCTTCATTTAGATGTTTTTACTCAAAAACAGCGCATGCTTAAGGCAAGTTCGCATTTCACGCCAGAAGAGCTAGCAAAAATGCCACACATTTTAACTAACCTGAGCAATTGGGTGGTATTTCAAGACCCACCAGAACACACACGTTTACGTCGCTTAATTAGCAAATCTTTTACTCCGAGAAGCATTAACGCTCTTGAGCCAAAAATTGAAGCTATTGTTTCTAATTTGCTTGATAAAGCAATGAAAAAGGAAACCTTTAACTTAGTAGATGAGTTCTCATTCCAACTTCCAGCAATGGTTATTTGCGAACTCCTTGGTATGCCACTTGAAAAACAATGGGATCTCAAGCGATGGTCAGATGGTGTTGCAGGGTTTACTGCCTCCGCTCGAATTACTCCTGAACAAGCAGCACATGCTGAAGATGTTGCACGAGAAGCTGAAGAATTTCTCATGGGTTTCTTTGAACAAGTTCGCAAAACACCAAATGATGGGCTCCTCAGCAGAATTGTTAATTCACAAAGTGAAGAAGATGGATTGACGGATAAAGAAATCGTGGGACTGACAATTCAACTATTCTTTGCAGGCTTTGAAACTACCGAAGGCCTCATTGGAAATATGGTGATGACTCTTGTGAGTCATCCAGAGCAATTAGCGCTATTGCGCAGTAAGCCCGAGTTAATGGATGCAGCAGTTGAAGAAACCTTGCGCTATGAGTCCTCTATATTGAAACAATCTCGCGTTGCTAGCGAAGATGTTGAAATTCTTGGGCAAAGAATTAAAGCCGGTGATTATGTGCACTTCATGATTGGTGCAGCAAATCATGACCCTGCGAGATTTACCAATCCTCAAATTTTCGATATTGCACGAACCGATGCCGGTAATGTCAGCTTTGGCCACGGAATTCATTTCTGTATCGGAGCACCACTTTCTCGCCTTGAAGCGCGAATTGCTATGCGACAACTATTGGAGCGAATGCCAAAAATCTCTATTGTGGATCCGAAACCAGCTTTCCCTGAACTTCTTGCAGTTCGTAAGCCACTTCAATTGTGGGTAACCGGTAAGTAATTACTGATTGGAGAGAACGTTATGGCACTGGATCAAGATTGGGAAGAGAAGAATTTTCTAACGCCTTCTTATTTTAATAATCCATATTCTGCTTACAAATACATGCATGAATCCGCTCCAGTATTTTGGAGTAAGAAAGTTAACGCATGGATTGTTAGTCCATTTGTGGAAGTTGAAGAAGGCCTGCATGGCGATCAACTTATTGCAAAAGGAAGAATTGCTGCCGCTGCCTCACATTTCACTCCCGAAGAGCGAGAAAAATATCCAGTCTCCCAGTGGACACTTAACCGTTACATGAATTTTCAAGATCCCCCGGACCACACTCGTTTTCGCCGTTTGATTAGTAAATCATTTACTCCACGAAGTATTAATGCCTTCGAACCCAAAATTGAAATTATTGTGGCTCGATTATTGGATGAGGCAACTAAAAAGGAAACATTTAACCTTGTAGATGATTTTTCATTTCAATTGCCATCGCTAGTTATTTGTGAGTTATTGGGTATGCCATTAGATAGACAGTGGGATCTTAAGCGTTGGGCAGATGGTCTGGCTGGGTTTATTGCATCTGCACAAGTAAGTTCAGAGAAAGCTACTTTTGCAGAGGGCGTTGCGATAGAGGCTCAAGAATACTTGATGCAGTTATTTCAAGATATCCGCAAAAACCCTGGAGAAAACTTATTGAGCAGAGTCCTTACTGCTCCAAAAGAGGATGACGAGCTCACTGATCAAGAGTTGGTTGCCTTAACGGTGAATCTATTTTTCGCTGGCTTTGAAACCACAGAAGGTTTGATTAGCAATATGGTCAGGGCGCTTTCAGATAACCCAGATCAGTTAGAGTTATTGCGCAATAACCCAGAACTTATCGAAGCAGCAGTTGAGGAAGCGCTTCGTTTTGATTCATCCATTCAAAAACAATCTCGTATTGCAGCTGAAGATATGGAGATCCATGGCCAAAAGATTGCAAAAGGTGATTACGTGCACTTCATGATCGGTGCAGCAAATCGTGACCCACTGCGGTTTAGTAATCCTGAGCGCTTTGACATAGCTCGCAAAGATGCAGGCAATGTTAGCTTTGGCCACGGAATACATTTCTGCATCGGTGCACCACTTGCCCGTCTTGAAGCGCGCATCGCGATTCGTCAGTTAATTGAACGTATGACGAAAATTAAGGTCATAGAACCTTTGCCTCGTTACGCAGAACTTTTTGCCGTGCGAAAGCCACTCGAACTATGGGTGACAAGCGCCTAAGCAGTGCGAAAAAGCCTTTAAAACAACTTGTATTAGAAGTTATACAGGCGCTTTGCGTTTGTACGGCAGATTGCTTCTTGCTCTGATGCGCTAAAGGATGAAATGTATTCGCGCATAAAGCCAACGATGATGTCGTATGAACTGTAGAGGCGATCTACAGGCCAGTTAGACCCAAGGACGCAACGTGCTGGACCAAATGCTTCGAGGCAAACTTCGGCCCACTTACGCAGTGATTCCTTAGTAAAGCGTGGGTCAGTCATTGGCATACCTGAGATCTTCATTGTCACATTTGGTGCCTTTGCAAGAGCGCGCACTGCCTTTGACCAGTTAGTAAAGTATTCATCATCGCGCTTGCGTGGAAAACCAATATGCTCAAGAACAATCTTTAAATCTGGATGGCGCTTTGCAAGTTCTAGGGCTGCGCCCATGTTCTGCCATTCACAATCAAGATCAAAGACAACATTTTGCTTGGTGAGTGTCTTTAGTGATGCCTCATATGTTGGATTGATTTGACCAGATGCAAGCATTGGCTCTGCATTGAAATCGCGAATACCTGCATAGAGTGGAGATTGCGCATGTCCATCTAGTTGCTTAACAGCCTCAGGTGCTCCAAGTGCACACTCTGCGACGATGCGCATTGGCACAGGACCAGTTTTTGCCATTTCAGTGAGCCACACAGTTTCAGTCACTGGGTTTGGAGAACCAATGGCTGCTTGCACGTGCACGAATGCTTCGATGCCAGCAAAGCGAGCCTCTGACCAAAGATCGTTAAGTACGAACGCCTCAGACTTAATCGCATCAATGTTTCCGATGATTGGGTGAACAAAGTCCGGTGCAAGCCAAACCCACTTGAGCTCTGGATGTTTGAAATCCCAAAGGTGAATGTGAGTATCAATAATAGGAATCGGTGTGCTCATGTGGGACCTTTCGTTAATGGGGTTTGCCTAGTACTCTCTGGCGATAAGTTACCGCGTGAGCACAATAATTAAAAGACCTAACCGAGTGAAAAAGGGGATTTCCAGATGAAGATTGTGAAAGTCGAGCCGATTCCAGTGGCATATCCAGAACCTAATGATTTCAACGCTGAGCGCTACCTCTGCTTGGTAAAAATCACTACTGATGAAGGCGTAGTTGGCTGGGGTGAATCAATTACCCAGTTTAAAGAAGCTAACGCGGCCGTAGCGGCGCTCATCACTGGACTTTCAGAATTTGTTATTGGGCAAGATCCAATGAACAATGGCGCAATCTGGCGCGCAATCAAAGAGCGCTACTGGTGGTATGGATACCGCGGTGGTATTGCGGCCTACGCACTTTCTGCAATTGATATTGCCCTGTGGGACATTAAAGGAAAAGCACTCGGCGTAAGTGTGCTCGAACTACTTGGTGGACCAGTTCACGAGAAGTTGCCTGCAATTGCATCAGGGCACGCACATGATTCATCCATTCCAAAGATGACAGAACAAGCACAAGGTTGGTTGAGCACAGGATTGCAAGGTGTCAAAGTTGGATTTGGAAAGCGCGGTAACGCACATCTTGGTTACGAGCACGATCGCGACGTTGACTATGTAAAGCAGATGCGCGAAGCAATCGGTGAAGATAAGAAGTTAATCATCGACTTGGGCTACGCAATTAAATGGGATGTTGCTACTGCGGTAAAGCGCGTACAGGCATTTGATCATTACAACATTGACTGGATTGAAGAGCCACTAGGCGCATGGGATCCAGAGGGTTATCGCACACTTCGCGACAAAACTAAATGCTTAATTGCATACGGCGAGCGCGAATGGAATACAGAAGGCTTTGATGCAATTCTCGCTACAGGAACGTGCGATGTCTTTGGTATCGACCCAGGTCGCGCCGAAGGTATTACAGGTTTTGCAAAGGCAGCTGATCGCATTCACTCACATAAGCGCCAAGTAAATGCTCACGCATGGTCATCGGCCATTGTTTCGGCCGCATCATTGGCCGTGAGTTTTTCTAACTTGGCATTTAAACTCTTTGAGTTCAAACCGCTAGCTAATCCAATGCAGAATGAGCTCATCACTGAGCCGTTCGCAC
Source organism: Streptomyces griseus (assembly GCA_945884695.1). Classification (GTDB taxonomy): domain Bacteria; phylum Actinomycetota; class Actinomycetes; order Nanopelagicales; family Nanopelagicaceae; genus QYPT01. Next base: position 81,653 of record CAMCYO010000002.1, read on the forward strand.
ATAAAGATGGTTGGGTCTATCCACCTTTGGGCAAACCTGGCCTTGGTATTGAAATCATTGAAGACGTGGTGAATAAGTACCGCCAAGTCTTCTAGGCAGGCCTCCAACCCAGGCCGGGAATAGATTCCCCGCCTGGGATGTTCCATTGAGTACAGCCTTGAGTCGCTCCGACTCAATCTTTTGACAAAGAGCGACGCAAGGTTGAAAATAGGAACAGTGGCCCCATCGCGGGCCAGAAATGGAGCAACACAATGGCTAGAGCAGTTGGAATCGACCTTGGAACCACCAATAGCTGCGTATCTGTACTTGAAGGTGGCGAGCCAACGGTAATCGCCAACGCAGAAGGTGCCCGCACAACCCCCTCGATCGTGGCCTTTGCTAAAAATGGCGAAGTCCTTGTTGGCGAGGTGGCCAAGCGCCAATCCGTCACAAACGTCGAGCGCACTATTCGCTCGGTCAAGCGACACATGGGTACTTCATGGAACATCGATATCGATGGCAAGAAGTACACACCACAAGAAATTAGCGCTCGCGTTCTACAGAAGTTAAAGCGCGATGCCGAGGCATATCTTGGTGACACCGTTACTGACGCTGTTATTACAGTGCCTGCATATTTCAATGACGCACAACGTCAAGCAACGAAGGAAGCTGGCGAAATTGCCGGTCTCAATGTCTTGCGCATTATCAACGAGCCAACAGCAGCAGCGCTCGCTTATGGTCTAGATAAGGCAGATAAAGAACAAACAATTCTCGTCTTCGACTTAGGTGGTGGAACATTCGACGTTTCTCTCCTTGAAATCGGCGATGGCGTTGTAGAAGTTAAAGCAACTAACGGAGATAACCATCTTGGTGGCGATGACTGGGATCAATCACTCGTTGATTACTTAGTTAAGACTTTCGGTTCTAAGAACGGAATTGACTTAACTAAAGACAAGATGGCGATGCAACGTATTCGTGAAGCTGCTGAAAAAGCGAAGATTGAACTTTCCTCTTCAGCTCAAGCATCTATCAACTTGCCTTACATCACTGTTGATGCTGATAAGAATCCGCTATTCATGGATGAAACAATTACTCGCGCGCAGTTCCAGACAATGACTGCAGATTTGCTCGAGCGTTGCAAGAAGCCATTCCAATCAGTTCTTAAAGACGCCGGAATTCCTATTGCAAACATTCACAGCGTTGTACTTGTTGGCGGATCAACTCGTATGCCAGCAGTTGTCGATCTTGTTCGCGCACTTACAGGGGGAAAAGAGCCAAATAAGGGCGTAAACCCTGACGAAGTTGTTGCAGTAGGAGCAGCTTTGCAAGCAGGCGTACTTAAGGGTGAAGTCAAAGATGTTCTACTTCTTGACGTCACACCTCTTTCACTTGGTATCGAAACCAAGGGTGGAGTTATGACCAAGTTGATCGAGCGCAATACAACTATCCCTACAAAGCGCAGTGAAATCTTTACAACGGCCGATGACAATCAGCCAGCTGTACAGATTCAGGCCTACCAAGGTGAGCGTGAAATGGCTGCTTATAACAAGAAGCTGGGCATGTTTGAACTCACCGGATTGCCACCTGCACCACGTGGAGTGCCGCAAATTGAAGTGACATTTGATATCGATGCAAACGGCATCGTGCACGTATCAGCGAAAGATCTTGGAACTGGTAAAGAGCAGAGCATGACCATCACTGGTGGCTCCGCACTTTCCAAAGATGAAATCGATCGCATGATGGCGGACGCCGAATCACATGCTGAAGAAGATCGCCAACGTAAAGAAGAAGCCGAGATTCGCAACACTGGTGACTCACTTGTTTACCAGACTGAAAAATTCTTGGCAGAAAATGGCGAAAAACTAAGCGAAGGTGAAAGCGCAGAGAAGAAAACTGAGACTGAGCAAGCACTTGCAGAACTCAAGACCGCACTTGGTGGTGCAAACTTTGAGATGATCAAGAGCGCAACAGAGAAAGTTTCAACTCTAAGCCAAGCACTAGGTGCAGCCCTTTATGCAGCAGGAGCTGCGCAACCTTCAGGCGATGGTGGAACAACAAATGAAGATGGCGTTGAAGACGCAGAAATCGTTGAAGAGGCCTAATGAACGACTCACCTGAGTCGGTTGTAGAAGTAGAAGATCTGCCAAGTGAGGCGGCCGGTAACGAACTGGCCGTTCTCACTGCAGATTTACAACGCCTACAAGCCGAATATGCCAATTACCGTAAACGTATTGAGCGCGATCGCGCCCTTGCTCACGAATTAGCAATTGGCGCAGTACTTACTGAACTTTTGCCAATACTGGACGACCTCGATCGTGCACGTGAACACGGTGAATTAGAAGGTGGCTTTAAAGCCGTTGCCGACCAACTCGCTAACGTCACTACTCGAATCGGTTTAGAAAAGTACGGAGAAGAAGGCACAGCTTTCAATCCACAAATTCATGAGGCACTACTTCACTCAACTTCGCCTGACGTTACGGAACCAACAGCTTCTGCAATTTTGCAACCGGGGTATAAATTTAAAGAACGTGTATTGCGCCCCGCACGCGTTGCAGTTACGGACCCGGAGTAGCTCATGGCAGCCAGGGATTTGTATGAAAAGGATTTCTACAAGATTCTTGGCGTGGGAAAAAGCGCGAAAGCTGATGAAATTAAGAAGAAATATCGCACTCTGGCGCGTGAATTGCACCCCGATAAGAACAAGGGCGATAAAAAACTAGAAGATCAATTCAAGGCTGTTTCTGAAGCGTATGACATTTTGTCGGATGAAAAAAAGCGTGCCGAATACGATGATGCTCGCGCGCAATTTGAACGTGGGGGCTTTCGTGCACCACAGGGTGGTCAAGGTGGCCAAAACTTTAACGGTGACTTTAACGATATTTTCGGCGGAGGTTCATCACAAGACATATTTGCAAATCTTTTCGGAGGTCGTCGCGGGCCACGTAAAGGGCAAGATTTACAAACAGAATCCACAATTTCATTTCGTGAATCAATTTTTGGAACAACGTTAGATTTACGTTTATCAACCGACGGTGGGGCTGCACAAAATATTTCTGCCAGAGTCCCTGCGGGCGTAAATGATGGAGCAAAGATTCGCTTAAAAGGAAAAGGCGCACCAGGTGAAGCCGGTCCCGGAGATTTATTTATTCACTTGCACGTCAAGCCACACCCAATTTTTTCTCGCAAAGGTGAGAACTTGATGATTACCCTTCCTGTGACATTTAGTGAAGCAGCACTTGGTGCAGATATTAAAGTTCCAACACTGAGCGATGAAGAAGTAACCGTTCGCCTTTCACCAGGAACTCCAAACGGGCGCGTTCTTCGTGTTAAGGGTCGTGGCATTAAGAAAGCACATGTAACGGGTGATTTGTTAGTAAGCGTCGAGGTTCAAGTGCCCCGTCGCTTAGATGCTAAAGCTCAAAGAGCACTTGAAGATTTTGCAACCGCTACAGCAGATGAAGATGTTCGAGCAGAGTTTGCGTCAAAGGCAAAAGCATGACGCAAACACCAGGAAATTCAGAACATGATGACGAAGCAGCCGTCTATGTCATTTCGATTGCTGCAGAACTTTCAGGTTTGCATCCACAAACTTTGCGTCAATATGATCGCTTAGGTTTAGTTTCACCCGGCAGGGCCAGTGGTCGTGGGCGTAGATATTCTCTTCGCGATATTGCACTCTTGCGAAATGTGCAAAGGCTCATCGGTGAAGGTATAAATCACGCGGGCATTAAACGAATTATTGATCTCGAATCAGCCATGGCAAATATGGCCATAGAAGTGGCGAAATTACGCATCGAGGTCGATGCCTTAATTGATGCTAATCCTCCTAAAGCAATTGCACACCGTAAGAAATCACAAATTATTGTTTACAAAGAAGAGCAATAGGCCATCCTCTAATAGGTATGCTCACCCAATGAACGCACGCGATCAACTTCGAGACGAGATTGTAAAAAAAGCCGTTGTTCACGGGAAAGTGATTCTTTCCTCCGGCAAAGAAGCCGATTACTACGTTGATCTGCGTCGAGTAACCCTTGATGCAATTGCCGCACCTCTTATCGGTGAAGTGATGCTGGATTTATTAAAAGATTGGGATTACGAAGCAGTGGGTGGATTAACACTGGGTGCTGACCCCGTTGCAACTGCAATGATGCACGTATCGGCTGCTCGCGGTAAGAAAATTGATGCATTTGTTGTTCGCAAAGCCGAGAAAGCTCATGGTCTACAACGTCGTATAGAAGGACCAGATGTTAAAGGCCGTCGCGTTGTTGCAGTTGAAGATACATCGACAACAGGTGGATCGGTTTTAACAGCAGTTGAAGCGCTACGTGAAGCGGGAGCAATCGTTGTTGGAGTTGCAGTCATTGTCGAACGAGGAGCAAAGCAAGCAATTGCTAATGCAGGGTTGGAATATAGAACTGCCTACTCATTGGCAGACTTAGGTCTTTAACAACGTGGCCTTTAACTTAAGTGGCGTTTAGTCCGTATCTCTTTAATAATCTCAAAAGCCACAGGTAATAAACTCAGGATAATAATTAAACCGACAACGGGTAGAAGATATTTATCAATTGAACCTTCAAGTTTTTCACCCAATATGTATCCGAGAAAAATAATTCCATCGCTCCATAAAATTCCACCCACGACATTCCAAAGGAAAAACTTTGAGGCAGGGACTTGAGCAATTCCGCATAACGGGTTAATTAGCGTTCGAACAAAAGGTATGTAGCGGGCTAGGACAATTGCTCGACCTGGACCGTATTTTTTTAGCCATTTCTCGGTAGAGGCGACCCGTTGCTGTGTGAAGAAGCGACCATCAGGGCGGTTAAAGAGTGGTCGGCCAAAGCGACGGCCTAAGTAATATCCCAATTGAGATCCGGCAATCGTCACGATGGGCGCGCCTATAAATAAACCGGCTACCGATAAGTGGGCGCCTCCTAAAAGAGCCGCGGCTGAGCCGGAAGCTGCAACCCCGGCGAGGAAGAGCAGGGAGTCTCCGGGGAAAACGAGGCCAATTAACAAGCCCGTCTCGGTAAAGAGAATGACAAGAACACCGGCTAGGCCGAGATTGGTAATGATGGATTGGGCGTCAAGGAGATTCATAAGGGGCAACCATAACCGCTTAATATGAATTTGAACCTAAGAATCCGGCGAAGCGAGCGCGGGACCCGGAAAAGATGAGGGTCTCATCGCTTCACTTACGCCTGCTTCTTACATCGGTGATACGCCCAATAGATAGGTACAAGGGTCAGATTTGGGATTTGTCCCCCATCTGTGCGTACACTCGCCCCGTCTTTGCTCATAATCTTTGAGCCCCGATCTCCACTGGAGGAGAAATGCGAGCTGCCAGCTCTCTCGTGCACGTCACAGGAAATAACCTCAATATCGTTTATGTCGTTCTCGCCATTTCATTAGGCGCCCTCGCCATCGCTTGGGCACTTCGTGCCCAGGTCTTGGCAAACGACGAAGGCACAGTCAAGATGAAGGAGATCGCTGCCGCCGTACAAGAAGGAGCCGCCGCATACCTTGCGCGCCAGTTCCGCACACTTTCCTATTTCGTAGGAATCGTTTTTCTTGTTCTCTTTGCACTACCTGGCGCGACTGATATCCGTATCGGCCGTTCAGTCTTTTTCTTAATTGGCGCAGGATTTAGCGCACTTGTTGGATACAACGGAATGTGGCTTGCAGTTCGCGCAAACGTGCGCGTTGCAGAAGCCGCTCGTCAAGGTTCTTCAGAGCGCGCAGTCAAAATTGCTTTCCGCACAGGTGGCGTTGTTGGTATGACAACGGTGGGTCTTGGCCTTGCTGGTGCATCACTTGTTGTGATCATCTATCGCGAAAACGCCCCATCAGTTCTTGAAGGATTTGGTTTCGGCGCTGCAATGCTTGCAATGTTTATGCGCGTTGGAGGAGGTATTTTCACAAAGGCTGCAGATGTTGGAGCTGACCTGGTTGGTAAAGTAGAGAAGAACATTCCAGAAGATGACCCACGTAACGCTGCAACAATTGCAGATAACGTTGGCGATAACGTCGGTGACTGTGCTGGTATGGCAGCAGATCTGTTCGAGTCATATGCCGTGACTCTTGTTGCAGCGCTGATTCTTGGAAAAGCTGGTTTCGGTGATTCAGGACTTATTTTCCCACTGATTATTCCTGCTATCGGAATTATTACCGCAGTTCTTGGAATCTTCTTAACAAAGATGCGCAAAACTGATAAGAATGCAATGGATTCGATCAACCGTTCATTCTTTACCTCAGCAGTAGTGAGCGCAATTTTGTCAGGTCTTGCAACATTTGTGTACTTACCAAGCAAGTTCTCACTCCTTACTGGTCTTTCTCCAGAAGCAATTGCATCTGCTGGAAATACAAACCCTCGCGTTCTAGCAATTGGCGCGGTATTAATCGGCATCGTTCTAGCTGCTGCAATTCAAGTACTTACTGGCTTCTTCACCGCAACAGGTAAGCGTCCAGTAAACGATGTTGCTGCTTCATCACAAACAGGTGCTGCAACAGTATTGCTTTCAGGTATTTCCATCGGATTTGAATCTGCTGTGTATTCAGCAATTCTTATTGCAACTGCAGTATTTGGAGCCTTCTTGCTAGGTGGCGGAAGCATTGTTTTATCACTCCTTGCAATCGCATTGGCTGGTACTGGTTTACTGACCACTGTAGGCGTCATTGTTGCTATGGATACATTCGGTCCAATTTCTGACAACGCACAAGGCATCGCTGAAATGTCAGGCGATGTTGAAGGAGAAGGCTCAAAGATCCTTACCTCACTTGATGCAGTTGGTAACACAACAAAGGCAATTACTAAGGGAATCGCGATCGCAACTGCAGTACTTGCCGCAACTGCGCTCTTTGGTGCATTTACTGATGCAATCAAGAAAGCAGTTGAAGATGCAGGGCAAATGGCCGGTAACTTAGCTTCGCAATATCAGGGAATTCTTGACGTTGCTAACCCACGTAACCTTGTTGGTTTAATTATCGGTGCAGCAGTTGTGTTCCTCTTCTCAGGACTTGCTATCAACGCAGTTTCTCGCGCAGCGGGTGCAGTTGTTGTTGAAGTTCGCAAGCAATTCATTGAGCATCCAGGAATTATGTTAGGAACTGAAAAACCAGAGTACGGTCGCGTTGTTGATATCTGTACTCGCGATTCACTCCGTGAACTTGCAACACCAGGTTTGCTAGCTGTTATGGCGCCAATCGCAGTTGGATTTGGTCTAGGTGTTGGCTCCCTTGGCGCATATCTCGCCGGTGCAATTGGTACCGGAACGCTGATGGCCGTATTTCTTTCTAACTCAGGCGGAGCTTGGGATAACGCAAAGAAGATGGTTGAAGATGGTCATTACGGTGGCAAAGGATCTGATGCACATGCTGCAACAATCATTGGTGACACTGTTGGAGATCCATTCAAAGACACTGCCGGTCCTGCAATCAACCCACTGATCAAGGTAATGAACTTGGTTGGTCTTTTGATTACACCAGCAATTGTCAGCATGGCACTTGCCGGGAACACTGGCACGAGTACTGCTATCGGAATCGTGGCATTTTTAATTATTGTTGGCGCGTTAATTCATAACCGTCGCAAATCAACTGCCATCGAATACTAAGAAATACTCAAGGCTTTCCCATTGAGTAAAGAGTTTAAGAAGCTGGTGATTGTCGAATCACCAGCGAAGGCTCGAAAAATTGGCGGCTACCTCGGCGATGATTACATCGTCGAGGCTAGCGTCGGCCATATTCGTGATTTACCTCAGCGCGCTGCAGATATCCCGAAAGAATATAAAGGGATTGCGTGGGCTAAAGAGGGTGTAAACATTGAAGAAGACTTCGCACCGTTATATGTCATTAACCCTGATAAGAAAGCGAAAGTTGCTGAATTAAAGGAGTTAATGAAAGGCGCAGACGAGCTCATTCTGGCAACGGACGAAGACCGCGAAGGCGAAGCAATTGCTTGGCACTTAGTAGAAGTCCTTAAACCAAAGATTCCTATCAAGCGCATGGTCTTTAATGAAATTACAAAAGAGGCGATTCAGAAAGCAGTCAGCGAAACTCGCGATCTGGATTATCACTTGATCGATGCGCAGGAAACTCGTCGCGTATTAGACCGCCTCTTTGGTTATCGCTTGTCACCAGTTTTGTGGAAGAAAGTAATGCCTCGCATTTCGGCAGGCCGTGTGCAATCTGTTGCGACGCGATTAATTGTTGAAAAAGAGCGCGAACGTATGGCTTTTATTTCCTCATCTTGGTGGGATCTCACTGCGCAATGCGAACTTGGTTTTAACGCTCGCCTCATAGGTTTAGATGGCAAGAAAGTAGCAGCAACAAGTGATTTTGGCGCAGATGGCGCAGTGAAAGAAAAATCTGCTGCCAACATCTTGTTATTGGATGAAAGCTCAGCGCGTCATTTAGTTGACTCGCTTAAATCCTCATCCCTTAGCGTTAAATCAATTGAAGATTCACCTCGTACCGAGCGCCCTAAACCTCCATTTACTACGTCAACGTTGCAACAAGATGCCGGTGGGCGTTTAGGTTGGGGCGCACAAATTACGATGCGTGTTGCACAGCGCTTATATGAAAACGGCTACATCACCTATATGCGTACCGACTCAGTCAATCTTTCAGAGCGAGCAATTAACGCTGCACGTAATTCTGCCAAAGCTCTTTACGGCGCAGACCATGTCGCAGAGGCACCACGTACATACGTTGGCAAAAGTAAGAATGCACAAGAAGCGCACGAAGCTATTAGACCAGCGGGAGATGTATTTAAAACTCCCGGCGAATTAGCACCAGAACTTTCACGTGATGAGTTTGCACTCTATGACTTGATTTGGAAGCGCACCGTTGCATCACAGATGGCCGATGCTAAGAAGATGCAGATGCGTGTCGATTTTGATGCAAAAACAAACGATGGCAAAGAGGCAACATTCCGCGCCAATGGTTCTGTTGTCACCTTCCCTGGTTTTCTCGCAGCGTATGAAGATGTCACCGATGAAAAAGTTGATGAAGAATCAGAAGATCGTCGCTTGCCCGCAATGACTGTGGGCCAGGCGATAAAAGTGAGCGAATACAGTTGCGAAGGCCATGATACAAAGCCACCTGCTCGATATACAGAGCCAACGTTGGTGAAGAAGCTAGAAGAACTTGGTATTGGTCGACCATCAACTTTTGCATCGATCATTCAAACAATTCAAGATCGTGGTTACGTGTACAAACGAGGTCGTGCACTCGTACCGGCATTTTTAGCATTTTCCGTTACAGGACTACTTGAAACTCACTTTACAAAACTTGTGGATTACGAGTTCACAGCAAGTATGGAAGAGGATTTAGACAAGATCGCCTCAGGTGAGGCACAACGTGTCGATTGGTTACGTGATTTCTTCTACGGCCACGATGGTCAACCAGGGTTGAGCGAACTCAGCGCAGACTTAGGCGTTATTGATGCTCGTGCAACAAACACCATGAACTTGAGCGACACTATTGAAATTCGCGTGGGCCGATATGGCGCGTACTTGCAACAAAACCTTCCTAATGAAGAGCGCAAGCTTGCAAACATTCCTGAAACTATGGCACCTGATGAGTTAACACTAGCCGTAGCAATTGAATTATTAGCAGCACCATCAGGTGAGCGCGAATTGGGAATTGATCCAGCAACCAATTTACCGATCATTGCAAAGTCAGGACGCTTTGGTCCTTACGTTACTGAAGTATTCCCAGAAGTTGTTTTAGCAGAAGGTGAAAAGAAAAAGCGTAAGAAAGCAGATGCTCCAAAACCAAAGACTGCATCCCTTCTTTCAACAATGACGCTAGATACAATCACATGGGAAGACGCACTGCGTTTACTTTCTTTACCAAGGACACTCGGCACGGATTCAACAACGGGTGAAGATATCACTGTGCAAAACGGTCGTTATGGTCCTTACTTAAAACGCGGTGTTGATTCGCGAACACTGACAAGTGAAGAACAACTCTTTTCACTATCCATGGAAGAAGCACTTGAGATTTATTCCAAACCTAAAGAGCGCCGTCGCGGTGTTGCAAAGCCACCACTAAAGGAACTTGGCGTAGACCCCGGAACACAAAAGCCTGTCATTGTTAAAGATGGTCGCTTTGGTATGTATGTCACTGATGGAGAATCAAATGCAACACTTCGTCGCGGTGACACGTTAGAAGGTTTGACGTTAGATCGCGCTCTTGAATTATTAGCGGGCCGACGTGCGTGGGAAGCCGAAAATGGTGGGGTAACACGCGTAAAGAAATCTTCACGCAAGAAAGCAGCTAGCGCTGGTAAGCCTGCAAAGAAGGCATCACGTGCAAAGAAGTCCGCACCAACACTCACGAAAAATGTAGTTAGCGGCGCAGGCGCTAAAGCCAAAGCCAAGAAAGCTGCGACGGGTAAAGCAAAAGCAAAATCTGAGGGTTAAGCTCCGGGAGAAACAACGCTTAAGCCCAGAGCTTTTGCATTTTTAGACATTTCTTTATCGTATGTAATAACACCATTGATTACCTGTTGTAATGAGAGTGCAGTTGCAACGTGTATTGCATCCAGGGTGCGAAGTGAAATGTCGGAAGTGAAATTTTCTGCAATATATAAAATTGATGGACTGATGTCGACGCTATGAAGTGCACCAAGTACTTTCTTTGCAAGTGGGGCTAAAGAAGATGCACTTACAGTGACCGTGCGCATCACCTCTACGCGAGATATTTCTGAGGTGAGTAAGTTTTCAGAAATATACTCTTTAAGGTGAGGGGATTCCCTTTCAGCGACAATCAGTTTGATGATTGCAGAGCTATCGATATACCAACTCAAAATCGTGATGCAGCTCTATTGTCGAGAAGTATCTGAGAAAGGGGTTTATCGCCTACGTATTTCTGTGTTGGAATTTTTAAAACATGGTGTGGATCGCGCGGTGCTCTAATTAGGTGGGCAGATAAGAATTCTTCGTATAAAGATTTTGTTGGCGGGACAAGTCGTGCAACGAGGTTACCTCGATCGGTAATTTCGATAATTTCACCAGCACTCACGTGTGCTAATAATTTCGATGCAGACTGGCGAAGCTCGCGAACGCCTGCACTCCTACCTTGCTTTGATTTCTCATTCTTTTTGCGCGCTGTGGCCACAGCCCAACTTAGCACAGATGTAGCACATAAGGATTAAAGTGCTACATATTCGGCGCATCAACGCTCACACCAGCGCCCGATACGCTTACCTCGTGGCACGAACTCTTCCAACTCCGGCGGCTCCTGGCCCCGATCAAACACGTGGCGTTATGGCTATTCCCGCCTTTGCGCGCTTGTGGCGAGCTATGGCATTTTCATCCCTTGGAGATTGGTTAGGACTTCTTGCAACAACAGCGCTAGCCCAACAACTCTCGGGCGGAAGTTATGCAAAAGCTAACTTTGCAATCGCAGGTGTATTTATTGCGCGTTTACTACCCTCAGTATTTTTGGGCCCATTAGCTGGAGTTATTGCCGATCGCTTTGATCGCAGAAAATTGATGGTGGCTTGCGACATCATCCGTTGCGGGCTCTATATCTCAATTCCTATTGTTGCAAACTTTGTCTGGCTCTACACAGCAACAATTTTGGTCGAATGCGTAACCCTTTTCTGGTCACCGGCTAAAGAGGCAACAGTTCCGAATTTAGTTCCTAAAGAAAAGCTTGAAGGCGCCAATCAAGTTTCACTCTTGGCCGCATACGGAACAGCCCCAATTGCAGCAGGTCTTTTCTCGCTTCTTGCTTTAATTGCAGGTTCTTTGGCCGGCACGGTTCCATTTTTTGCCAGTAACTCTGTGGATTTGGCTCTTTATATCAACGCAGTAAGTTTTGCATTTTGCGCTTGGACTGTTTGGGGGCTTCGAGAAATTCCTCAAGGCGCTGCTGCAAAAACTGCAGGAGATGTTGGAGTAGCAAAATCATTGCTCGAGGGATGGCGCTTTGTTAGTTCTTCAAAAATTATTCGTGGCCTTATTGTTGGAATGGTCGGCGCATTTATTGCAGCGGGCGCCGTCATTGGCCTTGCGCGCACATTTGTAGGAGATCTGGGCGGTGGAGATGCTGCTTACGGCGTGCTCTTTGGCTCAGTATTTACAGGCCTTGCAAGCGGTATTGCATTTGGCCCAAAGGTCTTCGCTCAATTCTCTCGTCGCCGTTTATTTGGCGCATCACTGACAATTGCTGGAATCTTCTTAGTACTCCTTGCCTCCATCCCTAACCTCGTTATTGCAGTCATTGTCGTTGTATTGCTTGGCGCATTTTCTGGAATCTGCTGGGTTACGGGCTTCACGATGCTAGGGATGGAAGTCCAGGACGAAGTTCGGGGACGCACATTTGCCTTCATGCAGTCTTTAATTCGAGTCACACTTGTCGCGGTATTGGCTATTTCTCCACTTATTGCAGCAGCTGTGGGAGAGCACACATTTAAATTTCAAAATACTCAAGTGAGCTATAACGGAGCTGCAATAACTATCCTTATTGCTGGATTGATTGCCTCACTGATTGGCGCTGTTTCTTACAAACAAATGAAAGATCGTCCAAATATTTCACTCTGGAGTGATATCGCTAGTGCACTTAAAGGTGAGCTTGGTTCTATTACTGGGGCAACAACAAAAGGTTTATTCATTGCTTTCGAAGGCGGCGAAGGTTCAGGCAAATCAACACAGACAAAATTGTTAAAGAAGTGGTTAGAGGATCAAAGCCATGGCGTTGTTTTAAGCCGCGAACCTGGCGGAACTCCATTAGGAAATGATTTGCGAGATATTTTGTTATCTCATAAGACCGGAGCAATTTCACCAAGAGCTGAGGCGTTGCTCTATGCAGCCGACCGCGCACATCATGTTTATTCAGTTATCAGACCAGCGCTAGCCAACGGCGATATTGTGATTACCGATCGCTACTTTGATTCATCCATTGCATATCAAGGTGCCGGCCGCGTATTAGAACCAGGTGAAGTTGCACGTATTTCCCGTTGGGCAACGGAATCACTTTTCCCAACACTGACAATCATTCTAGATATGCCAGCAGAAGTTGGCTTAAGTCGCTTAAAGAAGTTTGATCGCTTAGAGGCCGAACCACTTGCCTTCCACGAGCGAATTCGTCAAGAGTATCTGCAGTTAGCGCTTTTGGACCCAGAGAGATATTTAGTTGTTAACGCGCAGATGAGCGTTGAAGATATTCATAAATCAATTATTTCTCGCGTTGCAGAATTGCCGGCGCTGAGCAAAGTTCCTAAGAAAGAAAAGGTGAGCCGACGTCCGCATCCTTTGCGGGCAATCGCAAAAGCGAGTAAGAAAGTTAAGAAGTAACCATGAGCGTCTTTGATCTTCTTATCGGACAAGGACACATCGTTAGTGCGCTTAGCGATGCAATTACATCTGCGCGCAACGGCGGCGAAACTCAAGAGATGACACATGCATGGTTATTTACTGGCCCTCCCGGAAGTGGCCGATCAAGTGCAGCGTTGGCATTTGCTGCGGGCCTTGTCTGTCCGCAAGGTGGGTGTGGTGATTGCATTGAATGCCGCACAGCTATGGATGGTATTCATGGCGACGTTGAAGTGATTAAGACAGAAGGTTTATCCATCAAGATAGATGAAATCCGTGAGCTATTAGTGCGCGTTGCATGGGCACCAAGTGTTGCTCCATGGCGCGTTGTTGTGATGGAAGATGCTGATCGCCTCACTGAATCTGCAGGAAACGCGTTATTGAAAGCAATTGAAGAACCAGGTGCAAGTACTGTCTGGTTGTTATGTGCGCCGACTTTGCACGACGTTCTCCCAACAATTAGATCGCGTGCACGCCATTTACAATTGCGCACGCCAAGCACCGAAGATGTCACGAAAGTTTTAATAGAACGTGATGGAGTTTCGCCAGCAATGGCTGACTTCGCAGCGCGCGCCAGCCAAGGACATATTGGGCGTGCTCGACACTTAGCAACAGATGACGCAGTGAGGTCTCGCCGCAATTCGATTATGAAATTGCCTTTTGGGTTGTCCAATATTGCTTTGGCATATAAGGCAGCTGGAGTGCTTGTTGATTTAGCAACAGCGGAGGCTAATGCCTTTTCAGAGATGAAAGATGAACAAGAATCCCAAGAATTGGCACAAGCGTGGGGACAAGGTGCAACTGGTCGCGGAATGGTGAGCGGCGGATCTAAAGCGCTTAAAGAGTTAGAAAAAGAGCAGAAGTCGCGAGCAACGCGAATGGTGAGAGATTCTCTCGATGGTTCGCTTTTGGATTTAGCAACTCTCTATCGCGATGTCATGATGGCACAAGCGGGAATTTCAGATACATTTATCAATAACGATTTAGCAGAGCAGATTTTGCGAATAGCACAAAACACGACTCCTGAGGCAACGCTAGAAAAAATCGCGGCAATTATGCAGGCACGCACAAATTTGAGTTTTAACTCCGCACCACTTTTAACAATGGAGGCTTTGATGTGCATACTTGCAGAACCTTCACACCATGCCTCCGCGGTTTAGTTTCCCAAAGTTTGGTATTCAACTGTTGAGTTTTCTTCGCTCTGGCATCTGGCAATATAAGTTTCGAAGGAAAGTGATTGTAAGTGGAATAGCAATTGTTCTAGTTTTCTATGGCGTATCTGCTTACAAATCTACGCATCCAACTTTTAAGTCATTGAGTGATTACCAGCGCCAAGTTCTTCATTGGTCTTCGTGTTATGACGTTTTTGAATGCTCATCAATCAAAGTACCCATTGATTACAGTGACATGACTACGGGTTCATTTACTTTGCAGGTATTGCGCCATCGCGCAACGGATGCCAATAACCGAATTGGTTCACTAGTTGTAAACCCTGGTGGCCCTGGTGCATCAGGCTTTGATTATGCCTATAACGCCGAGTCAATAGTGAGCGCAGCGGTTTTAGAGCGTTATGACATCGTGGGCTTTGATCCACGTGGTGTGGGGAAAAGTGTGCCTATTCATTGTTTAAACGACAAGGAAACGGATGCAAGTTATGCCAGCGATAGTAAGCCTGACAGCGCGCAAGAATTGGCACAGTTAGTTCAACAAGCCCAATCCTATGTCGCAAAGTGTGAAGCAAAGACGCCCTATTTAGCCAGCTTTAGTACTGCCAATTCTGCGCGAGATATGGATGTTTTGCGCTCAGCGCTCGGTGATAAGAAATTAAATTATCTGGGTAAGAGCTATGGAACATACCTTGGAACCCTTTACGCACAATTCTTTCCGCAAAACGTCGGGCGAATAGTTTTAGATGGGGCCATTGATCCGCAGATTTCAGCGGTGCAACAAAGCATTACCCAAGCAGTTGGTTTCGATCATGCGCTCAGCGCGTTCATTGCCGACTGTTATACGCGTAAAGATTGTCTACTCGCAAAACCTTCTTCGAAAGCAATTGAACAAATTGTTAAGGTATTTCACGACGCGGCAAAAAAACCTTTGCGTAGTAGTTCTGGGCGAACTGTCACCCAATCACTTATTGTCTTGGGAAGCGCTTCTGCCCTGTACGACAATGAGTGGGGTTGGCCGAAGTTGCGATTAGCGTTGAGCCAGGCAAAGTTGGGAGAAGGCTCAACGTTCTTAACGTTGGCAGATGGCTATACCCAGAGAAATTCGGATGGCACATATAGTGGCAATGAGTCCGATGCTGGGGCAGTGATTGATTGTCTAGATTGGCCAGACGCACGAACAACAGAACAAGTAAAAGCTGATGCGCCTCAGTTTGCAAAGCAAGCTCCAGTATTTGGCCAGTATTTGGCGTACAACGCGCTAGTTTGCCATTACTTTCCAGGAGTAGATACTTCAAGCACCTCAAAAACAAAGTCACCTATTACGAATGCCGACTCATCAGTCGGCCAAACCGTCACGGCATCTCCAATAATGATTATCGGTACTACACGCGATCCTGCCACGCCTTTTGAATGGGCACAGTCACTGCATAAAGAAATTTCAGGGTCTCGCTTGCTTACGCTAGATGCCGACGGACACACAGGGCATGGTCGTGCTTCCATATGTATTGATTCTGAGGTAGATGCCTATCTTCTTAAAGGTTTGATCCCAGCAAAAGATTTATTCTGCCCGCGCTAAATCGCCCACGAGAGCCTTCAATAGGGTTGAAACGGACCCCGTTTAGGCATCCGCTTAGATACCGTAGCCAAAATGCCCGTGGTAAAAACCACTCCAAAGATGAGGCATTATTTCCCTATGCGCCTAGACCATGTCTCATATGTGACCTCCCATGACCAGCTTGCCGACACTGTGCAACGACTTGGATCCCGACTTGGATCTACATTCGTAGATGGTGGCGTGCATCCGCGTTTTGGTACGCGCAACTTCACGTTGCCACTTGCTAACGGCCACTATCTAGAAGTTGTCTGCCCACTTGATCATCCTGCAACTGATGCATCTGCATTTGGTAAAGCAGTTTCACAGCGTGCAGCAGAAGGTGGCGGATGGTTAACATGGGTTGTATCCGTTGATGATGTTGCACCAATTGAAGCCCGACTTGGTCGTCCTGCAGTAGAGGGACACCGCGTAAAGCCAGATGGCACAGATTTAAGTTGGAAGCAGATTGGCTTACTTGGAACTATGGAAGATGCACAGTTACCATTTTTCGTGCAATGGATTGCGAATCATCATCCATCCACTGATGGCAAAGCAGTTGCAAAGATTGTCAAGATTGAACTTGCCGGCGATGAAAACACAATCACTAAATGGCTCGGATCTGATCTGCACTCTGCAATTGGCGATGGTGTGGAAATCGTTTGGGTACCAGCCAGTGAAAACGATGGCGATAACGGAATTGTTGCCGTGCACCTTGCTACACCAACGGGTGTTGTAAGACTCGATTAATCGTATTTAGGTTTCAAACAACTGCCCCGCTAAACGACGCAGAGCGGTTATTGATTCGCCGCCTTAGCTCAGGGGTAGAGCAACGCACTCGTAATGCGTAGGTCCCGGGTTCAAATCCCGGAGGCGGCTCCGCGATTCTTTATGCGGGACATAAAATGGCTTAAGAATGATTACCTGGATTCAGTTAGGCATAAGTTCAATCAAGCGAGGTTTCACCCTTTAATGCTTGGAGTGATGTTAATTTCCTAAATAAGCTATTTTCTTTTTGTAATTGCCTTGCTCGTTCTTGTCCATTCTTTGCAATCATTAACCTCTCTTCTTTGTTGGCTAGGAAATAAGTAACTTTTTCAATGAGCGAATCTGGACTATCAAAGAAAACAAAATGCTTATTTGGTTCAAAAAATTTGAGAATTTGAGAATTTTCTTGTTCCAGAAGTAGAGCACCCGATAACATCGTTTCCCAAACCCTGCCTTTTAGTTGACTTACTCCATTGACACTTTCCGAGAAGTTGATTCCAATTTTAGATCTCGACATGATTTCAAACATCTCAGAGTATGAGTACGAGGACGTTCCTGATCCATTTGCTGAAATGATCGACTTGCAATCCAGTAAATTGAGAGCTTCCAAATAAGGATGGCGGTAATCTCTGTAGGAACCCACTTGTCCGAAGAAGAATAAGTCCGTTGATCTTGGTGAGACTATTGGATAATTCACAAAGGATGGATTCATCGGTAGAGGAATTAAAGACTCAATCGTAATGTGATTGGGGTTGTCAAGCCCGCCAACGAGGAAATCTGACATATTTGGATTCTCCAAAGCAATAATTTCATCTATAAAATCAAAGCTCAAATGCTGATACCAAAAAGTGGTACCTACAGTGTCCCATCCAAGAACAACAATCTTACATTCAGTACCAAGACTTCTTCTCATTCTTCTGAGTACTTTTGCACTTGGCGAACTCAATAAACGACTTTCTGGATTCCACGAAGAGATAATTATGATTTCCGGTTGGCGTGCTGTGACCAACCTTAGAAATTTGTAGCTTGAGAAGAAGCCATGACACTTGTCAAGTAACCAGGGGGGTAGAAGCTCTGAATCTCTAGAGTCAGCTAAGAAAATTTCAAATGACTTGTAAAAGTGGAAAAAGTCATAATGCACCCAGTCCGAACTTTTTGTATTCCCCTTATTAATCAGGACTAGTAATTTTTGCCGCTTTCGGTCGTAAGATTGTGTTTCCTTCCAAACCTTTATCGGAAGACTTAAAACCAGAAGGTCTAGGATATTCTTCAGAAGACCCTGCGCAGTGTTTCGTAATTGAATTTGCGTTCGCTTACCATTCCGGAGCTTGTTTATTAGAAAATCATCTTTCCGAATCACTTTCCATAGAAGTTCTTTGCTATGAATCATTTTAAGCAAACCATCTGAAGTATCTTCGGTATCTTAACCTTAAATAGATTGAAATACTTCTTCTTTTTACGCGGAGGAAAAAATTCAAAATCCGAATCTTTTCGATTTCAGATTTCTTGAGACACAGTTGAGACTCGTCTTTGGCATCAAGAATTGTACAATATTCGCTAATTGAAAAATCTGGGATTGAGTCGCTATAACGTTTTTGAATGAATGCTCCTATAAGCAAATTTCGCTTGTGCAATTCCCCTTGTAGGTTCAGGTCCAGATTTGCATTTCCTGAAAATGAATTTGGGCGCAATAAATGCTCCCCACGGATAAGGAAGGGAGAATCAATCCAGGCGATCTTTCCCTCAAGTGCAATTGCAACTGAACTACAATATTCGGAAGTGGTGCTGGCCTTAAAAGAGGAATCCAGAAAAATGGAATTTACCTCTTTAACGATTTCACTATACTTACCAACATGTTTCAATGAGAATTCCAAATTGTAGTAGTCCCGCACTATTGTATTGAAACGGTTAAAAGGATCTGTATCCAAAATTGCACGTTTAGTCCAATAGTTGCTTGACGAAAGAATTTTTGCCTTAGTATTATCAATCCTAAATCTAGAAATAATCGCAGGTCCACATACTGCAAAATATTCTATCTCGCGGTCCAAAAATGAAGCAGAATCGTATAAACCTTTAGGTAAATGGAAGTCATCATCACCGCTAATTACTACATATTTGTAACTATTCCTGATCAAATTGAGACCAAACTCAATCGCTTGATGAACTCCAAGGTTTTCAATGTGATAGTAAGCAATATTTGTCTTTTCTAATGAAGTCGCATATGCCATAAATTCCACGGATCGATCAAGGTCAGAAGAATCTACGAAGAGTAGTAATCCTGTGAAATTTGAATTCATATGAAATTTGGCTCTGAGAAGGCACCAATCGAGTCGATTCTTGGTGGGTATAATTATTGCTATGTCACTTCTCATTTTTAGATTCTATATTGCCTGAGCAATTCTTGACTCGATTTTCGTATCTTAAAGGCCCTAGCGGCCAAATCCTTAATGGAGATCGAGACTTCCTGATAGCCTGTGGAATTCTTGCCAAAATTAAGTGTATGGTATGAGAACACTTGCTCCATATTTTAAGGTTGGTACAACAGTGATGCACAGCGTTCTCGATTTATTACGGAGAATAAAAAGGACCATCATAAAGTACAAAAGATTATCAAATATCAAATATCAGCTTAATGATGTCCTTCATCGGCAAATGGCGAAATTTAGGAACAAAAGATTTAGGAACTCATTCAAGATACAAACTAATGAATCGTCTGCTCCCAAATTCAGCGTCACCTTTGGTACGAGATTTCTCGGAAACCGAGATCACGCTCTTGGCGATTTCTTTAAGAGCTTTTTGGAAAATACCGAGATACCAGATGATTTTGAATTCTTAATCAAGATTGATGATGATGACGACTTGGGCTATTTTTGGAGGACTAGAAATAAGTACAAGAATCTAAATATTCATTTTCTTATTTCAGGAAGAGGAAATGGTTATGGTGATATGCACATCTGGCACGACGGACTAACCAAAGTCCGGCATAAATCTTCTGAATTTCATATAATCTTGACTGATGACGTCAGATTTATCGTGAAATTTTGGGACAAAGATTTGCGAAATCGAATTGCGAAAAAGAATTCCAATTCAGGGATTATTCTCGCAACTCCCTCTACGTATGAAGAGACTGTTTCGATATGTGGGCCAAATCCGACAACGCCAGTCCCAATCTATTGGGTTCAAGGGACAGATTTCCCAATAATAAGTTTTAAATTTATGTCAATTATTGAAAAGGAACTTTTTGAGAACCCGATTAAGAATTGGACGCTTTATGGAAACACATTCAATATCGATAGTTATTTCGGTGATCTACTACGTCAAATGCCTGAGGATTCCGCTCGAGAATGTCACTTACAAATTCCATTGTATTTTCAAAGAACGGGGATTACAAGTTGGACGAATAATATTTGGCCCGGGGAGGCGAAGAAAGGCATACTTCGGAATTCAACTTTACTTGCCTTTCAACTATCAGAGAATGAGTTAATCAGGGCAAAATTTTCAAGGAAGATTGCCGAGGTTATTTAAAGAATTGACTAACTAAGTTTGGATTTAATCTCCCAAATCGAGATGCTTTCCGTGGTGTTTATTAGAATAAAGTAATCAGGCCAGATCGGGCAATAATAAGCATAAGGAGTTTGAACTATATGGTAAGAATTTACTCCAAAGTTGATTCCATTATTGAGCTGGCTACAACCATTTCCCTAGAAGATATCGACGGCAGTAGACAGTCTCTCAGTGCAGATAGTGAACCTCTTCAAATTGGAGCGATACGTTGGCCTTTAGGCTCTCTCGTACCCCCACATAAGCACCTATCAGAACCGCGGAATACGGTAAGCACTCAAGAAGCTTGGATAGTAATTACAGGATTGATTAAATGTAGAATATTTGATCTCGATAATTCTTTTGTCACTGAAGTTCTCTTATCGCCGGGTAGTTGTATTGTGCTAAAAAATGGCGGCCACGAGTTACAGTGTCTTGCAGATCAGACGGTAATGTATGAAATCAAGAATGGAGAGTACTTTGGACCAGCAAGAGATAAAGAGTCGCTATTTAACTAAGTCTTTGGTGTTTGGAAACCCAGTTTCGCAAATCATAGATTTAGGTATGCATCCTTTTGCAGATACCTTTATTTCACATGATCAACTCTCTTTTGCGGAACCTGTATTCCCCTTATCTTGCACTTTGGATGAGGTCAGTGGATTGATCCATAACGAATACCTCACCCCAGATGTCTGGAGATACAACTTATATGACTATTCATACACCTCCAGTAATTCCGCTTTTTCAAGACAACACTGGAGTGATTTCGCACAATTCATTAAAAAGCTGTTAATTAATGCTAATTCAAAAGTCGTTGAAGTGGGGTCTAACGACGGATACTTATGTCTTCAGTTAAAAGAGTTAGGTTTTGAAATTCTAGGCATTGATTCCGCTTCAGCAATGTGTAAAATCGCAAATGCTTCTGGAATTGAAACTATAGAAGCATCTTTCTCGAGAGACTCGGCAAATGAAATTAAAGAAAGAAATGGAGGCTATGATTGCCTAATCGCAAATAATGTTTTAAATCATGCCAATAATCCTCTTGATTTCATTAATGGAGTAGATATTTTATTGAATCCAAAAGGTTATTTTGTTTTTGAAGTCCCATATTGGTTGGACCTTGTTGATTCAGGACATTTCGACCAGATTTACCACGAACATGTTTCATATTTTACTGTTTTTTCCCTCAAGAACCTCTTGTCTTTGGCCGGTTTTTGCATGCTAAATGTCTCACGAGTAGATTATCACGGCGGCTCGCTCCGAATAGTAGCCGTAAGATTTTCTGACTATCAAGAAGGTGAAAATTCTGAAGTTGAAACAATGATAGCTTTAGAAAAATCTAAAGGACTATTCAACAAGGATAGCTATAGTAGTTTTAGAAGAAGAATTCAAAGCGAGCGATCACGAATTATGACAATTATTCATGATCACATTGCAAAGACCCCAGATGTGCCAATCGTAGGAGTTGGCGCAGCAGCCAAAGCCAATACATTTCTGAACTACTATGGGTTGAATTCATCATACTTGCTTGCGGTAACCGATTCTTCGCCTCTGAAGCAAAGCAAATACACGCCGTTAACGCGAATACCAATCGTTTCTGATGAGATATTTGCTAATTTTACAGAGGTTTCGGCGCTTATTTTGTCATGGAACCTATCTGATAAACTAAAAACCGTGTTACTCGAACTAAACCCAAAAATAAGGTTCCTTCTATAATGAAGATAATAAATGTATTTGATAATTCTGAAGGCGGATTGGAAGTCCATACAGATCTACGTGGAGTCATAGCCGACGTATTCTTTTCAGCACAGATTAATCATGTCGCAATCATTCGCTCAGAACCATTCGCAGAACGTGGCAACCATTTCCATAAAAACTCTACTCAAAGTATTTTAATTACCAAAGGGTCTTTAGAGTATTGGTATAAGGATTCGAGAGATAACTCTCCTCCGAAAATGATACTCACTAAGGTTGGTGACCTTATCACTTCTGCGCCATTTGAGATTCATGCATTACGAATACTTGGGGAGGGGAATGAATTCATCGCCTTTACTGAGGGCCAAAGGGGTGGTGCTGATTACGAATCTGACACCTTTAGAGTTGAATCAATTTTTGGAAATGTGTGAGAAAAGTATTAATAATTGGAGCTTCTGGTGAAATTGGCTCTGAGATAGAGAAACAACTTGAACAAGAAATGTCTGTTATACCCACTAATCGAAAAACTCTAGATTTAGGCACCAATGAAGACGCTGCTAAAATTGTAAGCGTAATGAATGAGCACGACCCTGATTTTATAGTTAATTGTGCCGGTATTTTTGGAAACAATGAAGTTGATTTTAATCAAATATATGATGTAAATGTGCGCATTACTTGGGATTTCATTAAATATTTCATGTCGCATCAACCAAGCAAACCTGTGCGCTATATAGCTATTGGTTCGAGTGCGTATAAATCGGGCAGGCGCGATTACATGCTATATAGTTCCTCAAAGGCTGCCTTGGTAAACCTAATCCAGGGAGCACAAGAATATTTTGATGGGAGCAAATTTTCATTGTCCTTAGTAAATCTTCCTGGAGTTAATAGCAAAATGCGCAACAAAGCTAAAAATGTGGCAAATAGTTCTAATTTGATGACCGTTGAAATGGCAGCAAATAAAGTTATCGAGCTTGGATTACTTCATGAATTGGCTAGTTGCTGGGATTTGAGTAACTAAAATGAATCGTGCATTTATTATTGGCATTGCAGGCCAGGATGGTAGCTACTTAGCGGAATCACTTTTGGAAAAAGGGTATGAAGTTAGTGGAATAATCAGAAGAAATTCAATTGTGGAGCATCAGCGAAATCGAGTATCGCATCTAAAAGACGTGAAAATGGAGTACGGCGACCTTAATGATCCGTCAAGTTTGGATCGTGCTTTAAGATTGTATCGACCAACAGAAATATATAATCTTGGTGCCCAATCGCATGTGCGAATAAGTTTTGATGTGCCTCAATTTACAGTGCAAGTAAATGCACTTGGTGTTTTGAATATTTTAGAAGCTTATCGCCAAGTAGTCCCTGAAGCGAGATTCTATCAGGCGAGTTCTTCGGAGATGTTTGGCAATTCTGTTGATGACGACTTATTTCAACGAGCGACGACACCAATGAACCCGATAAGTCCTTACGGATGTGCAAAGGTATTCGGTTACCACATAGTAAAACTTTATCGGAGTAGTTATGGTTTGCATGCGAGTAACGGTATTTTGTTTAATCATGAATCTCCACGCAGAGGATCAAATTTTGTCACAAACAAAGTGGTAAAGACTGCAGTCCAAATCAAGTTAAAGAAAACCAACATTTTAGAACTTGGAAATCTAGATTCCCAGCGAGATTGGGGGCACTCTTGGGATTATGTTCGGGCTATGCACTTAATACTGCAGCAAGAAAAACCTGATGACTGGGTTGTATCGACTGGTGAAACTCGATCTGTAAGGCAACTTTGTGAATATGTTTTCAGAAGATTAGATTTGAATTACGAAGACTACGTTGTTCAAAATCCAAAGTACTTACGCCCTAACGAGCTCGATTATTTGCGTGGCGACTCATCGAGAATCCGAAAGGAATTGGGGTGGAAACCAAAATACACTTTTGAGTCCATGATGGACGAAATGATTGAATATTGGATAACTTATTTTGAAAATAATGTGGAAGAGTAGCTAAAAGTCATCAATTAAGAGCACAATTTCGCCACTGAACTTAGATATATTTGAGAGCTAAAGAAATTGCGTCAAAGATTCCCGGATTTATTTCCGGATAATTTCCAATATACCAACCAAAATGGTGCACATGATCAACGAACGGAAGGGATTCTGGCTCAGCGGCGCCGGGCAGCCTACGCATAAACGGTTGGCGAAGTTGATTGCCACCACCTGAGAGGCCGCGACGAAATTCAATTCCTTGTGCTTTTAGTCCTGCTTCGACCTTATCTCGGACGATAAAGTCAGGATTTTTCAACACCAAAGTGAATGCGTAATTCGAGTTGCCTTCTGTTAGAAAATCTACCTGAAACTTTTCAGGGTCTAATATGGATAAGAAACGAAGATAATTTTCGCTTCGTTTCGCAATATTTGCATCTAGTCTTCGTAATTGAGAAAGACCAATTATGCCGTTCAATTCATTCGGTCGCATATTGTGCGCAGGTACGGCGAATATGAAATCTGGGTTTAAGTCAGGAAAACTATCTGAATATTTCTTCTTTGTTTCTTTAGAAGACGATTCTCTGACCATCCCATGAGAGCGCATTATCCTGATCATTTCGTAAAGTTCTGGGTCGTTAGTGCTTATTATGCCGCCTTCAATAGTCGTCATATGATGTGCGTAGTAAAAAGAAAAGTTTGATGCCCATCCCAGCGAACCCAATTTTCGACCTTTATGAGTGGCTCCGTGCGATTCACAAACATCCTCAATCAATGGAATACTCAAATCTTTTAATGTGTCTAGTAGTGTGTCAGTCAGTGCGTTTAGCCCAAGAACGTGTGTCAGAAAAACAGCTTTTGTGTTCGGCGTGATCGCATTAATAATTGCTGAAGTGTTCATTCCAAGAGACTTTTCATCTATGTCAACAAAGACTGGGGTGTGACCAGCATGCAAAACCGATGCTATGTCCGATACCCAGGTCAGTCCGGGAACTATGACTTCCCCTTTTCCTCGGAGTTCACCAAGTGCCAGCATCGTCAAATCATTTGCTGAAGCACCAGAATTGACCATTACGGAATACTTAACTCCAAGCCATTTGGACCATTCATTTTCAAATTCTCGAACATAAGGTCCATGGGTCAACTTCGGATCTTCCTGCTTCAGATGATCAATAACCGCGTCTAGATCCTCTCGGGAAACATTGTTCTTCATTAGGGGCCAAAGAATTTCATTCGGCATATTTATCTCCCCACTCAACCAATATTGTAGAAACACCGTCAGTGCGCGTTAGGGCTTTTTCGTATTCAGGGACGATCATCGAAACATCGTCCAAACGCACAATATTAATATTGGGGCACATCGCTTTAAATGCATCTGTAAAGTCACCAGTATGTTGTGTTCCTGGATTTAGTGGGTGTTGGGATCCAATACCGGTTCGTATTATTACCTTCGGAGCTGGATTCATACGGGAAAGTTCAGAGAGCTTGTCAAGGTGAGTAACAATCTGATTGGTAGCTAGGAGCAAGAAATTCCATCGCGGAAAAACTGAAATAGGGATAAACCCGGCTAAAGCTAAACCGTTGGCAATTCCCATCTGAAAATCTTCCTCAACGGGAAGTTCAAGTAGTTTTTCACTTGCAACGTGCTCCAGCGTCGTCCGCATCGCAGTGCCTGCAACCGCGACAGACTGGCCAATAAATATTGTCCGCTCATCTTTTGCAAGGAGCTTCATCGCTTCAGTCAGCGACTCTTGATATTTTCCCATTAGAACTGAATTCTCTTACCGGCACCCGCATGAGGGTATTTACTTTTATACTTAAAGGACTTAACTTTGCTAGAAGAACGCTCCTCAAATCTTAAAGTCTCTGATGCCCAAACTTGACGCGTGTCAGTTAAAACTGAAATCTCATTATCTTCAATAATAAAAGTAATTGGAAGGTCGTGATTTTCCGCGTACCTAATTGCCGATTGCGCCACGCCCGTTTCCGAAGTCATATCGCCAATAAAACACCAAACGTGGGCTCCGGATCGTTTCAACTTTTCAGCTTTCGAAGCACCAACAGCGATTGGAATGTGGCCACCTACAATGGCAGAAGAGAAAATTCGGTATTCGGGGAAACCCAAGGAAATGGAACGGCCAGCCATGATTTCATGGGTCAATTCCTCAGGAGGGACGCCTTTTAATAAGCACTGATAATGACTTCGCCACGAGCAAAAAACCCAATCTATAGGTTTAACTTCTTTGAAAATTTCAATTAAAGACAACTCATTACCATCGGATAGATGTACGGGTGCTCGAATCTCACCTCGATTAAATGATTCAGCAATCTCGGTTTCAAATGCTTGCAAATCTTGGACTGACCAAATATTTGACATATGTCGAGTGTAACTTATAAAGCAAGTGGGACTACACATCGACTTCTAAATGATTCGCGTGGTTCCTTCATTTGAGATCTGGATGGGCACATGTACAGATGGTGACATTTCGTTGATAAAGTAATCACGAATCTCAGGATCCACCCAAAACAAGAAAAACCCGCCACCTCCCGCTCCAAGAATCTTGCCACCTTGGGCGCCCGCCTTAAGTGCCTTCTCAAAAAAATCTTGAAGTAGTGGAGTAACCGATGATGGGTTCATAGATTTCTTTAGTTTCCAACTTTCATTTAACATTAAACCAATTTGATTTAAGTCTCCTTCACTCTCAAAAATAACTCGGCATTCGTTAGCAAGTTCCTCAGTCCGAGTCATTGAGTGCTTCTTCAACTCTAAATTCTCTATTAGAGATTTAGACACATCCGAACTCAATCGCGATATGCCTGAGAAGAGGAGAACAATCCTAGATTCGATCTCCTTGAGGTAATTAGAAGACGGGGAAAGTTTCGTTGCTGACCAAGAATCACCAGGCCCGAATTCAATAAAATTCATTCCACCTAATGAGCATGCAATCTGATCCTGGGAGCCGACCGTTTCATTCAGAATTTTTTGCTCAAAAGTGATTGCGTGATTAGCAATTTCATTGGCAGATAGTGGAGAGTTGTTAAGAATTGAAAGAGAATGAATCAATCCAACAGCAAAAGCTGAGCTAGATCCAACCCCACTTCGCGATGGTAAATCTCCATGGTGATGTAACTCAAGAGGCAAACCAGGAGCGTACTTTCTAAATCCTTCACGCACAGCTGGATGAATGATTTCGTCAATGCTGGTAACAGTTTCAACTTTTGAATACACGACTCTATAAGAATGATCAAAAAATGGCGGTAGCTCTCGCAAAGTTATATAGCAGTATTTATCGATGGCGAAGGATAGTACTGCACCACGATTTTTGCGGTACCAGTCAGGATGGTCAGTCCCACCGCCAAATAATGAAACTCTATAGGGAGTTCGAGTAATAATCATAACAACTACAAATTTGAGAACGGATACTGTTTAAACATTCCCATGCCCTTTATTAATTCAGTAATCCCTTCGGCAAGCCCAACCTTTGCTTTCATCCCTTGCTTCTCTAGTTTCTCATTAGAAACAATGTAGTTTCGTTGGTCTGGGTCCTTAGCGAGTGGTGCATCGAGGAAAGTAAATTCTGGAATCTGCTTTTGAATTGCGATGCACAGCTCTTCTTTTGAAATATTCGCTTCACTTAAGCCAAAATTAAAAATTTCACCAGAAACTTTATTAGGGTTATCGATTGCAAAATTAAAAGCAGCGCTGACATCTCGTACATGCACATAATTTCGCTTGAAATGCCCTTCAAACAAAATAACAAACTTATCCGTTAGAGCTCGATAGACGAAATTATTTACTAGTAGATCAAGTCTCATCCTTGGGGAAATCCCAAAAACCGTTGCTAGCCTGAAGCTGGTTGCATTTGGTCTCTGCATTAAATTTTCCTCGACTACAACCTTATCTTTTGCATATAGAGATAATGGATTTAGGGGTGAATTTTCATCGCAGTGGTTATTCTTATCTCCACTCCCATATGCACTATTAGTTGTGGGCATAACTATTTGTTGATTTTGAGTTAGGTGATCGAATAACCAAATTGTTGCTTCCTTATTTATTGAACTTGCAGTGAGTGGGTCTTTCGAGCAAGCAGGCGCACCTACGATTGCGGCCAACGGGATAACAACGTCAGCATTTTTTAGTTGCTTTTTCATTAAAGACTGATCGCGAATATCACCATAAACTAGATTGAATTGAGGATGTGAAATGATTGAGGCAAGACTTGGCTGACGGTACATGAAGTTATCTACCACCGTTACGTGGTGACCATTTTTGAGCAATTCGGGAACAAGAATTGAGCCTATGTATCCCGCTCCGCCTGTTACAAGTATTCTTTTCAATTTCGCCCCGATTCAAAAAGTGCAGTTTCTATTAACTCTGAAATAATGTGATAGCCAATCATGTGACACTCCTGGATGTGCTGCGTATTAATAGAAGGAACTTCGATGGCAACATCAACTTTGGCCGCGATATCGCCAGAGGTCCGCGTAAAAGCAACTGTCTTTAGATTTTGAGCCCTTGCCACCTCAACGGCTTTGAGGCAGTTCTTTGATGATCCACTTGTAGTGAGCACAATGAGGGCGTCTCCCGCCTGTCCATATGCTTCAACTTGTCGTGCGAAGACTCCTTCAAATCCAAAATCATTTGAAAATGCTGTCAGTATGGAAGTGTCAACGGTCAATGCGATAGCTGGCAAAGCTTTGCGTTTTAAATCTTTCGAAAAGGCACTGACAAGTTCGGCGGCAAAATGTTGAGAATCGGCTGCACTTCCGCCATTCCCGCAGATCAACACCTTATTTCCGGATCGAAAGACGTCTGTAAGTAGAGTGGCCACTTGCGTCATTTGAGATGAACAAGCGCCTAAAAACTTTGGTAAAAGATCAGAAATTTCTAGAATTCTTGCTTGTGCAACTTCTGAAGGATTCATTTGAACACTTGTCCCTTTTGCGTGTTTGAGGTAATCCAATGGGCTGCCTCTAAGAGATCCTTAGCATGAAAATCAGCTTGAGGTTCATTGTGCATTTCATCGCCAATCTTAATGGACCTGAAGCCTAATTGAAGGCCAAATATAACATCTGATGGTTGGTCACCAAGCATAAAGCTTATCGTTGGGTCGATGTCATACTCATTTATTGCCTGCTGTCCAAGCGCAACGGCCGGCTTGCGACAGTCGCACACTTCATCGGGGGTATGAGGACAATACAAGATAAAGTCAAAATCGATTCCTTCAAATTGAAAAAGTTCAATTACACGGTTATTAACGGCATTCACCTGATCTTCAGTAGCTAGGCCACGATTAATCACAGATTGATTAGTAATAATTCCAAATCGAAATCCAAAGTTTTTAAGCATTTTCAAACCTAGCGCTGAATTTGCTAAGAGTTCAACTTTTGAAGGATCTATTAGATAGTGAACATGTTTGATTAAAGTACCGTCTCTGTCAAACAGAACATAAGCCTGACTCACCGCAACTCCAATTTCAAATTATTATGCGATTAACCTTCGAGTAATTGATTCGTTTAGTATACCTATTGCGAAAATCTTACAGATGGGAAATCACTCGGTCTGCAATATATTTTCCGAAAGGGAGCGCAGCTGTCCAACCAGGACTTACTGCATTCAATACATGTGTCGAGCATTTGTCGCCCTCCACCAGGAAGTCACTTACCAACTGTCCAGTGTTAATGTCAATAAGTTGCGCCCTAATTCCAGGTCTCATTTTCTTCCAACCTGTCACGCCACTCACATTGGGAACCAATTGCGAAGACTCTTTAATTAACTGTGATTCAAAGAACTTCGGAAATTCAGCTTTGAACAATCCAGGAAGATCATGTGCATTTCCCTTTAGCATTGAAGTTAAGCCCCGTACGCTTTCCTTAATGTCCGACAGATTCCAATTCTCCAAGAGTGAGTATTGTTCCCGATTGAGCAAAGGAATTGCGGTTGGCCCAATTTTCACCGAACCACTTGCCGAAATTGTGAAATGAACGCCAAGGAATGGATTCTGTGGATTTGGAACAGGGTACACGAGTCGCTTTAGCGGCAATTTAGATTTAGGAACGTACCTGTACAAACCCATAAAAGGAATCATTGAGAATTGATTTCCAAAACCGAATGATTTCGCAATTCGATCCGCTTGTGAGCCAGAGGCATTGACTACATGACGACTATCCTTTCCAGAATAATCCTCCTTAATGTTGAAACTTCTATCAAATATGATCTCTCCTCCTAAGCTTTCAACCCTATTCGCCAAAACTTTAATGACCGCTTGAGGATCGGCGACTGCGGTTGTTGGCGACCAAATAAATCTGCTATGCGTTTTGGCTAGTGGCTCCAAATCAAACAACTGTTCTTTCTCAAGTAATTCAAGTTTAACGCCGTTGGAAATACCACGATTGAAAAGTTGTTCCAAGAGTTGATCTTCGCCCTCATTTTTGCTCACCACTATTTTGCCAAGATTATGTACTTCGATGTCATTTTCTGCACATAGCGAACGGAGCGCAAGGTTGCCTTCCTTGCAAAATCGTGCTTTTAATGAATCTGGACTGTAATAAAAACCAGCATGAAGAACCCCAGAATTTCTCCCTGACGCATGTAAGCCCAAGGACGATTCCTTCTCGAATATTTTCACTTGCAAGCCACTATTCTGCTCTAGTAGCGATTTTGCGATAGATAGACCGACAATCCCCGCTCCAATAATCAACACATCAGGGGTTTTCAATCTGTCTCCAAAACTTTGAATATTAGTATAAGCCCAGCGGGAGGGATAAGGCTTAAGTGAGACCAACTTTCGAAACACTTATTCAACAACGATGGAGACTAAAATGTTGGGATATGTCAAAGGCAAAACGAAGTAAGGGCTTTCCAGAATGTTATTGTTTACTCATGATTGATGATTTGGTTATCGTAATCCCAGCAAGACTTGACTCTAACAGATTACCCAACAAGCCATTAATTGAATTCAATGGGATTCCGATGATTGTGCGTGTCGCGCAGAAATGCGCTGAAGTTTTAGATAAGCGTAAAATATTCGTTTCCACTCCCGATGAACAGATTATTACTATCTGTAAATCGCATGGAATAAATGCTGTAAGGTCAAGTACTAGTGCACTGTCGGGCACTGATCGAATTGTAGAGTTCTCAAAAGGAAATGATTATTCGAGAATTATCAATGTTCAAGGGGATGAACTTTTGTTGACTGCTGAGTGCTTAGAGAATTTCATCCTAGAATCAAGAAATAATCAAAACTGCACAATAGGGGTTATGAAGATTTCAGATCAACATGAACTAACAAAAGCATCTGTCGTGAAAGTGGCAATCTCAGAGAACAAATTGATATATGCGAGTAGGTCACAGATACCAAACGACACTTATGCAAATGAGATCTCTGCTTATAAACACACTGGATTATATATGTTTACAAAAGACTCACTGAATCAATTTTCTTTTCAGAAGCAAGGGTATCTTGAGAAGACTGAACGAATTGAAATCCTTAGATTTATCGAAAACCGCATACCCGTTGATGTAGTGGAAGTTAATAACTATTTCTTTACTATAGACACCGAAGATGACGTAATTGCAGCCAAGCAATTGCTTGAGCGGAGAAATTCGTGAAAGTACTTCAAAAATATGATGTTCTTATTTTTGATTTAGATGGGCTGATAATCGATTCTCTGGATAATTTGTCCAATTCCCTTGTTGGAGCTGTTTCAAAATTTGGAAATAGAGAGCAGGTGCAAGCGTTTCAAGTTTACGATCAAGCGAATCCCGGATTTTCAAGGTTTGAAAAAATTGATTATTTCGCTCGGACAATTTTGCAAGACTTAAATTTTGATCAGAAAGTAATTCTTAGAGAATTTGATACCCAATCCTACATTGCGAGAGTCAATTCCCCATTGTCGCCCTACATCCATAAACTTAAGGAAGCCTTCAAGGAGAAAATCTGGGTTTTGCTTACCAACTGTGATGTGAGCCAAATCGGAAAGGTTTCAAAAGAGCTAGATCTTGTTAGAATTTTTGGAGACAATCTTGTTGGAACCCCCCCCTCTAAGAATCTTAGAGCCGCAGAGTTGAGAGCCAAGTACTCCAACCATAAAGTGTTATCTATTTCTGATAGCGAATCAGACGGAATAATAGCTCTGGAAAATAAATTTGACTTCCTATTTATAGAAGAATATTCGAGGGGCGACGCAGGATGGTCGATTGATAATTACTTGAAAGTAAACTCTTTACAAGACTTGCTTTAACAATAACTTGAAGAAATTACATTAATCCTGCTAAAAGATTTAGATACGGTTTGCGACCAAAACAAATGACGTGCAATCCGTAACATTTGCATTTTGTGATTCTTTCATTACATTCATTTGATCTGTGGGTCCACCGATTGGGAAAATCTGACTTGGTTTATATCCCGCCTTCATCAGCAACGATGTTGCTTCGAGAGGAGTGAATTGACGCCAATTCTCATATCCATTGGGGTTCCATGCAGAATCGGTAGCACCTTCAAAAGTTTGGTTAGTACTTATGTATTCTAAGATTCTATTAGTTTTGACATTCATTAAAATCTTGTCCAAGCCTTCATTCTTAGAGGAGCATTCCTTCCAAAGATTCTTTTCCTCCTCAATTCTTGAGAACTCTTTCAAAGTTAGGTAGGAGTTAAAATATTTGCTAGTTGGATCAATATTAAACAGCTTATTTCTAAAACTCACAACCAAAGTAGTCCCCACTTTGGTGCAGGGATTCAAATGGTTTAAACTTAGGAGGGGTTTTTCTAAATAGTGGATTAAACCCATCAAAGTAATCATATCCATAGGTCCCAACACTTTCAGTGATTGAAAGCTCTCATCTGAATTGAGGTCAATTCCTTTATAAACGATTCCTTCACCAAAATTTGAAGCTAGGGATAACATTGATTGTGAGTAATCGATTCCAAAACGATTTTCCACAGAACTCAGACTGCGTAAGAATCTTCCGTCCCCACATCCCACATCCATCAAACTTTTTGGGTTCAATTCCTTTACTAAACTTGAAACAAGAGCTAATCGCGCTGGCGCTAACACTGGATCACTTAAGTAAGCATCGTTTAGCCAAACTTCCCCGTCTTGCTTGAAGTAGTTTTCAGTATTCTTCATTTAGCGAAACCCCCAAAGTCGAAAGATATCCTGCTAGACCTCGGTCTATTCTAAATCCTCCATTGCTAAAAATTGGTTCTTTTTGCTCTTCAAGTAATCGTATATTCTTTTCCGTGATGTCAGTGGGCTTTAAATCGAGAGAATCAAATAATTGATTTGCAATTTTGCGGGTCTTCCCCATTAAATCATCAAACATAATCTCAAGTATAGGCTTTGTAATATTCGCCAAAGTAGACCTGAAGAGTTTTTCCTGCAAGTAGGCATACAAGATAGATCGATTTTCATTATCAAGAGATAAAAAAAGATCAACATTCTGCTCATCTACAAGGTGGGGAACATAGATTACACGATTTCCGCTAGACCGAATCAAATTATATGCGGGCGTTAAGTCCGCTTGACTCGATAAGTTTGTATCAGAAAGCCAACCTTTTGTTGCAATTTCTTGAGCTACTCTAAAAGGGTCTCTATTCAAAAAAATAATTGTTGGGTTTGGTACTTTTTCAGTAATTAGATTGAGTGAAATTTCAACGTCATTAAATACAATTAGAAAAACCTTCGATTTGTCAGCATTCAAATGAAGTAAGTCTCTTCTCCTAGAAATTTCATGTGCGTCATTCACTTGTTGCTTAGACTTAATATTGTAGATATACGACTTATCTTGTTCTCGGAAATTATAATTTCTACCCATTGATAACTCTGAGAACGAATTTTCCATAGATGCCATGAATGAATCTAGATAGCTCTGATACATATTTGTATTAGAGGGAAAGCAACTTCCCTTTTGGGCGAGTAAAGTTAAATCAAAAGGTTCTTCAAGGGACTCAACGAGCTCACAGCTTCCTAATATGCTTTTTAAGGTTGATTTTCCAGACCTTGGCAGACCGCATACATAAAGTGTTTTGCTCCAATGGGGATCTTCTCTATAGTATGAAATAGACCTATCTTGATTTTTCAAGACATCTTCCAAAATTTTGTCATGAATAGATATTACCCCAATGCGCGGCTTGACTCGACTAATAATTGATTGAATTTTTGAACCGAGTCATTAGATTGTATGTAAATCTTCATTACATTATATTTAAGGCTCCCACCTAGAAATTGCAAGATATATCTATAGGAATCACTTCAACTAGATATTCAATTGCAACGGCACCTCCATTTATGCCCTAAAGTGCAAGCACGCCTATCAGCCATTCCTTCAACTTCTCCTTAGAATTTATACACTCCAATTCGTGGTATCTAGAATTAAATAACGGAGTTTTTGGATTGCATGTAAAATAGGTTGCTGGATGTCCCATTTCCATGGCGATAATCGCTGGGCTGGTGAAAGGGACACACACAGTTGCATCCGTAGAACGTATGAGCCTTGACGGTGCAACAGAGGGGTCTATCAGCCGGTAATTGTTCGGATAAATATTTTTAAGCACCTCTAAATTATCTTTGTAGACATCGTATCGCTTTAGGCCTATATTTCTTTTCGGTTTATGCAAGACGGTTAATCCAAACTCTAAACACACATCTACAACCTGTTTTAGTAGAGTACTTGCTTGAATTGGATCTTGAGATCCATAAGAATTATAAGTAGTAAGCCCGAAGTGTCCTAAGTGTGGTTCCAAGTCAAATAAAGCAATACTCTTGCCTTCAATAATGGGAATTGTGACATCAGAATCAGTCCACCACGGCATGCCAATTACAATGAATCGTGTCGAAGGAAGATAATTGATTCTAACTAATTCTGATTTTTGAACCTCATCAATGACCCAACACTCTTTCCATCTCGATAACTGCCATAACTCATTTTTTGGTCTTGTGCCACTCAGATAGTTTGGTTCCTCTTCACTCGAATAGAAAACTAAGCATATACGGCTACCGAGATTCTCAAACAATGAAGTCCATAATGGTTTTGATAAACTCTGCGAATTATTAAAAAAAAGCATTCTCGTGGATAGATTAGACCCGGAACGGAAAATCCGTATAAATAATAAGAGCTCTGAAAAATTCAAAAACTTGAAAACTTTGAAAGAGTAGGTGGATCTGCGGAAATAGAAAAACTTGATTGCCATAACCGCAACATGAAGTCTAGAAAAAAAACCATAATTCATCGACGATGATTGCGGGAACATAGATTCAGAAATCGCAAGCTTTTCTGAATCCGTAAAACCTAAGATCTGCTGGCGATCCGAAGAGCCCCTTAACCAATCACCAAAGAATTCTTGCTGGCTAAGATTATTTCGAGCCCCGATTATTTCTGGTGCAATTCCAACAACGACAGCGCCTTTAAAAAACCATTCGTCATTTTGAAAGAACTCTGACTGTAAAAATGCTGATTCGTTAATAATAGAGTGACCAATCTCCCAACATTTCTTAATCATTAAAATACAGTTCAAGAATTGGTACATTATTTTGCTCATAACACAATTGACTTGTAACCCATTTTGATTTGCGATTTTTATCCATGCATTTGGTAATGGATACCAACACTTGGAATTTGTCGCTCTTGCAAAACTTAAACACTTAACAAACTCAATCCGAGTTAACAGAAGGTTTACTCGCCTCTGAGTAAAGCGACTAGCCACCTCCGGTACGGTTGCGAATTTGTTGAATGATGATGTTTTCAACGCTGAGAGGCGTTCATTCTCGAATTTGCATATTGCATCGCGAACGTTTCGAATCATCTCTAAATCGCCCGACTCGCATATTAACTTGTGACCACCGCGAATCAATTCGTCATAATGTTTTAAATTAAGAAAAGGAAGACAAATTTTTAGAAGATTCCTCTGAAGAATTCTTAGCATTATGATAGTAAAGTAGCTAACAATAATGCATTTTTGGCGTCATTAAGTCTCGCTGATCTTAGATTTGCCTCTGGATTCGTAATTAGAGTTCGGAGTTCTTGAAACTGTAATACAAATCCTGGCTTAGCGCTGATGTCTTCTGCACTAATCACCCATTCATTCAATAATTTCTTAGTGTACCTTTTGACTGGCCAATTAGCACTCGCATCAATCATTTCCAGTTCCTTACATATATTTAGTTTCTCTATTGGATTCAATTCCAGATTTAATCCAGACGCCCAACATTTAATAGAGAGGTTTTCCGGAATTCCGTACCCTAGTGATATCGAACCAACAAATCTATTTTCTGAGCGAAAACTAACAACACAGAATTTTGTTCCTTGATTATCAGAAATCTTCTCTGTTCCAAGAATTTTGATTTTTCCGAATAAGTAAGGTATCAAGTCCAATATGTGAGTAGCATTCTCAAAGAGCATCCTTTGCCGAGAGTCAAAGTCAGCATCTGGATCCCATGAGAGTTCTGGTATGTTAATTTTGACAAGTCCAAAATCTAAATTAGATAATTTCTCTTTAAACGCTGTGACAGAAGAGTAATGTCTTCGATTGTATCCAACAATGACTTTAGAGGTGTCCCAATTCTCTAAATCTTCAATTTCGCTTACGAGTAGTGAAACTGGCTTCTCCACAAGTATTGGAATCTTTTTTTCCAAACATTTCTTGAGGATAGCGAAGTTAGATTCAGTAGTTGCAGCGATCAAAATGGCTTGCAAATCAACAGCGAGTAGGTCATCCAATGAATTTTTGAAATCTAAAAGTGGATTTTGGCTGGCTAATTGCTTTGCCCTTTCTGAATTCTGTGTTCCGCAAATAGCGACAGGTTCAAACCCTGCCTGTCGCGCGGCCGTAAGATGAAACGGAACTATATTGCCAGCACCAACAATTCCTAGTTTGATCATGAAATCATCCAGTCATGAAACCTATATTTGTTTAGGTCAGTCTGATTAAGTGGCAAAGTGGTGCTCATCTTAGAAGAATCAGCTATAAGCATCCCCAAGATTGCTTCCGTGGCTTGGATTCCTAGTTCAAGATCCCCCCAAGGTTCAGCATTTATGAATTTTTCATAGATATTTACCAGCCCGTCGTTTCCAAGTGAATCTATAAATGCACTAAATTGTTCAATCGGCTCCGTAGCCAAATATGTCCTTGTTGGTTTATCAATCTTGAATGTATTTTCATCTGAGATCTTAAATAGACTAGCCTGATTGCCTTCGATAACTAGTTTACCTCGTGAGAAGATTAAAATCGCAGACAGCTGAAGGTGCGATTCATTTGAAAACGAAATATTCAGATATCGATCATCTGGAAATTCCCAAATTGCAGAACCAGCGAGAAAAAGAAATCTTGATGCCCGTGGGTTAATTGGAGAGTTATAAGTTAAGGCTGTAACTTCCGTAGCTTCTGAACCAAAAATCTGGATAGCAAGCGCCAAGTAATGAATTCCATTTGTGACTAGGCATTTAGCACCTCCTGAAACAAGAATATTTCTAACTGGACCCAGAGAGTAGATTTTGGTGATTCTTTCCAGTTGTTGCATAAAATGCGAGTATGACCATGTTAAGTTGCAAATCACTTTTATTTTTCCCCTTGCGATAACCGCCTTCAACTCCTCAAGATCTTCAATTTTTGACGCCAAAGGTTTCTCTATAATGAAAAAGTTAACCCCAAGTTCAACTAATTCGTGAAACGAAGTGGTATGGTCTGGTCCCCAATTTGCAATCACAGCTAAATTAATAGCAGGAACTTGGTGTATTTCCTGTATTGTTGAGTAGTAACAAATTTTGTTCCTATCAAAGTGTGACTCAAGATATTTCGCAACTTCAAGATTTGGGTCGACTACACTGACTAAATCTGCAATTCCAAGTGAATGTTCAAGGTGCACCTTACCGATTGACCCAAGCCCCACAATTAGAATATGGGTCCTTACTTCTAAGTAATTCACTCGGCTATTCTATCGCTTTAATTTGAGGAACAATTGGAATGAAATGATGTTCTTAACCTAGACATAAGAATTTACTGATACTCAATCAAGATATCTAATCACGAGGACTATATTGAAGTTCATTTCTTAACTTAACTGCAGAATTGACTGATTTAGCGAGAATGTCGAATTAAAACTAAAAGAAACATTCTACTATGGGTTAACCTCGTAGAGACTTCCTTCAAAGAAAAAGTAAATCCACTTACGTTGGCATCTGAGGGCTCCCTAAGAAACTTGGTGCCTCAATTTCCATGAATCCCCTAACTTTTGCCAAAGATGGGGGCTACGGAAGTCATCGGCTAGCGAGAGAAATAACTCCTTGGTCATTACAGGATT
Source organism: Streptomyces griseus (assembly GCA_945884695.1). GTDB lineage: Bacteria > Actinomycetota > Actinomycetes > Nanopelagicales > Nanopelagicaceae > QYPT01. The sequence continues at coordinate 119,991 of CAMCYO010000002.1, forward strand.
TGTGAATTGAGACAAGACTTTAGATCCGAGCCTTTCGTCGATGGAAAGATATCTCATCAAATCCTCTTCGAATCTAGCGGGCCACTCTCCATCAAATCTTTTTACAAGGGCAACCCCTTCTTCCCTCGAGATTTCATTACTTCTAATCTCCTGCGCAGCATCGTATGTTGCTCTTCCTAGACCAAACTTTATAAATGTTGTCCAATAATGAAGATCGTCAATTTTGTCATCAATCGAGTTGTATTTGCTATATGTTCCTGGAGTTCTTTCTGGACTGGGTTTAAACCCTCCATGCTCAACCGCGTAGTAGTAGGCAGACTGAGGATGCCACTTTAGGTAGTAGCCGAGGTAATGAACGGAAATTTTTGCTTTCTTCAATTTATCCACTTCGGCCGGCAAATATTGCTGAAGTTCGTAACGCTCAATTCCATAACGCTCAACTAATTCTGAAATTGGCACACCACTTAAAAGTGTGTTTTTATCCGATTCGGAACTAAAGTACTGTGTATCACGAATGGATGAATTCGAATCAGCTATCGGATTCCCGTACTCAGCTTCATTCTCCCCATAAAAAATAAGTGGGATCTCATGCAAGATTGCCAATTTTGGTGCCATACCTTTTTGTCCCAACATGAAAGGTTGAAAAGGATGAAATAAATTTTCGACAGCAAGCCTTGTTAAGAGACGGTGGACTTGACCGTTTGGCGTCGTAAGAAGGTTGTCGAAACCTGAGTGAATCCAAGACTGAAAATTTTCCCAGCCCCATTTTGTATATTCGTGTGGTGCCCATGTGACGGTAAGCGGTCGAAATCCGTACTTATACTTGAGAATGTGTGATTGAAAGAAACTATCCTTTCCGCCTGAACCGGGAACAATGCAATTATATTTTCCTGGAAAGCCCTTGTATTTAGATGCCAGCTCATAAAGTTCAGATTCACGCTGTGACCAATCGATTTCATTCGATTTTCTAATTGCGAATTGGCATGCATCACAAATGCCATTTTCATCAAAAGCTATGGTTTTCTTGACAGACTCTTTTGAGTGTTCAAATTCAACTGCGCTATTTGGTCGCTGATTTGAAATTACACATATTTTACAAAAAACTACTTTCTCTGGAAGCCCATACAGTGTTTGTGGGCCTAACCCGCCAGGTATGGATTCAGAACCACTCATCATACTTAAACTATATCAGTTGACAATATTTCAGAAAGAAATTTGAGTCCAGTTTCACCGCTTCGCTCTGGATGAAATTGAACACCTAAGACATTATCCACTTTATATACTGCCAGGATTCTTTCTAATCCATGAGCGGATTCGGCTAGGTGGCTATCCGCTTTCTCAACTTCCATTCGGTACCCGTGTGAAAAATAAAAGTAACTGTCCTCCAATGATAAAGACTTTTTAGTTCTTTCATTGAATTTGACTTTTGCCCAGCCCTGATGCGGGACTGCACATTTATTTCGATCAAGTTTCTTAACCAAACCAGGTATAAATGAAAGACCTTCGACACCCTCACTCTCCTCGCTAGATTCAAGAAACATTTGCGCACCTAAGCACAAGCCAATAAGTGGATTTCCACTTTCAAAATGCTTCTGAATTGAGTTCCTCTGCCCCGATTCGCTTATGTTTTGCATCCCCAGGCCAAATGCGGCAACACCGGGGACAAGAACAACATCTGACTTATTGATTTTTGTGCCATCGAGATCTACTTCAAAATCGATCTTTAAGTGGCTGAGCGCTGATATCACACTGAAAATATTTCCAACCCCGTAGTCCACTACCGCAACCCTCATCGACGAACTTCTATTCCAACTGAATTCAAGTAAGTCTTGATTTGGCTGATGGTGTATTTTTCAAAATGTAACATTGAGGCAAGTGCAACGCCGTTTGCTCCAGCCTTTTGGGCTAATAAAATATCTTCTGGTGTTCCTGCTCCACCATGGGCGATTATCGGTACTTGAGTTACTGAACGTACAGCTTCTATTAGCGCAAGATCAAACCCCAACATGGTTCCTTCTTGGTCAATTGAAGTTAAGATTATTTCTCCAACACCTAGATCAACTGTTTCTTGAACCCAATGTAGAACATCTTTTCCTGAATGTTCTCTTCCGCAATCAGTCATTGCGGTCCAGTTTGAACCATTTGTTCTCTTCGCTTCAATTCCAAGAATGACTGCTTGACAACCTAGGGCATTTCCAATTTGAGCTATTAATGCAGGATTATGGATTGCTGCTGTATTTATTGAAATCTTGTCTGCTCCAGCACGGATAAGCGAAACAGCATCTTCAGCAGTTCGAATGCCACCACCAACGCTTAGGGGTATGAATACATGATTGGCTGTTTTTGAAACCAACTCTTGAATTGAATTTCTTCCATAAAGCGATGCGACGATATCTTGATAACTTATCTCATCAGCGCCCTCAGAATAGTACTTATCCGCGAAACTAGAAGGGTCGCCTAATTTTCGCAAACCCTCCAAGTGGATACCTTTGACCAAATTGGGGGGTTTCACATCCAAGCGAGCAATAACTCGAAAAACCATTTAAGAAATCGACGCTTTCAAGCTAGAAAACTGACATGGAACCCAAGAAGTGAATGTAAGTGAGCCTGGATACCTCATTAGCTTTCCATCCTTCTCGAGAGTCCTAGATTCAATGAACTAGTACCTTAGACTATCTCTCTATACGAGCCACAGTGAAGCTTATGGCAATAGAAATGGAAGTCCATTCTCCTCATGTCGGTAGACCTAACATCCAAGAAATCAAAGATCCTATTACGTGGTTTTGGATCAATCGGTAGGCAGTATGCAAACACTTTGGCCGAACTTGGATGCACTGAGATTGATGTGGTTTCTAATTATCCCATTGACCGGGATAGTTTGCCTGAATTTAAGTTTGTAACTCTTGTAAATAAAAGCAAAATACTTAGAGTGGATTACGATCTGGTGATAATTGCTTCGGAAACAAAATCGCACTTAAAGGATTTTGAAGACCTTCGACGCCTTGGAAAAAATGTTTTAATTGAGAAACCCATAGCATCCAACTTAGAAGACGTGAAGAACTATACGCGAACATTGAATTCCAAGAAGGTTTTTGTTTCTAGCCCACTTCGCTTTTACTTGAATTTTGAAAAGCTACCAGAAATGATTAATTCACTTGGGGAATTGTACTTAATTGAGGTTGAATGTAAATCTTGGATGCCGGACTGGCGTCCGACTAGAGATTATCAAGATGGGTATTGGGCTGACCCTGGCCAGGGTGGAGTCTTGCGAGACTTAATTCATGAAATAGATTACCCACTCGCTCTTTTCGGTTTGCCCAATGCAGTAAATTGCAAACTGGAATTTGGTACCGAAAGTGAGCCATTTCCGGTAGATACGAAAGCAGATTTAAATTGGATTACTTCAACAGGAGCAGATGTCAGAATTCATCTTGATTATTTCTCAAAGAAATCTTCTCGCGCTATGACCGTGAATGGAGAAAAAGGAGAAATTCATTGGGATCTGCTCAATGGAAAACTAGAAGTTAAAGACAATTCTGGAAAAGTTCGTTTTTCGAATTCTGAAAAGACTCTGCCATCGGATGCGCTGTATAGGCAAGTAAGTTCCGTACTGTTAGAAAGTGAAAAATTTTATCCATCAAGCGTCCAGGAGGCAATCAACGCTCTAGCCATTGTAGATGCTGGAAGAAAAGCTGACTTGAATCAACAAGAATCAGTAGTGACATATATAGACTTATCGCATTGATTGTAAAGCCGAGAAATGGAGTTCGCTTTGAAGGAAGTCGTTGGGCTCATTCCGGCGCGTGGGGGCTCAAAAGGGATTCCTCGGAAGAATCTCAAAGTTGTTGCTGGCTTGCCTCTAATAGCCCACACTATTCGATTTGCCTTATCTTGCCCACAATTTACGAAGATTTTAGTTTCCACTGACGATCCTGAAATTGCAAAAGTTGCTCAGGATTTTGGCGCAGATGTGCCGTTCATTCGACCGGCAGAGATTAGTGGCGATCAATCCCCCATGGTCGACGTTGTGAGTCACGCAGTTAAAGAAATCGATAATTTAAATACGAACGAATCTTGTGTAGTCCTTCTAGACCCTACGAGTCCAGTAAGGACCCAAGAAACACTTAAGGTTGCATTAGGTTTATTGGATGCCAAGCCAGGTATTGATGGAGTGATATCAATTTCTAGACCCTATTTTAATCCATTGTGGGTAGGAGTTGGCAAAGATTCGCAAGGAATCCTAAGTCCTTTGAATCTAATAAATGAAAAATTCACCCGTAGGCAAGATGTTCCAGAGTATTGGCGTATTAACGGCAATTTCTATCTCTGGAGATTTAGCGTTGCACGAGAATTGAAGAAGGATTACCTTGCAATCGGTAAGTACGCCTCTGTTGAAACTCCAGAATTTAGCTCATTATCTATAGACTCAGAGGAAGAAATTAATCTTTTAGAAGCACTGTTAGTAGCCAAAATTGTTCGAATGGAGTATTAAGAATGAATTTAGAATCGGCTAAATCCTTCAAGAACAAAACGGTTCTCATAACCGGTGCTACGGGTCCGCTGGGGGTAGCCTTTTCCGGAATGTTTGCTTCAATGGGAGCGAAATTAATCTTGACAGATATAGATATCAAAAAAGGTGAAGCGCTAGTTTCGAAAATCAACAAAGATAGTGAAACAACTGCAAAATTTGTAGAAATGAATTTAGAGAAAGAAGAGGAACGATCGAAGGGCTGTAAGTTAATTACTGAAAGCGTTGAGAGTCTTGACGTTCTCATTAATAATGCCGCGCTAACGGGAGATTCCGAAGTAGAAGATTATGTTGCGCTTTTTTCTGACCAAAGTGATCTCTCATTTGCGAGGGCCTTAACCGTTAATCTACTGGCTCCTTTTTCAATAGTCCGAAATCTACTTCCACTTTTGGAAAAATCATCCACAGCAAGCATTATCAATATCGCATCTATTTATGGCCTTGTTGGGTCAGTTCCAACACTTTATGGGAAATCGGGATTACGAACTCCTGCCGCTTATGCCGCATCAAAAGGTGGCCTTATTCAATTAACTCGCTACTTAGCAACCTCATTGGCCCCCAAGATTCGAGTTAATGCAATCGCCCCTGGAGGAATTGAACGCAATCAAGACGCTGAATTTATTGAAGCGTATGCAAATAGAACACCACTTGGGAGAATGGCGACAGAGCAAGATATTTGTGGGTCGGTGCGTTGGTTGGCAAGTTCAGAATCTAGCTATGTCACGGGACAAGTTATAGCAGTTGATGGGGGCTGGACGGCTTGGTAATTTAGCTACCTATTTTGTTAGCGTTGAGAAAATCATCAGGCCTACCAACATCTATCCAATGCTCATGAATCGGATAGGCCAAAACTCTTTGCCCCGTTTGTTGAATTCGCTCAAAAAATATAGGCATGTCACATGGTTGCGCTTTGGCTAATAAGCCGAGGGTAGAAGGATCAATAATATATACGCCAGCATTAATATGTGAACGGGTTATAGGTTTTTCTTCATACCCAATTATTTCAAGCCCATCGATTTGGACTACCCCAAAAGGGTTTTGCCATTCGTGCAATCGAACCGCCATTGTTGCTTTTGCTTCGTTTTGGTGATGGAAATCCAGTAGTTCTCCGTAGTTAATGTCTGTCAGTACATCACCATTAGTCACGATAAAAGGAGTGCTCGGAGGTGCTGGAAATAGACTTAACGCACCAGCCGTTCCAAGTGGTGCATCTTCGCGAAGGTATTGGATTTCAACTCCCAATTTCGTTCCATCACCAAAGTGGTCTTCAATCATTGAGCCCAAATGATAAATTGCCAAAACAAATCGGGTAAATCCTTGGCTCTTAGCTCGGTCGATTATGTGCTCTAAAATGGGTTTTCCTGCCACCTGCAGTAATGGCTTGGGACAATTCTCAGTCTGTGGCATTAAACGGGCTCCCCTACCCCCGCACATAATTACTATCATATTTTCGCGATTAGGAAATACGTTAATTTCATCCCATAGGTGTAATCCAATTACTCGCTGACTTTGATCAACTATTGGGATTTGCTGAATCTTGTTTGCAGCCATTATCTGTAACACCATAGCTCGTCCCATTTGTGGAGGAACAACGAATGGTTCGCGGCGCAGAATTGTAGAAATAGGAGTTGCTAAATCTAAGCCTCTCAATAACCCTCTTCGGATATCTCCATCAGAGATTGTGCCCTCTAATACACCGGACTTATTTGTGACAATTACGATTTTGACCGAAACCTCATTTAGATTCTCGATTGCTTGGCTTATTGTTGCATCAATAGGAAGTATCGCTCGCTTCCAAGAATCTTTTGATTCACTCATATCGTGACAATCTTAAACATCCTTAAATTATAAGTCATAAAATGCCTTCTTGGTGATTCCTTGCAGAGGGGTCTCTTTAAGAATTCTGACAATCTCTCTACTTGCTCCACCTTCTCCGTAAGGGTTAATCGTCTCTAAGAGTGTCTCTTGAAAGTTTGATGAATAGAGCTTTTCTAAAGCCTCATTAATTGCTAGTCGATTGGGCTCACAATTAATAACACTGCTTGCTAGTTCTCTTCCAGTTTGGCGGTCACCAATGTTAATTGTTCCCTTTTTGAACGAAGGCACCTCGGTAAGTCCACTAGATGAATTACCAACTACGCCGTCGACTTGAGCCACGCATGATAAGTATCTTAGTTGACCAAGGGATTCAAATAAATAAGCGTTGGAATTGGCGTTGACGAATCCTTCTATCAGTCTAAGAATTGAATGACCCCCAGTATCTGCATTAGGGGCTGTGAAAATAAGAGTTGTGCTCGTCAAATCTTTAAGCGCCAACAGGAGTTGTTCCATTTGCAACTCAGCTTTCGTTTCATCAAGCGTGGCAGGATGAAAGGTGATGAGCAAACTCCTTGGACCAAATTCTAAATTCAGCGATCTTTCAAGTTCTTTTCGAGCGAGAAGTTTAACTTGTTTTATCGCATCAACTCCCAACCCCCCAACGAGAAACACTTTTTTGGGATCTTCACCAAGTTGTAAAACACGATTTCTGTAACTTTTAGTCGCTACAAAATGCAAATGTGACATCTTGGTGATTGAGTGCCTCATTGCGTCATCGAATGCTCCAATAGTCACTTCGCCACCATGAATATGGGCGACTGGAATTTTTGCTACCAAAGCAGCGGCAACTGCAGAAAATATTTCGAATCGATCTCCCAAAACGAGCACCAAATCAGGATTCAATTCATTTAGTGCTTTTGCAAAACTAATCAATCCTTGACCCATTGATTCGGCAATTGAATAACCATCGTCGACATTACTTAATATGTCTACTTTATAGTCAATTTTGAAACCGTCAGATTCAATTTCTTTAAAAGTGTGGCCAAATGTTGGTGATAGATGCATCCCCGTTGCGATGATCTGAAGCGTTAAGACCGGGTCATTTTTTATGCCCTGCATAACAAAATGAAGCAAGCCATAATCGGCTCGACTACCTGTGATTACGCAGATTTTTAGAGTCATAATTCAATGAATTCATCAGTGGAATAATCACGCTTTGCTGCCTTACCGATTACTTCGTCCCACTGCATTGCCGAGATGCCGTTGTTTGGCCGTTTAGCGGTGATATTTTCAGAACTAAAAATTTCGCCTTTTGAAATACTTTGGCGGGCCACGATCGATTTGCGTGCAATCACTATATTTTCAACCTCACTTGGCATTAAACGTTTAACGCCATCTCCAAGGGCTTGTTCAATATTGCGAATGGCGTTGACCATAGCTTTCAATTCTGTGGGCTCGAGACTTGCTTTATGGTCGGGACCAGGCATGTTCCGATCAAGAGTGAAGTGTTTCTCGATCACTGTTGCACCTAGTGCCACAGCAGCAATAGGAATCTCAATACCCAACGTGTGGTCTGAATAACCTATTTCCACGTTGAGCGCACTTTTGATGCTTTGCATTGCGCTCAAATTTACATCTGACATCGGAGCTGGATAAGCAGTCGTGCAATGCAGGACGGTGACCTTGCTGCGCGGAGTTCCAGAGTTTTCCAGCACACTGATTGCAGATTCAATTTCATCCATTGTTGACATACCAGTTGAAAGAATTACACGTTTTCCCAAGCCGCCGATATGCCTTAAAAAGGACATGTTTGTGATTTCACCTGATGGAATCTTAAATAACTCCTGACCGAGCCGATTTAACAAATCCACACTTTCAATATCGAATCCAGTAGATAAGAATCCAACGGCGCGTGACTGGCAGTAAGCAATAAGCTGAACATGCATCTCTTCTGTTAGCTCTAATTTTTGAAGCATTGCATGTTGTGACTCAGCTTTTCCCGTTTCTGATTTTTGGTATTCAGCCTTATGCGCAAAATGAGTTGCAAGCCGGTCGGCATTGAACGTTTGGAACTTTACTAAGTCGGCACCTGATTCAGCAGCTATATCTACTAATTTCTTTGCCAAACTGATATCACCATTATGATTGACTCCAGCTTCAGCAATAATTAGGGTTTTCATGAAGTAACTTAACCTAGGAACTTGGAATCGTCAGGTAAATTGTGACGCAGGGTTAATCCCATTCCCACCACTGCATTTTTACCAATTGAAATATCTTCTTTGATTAGACTCCCACTCCCAATAAAACTTCCAGCTCCTACTTTAGAATTCCCATTGACAATAACTCCTGTAGAGATATGACAGTTATCTAATACTTTTGCATCATGTTCAATTACTGCACGCGTATTGATAATGCAATTACTCGCAATAGTTGCATTCGCGTTAACAATAGCTCCGTGCATAACTATTGTTCCTGCGCCAATTGTCGCGCTAGGAGAGATGTATGCCCTCGGTGAAATAATTGTCGGCAATTTAAATCCAATTTCTACAGCCCTCTCATAAAGACGAATGCGATTTTTAGGCGAATTGATTTGCCCAAGACTTACAATCGCGAATTGACACTGACTAAGCAGATTAGGCAAGTCGTCGTCTGAGGCAAGTACTTGATATTTGCCTCGGCTCGTCCCGACTTCGTCAGGGAGTCCAACTAACCCTGCAATATTAAATTTTCCTTCCTGCTCGATCACGTCAATGCATGCTTGCGCGTGACCGCCGGCGCCTAGAAGAATCAAGTTTGGTTTCTTCATTGCGAACCACTCAAAACTAGCTCTGGACTGCTCGGAATGTTTATTAATCGTGTTGCCAGCGATTGCGCCGTTGGCAAATCCATGTTCGGGCAATCCTTAAAAGGTGTTAATTCATTTAATAGCACCCACGAAGGACGAGTCATATAGTTGGCGGCATTCGTCTCCTCAAGAATTAAGTCTCTTTGATCAGACTGGTTTTCGTCCAATAATATAGTTTGCAACCAGTAGTTGCTTTTACTATTGGTAGGTTCTTCAAAAAGAGCTACCTTGGATATTTTGGAAAACGATTGCTTGTAGCGACTAAATAGTTCTCTTTTAGCTGCAAGTTTTTTAGGTAGTTGTTCTAACTGGGCACACCCTAATGCAGCATTGATATTAGGCATGCGGTAGTTATAACCAACTTCGTCATGGCGAAACTCCCATGGGTGAGGCAATTTTGCGGTTGTCGTTAAGTGCTTAGCGCGACGTGCAAGATTTTCATCGTTAGTAAGGATTGCACCCCCTCCTCCTGTAGTGATTGTTTTATTTCCATTGAAACTTAGGGCACCTAATAAGCCAAATGTGCCTGTGTGTTTCCCCTTGTAATAACTCCCGAGCGACTCGGCTGCATCCTCAACCATGACTATATTGAAATCTTGTGCAATCGACATTAGGCCCTCTAAATCTGAAGGGTGGCCGAAAGTATGCATTGGAACAAGTGCCCGAATCACCCGTCCAGTGTTTTTATTGAAGCATTGACCCGAGCGCTGTTCAGATATTGAATTTAGATAATCTCGCAGTTTTTTTCCGTCAATCCCTAGCGTACTTTCTTCGCTGTCAATAAAATGCGGAATTGCATCGCAGTACGTCACGGCATTAGCAGTTGCAACGAAAGTAAGAGCAGGGATCAAAACCTCATCGTTGGCTTGTACTCCAGCCAACTTGAGAGCAATGTGTAGTGCTGCCGTTCCATTAATCACCGAAATGGCAAATTTCGCTCCTGTGAAATTGGCTAAATCGATTTCAAAACGATCTACATATTTTCCTACAGATGACACGTAAGTTGAATCAAGACACTCTTTTAAGTAGAGCCACTCATTGCCATTGAAGCTGGGTTCGTGTAAGACCGCCGGAGCCGGACCAATTGCTGCTCTGATCCCTTCAATAATGTCTTGGGCAAGAGTGGAAGTATTTGTCTTCATCACAAGTTGTAAATCCCTGACTTATATCCACTTAGGTTTTCAGGTTGGCTAAACCATGCAATTGTCTCCTCTAAACCGCTCTTGAGGCCATCGCGCCCAGCAAATCTTGGTTTCCAGTTAAGAATTTCTTTTGCTTTGGAATTATCTGCCCATAAGCGCTCAACCTCTGAGTTTGCTGGCCTTAGACGGTCTCCATCTTGAGCAATGCTAATTGTCACACCCATGATTTCGGCAATCAATTCGGCGGTTTCCTTTATTGAAATCTCAAAGTTACTGCCTAAGTTAATTACTTCGCCTAAACCATTCTTACTATTCAATGTCGCAACGAAACCATCAACAGTGTCTTTTACGTAATTAAAATCTCGAGTAGGCGAAATAGCACCTAATTTAATTTCTTTTTGCCCGTTTGCAATTTGAGTAATGATGGTTGGAATCACCGCCCTGGCCGACTGACGAGGTCCGTAAGTGTTGAAAGGTCGCAAAATTACTACGGGTAGATCAAATGATGAATAGAAAGAAAATGCTAATTGGTCGGCTGCAATTTTGGTTGCTGAATAAGGTGACTGTCCTTGAAGTGGATGATCTTCAGTGATTGGAACAAATTGCGCAGTGCCATAAACTTCGCTAGTTGAAGTATGAATGACCCTTTTTACTCCAAGCTCCCTGGCCGCCTGTAAGACATTGAGAGTTCCTTTTATATTGGTCTCGACGTAAGTGTCGGGTGAGTGATATGAAAATGGAATTGCAATGAGTGCAGCGAGGTGGATGACCACCTCGCAACCCTTCATGGCTTCTCTAACGCCATGTGGGTCTCTAATGTCGCCAGAGAATACTTCGAATTTCCCTTTCACCTCCGGGGAACAGCGATCTAACCAACCCCAAGAGTTAAATGAGTTGTAATAAACAAAGGCGCGAACGCTATGGCCTTGCCGTACTAATTCTTCAGTTAGATGCGAGCCAATAAAACCATCAGCACCGGTTATTAGGATAGACGCCATGATTTGGCTCCTTTCACAGCGGCAACTTAAAGGTTTCTGCGGACTTCAACCCTAGAGTATCAATCAAATGCGCTCAACAAGACTCACTATCCGTGAAAAACGTCCATAGATCCATGAGTAGTACGAAAAACCACTGGCCTACCTAGAAATAATCTGCTTTTCATTTGGAATCGCTTAATTTCGTTCTCATCAACCTTCACTGTAAATTGACCGGATCCACGAGGCTTCAATTTCATAGTGCCAAGTTTTGCAAATCTTCCATCATTTGTTTTCACTAAGGCTTTGAGGGTCTGAGTTTTGTTTGTTGGATTCGTGAAAAAGAATTCGTAGGTGGAAGGTCCTGTTAAACGATGTTGGACGGTGTAAGCACGATTCAACAGTCCAGCTTTCCCAAGCATTTCTATGTGATTTGCCGATCGCGCGATGGAATCTAGATTTCCATGTACATAACCTTTTAATCCAATATTAGAGAATTCAAAACCTGCATAGCCACGATCAGCCAGAAAACTCTTTTCAGAAGCCAGCCAAGGCACTGTCTGATTATGAAAAACTGCAAAAGTTTTTGCTCGTTCTGACGGGCCAGTCAATAGGTCTCGAAGTTTTACAGTTTGGCGTCCTACCCCTAACAATTCGATACGCTCTTCGCCTAATTTCTCTCCTGTCTCATCAAAAAACCAAAAATCTGAAGTGTCATTTTGCAAAACGGTGTTGTCGCCCTCAATTAATCCTCGGATGTTTAGGAGCTCAAACTCGGTTTTCCATTGTGCGTCATTGCGGATTAGAAACAGGTCACTAATTACAGCATCAGAACTTTTTGGTTCTGCAGTTATTCCATGCGGAACAAAAAGAAAGTATTTCAATCTTCTAAGGAAGTTCCTCATTCTTCGCCAGCTAAACTTGCCATCCAAGAAGACTTAATCTGCGACTGAACTTTTCGTCGATCCCCAAATAGCGCAAAACTTGCTGGTGGGTGCGTATGTTCTAAACTGAGCATCTTGCCACTTTTATGAATTCCAAATCCAAACGGGATACCCGCTAAATCTTTGCTTACAAAAAGTGGTAGATCGGTTGGTTTAAATTCATACTTGTCGAGTGGGATTAGAGTTAGAGAATTTGATTTGATAAATGTTGAATCGATAAGCTCTTTTGTGTAGCTGTTATAAATTTCAAGTGTGCTCGTCTCTACTAGCGGGTCTTTCCTCAAATTTAGAACTAAGAGGTAATTTATAACGTCACCAAACTGTATAAATGGGTGAAAAGTAAGCATGGATGCTTTGTTTGGAAGTGGATCAACTTCAGCTTGGTAGCTAACTTGCGCATGCTTATTCATTAATCCTGTTGTGGCACGCCATGCGGGTACATCACCAACCCATGTTCGTTCCGAAGGAAGTGCTTCCAGAATCGCAGGTAATTGCACATTAGATGGATATACGAAAGCTAATCCGTTCTGCATTTGATTTTGCCCTACTTCGTCAGTCGTTAATCTGAAACCTTGGCCGTAATTAATGGTTTCGATGACCTTCGAATTCCATTGTCCATCGGCCGACCAGATCAGGTGAAGGATTTTCGGGGTTTTGTCCCTGTTTTCCCAGTTATTGGGACCTTGGAAAGTTAAGTCAAGAAAACCATTAAAGTCCTGAATCTTCAGTAAAGGAAAGAACATGACATACAGATTACCTTTACAGCCAAGCTTTTGGAAGTCTAGGAACCAATTCTTACTTGCGATCCCATATCTGGTTCTCAGTTAGATTGATATTTCCAATTTTGAACCTACGATTGAATCCAAGCCCAGATAGCACGCTGGTGACCGCCCGATCTTGCCCTGGATGCAATGTGTCGACTTCTATGAGAATGGAATTAACTTTCCTGAGTGCATTCTTAGCACCTTTTAAAACTAGGAGTTCAAGTCCATCAACGTCAATTTTTACGTATTTTGCTTCATCTAATTGGAAAAGCGAAATCAAGCTATCAATCGTTATTGAGAGTTGAGAACTTTCTATTGGCGCATTGAGAGGCTGGCCATCTTGACCGATATTTTTGCCCATTGAATTATGCGCACCACCCCAAGTGAAACCTTGCTGTGACATAAACATTGTTTGAACAGCGGCCGCATCAGATAAAGCTAACGGTATTACCGTCACCAATTTTGATACACGATTATTAACAATGTTACGAAGTAATATATCAAGGTTTAGAAGTGATGGTTCAATCGCATAAACTTTACAATTTCGAGCCAGCGCAGCATAAATTGAGAATATTCCAACATTTGCTCCAACATCCATAAGAACAGATCCCTCAGGGAACTCCTCAATCCATAGGAGTGTTTCAGGTTCTTTTGAGGCGAAAGTTACGGCGCGATACTTCGTAAGCGCTGTCGGAGTTACGAAATTGAGGTTGACTCCTTTATGAAGGAGGGATGTGCTTTTACTCCAAATATGTTTTAGGACTATATCCTGTATCAGCTGTCCCCGAAATGTTCTTGAAAAGAATAGAATTATGAAGACGATTATTTTCGAAGTTATCCCGATATAAATTCTGAGCAGTAAAGTAAGAAACCGCTTGATTGGATACTCATTCATACTATGCAGGTTACAACACCATTCGGGCGAAACAGTTCAATTACCTCACCTCTCGATGCCCTCGAATCATTGCGACGGTTTCTCCAGAACGGCAACCTATATGCAATCTCTCAATTTGCGTCGAAACCACTATTTTCCTAGTCATGCCCATCTAAAGAAATGCAATCTCCTTGGATTGCACCAAATTGATTCTCCATTAAAGATGCCAACACGTAAATATGGTATCTTGGTGTGCGTAGTTCCTTCAAATATGAGGAAATCTATCGCAGAGAATTTTTACGAGATGAAGATGAGGCGGATCAATCTAACTTTGGACATTGGAGATACTTACTCGCATTTAATTGATATATCTAAAACTTATAAGTCGAAAGATATTTCAGCTAATACGTTCTTAAAAATTGGCAAACCTAGTCCGGAAAATTTAGAACCCTACAGATTCTATTCTGGCAGGCATAAAATGTTAAAGTTAATGGTCAAGATTGTTGTGTATTTTCCAACAATTACTATTTGTATTCTTCGCGAAATTGTGCGAATTCTAATCTATAGAGACCATCATCACCTGGACAAGGATAGTTCCGACAAAACAACAGACACAATTTTTGTATCCCATTTTACACACTTTGTGGATGCGCAAACACGGGATCAATACTTCGGGGAATTGCCATGGAGAATTAGCTCAAGATTCAAAAATGCCACGATTCTTTTATTGAATCACACAAGAAAGAAAACTAGCCAAGTAAAAGGTGCATTCAGTTCGACCGCAAATGTTAGCTATGAAGTCAATTCCAAAACGATTCCACTCAGAAAGTTATTGAAGGAAGCATATATGCAGTGGCGGATGAGTTTGGAATTTTTGGTAGATGCCGTATTTAAAAGTGAGATTTGTCTTGATTATAGATTGTTATTAGTTGGTGCAGGGCTTGGGCAGTTTTCACGTGCTACATTTGCCGCAATTATTTTTAAAACAAACTTAGAAAGTTTTATTAGGGTTTCCAACCCTAGGCAAGTAGTAATGACCTTAGAAGGACATTCTTATGAAATTTTGGCGGTCAAGATGATTCACACGAAATTTCCAAACGTAAAGGTAGTTTTTTTTCAACACGCCCCCGTGGTTAAAGGTCAAGTGAGTTTGCGTGAAAATCTTTTCGAAGTTTCTCAAAACGATCTAATCTTAACTACAGGCGAAGCTCCCCGGCAGTACTTTTTAAAGTTGAATCCCGTACTTCGAAATCAGATTAAAATTTTGGGATCACCAAAGAATTTTTCTGGGAATTTGCCAACAACTTTAACAAATTTTAGAAAAGGCGAGCAATTGAATTGTTTGTTCGCTCCCGAGAGCAGTCAAGTAGCAGTAGCCGAGATTTTCTCACTTGCAGTTAGTTGTAGCAATGCATTACCCGAAGTGATAATAAATTTTAGATTGCACCCTGCCTACATAGGTGACAAGGCGATGGCAGATACATCACGATTGAAGTATCCAGAAAATATGTTGTTCTCAAAACAAACATTAACAGAGGACTTAAAGGTTGCGGATTTCTGTGTATATCGTAGTTCGGCCGTGGCAATTGAAGGTTTGATTTATGGGTGCAGGCCCCTACATATTGGATCTACAATTAGCGATAATCTTGATCCTCTAGCAATTACATCCCTTGTTCATGAGAAATTTAGTGAATCTTCGACCTTAATGGAATATCTTCGTAAAGCTGCGAGTGGAAAATCTAGTGAATTGAATCCGGAAGTTTCAAGTATGAGAATGACGTATGCAGAATATTTTGCGCCACTTAATGAAGAGACCATCCTCAGCTTAGAATAGTTTTCTGACTAAAACGCTAACTTACTCGTCACTTTGTCTAAGTTCGAGAATCCGAATACTTGGAATTTGCTTGAAAACTAATAGAAATACGTCAGCAAGAATAGTAATTGCGAAACTGGCAGAAGTTAATCTAAATCGAAGGTTTCCCTTTTGTGAGATCATATACTGAAGAGTTCTACCAACTTGCGACCACAGGAATAGAGATTTCGAAAGTTCACTGTGAAGGGAAACAAAGTAAAGACGCCAATATGTTAATGCTCGGAAAATGTCTGGCGAGGCTTGAATCTCAACCACGTGCTCCTGGAATGAAAATTTGCTTCCAGGATTGAATAGCAGAATTCCTTGTTTGCTGTAAGGGTAGGAAAAAATCAGATCTTCGCATATTGAATAACGAGCCTTTAGATGAGGAATATTGTAATTCGATGCAATATCTCTTCGCCAAATTGATGCACCGTTAAGCCAAGAAGTTTCTATGGGTATTGATGAACTCATATAACTATTGTTCTGGCCATTTCTTTGAACTCCACCAAGCTTGTTTTCATTAATCCCAAAAAAACGAGTAAATATACGCCGTGTCGAACTGTGATTGTTTTCGGGGAGGTCATTTGTGGCAAGCCCTACTCCTAGTATCTGTTCAGGGTTTGCATGGTTGGAGACAGTCTCGAAGATGTTATGTATCGCATTCCTCCCTAAGAGAATATCGTCATCAAAAAATGCGACCCAATCAAGTTCGGCTGCAAGTAATTTGACCCCTTCAATCTTCTGTCTTATTTGACCCCTATCTTCCATGTGTTTGTGAGTAATTGGTAGTAACAACTCAAAATTTCGCAGCACTTCATCAATTGAATCTCCCGAAGAAATTATGATCACCTGTTTGGGCTTGAGACTGGAATGCAAAACTGAATCAAGCATTTGATTCAGTTGGTGGGGTCGATTTCGAGTACTTACTAGGATGCCATAATTTTGGCTCATAGGATGCATTAGGAAATCTTTCAGTTATTGGGAGTTTTAGCGATTCTTACATTACTCGACTCGGACCAGATGTGTTGATAGCAGCACGCACTATTGAAACTCATTTTTTAGAGTGAATTAACTGATCGAAATATAATTAACCATCAACGGTTCGGTTAGGACACCTTTCTTATCTTCCAAGATATGATACCTCACACAAGAATTCCCAAGATTACCGAAAGGTTAGAACCATGGCGTCGTTAGCAGGTCAAACCATATTAATCACCGGAGGCACGGGATCATTCGGCAAAGCTTTCGTTGAAAGACTTTCTAATGAAACGGGCATAAAAGAGATTATTGTCTACAGCCGTGATGAATTGAAGCAATATGAAATGCAGGCGAGCCTAAGTACAAAATCCGTACGTTTCATTCTTGGAGATGTTAGAGATTATAAGAGGCTCCTGCAAGCCACAACTGGTGTGGATGTGGTGATTCATGCAGCTGCGATGAAGCAAATCCCGGCAGCTGAAAACAATCCAATGGAGGCGATAAAAACGAATATTCTTGGTGCTGAGAATATTGTAAATTCTGCAATTGAAAACGGGGTTTCTAAAGTCATCGCCCTAAGTACAGACAAGGCAGCAAATCCTGCAAATCTTTATGGTGCCACAAAACTTTGCTCCGATAAACTAATGATAGCTGGCAACATTTTGTCCCCAAGGTCAAAAACAATCTTTTCGGTAGTTAGATACGGGAATGTCTTAGGTTCAAGGGGCAGCGTTATACCGTTTTTTATTGAGCAAGCAAAACTTGGAGTAATACCGATTACCGATGAGAGAATGTCGCGATTTTGGCTAACGATAGAAGAAGGCGTTGAATTTGTAATTAGGAGTCTTGACATAATGAAGGGTGGAGAAATATTTGTCCCAAAAATTCCTAGTTTTAAAGTTATAGATGTCGCAAGTGTGGTAGCGCCTGGCGTACCAATCAAAATTATTGGCATTCGCCCAGGAGAGAAGTTGCACGAAATTATGATTACTGAAGATGATTCTTTTTATACAATGGAATTTGAAGATTTTTATGCGATTCTCTCACCTGAACTATTGAATAATCGTTCCTATAAGACTGAAGGAAAAATGGTTCATGAGGGATTTAGATTCAGCAGTGATAGTAATCCAAATTGGCACACAACTAAGTCATTCTTGTCAGTATTAAAAGCAAATCGAATTCTATAATAATTGAGGATTAAGTAAAGTACTGATTCGTAAGAAACTCCTATTTCTTAAGAATAGATACTGCCAAGGTGCAATTATCCTTAGAATCAGGAATTCCAACTAATTCCTTTTGAGTAAAACCCCTTTTAGGTTTCTGATCCTCGGGAAAGCGACTTCAATTCTGAAAATTTGGTATTCTATAATAATGGATTTCTCGCGGTTATGCTTGACGACAAACGGAAAAAATCTTTCGGGATATCTGCGCGACTCGCCCGATAAATACTATTAAGCAAAACCTTAAAGATAGATTTCTAACGTGTCGAGATTCTCCTATACGCTTCACTTATGAGGCTCGAAGGGAAATTGCATAATCAAATAACGATTATTGTTCCTGTTTCTCGTATGTCCACAAAGCTATCTAATCTAAGGCACTGGCTTCGAACTGTCGACTTTGAATCTATTGAAGTGATTTTGGTGCATGATATTCAAGACGTCGATACCGGACGTGAACTCAAAGAAATCACTCTTAATATTCCACAAATCCAACTAATTGAAGCTCGACACGGTTCGCCAGGGATGGCAAGAAATGCTGGGCTCGATTTAGCGAAAAGTGAATGGATTGTCTTTTGGGATAGTGACGATCTTCCTGAAGTCGCAGAAGTAATTAAGATGATAGAGATTGCAACAAATGGAAATTTCGCGGTTGCAGTTGGTGGTTTCACAGTTCAAACCTTGACATCGCCAAATTTGCATTCCTTGCATCTCATTGAGAATTCAGTATCTGGCAAATTGTTCGAAGAGTTTGGTATGCAACCTGGTCTTTGGCGATGGGCATTTAGGAATGAAATCATTGGGAAGATTAGATTTAAGGCATTTCGTATGGCCGAAGACCAATGTTTTCTCTTCGATTTAAATCTAGCCGGGCAGAGAATCTATGTTCACCCTAAGTCTGTCTACACGTATTTCGTCGGCGATGAACAGCAGTTAACTAATAATCCGAAGGCTCTTTCAGATTTACTGAAATCAGTACCTTACTTGATGAGGTCAATCAAAGGTTCCAATGCTAGTAAGAGTGAATTTGGTGCTCTCTTGATTACCCGGCAGGTTCTAACAGCTCTCAAACGAGGAGTTCTTTCCACTAAAATTCTGATGATAATTCAAGTTATAAAATTCTTTCCATTGATCCTTTTTTCAAAAGGAGCTTATTTTATGGCCGCGCTTAAACTTTTACTTACTAAGAGAAGTCCACTCTTCCATGAAGAGTAAGAAATCCCGCAGAATACTGTTTTCTCTTGCCGGCGGTTTGGGAAATCAATTATTTCAATTGGCTGCTGGAATTGCGCTCAGCGAAAATCACAAGCTCTATATTGAAAGAAGTCTTGCAAATCCGCGAGAGACAAAAAATGGGACTCTGGAAGTTGAGAGATTTCTTTGGCCAGCCGAGGTTGAGTTTCTATCTGTTCGTACTAGCCCTTGGCTTGAGAAGAGATTGGGCAATTTCTTATTACGACTTAGTTCAAAGAGCTCATCTCAAGATTCTCGTTTTGGGGTGAAGGCTTTGCAAATTAGCGCTATCTCGAAATTACTTTCTCATCTGTATTGGAACGGACTGAAAATTCAAGTGTGTCGAGGAGTCGGGTATGATCAAAATCTTGAAAGCCAGGATTCATTAACGATTGGATACTTTCAATGCATTAATTGGGTTGAACGCAAGAATATTTATCAGATATTTCATAATCTTGCGCTGAAGAGCGAACCAACTTGGTTAACTAGCTTAAGAGCTGATTCTGCCATGGAAAAACCGCTCATATTGCATATCAGATTAGGTGACTATAAATCCGAAAAAACTTTCGGTACCCCGTCGTTGTCATATTACGAAGGTGCACTATTGGAACTTTGGGAAACCAACATGTTTCGTAAGATCTGGATTTTTTCTGATGAACCAGAATTAGCCTTGAGGAATTTACCTAAATGGGTAATTCAAAATTCGCGTGTGATTACCGAGGCACAGGACTCGCCCGCTGAAACTATTGAGGCTATGAGATTAGGTTTTGGATACGTGATTTCCAATTCAACGTTTGGTTGGTGGGGTGCGTATTTGTCTCATCATGAGAACGCACCAGTTATAGCTCCTATGCCTTGGTTCAAGTTGAAAGAAGAACCACTGGGCCTTATTCCTAATAATTGGGTCAGAAAAGAAGCATGGGAATAGTATTGGGAGCATGAAGAAGGTTTTGGTCACTGGCTCCAAGGGCTTTATCGGAAGATACCTTGTTGATGCCTTGCAAGGCACGAAATATGAGATCTTTGCTTTAGATGTTAAGGACGAGAAGGCTGGTGATTCCAGCGTTGACATCTCAACCGCAGATTTGGATTCAATTTTCTTGCGCATTAAGCCCGATGTTGTAATACATCTGGCAGCACAAGTTGATGTTACTGAGAGTTTTGTAAATCCAATTCGTGATTTGGAAATAAATGGAATTGGAACTCTTAAGGTACTTCATGCTTCCCAAACTGTTGGTTGTAATAATTTCATTTACGTTGCATCTGGCGGTGCAATTTACGACTCTGACTCACCAATGCCATTAACTGAGAGAAGCCCTGAAAGACCAGTTTCTCCTTACGGACTTTCAAAACGGTTGGGCGAGGACTATGTAAGAGTATTAAGTGCGAAAGCGGGTACTTCCTGGACATCTTTAGCTCTTTCTAATTGTTATGGTCAAGTTGAGGATCATCAACGGGGTGTAATTTTTCAGTTCTGGAAGGCATTATCAGAAGAGCGAGTTCCGACTATTTATGGGCCCGACGTGACGCGTGACTTTATTCATGTGAGCGATGTAGTTGCTGCAATCCTTAAAGCGATTGAGAATCCAATTAATACAAGGGTTAATGTTTCTTCGCAGACTGAAATTTCACTCCTAGATCTATTTAGGAAAATCGCAACAATTATAAAAAGTGAAATTGAGCCCAACATTTTGAGCTCGAAGTCAGGCGATGTGTTAAGAAGTAGTTTAAGCAACCAAAAGGCAAAGGAATTGCTTGGGTGGAAACCATTGATTAATTTGGAATCAGGTCTTGAGATTAGTCTTCCACGGGCAGGAAACGCTAAGTGATTACTCGTCTGAAAAAGAGATTTAGACAAACGGTAATAGGGCGCTCAACAGCACTACTATCGCGTCAAGATCTTCGCAAAGTTATTATGATTTCATTGATTCAAGTAAGTTTGGGAATTTTGGATCTTGCTGGAGTTGCCTCCATTGGCATTCTAGGTGCTTTGGCAGTTACAGGAGTTGAAGGACAGAAGCCAGGAAATCGAGTTAATTCAGCAATTCAATTCTTTCATATTTCTGGGTACCAGTTTCAAGTCCAAGTCGCATTGCTGGGCATAGCCGCGGGAGTGTTTCTCATATCTCGAACACTTTTATCAGTTTTCTTTACTCGAAGAACTCTCTTTTTTCTTAGCCGTCGGGGTGCAGAAATTTCTTCAAACTTAATTGCGCGACTATTAGGGCAGTCATTATTGACTATTCAAAGGAAGACAGCCCAGGAAACCCTGTACGCGGTAACTCGTGGAGTAGAGGCAATCACGTTACAAGTACTTGGCACGATTGTTGCATTGATTTCAGACATTTCTCTATTGGCGATTTTGGCGATTGGGTTATTTTTTGTAGATCCAGGAGTAGCTCTTGGCACCACTTGCTTATTTGGATTAATTGGATTTGGCCTGCACCGTTTTATGCGTACTAGAGCTTTAAACCTGGGAATCAAGAGTTCGGGGCTTGAAATTCGAAGCAACGAAAAGATAGTAGAAGTCTTAAATTCTTATCGCGAATCGGTTGTGAGGAATAGCCGAAGTTTCTATGCGAAAGAAATTCGAAAACTTAGAATTGATTTGTCAAGCACGCTGGCAGAAAGGGCCTTCATGCCCAATGTAAGCAAATACGTTATCGACACTACGGTCGTAATTGGTGCGCTTTTATTAGGAGCTACACAATTCTTATTGCAAGATGCAAAGCATGCAGTGGCAACACTTTCAGTATTTCTTGCAGCAGGTGCTCGTATTGCTCCAGCTGTATTGCGGACCCAGCAAGGGCTAGTTCAAATCAAAGGGAGCTTAGGCCAAGCTGGGCCCACACTAGATCTTATTGATTCACTTCAAGAAACTGAAACCATTAATCTTGAAAGTGATTCTTTTAGCACTGACCACAGTGGGTTTTTTCCGGAAGTTAAAGTGTCGGGCGTCTCGCTCACTTACCCTGGTAAGCACATACCGTCAGTACAAAACGTAACACTTTCAATACCGGCTCATTCTGTGGTTGCTTTTGTTGGCCCTTCTGGAGCTGGAAAGACTTCACTAGTAGATATTATTTTAGGAGTTCTACGACCAGATTCAGGTCAAGTTACGATTTCAGGACTACCACCGCTGGAAGCCTTTGCGAAATGGAAAGGAGCAGCGTCTTATGTCCCTCAAGACGTCATGATTGCAAATGGGACTATCAGGGAGAATGTAGGACTTGGTTTCGCTTCGGAGGTCGCGACAGATGAATTGGTTGAAAATGCTTTATTAAAAGCGCAACTTTTAGCGTTTGTGAAGCAGTTACCTAATGGATTGGATACAACTGTCGGAGAACGGGGCGCAAAAATTAGCGGAGGGCAACGTCAGAGATTAGGAATTGCTCGATCAATGTTTACTGAGCCTCAACTTTTAGTCTTGGATGAAGCCACGAGTTCACTTGACGGGGAAACAGAGGCGAGCATCTCTGAAGCGATTCAGGGACTTAAAGGATCAGTGACTGTGCTTATGATTGCCCATAGGCTCTCAACGGTTAGAAATGCGGACATTGTTGTGTATATGGATTCTGGGAGGGTTATTGCCACCGGGACTTTTGCAGAAGTGCGGGATTCTGTTCCGGACTTTGATCGTCAAGCAAAGCTAATGGGGCTTTAGGCTTATTTATCTGTAATGAGTTTTACGTCAGCATCGACCATAATGCCTGCAATCTCTTTCCAATGAGTTTTTGCTTCCCAGCCAAGGATCTTCTTGATTTTGGATGGATCTCCAATGAGGGCATCAACTTCTGTGGGACGGATATATCGATCTTCAGTTATGACAAAGTCTTTGTAATCAAGATCTAACTTTGAAAAAGCGACTTTGCAGAAGTCTCTAACCGTCGCTCCAACACCAGTTGCTACTACAAAATCATCTGGCTTTTCTTGTTGCAACATCAACCACATACTTTCAACATATTCTGGTGCATATCCCCAGTCGCGTGTGGCATCTAGATTTCCTAAGTAAAGTTTTTCTTGTAGTCCCAATTTAATCTTTGCAGCCGCCATTGTGATCTTACGAGTAACAAATGTTTCACCTCGACGAGGAGATTCGTGATTAAAAAGAATGCCATTTGTCGCATGAAGTCCATAGGCCTCACGATAATTTCTGACCACCCAATATGAATATAACTTTGCAGCGGCATATGGGCTACGAGGAGCAAATGATGAGAGCTCAGATTGAGGAGGAGGTGTACTTCCGTAAAGTTCAGAAGTTGACGCTTGATAAAATTTTGTATTTATCTTTGCAGCGCGAATTGCTTCAAGAATTCGGATGGTTCCAATTGCATCAACTTGGGCTGTAAAATCAGGCATTTCAAATGAGACCTTTACGTGGCTTTGCGCCGCAAGATTATAAATCTCGTTTGGTTCAAGTTCGCGAATCAGATTTGCAATGCCAACGCCATCGGTGATGTCACCGTAATGGAGATGGAATTTATTGCCCTTTTCATGAGGGTCTTTGTATAAATGCTCAATTCTTGATGTATTGAAAGTTGAACTTCTGCGGATAAGGCCATGTACTTCGTATCCCTTATTAAGTAGGAGTTCTGCCAAGTATGAACCATCTTGACCTGTCACACCTGTAATGAGTGCACGCTTCACTTTATCCCTACTTTCGCATCGTTTTCGAGAAACCAATTGTAAGTTTTTAAAATCCCGTCCTCAAGGCTAACCAATGAACTCCATCCAAGCTTTGAAATTTTACTGCAATCTACCAATTTTCTTGGTGTGCCATTTGGATGCGAAGAGTCGAGAGTAATTTGGCCTTGAAAACCGACAATTCTTGCGATCAGTTTTGATAACTCTAGAATTGAAATTTCATCACCACTGCCAACATTTATTGCAATATTTTCATCATATTTCTCAAGCAACATGAGACAAGCTCGCGCGAGATCTTCAACAAAAAGAAATTCTCTCAGTGGTGTGCCATCTCCCCAGATCTGGACTTCGTTAGCGTTTGCAATTTTTGCACTATGAAAACGATGTATTAGGGCGGGTAGAACATGGGAGGATTCAAGCTCAAAGTTATCTCGGGGCCCATATAAGTTGGTGGGCATTGCAGATATCCAATGGCGACCAAATTGCTTGCGGTAACCTTCGACTAATTTAAGTCCGGCAATTTTCGCAATCGCATAAGGTTCATTACTTTTCTCGAGCTCACCCGTTAAAAGAGCCGACTCTGGTATCGGTTGTGGAGCAAGTCTTGGGTAAATACACGAAGAACCTAGAAAAAGAACTTTGGTTATGTCAGCCGCGAATGCACCGTCGAGGAGATTGGTTTGAATCTGCAAATTGATGGAAAGAAAATCAACGGGGAGAGAAGAGTTAGCTCCGATGCCTCCAACTTTTGCAGCTGCAATAATTAGTGCATCGGGTTTTATGGTTGCAAGCTCGGCAAAAACTTGTACACGATCGGTAAGGTCTAACTCTTTAGATGACTTACCGAAAACTTCGTGACCTTGAGCCTTGGCCTCTAAGGCAATAGCCGATCCAACCATCCCTTTAATTCCGGCGACGTAGATTCGCATAGGAGTAAGAGTAGTGAGTTATCTCGGCCGTCTACGGCGTTGATCACTACGTGGTCGTGGCTTGCCACTTCGGCGTGGACCATCGCTGGCAGTTACCGGCGCTACGTATGCGATTCCACTTGGCTCGCGAGAACCGGTGATCGATACCAATTCAGCATGGTGTGGGCGGACATCGACAAACTTTGGATAAACGCCAGCGCGCGAAGTTAATCCGCGAACTGCAGTTTGTTGCTTTGAGGTAGCGAGTGTGACAACAACGCCTGCCTCACCAGCACGAGCCGTACGGCCAGCGCGGTGCAGATAATCTTTGTGATCGGTCGGTGCATCAACATGCACAACAAGTGAAATTCCATCAACGTGAATTCCGCGTGCAGCAACATCTGTTGCAACAAGGGCAGCATTGGCGCTCGCCTTGAAATGCGCCAAGGTGCGAGTCCGTACTGCTTGAGATTTTCCACCGTGAAGTGCTCCAACGGCAACGCCAACACTTGCTAATTTGTCAGCAAGACGATCTGCGCCACGTTGAGTTTTCACGAACAAGATTGTGCGTCCATCACGAGCTGCAATTTGAGCAGTGATCTCGTCTTTGTCACCAGGATGCATAACAAGAACATGGTGTTCCATTGTGCTTACTGATGCACGATCGTTTTGCAAAGAGTGTGTCTTTGGATTGTTAAGATACTTCTTCACAAGTGAATCCACACCACGATCCAGAGTTGCACTGAAAAGTAAACGCTGACCATTTGGTCGCCCTTGATCAAGAATTTCCTTAACAACTGGCAAGAAGCCCATATCAGCCATTTGATCTGCTTCATCTAGAACAGTGATTTGTAGATCATCAAGTTGAACTTCGCCACGATTAAGTAAATCAATCAAACGGCCAGGCGTTGCAACAAGGATGGGACAACTCTTGCGCATTGCAGTGATCTGCTTTGCATAAGGCATGCCGCCAGCAATAACAACTGAATCAAGTCGAATTGCACGTGCAAGTGGGGTAATAACATCATTAATTTGTTGAGCTAGCTCGCGAGTTGGTGTGAGAATCAAAGCCAACGGACGATGTGGAGCTGCTTGTTTGCCTTCAAGATTAGTCAACATTGCAAGAGCAAATGCCAACGTCTTACCCGAGCCTGTTTGTCCGCGACCCAAAATGTCATGGCCCTTAATTGCATCAGGCAAAGTGGCAACTTGAATTGGGAAAGGCGCGGTGATGCCTTGAAGAGTAAGTGCTGAAACTAAAGCTGGTGCAATACCAAGTTCTGCCCATGTCTTGCCGGTGCTCTCAGTTGGCTTGTGATGCAAAGCCACCTCGGTGGTCTCCTGCTCAGCATCGCTAATGTAATTATCATCTGCGCCAAAATCTTCTGCGAAATATCCGTTTGAGAAATTCTGCTCTGATGCGCTACTTGTTGTGCGGGAGCGAGATGAACTTGCACGGAACTGCGGACCAGTGCGCTGTGTTGCAACACCGCTATGTGATGAGCGAATTGCAGATCCAGCACGACCTGGTGCACCTGTGCGACCGCCACCAGGAATAAATTTAGTGCGCTTTTTTGGTTCAAAATTTGGACGACCATCACCGCGAGCAATTTCAGCAAGACGGGCATCGCGGCGATTTGTCGGACGAGTGTCACTGTTACGTGTATCTATGCGAGTATCGGTACGACGAGCTGGTGCAAACTTTGTAGAACGTGTATCACCTGCTGTGCGAGGTGCACGGCTATCACTTGTTGTTATTGGGCGACTTGCACGACGTGGTGCGCGCTCTTCGCGTGAATCGCTAGTGCGTGAATCAAAAGTTTGAGTTTCTGTGCCACGGCCATCTGCGAAACGCTTTGCACGCTCTTGTGAGCGAGCGCTGTTCTTTGCACGCTTTGCAGGAGTTTGTGCAGATTTCTTCGCGCCAGGTTTTCCAAATGCTTTACCTGAAGGTTTACCGCCGGCGCGAGTTGTTGTCTTACCGGTTAACTTGCCAGCTTTTGGCTTGCCCTTAACCCATGTTGATCCAGAAGATGTTGCACTGGTTGATGCGCGTGAGGCACCTCTGTCAGAAGAAGAAGTTGAATCACCATTTCTTGAACCAGCCGAATGCGCCATTGATCGCGCAGCAGTTCCTTTACGTGGTGGTTTGCCAGATTTAACGCGAGTTGCGCGCGCAGGGGCAGAAGAGCGTGTTTGAGCAGACATGTTTTTACATACCAATCGAGACGACAAGCGCGTCTCGGTGTGACTTGGCCATAACCAGTTGGACTGGTGGCTAACCATTGGCTCAAACGACTGGCGTTTGTGCAGTTAGCGGTACTTCTTGATTGCAACCTTGGCGCAATCGGGGCCTGTCAGGTGGTGATAAGACTCGCAAGTAAGCACAACATGCGCTGCGCTTTGGTGGAAATGATCACTGCTTCGGTTGAAGCAACGGGGCTAATACTACCGTGGATTATTGGTTCGAATTACCAACGTCTTTTTCGTGCTGATCAGCTTCTTGTGCAAGGGCAGAAAAATCAGGACGAGGGATCTTTGGCACATCACCGCGCATAATTCTTCGCCATAAATACAGGGCGATTACCCCGAAAAATGGCCATTCGAATCTGTAAACCCATGCGCGCCAATTACCACTTTGCACTCTCGTTTGGATAACACAGAAGGTCATTGTTGGGTATTACCTATTCACTTAGTTACTGTAACTAAATGGATAAAAAGAGCAGTTCTTGGTTGCCGGCCTATATCGCTTTAGGCCTCACCTGGGGCTGTTCTTTCATTTTCATCAAGATGGGGCTTGAATTCTTAACTCCAGTCGGTGTTGGCTTTGGAAGGTGTGCTTTAGGTTCGATTGCTTTGTTGGCAGTGGTTCGCGCGAAAAATATTTCTCTACCTAAAGACCCCAAGACTCTTTTTCACTTATGGATTATTTCACTTGCCTTGAATGTTGTTCCTGGAGTCCTCTTTGCTTTTGCAGAAACGAAAGTAACCTCAATTCTTGCCGGAATCATTAATGCAGTAACACCACTTATGACTTTATTAGCAATCATGCTGATATCGCGGGATGAGAAGCCAACGTTCGCACAAGTAGCAGGAATGCTACTTGGATTCGTGGGAGTACTTATTGTGCTTGCAGTTTGGAAGGGTTTAGGAACAAATCCATTAATCTCAGTTCTTGCGTTAGTTTTTTCAGTTGCATGCTATGGATTTTCATATCCGTACACCAAGCGATTCATATTGCCCAAAAAATTAAAACCTGAGGCTATGGCTGCAACACAAGTAACACTTGGTGCTGCAACACTTTTGCCTTTCTACTTGATGGGCGGTATTGCAAACGACCAGTACAGACCAGGACCAGTTTTTGCGATGTTAGTGCTGGGTATATTGGGTTCAGGTTTTGCCTACATCTGGAATTTCAAAATCCTCGCTGCTGCAGGTAGCGCTATTGCAAGTAGCGTCACCTTTATGACAACAATTGTTGCGGTAATTGTTGGAGTTCTTTTTCTGGGTGAGAAGATCTCCTGGAACGAACCGATTGGGGCTGTAATTGTTTTGTTGGGTGTTGCCCTCGCTCAGGGACGGATAAAACTTTCCAAATCAAAGTAGAGAAATTAGCTAATCGAGTTTAAATGCGCCCCTGATTGGCCCCAACGCAATGCCTGCCTTGGTGTGATCTGTGGATTCACCCCGAGCAAGTTGGGAGCTATGAGCTTTATCGTGCCAGCGCTGCTCAACGTGTGCGTATTTCCAACCCCCTGACTATCTTTAAGCAATGAAAGCCAGGGCAAGCCTTCTTGCAGGGATCCTTCTCCTCACAACAATGAATGGGTTTCAAGAGAGCGCATCAGCAACGAGTGCATGTAAGTGGGATATCGCACCTGGTTGGGTAGCACACGAGAATCAAAAGACTGGCGCACCAACCTGGAGCAAAGGCGTACCTCTGCGCCTAAGCGCCGACTTTAGCCGTCGAGTAAAAGTAGATCGAATTGAAGGATGGTTTGAGAAAACAAGTGTTACCTGCGGAGAGAGTATTAATCTTCATATTGTCGGAAAAGTACCCGCAACGAAAATAGATGTTTTCAGAATGGGGTATTACGACGGAGCTGGAGCTCGGCTTATATCTTCAACGACAACTAAGGATCAATTATGGAAATTTCGAGCCTTCGAAAAAACACCACCAGGGCAGTATTTATTTCGGCTAAGCGCACCAAAAACTCGAGCCTCATTTGTTCCTTTGGTAGTACACAATCCGAATTCAGAGAGTGATATTTCATTTGTGTCATCTGTTTTAACTTGGCAGTCATATAACCAATGGGGTGGTAGTTCGCTCTATAAAGGTACAGATGCCAAATCAGAAACGCGTGCAGAAACTGTCTCATTTGATCGCCCGTATGACGGAGACGGGTCTGGTCAATTTCGTTACATGGAATTTCCAGCCCTCAAACGAGCAGAAAAACTTGGGCTCGATATTAATTACCTAACCGATATAGATCTTGATGCTGGCACTTCATCACTGGGTGATACTAAAGCGATTGTATTTGGCGGACATGGCGAATATTGGACGAAGAATATGCGCCAAACAATTGAAGCATCAGTTACAAAAGGCATTAATCTCATTTCACTTGGAGGAAATACAGGCTATAACTTCACAGAACTCGGTAATGGCGCTCGCACAATGGGAAAAATTACTCCTTGGAGAAACCCTCCAAATAAGAAACCAGAATCACTTCTTTGGGGTTCACAATATTTTGCACTCAATGTTCATCGAGATTATGTTGTAACAAGTGCAGATGATTGGCCCTTTAATGTGCTTAAAAAAGGGGAAATAATTAAAGGAGTCGCAGGAAATGAAGTGGATTCCCCGCTTAATGCCCCAGGCCCAGCTGTAGAAGAACTTGCTCGATCAACAGGTCTACTCAACGAGAAAGAGTCACCTTCGATGGCCACTTATTACACCGTTGCATCCGGAGCGGGCATTCTCAATTTGGGCACCATCGGCTGGGTTTGCGCAATAGAAAATGTTTGCCCCTGGGGCCATGTATTTTCATCGGATACGCAAGGCCAAATCGCGGAAGTCACTGATTCCATCTTTAGTGGCTTAAAGTTGGCTCGCTTAGGGATTTGGCGCAGCGCAAAAATTGATATTCCAACACGCCTTTGAAGATTTAAAGATAGAGTCACACCATTACGGAGAGGCGTGCATGAGCGACGACGACGAAGCAGGTCAAGACGAACTCATTACAGAAGAGATGTTGTGGGATCGGATTCCACAAGTCGATGGCGCTGAACGAGCAAGTACATATTACGAATTAAGTGCACGCATTTATGCACGCGGACAATATGACGAAGCTCTTGCACTTGCCGAAACTGCCTGTGATATTTATGCAGAACTTGGCGCAAGTGCTCCCAGTGAAGGTTTAGCGCAAGCCTATTCAGCGATTGGTTATAACTTGAATCAATTGAAGCGTATGGAAGAAGCTGCAACCGCAATGAGCAAAGCGGTAGAAATTTTACGACAGAACAAATCACCCGTTGCACTTGAACTAGCTTGCACACTGGGCGAGTGGTGGTATTCATCCAAGAATTATCAGAAAGTAATCGACACTATGCGCGATTGCGCCCAAGAGCATCTAGTGGACGGAAACGAAATCGGTGCAGCGAATGATTTGCATCTCATTGGTTGCGCATACCGAGAGGTCAAGAATTTTGAAGAGGCGCTGATTAGTTTCAAGGAAGCTCGTGTTCTGTTTAAGAGAAACCATGAAGTAATTCATGTGGGTCGTTGCGACCAAAAGATTGCTGCTTGCCTCAATGAAATTGGTGACGGTGAGCTTGCGCTAGCAACAGCACAGAAAGCACTTGATGTATTTGAAACCGCGCATGACAACGTTCGTGAAACATTTGCACTCCTTGAATATGGAAAAGCTCAAATTTTGCTCGGTAAATTTGATGAAGGTTTAGCCACTCTTGATCAAGTCTTGCAAAGTGCCACAGAGGAAGACCCAAGAGATTTTGAGTTCATCCTTGATATTGAAACGCGCATGGCACTTGCAATGCGCACTTTGGGCAAAGTCGCCGAAGCCGACGAGATCGAACGCCGGCTTGCTAGCGTTTCAGATGTGTTGAATGAGGAGCCTGAAAAGTAATCTCGTTTTAACCAGGCAGGTGTTGCAGCGCCCAGTGATACATAGCTATTGCACCCGCTGCAGAGGCATTCATCGACCGCGTTGATCCATATTGCTCGATTGCGTAAAGAACTGAACAGACTGCTATTGCTTCATCAGACATTCCCGCACCCTCCTGCCCAAATAAAAGAACGCACTCTTGTGGCAACTGGGCACTTTCTAATTTAAGAGAACCTGGCACGTTATCTATCCCAATGATAGGAACCTTATTTTCTTTAGCCCACAGCGCGAAATCTGCAACTGTTGGGTGATGAATAACGCTGAGATATCTATCTGTCACCATTGCACCGCGTTTGTTCCAATCGCGCTTGCCAACTATATGCACCGCGCTGACATTGAAAGCATTTGCTGTACGAACAATTGAACCGATATTTAAATCATGTTGCCAATTCTCAATGGCAATTTGCAGTGAGTGTCGTTGGGTGTTGAGATCGGCAACTATTGCCTCCACAGACCAGTAGCGATAGTGATCTAATACATTTCGTCGGTCACCATTTTCAAGAAGTTCTGGATCGAAGTTCTCACCTACAGGCCATGGTTTGGGGTGAGGACCGACACCAACGACAGGAAAGAATTCGCCAGGGCCGATAGTTGCTGGTGGAAGCATGATGAGCACTCTAAACTGAATGCCTTGCAAAGGCTATTTACTTGGAAAGGTTTACCATGACATTTCTTGGTTGGGTAAGTTCTATTTCACTCGTTGCTCATATTGCCTCGATTACAGCGCTCATGGCATTACTCATTCATCAGTTAAAGAAATCTCCCCGAATAATTCATCCCGGAGCACTGCACAGCGCATTAACTGCACTGCTGGCAGGTTTGGTAATGGTTGGGGTTCGCACCTCCTTGCACGAAGAAGATGCAGCCAAGTGGGACCTATTAAACAATGGCAAAGTCGGCGTTAAGTTTGCAGTATTGCTTGTAATTTTATTTATTGGATACCGCAACGTAAAGAAGTTAGAAGTCAAAAAAAGTACTCTTTACACAATGATTGGCCTCACAACTCTTAATATTGCACTCTCCCTTTTCTGGCAGTAAATATTGATGAGGCGGATTGCACTCTTACTTTCACTGGCGTTAGTTTTTGGAAGTCCTAGCGCTAGCGCAACATCACTTTCACAGAGTGCAATTCCACGTATCTTCACCTCCCTTGCATTAGCCCCAGAAATGGCAGATCCTTCAATAATCCTCATCGATAGGTCAAATGGCGAAGTTGTCTATGAATATAACTCTGAATCAATGCGCAAACCAGCTTCGGTTATGAAAATTTTATCTGTAGCTGCAGCCCTTGAATATATTGATCCTGAGAAAAGATTTACAACAACTCTTTCACTGGGAGTTAAACCGGGCTCAGTTGTATTCAATGGTGAACTTGATCCCTGGATTACAACCAGTCGGAAAAGTGCCATCGCAGATCACCGTGCTTGGATCGGATATCTTGCTGGTAAAGCAATTTCAGCAATTAAAGAGCAGAGCGGAAAACCAGTACAAAAAATTGCAATTAAATACAGTGGGCTCTATGCAGGCGATGTCATCGAACTTCGTAAGTATTTTCGCGCTAAAGGCGTAATCACCGGTGCGATTGCTGTACCCGCAGGTGAGATTGCGCAGATAACAGGTGAGGAAATTGTTTCTACTCGATCACCAACGCTTGCAACGATGGTTGGGTATGCGTTGATGTGGAGTGATAATTTACTTGCCGAGCGTTTAGCACGGTTGGCCTCGCACTCTGCGGGCAATCCGCTCAATGATGTTGGCGTATCAACTACTTTTCACACATTGCTAGATGCATTTGGCATCGAGCACAGTGATTTGCGAGTCCATGATGGAAGTGGCCTTTCAAAGGCTAACCGTGTGACTGCCAAGATGATTGGCGATCTACTTATTAAATTACGAAGCGATCCAAAATTCACCGCTCTCTACGACGGATTGCCAGTCGGAGGAGTTTCCGGAACGTTAGTTGATCGATTCCTTAAAACCGCGCCGGAGGCAGTTGGTTTAATTCGTGCAAAAACTGGAACCCTCAATGGAACTGTGAGTTTGGCCGGTTACGTCGATTCAACTGATCGCCAGTATGTTTTTGTTGTAATTGCAGATCAGATTCCGAAAACATACGCTGGAGCGGCAAAAGCCAGAGCCACACTCGATCGCACGCTGGCAAAAATTGCTTCGCCAATAATCGAGTCTGCACCTGTTCTGCCAATCGAAGATACAACTACAGCAATGAGCGCTGCCTAGCTATTTTCATACACTTTAATTTGGCCTAAATAACAAGCCACCCATGTTCTATCGGTTGTTGGTTCGTAGGTAACGCCAATCGGCTGGCTACACGCTTTAACTCTCTGCAGCACCTTCATATCTGATGTGCGCACCTTAGACATCGTGCCAGATTCAAAGTTCACAACAAAGAGAGCGGTTCCATCAGTTGAGATTGCAAGACTTCTTGCTGCTTTTCCTGTTGTAACAGTTCCAATCTTCTTATGTTTTACCAAATCGTATGCAGTAACTTTTCCAGAGCTATTAAGCGTTGCATAGAGGATTTTTCCATCAGGTGAAAGAACTAGAGCCCTTGGATTTAGGCCAACTTGAATAATCTTTTCAGAAAAAGTATCGAGATCAATCTGATGAATGGTTGTTCCACCCATTTGTGCAACGTAAGCGGTCTTCCCATCTGGTGAAACAGTGATACCTCTGGGATAAGCACCTATTTTGAGAGTCTTTACGACCTTCTGTGTTTCTACGGAAATGATCCGAAGGTCGTATGAACACCAATGAGATATGAGAATGTATTTATTATCTGGGGTTACTTCAACAACTTTAGGAACTACTCCTACTTGATAAATGGCATCTATTGCATAAGTAGCAAGATCTATTCGATAGAGAAAACTGCGGTCATAACCAGAGGCTGGGCTACAGGTGTCATGGCCCTCATGGTTAAAGCCTTTCCCATACATTGCATAGTTTGTAACATATAAATATTTTCCATCGGGTGAATACGCACCCTCAACAGGTGCACCTTTATAATTTCCAGAATATTGCTTAAACCCAAATTTTGCGAGTTCAACGCTATCTGGAACTGTTGCTAGTAGCTCGTATGTTTTTGCATCATAAAGTGTTATTGAATGGCGATACATCATGTTATGTGCGCTAACAATTCCGTTACCTGATGCTCGAATGGATTTAGGGGTTATCTGTCCATTGATCGTTTGCACCAAAGACATTCTTGTTGACTCTGATTTTATGGTGGGTGCGATATTTGTTACCACAGCCGTGTCATCTGCAAGAGCATAAGGAATCACTGCGGTAATTGCAGTGATGAGAATTGCAAGCCGATAGCGGTGAGTCACCGCCATATTCTAGATGACTAGTCGTCATCGCCTTCAAAACCTTCGTCATCTCCACCTGCAAGAGGTGTTTGAATTACTGGAGAGGAAGTTATGGGGCAACAAGTGCGAGGATGCGGGCGCAACCTTTAATCTTGCGCACTGGCTTTGGTCCATCGGCCTTGGCCATGTGGAACCATTCAGGCTTTTTTATTGGTGTCATTGCATAATTCCTTTCCATTGAGAGGAAACTAACTCTTGAGCCTGAGGAGACCCTGTGAATACAACACAGCGTTGCTGAGTAATCTTGCGCAGTGAGCACAATTACCAGCTTTGGCGTATTAATGCGTGGCTACATCGACCTCATGAAGTTGCGAGTGGTTGAACTTCTTTTGGTTTCCACACTTCCTGCCATGGTGCTTGCAGAAAAAGGACTACCGCCACTTGGTTTAACAGTTGCAACAATTATTGGCGGAACTTTAGCTGCCGGATCTGCAAATGCTTACAACATGGTTATTGAAAGAGATTTAGATATGTTGATGGCGCGCACTTCCAAACGCCCACTTGTAACAGGAGTATTAAATAAGAATCAAGCAATGGTCTTTGCCACGCTTCTCGGAGCCATTGCTCTTGTCACCTTTTGGTTTTTCACAACACCGCTTGCAACACTGCTTTCTTTAATCGCAATTGCTTTCTATGTTCTTGTGTACACATTGGCTCTTAAGCGCAGGACTGCTCAAAATATTGTGTGGGGTGGCGCTGCAGGTTGTATGCCTGTTTTAATTGGCTGGGCAGCTGTTACTGGCTCTTTATCAACATCGGCAATTGCATTCTTTTTTGTTATATTTTTCTGGACGCCTCCACATTTTTGGGCACTAGCTATCAAATATAAAGATGACTATGCCAATGCCGGGATACCAATGTTGCCAGTTGTTGCAACAAAGGCCGATGTGCATCGCCAAATGTGGTTTCACGCAATTGCAATGATTCTCTCTTCAATCATTCTCATTCAAAGTGCAAAACTACCGACGTGGTCACTGGTATTAACAATTATTTTGGGCTTGATATTTGCAAAGCAGATGATGGCACTTCGGGAAGATTCAACTGAATATGCAAAAGTTGCAGGAAAAATATTCCAATGGTCAATCAGCTACTTGAGTCTGTATTCCGTACTTCTAGTAGTTGCCCAACTGACCGTTTAAAAAGCTTGTTCTAAATCCTTCAACAAATCTGAGGAATGCTCAAGACCAACTGACAGACGTAGAACAGAGTCAGTGATACCCGTTTCTGAACGGACTTCTGGGGTTAAACGCCGATGTGTGCTCGATGCAGGGTGGGTAATAAGTGATTTGCTATCGCCTAAGTTATTTGAAATATCAATAACGCGAAGGGCATTCATAAACTTAAATACGGCGCTTTGGTCGCCTTTAAATTCAATTCCAATCGTGGATCCGCCACCACTCATCTGCTTTTGAGCAATGTCATAACCTGGGTGAGATTTAAGACCTGGGTAACGCACGCTCTTAATTTCAGGACGAGCTTCAAGAAATTCAGCAATCTTTTCTGCGCTCTGACTCATGCGCTCTACTCGCATACCGATTGTTTCTAGAGATTTCACCAGTACCCATGCATTAAAAGGACTCAGCGATGGGCCCGTGTGGCGAACAAATTGGCTTAAATTTTCTTCTAAATATGACTTCTTACCTAAAATCGCACCAGCTAAAACTCGACCTTGACCATCAATATGTTTTGTTGCCGAATACATAACAACGTCTGCGCCAAGGGTCAGTGGCTTTTGTAATACAGGAGATGCCATCACGTTATCGACAACAACCGTTGCACCTACGTTATGAGCTAAATCGCTCACCATCTTAATGTCAACAATATCGAGCATGGGGTTGCTTGGTGTTTCAATAAAAACAACTTTAGTGGGTTTAGAAAGCGCTTTTGTCCAACCTTTTAAATTGTTGGACTCGACTAACTCAACGTCAATGCCCCACTTAGGCAAAATCTCCATGAGGACCACATAACACGAACTAAACATTGCAGCAGAGGCAACAACGCGATCTCCGGCCTTAACCATGCATGCAATGGATGCAAACATCGCTGACATTCCAGATCCTGTACCAACACAAAATTCGGCGCCTTCAATTGCGGCAAGGCGTTCTTCAAACATCGAAATTGTTGGATTTGCAAAGCGCCCGTAAACAAAGTGATCTAGTTCGTCAGCAAAGGATGCATGCGCTTGCTCTGCAGTTGAATATGTAAAACCACTATTGAGATAGAGCGCTTCTGAAGTTTCTCCAAAACCTGAACGCGCTAAACCTGCCCGGACTGATTGAGTTTCTTGATGGAGTTGCCACGATGGATCTGGGCGCTCAGGTAAGGGTTGATATCCCCAGGGGTGTTTACTCATAGAGAAAGTGTAAGGTGGCGACCGTGACCACAATTGCCATTAGCGTCAAGGATTTGAGCAAGAAATACGGAGAACGCACAGCTGTATCCCACGCAAGTTTTGAAGTACCACTGGGCACGGTCTGTGGCTTTGTTGGGCCAAATGGGTCAGGTAAGACAACCACGATGCGGATGCTTCTTGGTCTCATTACGCCATCTGGTGGAACCGGAACGATTTTGGGTGAAAGTATTAATCACCCCGAAAGATATCTTCACCGGGTCGGAGCAATGATTGAAGGCCCAGCTTTTTATCCAGCCTTGAGTGGAGCAGAGAATTTAAGACTTCTTGCAACACTTGGCGGATATTCCATTGACCAAATACAGATGCTTTTAGATCGCGTTGATCTCGGCGATCGCGCAAATTCAAAATACAAAACGTATTCACTTGGCATGAAACAAAGACTTGGTATTGCAGCATCTTTACTACCTAATCCACAGCTACTGATGTTGGACGAACCAACAAATGGCCTCGACCCTGCAGGTATTCAAGAAATTCGAGAGCTCTTGCGCTCTCTTGCAAATGATGGAACAACGGTGTTTGTCTCTTCCCACTTACTTTCAGAGATTGAAATGATTAGTGATTCATTGGTGATGTTGCGTCAAGGCAAAGTTATTTTTGCCGGCAAGACAAAAGATTTATTGTTACGACAACAGCCGATAATTATTGCAAAATGCAGTAATCCACATGACAACGCTAGATTGCTTGAAATTGCAAGAAGCGCCGGCCATAATGGTTCAATTATCGACGGGGCCACACATATATTGGCAGCTGCTGATTGGGCACCAACACTTAACAAGTTGGCTTTCGAATCTGGGATCACTTTGTCGCAACTTTCACCAGTATTGCCATCCCTTGAAGAGACATTCTTTGAAATGACAGGAGATGACCAATGATTCGTGTCTTCTTCGCCGAATGGCGCAAACTTCGCCGACCAACTTTGTTTTTTGGAACAATGGGCGCGGTTATGGCTGTTACCGCACTTGTTACTTCCTTGCTCTTTTTATTACTGGATTCACCACGTGGAAATGCTCGAGAAGGGCAAATGATTTCTCGCCAAACTCTTGAACTCGCGCACGGCGTTTCTATTGGGTTTAGTTCAGCAGCAGGCTTACTTGGCCTAGTTGCACTCTGCGTCTTTGCTGCGCAAACTGCACAGGAGTACACCTATGGAACATTGCGAAATTTATTAGTTCGTCAACCAAGACGCCTAACACTCCTTTTTGGCAAATTTGTTGCGATGAAGTCTTTTGCTCTGATTACAGTACTTGTTTCGGCCCTCGTTGCAGTGGGTCTTGCTTTTGCCTTATCAAATAAGGCAAATGTCAGCACTTTGGCATGGAGAACAGGAGACGCAGGGTGGTCTCTTGTCCAAACATTTATCAATGTATTTATCTCAGTTGTTGCCTACGGCACAGTTGGAATGATTTTAGGAATTATTTTTAGATCTCCCATTCCTGCGATTTCATTGGGAGTAGCCTGGCTTCTCATCGTTGAAAATATTATTGCTGCAACAGTGAAGAATTCGGGAAAATGGATGCCAGGACAAGCCATGACAAGTATTGCCTCAGGCGGGGACATTAATTCCTCCTATCTTCACGCACTTGCAATTGTCGCAATTTATTTAACTATCGGAACAGTTGTTGTTGCAGTTTTGTTTCGAAAGCGTGATGTTTCAAATTAAGACACTTTGCCCATAAACACCTGATTAATCCCTCGAGCGTTTATTATTAGCGCTTCGAAGGGGGATTAACTGTGAATCGCAGGCGTGAACTATCTATTGCCTTAACCATTGGGCTTTTGTGCGCATCCACGCCTGCCTTTGCAAAAACACCCAAACCAACCCTTGCCCAAATTGAAGCAGCCAAAAAAGCAGAAACTGCGAAAAAAAAGATAGCTGATGCAGCAGCTGAAAAGCTAAAGAAAGCCAATCAAACTTTGCGTGGACTTACTGCAATTGCGGACAATGCTCGAGCAAAATATATTCAAGCGCAAAATGAATTAGCAGTGGCAACAAGAATTGCAGAAGCTGCAGCACTCCATGCTCGCGAAACAGCAGCAGCAGTTGATGAAGCACATCGTGTTATTGGAAAACTTGCAGCCAACGCTTACATTCTCGGCGGTGGATTGGGCGATCTTGAGCCATTATTGAGTTCTAACGGTCCGCAAGACCTTATGGACCAACTTTCAACGCTGAGCACCATCGGTGCACATAATTCAACCGCGCTCGATAGATTTAAAGCCGCAGAGGCAATAGCACGTGCTGCGAAGAAGCAAGCCGATGACACAAAGGCTGCCCAAGTTGTGGCAACTCAAAAAGTTGCAGCAGCAAAGAAGGTGGCTGATGATGCCAAAGCTGCACAGCAAGTAGAAGTAAACAAGTTACAAAAAGTTCAAGATCAATTAATGAAAGAATTGTTGAGTGCCAAGAAAGTTCGCGTAACACTCGAGCAGCAACGTCAATTAGCGTTGCTAGAAGAGGCAAATGCTAATAAAGCTGCTCAAACTACGGGCCAGAAAAAGGTTTGGCCAGATAAAGGCTTTAAAGGTCGCTCAACTATTCGTTCCACAGAAGCCCAACGCTTGAAAGCCGTTGCTTATGCAAAGAAGCAAGTCCTAGCGAGAAAGCCATATGTATGGGGTGCACAAGGTCCAAATTCATTTGACTGTTCAGGTCTTGTTTACGCTGCTTATTTATATGCAGGTCTTGGATATCCTGAGTGGGGACGTCTGAATGCGGCTCTGTATTCAGTTGCGACCAAACACGTAACTTTTGCCGAACTCCAACCAGGAGACCTGCTTTTCTATTCGTTTAACGGCTCCATTAGCTCTATCCATCACATCACAATTTACGCTGGCAACGGCATGATGTGGGAAGCCAACTCAAAGAGCAAAGGGTTGATTTTCTCCAACATGTACAGCATCAATGGGCTTATGCCATTTGGTGGTCGGGTCTAGTCTTTACCTATGGCGCATCCCACCAATAACTCTATGGTGGCTATTCGCACCGCAGTTCGAACAGAATTAGAAAAATGTTCAGCCGGAGATAAAATTATTGTTGCATCCTCCGGTGGTGCCGATTCGCTTGCTCTAAGTTTTGCTGTTGCGAAAGATGCCAGCAAATTAGCCCTCCAAATTATTGGAGTGACAGTAGATCACCAATTGCAAGAACAATCGGGGATTCAAGCAAATAAAGTTATTACACAGTTTAATAATATGGGTATCTCTGACTCCGAGATCGTAAAAGTAAACGTTACCATCACGGATGGAGTTGAAGCATCTGCTCGTCGAGCAAGGTACGAAGCCCTTGATTTATGTGCAGTAAAATATGGCGCAGCAAAAATTTTCTTAGGTCACACAAGAGATGACCAAGCAGAGAGCGTGCTTTTAGGTTTAGCTCGCGGTTCAGGAACTCGATCACTATCTGGAATGGCTATGCAGAACGGAATGTATGTCCGCCCTCTGTTAACCATTACACGTGAGCAAACACTTCATGCATGCGCCGAAGAAAAATTAGAACCTTGGAGTGATCCTCATAATGTTGATGCTCAATTCAAACGAGTACGTGTTCGTCTCCAAGCACTGCCTGTATTAGAAGAAACTATTGGTCCAGGCATTAGCGCATCCCTTGCTCGAAGCGCTGGGCTATTGCGAGATGATGCGGATGCCCTCGATGAATGGGCCGATGAGGTATTTACCAAATTGGATCCCACATCACTTGATATTGAAGTTATCTCAACACTTCCCAGAGCAGTGCGCACCCGAATCCTCAGGATGGCCGTTTACGCCTCTGGCGCCCCTATGGGCTCCATTACAGCCGAACAAGTGAGCGTACTTGAGGCGCTGGTCACCTCATGGAGCGGGCAAGGCGAGGTGAGCTTGCCAGGTGGTGTGAAGGTTCAACGAATTTCGGGCAGACTTTCGCTCTTACAGTCCGATCACTAGGAAGCGCGAGGAACCGTGGATCTATCAGCCGTTGGTAACGATGTTGAAAGAGTGGTCGCAACTGAAGAACAACTCAAAGCGAAAATAAAAGAGTTAGCACAACGCGTTGATGAAGATTACCGTGATCGCGATCTTTTGCTTGTTGGCGTTCTTAAAGGGGCTGTCATGGCTATGGCTGATTTAGCGCGCGCACTTCAGCGACATGTTGAAATGGATTGGATGGCAGTTTCATCGTATGGATCAGGCACAAAATCAAGTGGTGTTGTACGAATTCTTAAAGATTTAGACCGTGATATCACTGGGCGAGAAGTACTTATTGTTGAAGATATTGTTGACTCAGGATTAACACTTTCTTGGCTTAAAGCCAATCTCGAATCACGTGGAGCAAAGAGCGTTGAAATTCTTGCAATTTTAAGGAAACCAGATGCTGCAAAAGTTGATGTTCCCGTTAAGTATGTAGGTTTTGAGATTCCATCAGATTTTGTCGTTGGATACGGACTTGACTTCAATGAGCTATATAGAAACCTACCTTTTATTGGCGTGCTCGCCAAACATAAGTACACCTAAGAGAAACGATCAAATAATAAAATGGAACTTCCAAAGAAGAAAAAGAAGCCAGCAAAGAAACCTAGTAAGGCGCCTAAGACACGTGCCCAAAGGATGCTTCGCGGACCACTTTTTTGGATCATTGCGGCGATTATTGGAGTAACTCTTTTCGGTCAAATATCTAGTGCGGGAAATAAGTACACCCAAGTAAAAACTTCTGAAATATTGGATGCAATTTCGAAGAGCCAAGTTGATTCTGTATTGCTCATTGATAAGAGTCAGAAAATACAAGCAATTTTAAAATCTGGCTCATCAATAAAAGGTGCAACAAAAGTTGAAGCTTCATATATCACTGGACAAGAACCAACTCTTGTTGATGCACTTACGAGCAATCCTCCGCCAAAATCATGGTCGGTCAAAGTAGCTACGCAGTCGCTCTTCCTTTCATTCTTCTTCTCCTTTGCACCAATTTTGCTTATCGGATTCCTTTTCTTCTTCATGATGAGCCAAGCCCAAGGTGGCTCCAGAGCCTTTAGTTTTGGACGATCCAGAGCTAAATTGCAAAGCGATGATGTA
Organism: Streptomyces griseus; assembly: GCA_945884695.1. GTDB lineage: Bacteria > Actinomycetota > Actinomycetes > Nanopelagicales > Nanopelagicaceae > QYPT01. The sequence continues at coordinate 161,742 of CAMCYO010000002.1, forward strand.
CCTAAAACAACTTTTGCAGATGTTGCTGGCGCGCAAGAAGCCGTTGCAGAGTTAATGGAAATTAAAGATTTCTTAGCCAATCCACCAAAGTATCTTGCCCTAGGCGCCAAGATCCCTAAGGGAATTTTGCTCTATGGCCCTCCAGGAACAGGTAAGACCTTGCTTGCTCGCGCTGTTGCAGGGGAGGCAAATGTTCCTTTCTATTCAATTTCAGGATCAGATTTTGTAGAAATGTTTGTAGGCGTTGGAGCATCACGTGTGCGCGATCTATTTAATCAAGCAAAAGAAAATGCTCCAGCAATTGTTTTTGTAGATGAAATTGATGCAGTTGGTCGCCAACGCGGAGCTGGTATGGGTGGCGGACACGATGAACGCGAACAAACTCTTAATCAACTACTTGTTGAGATGGATGGATTTGAAACAAATGGCTCAGTCATCCTTATTGCTGCAACAAACCGACCTGATGTATTAGATCCTGCTCTTTTGCGCCCTGGTCGATTTGATCGTCAGATTCCAGTTGAGCGACCAGACCTAAAGGGCCGTGAAGAGATTTTGAAAGTTCATGCAAAAGGTAAGCCACTCGATAAGAGCGTCGCGCTCATCAATTATGCGCGCAGGACTCCTGGATTCACTGGTGCAGATCTTGCCAACGTACTTAACGAAGCCGCGCTCCTTACTGCGCGCGAGAACAAGAAAGTTATTACCAATGCTTCAATGGATGAAGCAATTGATCGCGTGATGGCTGGCCCTCAACGCAAGAGCAGAATAATGAGTGAAGAAGAGCGCAGAGTTACTGCCTATCACGAAGGTGGGCATGCCCTTGTTGCGCATGCACTTCCGCACACTGATCCAGTTCACAAGATAACAATTATGCCTCGAGGACGCGCCCTTGGTTACACAATGGTTTTACCCGATGAAGATAAATATTCAACAACGCGCAATCAGTTACTCGATCAACTTTCTTACGCGCTGGGTGGACGCGCTGCAGAGGAATTAATCTTCCATGACCCATCAACAGGTGCAAGTAATGACATAGAAAAAGCAACAGCATTGGCAAGGGCCATGGTCACTCAATATGGAATGACTGAAGCCATTGGCGCGATAAAACTTGGAAGCGATGCAACAGAGCCATTTATGGGTCGTGATTACGGACATACACGTGATTTCTCCGAAAGCATCGCAGCCGTTGTTGATAGCGAAATTAGATCGTTGATTGAAAATGCTCATCAAGAAGCTTTTAATATTTTAGAAAATAATAGAACAGTTCTTGATGAGATGGTGATTCAATTATTGGAGAAAGAAACCCTTAATAAAGAAGAGATTGCAAAAATCTTCAAAAAAGTAAAGCCATATCCATCTCGTCCCGCCTGGACTGGATCACCAATGCGCAAGCCTTCGGCTCTTCCGCCGGTTCCAACAACACCGGCACTTGCTGTTGCTGAAGAAGAACCAGAGAAGAAAGTTCGTAAGGCGAAAAAAGCGAGTGAGTGATATCAACCCAATCTCTATGGGCCCTCAGGATGGGCGCGCTAAACATCCTTATGACCAAGGGCGTGCTGAGAAGGCAATTAAGGAGTTATTACTTGCACTCGGTGAAGATCCAGAACGTGATGGATTGCGTGAAACGCCATCTCGTGTAGCTCGTGCACTTGCAGAAAATTTCGCGGGACTTTGGCAATCACCTGAAGATGTATTAACTACTTCCTTTGATATCGGTCATGAAGAGTTAGTTATTGTTAAAGATATTGATGTCTTTTCACATTGCGAACACCACCTGACACCTTTTCACGGTGTTGCACACGTGGGATACATACCATCAGGGCGAATCACCGGACTTTCAAAGATCGCTCGCCTTGTAGATATGTTTGCTCGCCGCCCACAAGTACAAGAGAGAATGACTTCACAAATTGCCGATGCCTTAGTTGAGATACTTCAACCCGCTGGAGTTATCGTTATTATTGAATGCGAACACTTATGCATGTCCATGCGCGGTGTACGAAAAACGGAAGCTAAAACGGTAACGAGTGCTGTCCGTGGCAAATTGCGAGATCCTGCAACTCGCGCTGAAGCAATAAGTCTCATTACGTCGCGGTAATTGCTGTGGCACTTTCTGATTTAGGTCTTGACTCAAGTCGAACGCTGGTTATGGGAATCCTTAATGTCACACCAGATTCATTTGCCGATGGCGGCCGCTTTGCATCTCACGAAAGTGCTATTGCTCGAGGGCTAGAAATGATGAGTGAAGGCGTAGACATTATTGATATAGGTGGCGAATCCACCCGGCCAGGAGCGGTGCGAGTATCGGCGGAGGAAGAACAAGCTCGCATTCTTCCAGTAATCAAATCATTGGCTCAATCTGGCGCAACTATTAGCGTGGATACTAAAAGGGCAGCAACTGCGCAGTTAGCTATTTCCTTTGGTGCAAAAATTGTTAATGATGTCAGTGCTGGATTATCAGATTCACTCATGTTGACCACCATTGCACAATTGCAAGTGCCCTACATTGCAATGCATAGTCGTGGAGATTCTCTTGAGATGCAATCGCGTGCCACCTATGGAGATGTTCTGGCGGAGGTAATAGTTGAGCTAAGTGAGCGCATAGAACTAGCGCTGAAAGCAGGAATCTCACACGAGAATCTCGTGATCGATCCAGGTCTTGGATTTGCAAAAGAGAGTGAACATAATTGGACTTTGTTACACAACCTTGAAAAGCTTAAAGATTTAGGTTTTCCAGTACTGGTGGGAGGTTCACGTAAGCGCTTTCTTGGCATTTTAACCAATTCGCAAAACCCTGACGACCGTGAGTCGGCGAGCATCGCACTTACTACGCACTGTGCCATCGCAGGCGTTTGGGGGATTAGAGTCCATAGTGTGAAACCACATCGAGATGCCATCGCAGTAGTAGGGCAATTTTCATGAGCGATCAAATCTCGATAACAGGAATTCATGCATTTGGTTTTCATGGTGTCTACGATCATGAGCGCGAAAACGGACAAGATTTTTTTGTTGATGTAAAACTAGAACTGAGTTTGGCCAAGGCGTCAAAGTCCGACGCACTATCTGACACCGTTGATTACGGGAAAGTATGTGACATTGTTATTGAAGCAATAGCTGGTCCCCCTAATGCGCTCATTGAAAAATTGGCGGGGAGTATTGGCGATCAACTTCTGAAAGCTTTCAAGCCAGTCAAAAAAGTTTTAGTAACTGTACATAAACCTGCTGCACCAGTTGATGCACAAGTGCTTGACATTGCAGTAACGGTTGAGCGATCTCGTTGAAAGCGATAGTTGCTCTTGGGGCCAATTTAGACCAACCACAATCCGCACTTGAATTAGCGATTGCGCTCCTTCGCGAGGCAACAGATGTGATTGCCCTTTCATCGTTTTATATAACTAAACCAGTGGGCGGCCCGGTACAACCTGATTATGTGAATGCAGTTGCAATCATCGAAAGTGATTTACCAGCCCTTGAATTACTTCATCTCCTACAAGGAATAGAAAAAAGTATGGGGAGGATTCGCGTAGAAAAATGGGGTCCGCGAGTGATAGATCTTGACCTCATTAGTTATGGGTCAATTCTTAGCCAAGCCGAAGAACTTACGCTTCCACACCCACGAGCGCATGAGCGTCGATTTGTTTTAGAGCCATGGTTAGAAATAGACCCAGAAGCACACCTACTCACGCATGGATTGGTTTCTGAGATTTTGCAACAACTGCCACCAGCAAAGTAAACTTTTATCCTTAGCCCGGTACCCCGAAAGGACTGGAGCAGATGATTATAACGAGTAACGCACACGATTTTCGTGCGAGCAATATTGCCTTTGTCCCGACTATGGGAGCCCTTCACCAAGGACATGCAAGTTTAATTCAACAAGCACGCCAATGGAGCAATCAGGTAGTTGTTAGCATCTTTGTAAATCCATTGCAGTTTGAAAATAAATCAGATTTAGAGAAATATCCACGCACGCCAGAAAAAGATGCGCAAATTGCAGAGAGAGCTGGAGCAAGCGTTCTTTGGTTGCCAAACCCTAAAGATATTTATCCAGGGGAAGTTGCCACAGTAGAGCCAGGAGCTATCGGAAATATTTTTGAAGGCCAATCTCGCTCTTCACATTTTCAGGGCGTGTTGACAGTCGTTAAGAGATTATTTGATCTAGTACAACCTCAGTGGGCAATTTTCGGTGAGAAAGATTTCCAGCAATTATTTTTAATTAAAGAAATGGTTCGCGAATTCCAGATTCCCATATCCATAATGCCAGGAAAGACAATTCGAGACTCCGATGGGTTGGCAATTTCATCTCGCAATGTTCGGCTTTCAGCCAAAGATCGCGAATCTGCCTTAGTTATTTCACAGGCTCTTATAAGCGCACATGAGAAAGAAACTCTGTCGTTAATGCAGGAAGCGCTAGAAAAAGTACTTTCTTCTGAGCCACTCTTTCGCCCTGACTACGCATGCATCATCGATGAAGATACTTTTGAATTGGCAATCGAAGCGACCCCAAATAAGCGTGCTTTAATCGCCGGTTGGGTAAATGGGCTCCGTTTGATTGACAATATGCCAATGAAGATAAGTGCTCGATGAAACTCCTTGCCCCGAAACCGGGATGGACTGCGCGAGCCGATGTCATTGTTGTTGGCTCTGGCGTTGCAGGACTTACAACTGCCCTACAAGTACGAACTTTTGGACTCTCTGTTTTGCTTGTAACCAAAGCTCGCGTTGATGCAGGTTCTACAAAATGGGCACAAGGTGGAATCGCTGCAGCACTTGGGCCAGGAGATTCACCTGGGCAACATGAGAAAGACACTCTTGATGCTGGTGCTGGTCTCTGTGATCACAAAGCTGTGGAAGTTTTAGTTTCAGAAGGCCCCGAAGCAGTGCGCAAACTTATTGCTAGAGGTGCTGTTTTCGACAAAGAAGCATCTGGGGAAATTGCACTGACGCGTGAAGGTGGCCACCATCGGAACAGAATTTTGCATGCAGGTGGCGATGCAACGGGCGCTGAAGTTTCGCGCGCACTCTTGGCTGCAGTTCACGATGACGACGGTATTGAAGTAGTTGAGCACGCACTAGTTTTGGATGCGCTAAAAAATAGTGAGGGCTCAGTTTGTGGAGTCACTCTTCACGTAATTGGTGCAGGTACTCGTGATGGCGTTGGTCAAGGGCTAGCGCGCGCCGTTGTTCTTGCAACAGGTGGACTTGGACAAGTCTTTGCTCAATCTACAAACCCACCTGTTTCAACAGGTGATGGAGTTGCATTAGCACTTCGTGCCGGTGCCGATGTTGCCGATGTTGAATTTATTCAGTTTCACCCAACAGTTTTGTGGTTAGGAGATGGTTCACAAGGTCAGCAACCACTCATTAGTGAAGCAGTGCGGGGGGAGGGTGCTTATCTTGTAGACGATGATGGAGTGCGATTTATGGTTGGCCTACATCCACTTGCAGAACTTGCACCGCGTGATGTTGTTTCGATTGCAAGCATGCACCACATGAACAAAACAGGCGCGCATCATGTCTGGCTCGATGTTCGCCACATTGAAGGATTTACCGAAAGATTTCCCACTATATATGCATCATGCCTTGCCCACGGGATTGATCCGTTAAAGCAATTAATTCCAGTAGCACCTGCATCGCATTACGCATCAGGTGGCGTGCGAGTGGATCTCAACGGGCGTACAACCGTGCCCGGGCTCTACGCATGTGGAGAAACAGCTTGCTCTGGTGTTCATGGTGCAAATCGTTTGGCATCTAATTCATTGTTAGAAGGACTTGTATTTAGCGCTCGCATTGCGGGAGATATTTCTCAAAATACAGCAAGCTTTTCGGAAGCTGTCATAGTGCAAGAGCCAACTATTTTGCTAGATCCTGCTTCGCGAAAGGCATTACAAGAAAGCATGAGTCGCGGTGCCGGTGTCTTGCGTTCTAAAAACTCACTCATTGAAACTGAAGGTGTATTAGCAAATATTGCTACGCATTCAAGTGTGGCACCATGCGTTGAGGCATGGGAAACAACTAATTTGTATCAACTTGCCCAAGTTATCGTGAAGTCAGCCCTCACTCGCGAAGAGACTCGAGGATCTCACTGGCGTGAGGATTTCCCTGAACAGAACAAGACCTGGCTCAAGAGAATTCTGCAACACTTAGACATAGAAGGAAACTGGAGTACAAAATTTCAGGAGGTGGTTAACAAATGAACTTTTCTGAGTTAACTCCTAAAACTCGAGCAACTCTTACTTCCGTTGGGCTAGATCCAGCAATGGTTGTTGAAATTATTCGACGTGCAATAAACGAAGATTTAGACGGAGGTCAAGATGTAACAACTGTGGCAACAGTTGATGTAAACCAGAAATCAGTTGCACAATTCTCGGCTCGCAAAGCTGGAGTAATTGCTGGTGTAGTAATTGCTCAAGCAACTTTAGAAACGTTAGGAATTAGTGACGTTAGCGTTTTTGTGGAAGATGGAGAGAGTGTTAAAGCGGACACTTTGCTATTGAGCGCTAGAGGCAATACTCGGGAATTATTATTGGCAGAACGCACAGCGCTAAATTTTCTTGGACATTTGAGCGGAATTGCAACGTTAACTCAACAGTGGGTTAGTGAAGTTGCGGAATACAAGACCGGTATTCGTGATACTCGCAAGACAACACCAGGAATGCGCCATTTAGAAAAATTTGCTGTTCGCATGGGCGGTGGTATTAACCATCGACTCTCTCTCAATGAATCAGCTCTAATAAAAGATAATCACATTGAATCAGCTGGGGGAGTCAAGCAAGCGCTCGAACGCCTGCGCACTTTTGATTCCAATATTGAAGTTGAAGTTGAAGTCGATACCTTAGAACAGTTAAGAGAAGTCTTGACTCTCAAGCCAGAGATTATTTTGCTCGACAATATGAGCGTTGAGGAATGTAAAGAAGCCGTTGCTATCACTAAAGGCGCGGTCAAACTAGAAGCTTCTGGTGGTCTTTCACTAGAGAACGCAAAGGAATATGCAGCTACTGGAGTTGCTTATTTAGCAGTCGGTGCACTTACACACTCAGCACCAGTTTTGGATATCGGACTCGACCTTAAGGCGGAGATCTAAATGTTATTAACTATCGATGTAGGAAATACAAATACAGTACTTGGTGTATTTGACGGCGACCAACTCATAAAATCATGGCGCGTGAAAACTGATCCAAGAAACACTGCTGATGAACTCTGGTTACAATTTGGCGCACTTGTTGCCAATTATAAGATCAGTGGCTTAGCTGTTTGTTCAACAGTTCCAGCAACTTTACGCGAACTTAGAACGATGATTGCAAATTATCTTTCAGATATTCAGAGCACAATTGTTGAACCAGGAATTAAAACAGGAGTCCCATTATTAGTTGACAACCCGAAAGAAATTGGAGCAGATCGGATTGTTAATACCTTGGCGGCCCACACTCTTTATCCAAATGGTCCTTCAATAGTTGTCGATTTTGGAACGTCAACAAATCTGGACGTTATCTCCCCAAAGGGAGAGTTCTTAGGTGGGGCACTAGCCCCAGGAATTGAGATTTCTGTAGATGCATTGGCAGCAAGAGCCGCACAGCTTCGTAAAGTGGAGTTAGTTCTTCCGCGATCAGTAATTGGTAAGAACACTGTTGAGGCGTTGCAATCGGGCACGATCTATGGATTTGCTGGACAAGTAGATGGCTTGGTTGAACGAATCACTTCCGAACTACTCGAGTCCTATAAGGAAAAACCAACAGTGATAGCTACCGGAGGACTTGCACCACTCGTTCTTGGTATTTCACGGAGCATTGAACATCACGAGCCAGATCTCACCTTGATTGGTCTGCGTTTAATTCACGAGAGAAATGCTTAACTCGGTAGACTTCACGCATTATGGCCGATACCCCAATTATTGAAAGCGAAGACGATCTTCCGGAGCAGTTGCGGATTCGTCGCGAGAAGCGTGCCGGGCTTATCGAGCGCGGGATTGAGCCCTATCCCGTAGGTGTGCCACGAACACTTTCACTTGCCGAAATACGTGCAAAATACGCATCTCTTGAAATTGATGTAGCAACTGGTGACATTGAATCTTTAACAGGGCGCATAATTTTCAAACGTGACACAGGAAAACTTTGTTTTGCAACTCTGCGCGAAGGTGATGGCACAGAAATTCAAGCAATGTTTTCACTAGATAAAGTTGGCGAAGATTCACTCAACGCCTGGAAGAGCGATATCGACTTAGGAGATATTGTTAGTGTCACCGGAGAAATTATTACCTCCAAACGTGGAGAACTTTCGATTTTGGCAAACAGTTGGGCTTTGGCCGCTAAATCTTTGCGTCCTCTGCCAAATAACCACAAACCGATGTCGGAGGAAACTCGCGTTCGCATGCGTTATGTTGATTTAATCGTTCGACCAGAAGCCCGTACTAATGCGCGCATGCGCCCAGCTGTCATGCGCTCCCTTCGTGAAACTTTTCACTCTAAACAATATCTAGAAGTTGAAACACCTATGTTGCAAGTTCAACATGGAGGCGCTGCTGCTCGTCCATTCAAAACTCATAGCAATGCATATGACATGGAACTGTTCTTACGTATCGCCCCAGAACTTTTCCTCAAGCGTTGCGTTGTTGGCGGAATTGAAAGAGTTTTTGAAATCAATCGCAATTTCCGCAACGAGGGCGCTGACTCAAGTCACTCACCTGAGTTTGCCATGATTGAAAGTTATCAAGCCTACGCAGATTGGCGTACAAAAGCCGACCTTGCTCGTGCTCTCGTTCAAGATGCATCGATGGCAATTTTTGGATCTCACATTGCAAAGCATCACGATGGACGCGAATCCAATCTTGGTGGAACCTGGAAGGAAATCTCACTTTATGATGCCATCTCTGATGGCGTTGGAGAAAGTGTTACAGCGCTAACGCCTGGCACTGAGTTAGTGAAAATAGCCACAAAATTGGGGATGAAACTTGATCCCAACTGGGTCACGGGCAAATTGGCAGAAGAGATTTTCGAACATGTTTCTGCTGGCAGTCTCAATGAACCAACATTTGTTATGGGATTCCCTGTCGATAACGCACCACTCGTTCGTGGCCATCGCGAACTACCAGGAGTTGTAGAAAAATGGGATCTCTATGTTGATGGATTTGAATTAGCAACTGGATATTCAGAGCTCATTGATCCAGTTATCCAACGTGATCGTTTAGTTGAGCAAGCACGACTTGGCGCTAAAGGTGACTTCGAAGCAATGCAAGTTGATGAAGATTTCTTACGAGCAATGGAATTTGGCATGCCGCCAATGGGCGGACTTGGAATGGGTGTCGACCGATTATTAATGGCACTAACCGGACTTGGTATCCGCGAAACAATTCTTTTTCCACTTGTTAAACCAGAAATCGAATAATGATGATTGAAGTTCGCCCAGCTCGATCAACTGATGTAAAAGGTATTCGCAAACTTATCGATACCTACGCACCTCAGCGCCGTTTGCTCACCAAAGAAACTGTCACGCTTTATGAGAGCGTTCAAGAATTTACCGTTGCAGTTGAAAATGGTGAAATTGTTGGGTGCGGAGCAATCCATGTGCTTTGGGAAGATTTGGCAGAAGTACGCACAGTTGCAGTTGCAGAGAACCTTCGTCGCCAAGGTGTTGGCCACAAACTTATGGAAGCAATCATTGAACGCGCCCGCGAAATCGGAGTACATAGAATTTTTTGCTTAACTTTTGAGACGCAATTTTTTGGCAAGCATGGATTTGAAGAAATTCAAGGAACCCCGGTAGATCCTGAGGTATACGCACAACTTCTACATTCATATGACACTGGAATCGCTGAATTCCTTGAACTCGAAAGCGTAAAACCCAATACATTGGGCAATACGCGGATGCTCAAGTACCTCTAATCCAACCTCTAGATATCGGCCATTTCGGGCATAAATAACCCATATCTGGTGTTCTACCTGGTGTTGCAAAAGTGGAACAAGCCCCGCCTCGCACCCTTGCCCCACCTGGCATTAGGCTTATCCAATAGTCCCAAAGAAGGAGTGATTCATGTTTGAGCGCTTTACAGATCGAGCCAGACGCGTTGTTGTGCTGGCCCAAGAAGAAGCTCGCATGCTCAATCACAATTACATCGGTACAGAGCACATCCTCCTTGGATTAATTCATGAAGGCGAAGGCGTTGCAGCTAAGGCCCTGGAATCTATGACTATCTCTTTAGAGGCTGTGCGCTCGCAAGTTGAAGAAATTATTGGTCAAGGTCAGCAAGCACCAAGTGGCCACATTCCTTTTACTCCACGGGCTAAGAAAGTTCTTGAACTCTCTCTTCGCGAAGCTCTACAACTTGGGCACAATTACATTGGCACAGAACATATTTTGCTTGGTCTCATTCGCGAAGGCGAAGGCGTTGCCGCGCAAGTTCTAATTAAGTTAGGTGCAGATCTTGCCCGGGTTCGCCAGCAAGTTATTCAACTACTTTCTGGTTACCAAGGAAAAGAAGCTGTCACAACTGGCGGGCCAGCAGAAGGAACTCCTTCAACTTCTTTAATTCTTGACCAATTCGGTCGTAACCTCACGCAAGCTGCCCGCGAAGGAAAACTTGATCCGGTTATTGGACGCGAAAAAGAGATCGAACGCGTCATGCAAATACTTTCTCGTCGCACAAAGAACAATCCAGTACTTATTGGCGAACCAGGTGTTGGTAAAACTGCAGTTGTCGAAGGACTTGCCCAAGCAATCGTTAAAGGCGATGTACCAGAGACTCTTAAAGATAAGCAGTTGTATTCACTCGATCTGGGTGCACTTGTGGCCGGCAGCCGCTACCGTGGTGATTTTGAAGAGCGCTTAAAGAAAGTTCTCAAAGAGATTCGCACACGTGGTGACATTATTTTGTTTATTGATGAAATCCACACACTTGTTGGCGCAGGAGCTGCAGAAGGTGCCATTGATGCTGCAAGTATCTTGAAGCCAATGCTGGCTCGTGGTGAACTCCAGACAATTGGGGCAACTACGCTCGATGAATATCGCAAACATCTTGAAAAGGACGCTGCCCTTGAGCGACGCTTCCAACCAATTCAAGTTTCCGAACCATCACTTGCCCACACCATTGAAATCCTTAAAGGACTTCGTGATCGTTACGAAACACACCACCGCGTTTCAATCTCAGATGCTGCCCTCGTATCGGCAGCAACCCTTGCAGATCGCTATGTTTCTGATCGATTCTTGCCAGATAAAGCCATTGATTTAATTGATGAAGCGGGATCTCGTTTGCGAATTCGTCGTATGACCGCGCCCCCTGAGCTTCGTGAATTCGATGACAAGATTGCTAACGTTCGAAAAGAGAAAGAATCTGCCATTGATGGTCAAGATTTCGAATTGGCTGCCTCCCTTCGCGATAAAGAAAAGAATCTCATTGCTGAAAAAGCAGATCGGGAAAAGACCTGGAAAGCGGGCGACCTCGATGTGGTCACTGAAGTTGATGAAGAACTTATCGCCGAGGTGCTTTCCATTGCTACCGGTATTCCAGTCTTTAAGTTAACTGAAGAAGAGACTGCTCGCTTGCTCCGCATGGAAGACGAACTCCACCGTCGTGTCATCGGACAAGATCAAGCAATCAAGGCACTTTCACAAGCAATTCGACGCACACGTGCAGGGCTTAAAGATCCAAAGCGCCCTGGTGGCTCATTTATTTTCGCAGGGCCATCTGGCGTTGGAAAAACAGAACTTTCTCGCACACTTGCCGCATTCTTATTTGGTAGCGCAGATGCACTTATTCAACTTGATATGTCCGAATACTCCGAGCGTCACACTGCATCACGTCTCTTCGGTGCACCTCCAGGATTCGTAGGCTATGACGAAGGTGGACAGTTGACCGAAAAGGTTCGCCGTAAGCCTTTCTCTGTCGTGCTCTTTGATGAGATTGAAAAAGCGCACCCAGATATTTTCAACTCATTACTTCAGGTTCTAGAAGATGGTCGCTTAACTGATGCTCAAGGTCGTGTTGTTGACTTCAAGAACACGGTAATCATCATGACAACTAACTTGGGTACTCGCGATATTTCAAAGGGCGCAGGCCTTGGTTTCGCTAACTCTGATGACGAATTAACCAACTACGAGCGCATGAAGTCAAAAGTAGGAGATGAATTAAAGACTCATTTCCGTCCAGAGTTCCTCAACCGTATCGATGACATTATTGTCTTCCATCAATTAACTAAGCTTGAAATTATTCAGATCGTTGATTTGATGATTGCCAATCTTGACGATCGCCTCAAGGCGAAAGATATGGGAATTGAACTTACATCTGGTGCCAAAGAATTGTTGGCAGCTCGTGGATACGACCCACTCATGGGCGCTCGTCCTCTTCGTCGCACAATTCAACGCGAAATCGAAGATGCACTTTCAGAGAAGATTCTCTTTGGAGAACTCAAAGCTGGCGAAATCATTGTCGTCGATGTTGAGGGCGAAGGAACCGAAGCGAAATTTACTTTTGCTGGCGCTCCAAAAGCTCTCATGCCAGATACCCCAGGGGATCTAGCACCGACTCTTTAGGTTTGATTTTCGATTCTTGGCCTACTTCTTCTAGGCATTTTAAACAACGGCTTAATCTTATTAAGCGTTCCGGCTTATTGGCAGCAGGTCTTTCAAGGCACGGCATTATTGATCGCTGTTCTATACGATCAGTGGCGTCAGCGAACCTAATTCAAGAAGGGGTTATCAAAAATGGAGCGTCTGTGTTTTATTATCAATATTTATGAAGGTACCGAAAAAGAATACGATCAGCGCCACGACGACATTTGGCCAGATATGGCGCAAGCTTGTGCAGATGCTGGCTTTAGTAACTATTCAATTTTTAGAGTTGGAACCCAAGTAATTGGTTATGCAGAATGTATCCCTGATATTGCTTCGGTATTTGCGAAAATGAGTACTTTTGAAGTTGAAGGCAGATGGAATGACTCTCTTTCTAATGTCATTAAAGGCGCAAGTGGTGGTGAAAGCGGAGTTACTTTAGTTCCAGAAGTGTGGCACCTTAAGGCTGTCGCAAAACCTTAATTACTTGAAACGCCTGGGAAAAAGCCTAAGTGAGCTCCTCCATCAACATCGAGGGCACACCCTGTTAGAAACGCGGCTTCATCTGAAATAAAGAACGAAACAGTTTTTGTAACATCAGTTTCACTTGCGTTACGACCTAGGGGATTTGTTTGCGCTGTAGCCGCTTTAATTGCCTCAGGCGTTGTGTTTCCAACCTTAATTTTCCAATCTAGAACTTCTTGGCCCATTCCTGTGGTTGGAACTCCCACGGGACAGACGCAATTGACCGTGACTTGAGAAGATGCCAATTCCATTGCGCATGATTCGATCAAACCTATAAGTCCAAATTTTGAAGCACAGTACGCTTGAATTTGAGAATAGCCTCGTTTTCCAGCATCTGAAGAAATTGCAACTATTCGCCCTCGACCACTATCAACGAGGTATTTTGATGCGGCTTGAATTGCAAAAAACGCGCCTTTTAGATTTACATCAAGGGTTAGATCCCAATCTGCTTCACTCACTTCATTCATTGGCTTGATATGTATAACACCTGCTGAAATTACAAGGGTATCTAAGCCCTTGAATTCTGAATTTGCACGTTCAACTGCAGCTAACAATTCAGCCTGATTTCTCACATCGGCAGTAATCGAGAGTGCGTTTGAACCTAGCTCCTTTGTTGCAAGAGCTAGGTTTTGAGCAGATTTATCAACGAGTGCAACTTTTGCACCAGCTGAAATCATTTCACGAGCGATATCAAGCCCAAAGCCAGAAGCGCCCCCAGTAATAAGAACTTTTCGGTTTGTTGCAATTGTCATGTGTAATCCCTTCCGTACAATTAGCCCTGGTAGAGATACTTCTTTATTGCCTTCTCATTGATAGTTATTCCCAAACCAGGAGTATCAGGTACAGCAATCCATCCATCCTTTTGCTCGATGGGATTTTCAACTAATTCATTTTGCATCGGAGATGGTGCTGGTTTAATCTCAAAAACTTGCCCATTGGTTGAAGCTGCATAAACATGTAATGAGGCAGCTGTGTTAATCGCACTTGACCAAGAATGAGGGACGAAACGGACTCGTTGGGTTAGTGCATCGTCAACGATTGCCTTCATGCCGCTGATACCTTCAGTGCGACCTGGATCAACCAAAATAATATCGATGGCATTACTGCGAACTAATCGTTGATAGTCATGCAAAGTCCAGCAACGCTCTCCAGTAGCAAGTGCTGTCGGAACTCTAGATTTCATTTGGCGATAACCTTCATGATCATCATGATGCAGCGCATCTTCAAACCAGGTGAGATTTACTTCTAGTAATTCCTCAGCCATTGATGCGGCATGACTTGCACTCCATTTTGCCAGTGCCGAAACATCCAGAGCCATTCCCATGTCTGGTCCGATTGCTTCACGTACAGTACGTGCAACTTTCATATCTCGAACACGGTTTGTACCAAATCCTGCTTCAGGAACCTGACCCCAACCACCTTTAACGGCGGAGAAACCCCGCTCGCGATAGCTAGTGAATTCCTCTTTTAGTGCGCCCAAATCAAGAGTGTTAAGAATGACTGATGCGCAAGAAGGAACTCTGTCCATTAATTTTCCACCAAGCATTGCTGAAACCGGAAGACCCGCAGCTTTGCCAGCAATATCCCAGAGGGCTGTATCTAACGCTGAAATTGCGAAAGAGACGATGCCACCAAACCCATGCCAGTATGCATGGTTTCGCATCTTTTGCCATAGCCGACCTGCTTGAGATCCATCTTCACCGATAAGTAGTTTTGCAAATCCCGCATCGATAATTGTCTTTACGGCAAGTGAGGCTTCAGGCCATTGGGAAATGCATTCTCCCCAACCGACGATTCCGTCAGAGGTTTCGATGCGAGCAAGTGTCACATACCTAATCTTGTTGTCATTGTTTGGTTCGGGATATTGCAATGGAAAGGCTTCAACGCGGACTATTTTATTCACCAACGAACCTCCGACTATTTAGCTCTTAAGTACATTCAAAACTTATTACAAGTCTACCTAGATCTACATACCTTAATCTGTATGCGAGAGTACTGAAGACAAGAATGATTTCGTCCGCTCGTTTTGAGGATTGTCGAAGAACTCTGCTGGATTATTCTCTTCAACAATTCTACCTTCGTCCATAAAGATTACGCGATCTGCAACTTGGCGAACGAAGCCCATTTCGTGAGTCACGATAAGCATTGTCATTCCTGCTTCAGCGAGCTTTCGAAGTACGCCCAAAACTTCTCCTACCAATTCAGGATCAAGGGCGCTTGTCACTTCGTCGAACAAGATTACATCGGGCTTCATTGCAAGAGCCCGAGCGATGCCAACTCGTTGTTGTTGGCCACCAGATAATTGCTCAGGATATTGATCTCGTTTTTCTGCAAGGCCAACAGATTCTAGAATTGCAAGTGCTTCACTTCGATACTCTTTCTCATCTTGACCCAATACAAATTTTGGACCAGCATAGACATTTTCCAAAACCGTCATATGTGGAAAAAGATTGAAATGCTGAAAAACCATTCCAACCTTAGTTCGCGTAATAGAAATTTCTGTTTCTGAAAAAACTTTCCCTGATTCATCTTGGTACGCCAATTTTCCGTTGATATGGATCGTGCCTTTAGTAGGCAATTCCAAATTATTGATGCACCGCAGCAGAGTTGACTTTCCGCTACCCGATGGGCCAATTATGCCTAAAACTTGGCCCCTCTTAACATTTAAGCGGATATCCTTGAGAACTTCATCCCCACCAAAACTCTTGTAGAGGTTTTTAATCTCAATCATGATTTGCCTCCTTTAGTGGTGGTGACTTTTATGCTTTCGTCTTTAATTACACTCCTGGATGCGTATCCTTTTTTCATTCTCTTCTCCAAGTAATCAACCAATTTGATTCCAGGAAAACCTACTGCAAAATAGATTAAGAAAACTATTGAATAGACTGTAAAATAGTCATAAGTCTCTGCTGCAAAAATCTGACCTCTAAACATCATTTCTTGAACCGTTACAACAGAGAGTAGTGATGTATCTTTGAGTAATTGGACCATGTAATTACATAGGGCTGGGATAATTGTCCGAACTGCCTGAGGCATAATTACTCTCGCCATCACAACCCGATTGCGCATACCTATGGCTCTCGCGGCATCTCTTTGCCCCTTAGGGACTGCCTCAATAGCTCCCCGATAAACTTCGCATAAATATGCCGTGTAATGGAGAGTTAAACCCAAGATGCCGGCAGGCAAAGGCGGGACATGAATCCCGGCAAATGGAAGTGCGAAGTAAATATAAATTAATTGAAGAATTAGAGGAGTTGATCTGAAAACTTGAACATACGCGCCTAGTGAGAGTCTAAGGATTCTACTTTTAGATTGCCTACCAAGGGCTACGAGCATTCCAAGGGTTAAGCTTAAAACTCCGCAGATGAGACAGATGAAAAGTGTAAGGAGTAAGCCTTTGAAGATAGTTGGAAGAGCATCTAAGGCTACATCTGGATGAATCAAATTAAAAAAACTCACAATTTCTCCACTCTAAAAAATTTTTGGCTTGAAAAAAAGTTAAAGATATCCAGCCACAGGCTTGCACCTGTGGCTGGATATTATCTTTAGAGTGCTGGGTTGTGCTCTGGTTCGAATATATTTTCTGTTCTTGACATACCATATTTGTCAAGAATTCGACCAACCACACCGTGCATAATCAATTCACCAAGTGCTCTTGAATATGCCATATTGAGGGTGCAATCTTGGAAACGGATACCGTAACGAGCGTAGTTTGCCCACACATCGCCAGGAACATCTTTAAGTCCCTTAACGATTGCTACACCTGCGTTTGGGTTAGTCTGGATGTATACCGCGCTTGTTGGGTCATCTTCGATAAGTACATCAACACGGCCCGCGCTAAGTGCGGCGAATTCCAATGCTGCAGTTGTGAAGAGACTTACGTCAGCAATCTTGGTATCCTTGAGCCATGCAGCTGCTTGTGATCCAGCAATAGCACCTACTTTCAAGCCAGGCTTCTTTATATCTGCCCAAGCTTTAATTGCCTTTGGGTTTCCTTTAGCTGCAACAACAACAGTTGCATACCACCACGCTGGGGCGGTAAATGCAAAGTTCTTGTATCGGCCTGGGTTACCGTGGATATTTCCACCAATAACATCGATTTTCTTAGAAAGAAGACTTGGAACCATTTCTGGCCACTGTAGCGTTACAGTCTTTACTGTTTTCACTCCAATGTACTTCATAACTGCCATATGTATATCCCAGTCAAGTCCAGTAATTTCTTTTTCTGTAATGTCAAAGAATGGAAGTGATTGATAAACTCCAATTTTTACTCCGCTTTTTATAGCTCTACTCAAGGAATTATCCTGGCAGGCCATATCTGGGCTTGAATTGGCTTCAACATCCCACCCAAGTTTTGCAAAGTAATCTTTATCTGGCTGAATTGGGGCTTGAGCATTTGTAGCAGCTTGGGCGATCATAGGTGATAGCCCAATTACCAAGCTCATAGTCGCCAATCCGACGACAGTCCCTCTAGTGAACTTATTTCGAGCAAGAAACTTCTTTTTCATTTTTCCCTTTCCTTACTTTTAAGGTGATAGATAACCGAGACCAACAGATGCGACAACGAGCCGAACCAAGACCGGTGCCACCACTCCTATTCAAGAGGGGACTTGAACCAATGAGTTGCCAGAGATTGGCAGATTATCTATAATCTGTCAAGAGGATTTGGCGGGTTTCCCCCGCATAATTTTGGAGAGAAGTTGTGAGAATAGCCGAGGTCAAGATCGCAGGTTTGCGTGGGGCCACGCATAAAGGTGGATGGACTGCCGAGCTAGAACCTGAGAGCGCTGTCCATACTTTAGTTGCAATCAAAACAGATACAGGTGTGGTTGGAGTCGGAAGTGTATTCACCAGCGACTTATTGGTGG
>CAMCYO010000003.1 GCA_945884695.1 Streptomyces griseus
AAGATTGGAATAATCCAAATCAAAGGACGAGTGAACTTCCTCGATCACCGAAGGGAAGTATGAAATTAGTTGCACCATCTTATTTCCCTTGGCTGAATTCGGATAGAAAAGAAGCTTTATCGAATGAGACACTATTGTCAGATAACCTCGTTTGCTCAGGAGATTCTGGTGGCCCTGTCACGGCGCTGTATAAGGGAGAATCAATTTATTTAGGTATATCACCTTCTGGATTTACTGATGGTTTCTTCTGTGGAGCAGGCACCTCTAGGACTGCTTCTAGACCTTCGGGATATTTTTCACCCGTTCATAAACACCTAGATTTACTCAAAGAAGCGGAGGCGTTTGTGGCACAACAGAGTGCTCCGAGTGCCTCGACTAAAGAGACCGTCGTGACTCCTAATCTTAAGAAAACCGCCATTACCTGCATTAAAGGTAAGGTAACCAAAAAAGTAACTGCCATTAGCCCGAAGTGTCCGACTGGGTATAAGAAGAAGTAGCTCCTTGATCAGCTTTCAGACGTGTGGGTTCGACCCCCACTCGGGGCACCATCTCTTAGCAAAATTCTAGGCATTTCCTCAGCAACTGTGCTCAAGAGAACTCACCTAATTCGGATTTTGGAAGAATCTCTGCCTTAGGATAATCCTACGAGCGATAGATGTTCTATCGTCGATAAAGGGAGAGATGAAGACATGCGTAGTTCAAACCCTGTTTTGGGAAGAGCGTTTAATCAACGTGGTTTTGCGTCAATGAGCCCTGGAACAACTCAACACGATGCACCCTCTGATTCAGCACAGTCATTAGAAACTTTGTATAACGCACCATCGGCCTCCTCACTTCGCACAGGTCGTATGACAATTGATGA
Source organism: Streptomyces griseus (assembly GCA_945884695.1). Taxonomy (GTDB): domain Bacteria; phylum Actinomycetota; class Actinomycetes; order Nanopelagicales; family Nanopelagicaceae; genus QYPT01. The sequence continues at coordinate 863 of CAMCYO010000003.1, forward strand.
TGTTGTTACGCGCACAGGAATTCTCTTTGGTGTTCTCGTTGTAGTGGGTGGCGCTGCTTGGACGCTAAATCTTGGTCCTGCATTTTTGATGATCGGTTTCCTTGGTGGCCTTGTACTTGCTATGGTCAATATTTTTAGCAAAACAGTTCGTCCAGCTTTAGTTATTACATATGCTGGTTTTGAAGGTCTGGCACTTGGCACATTGAGCCATTATTACGAAGGCGCATATCCTGGAATTGTTAGCCAAGCAGTCCTTGCAACACTTGCAGCTTTTACTGGAGTTCTCTTTGCATATCGCAGTGGCAAGATTCGCGTAACACCAAGATTCACTCGCGTGATGATGGGTGCGATGATTGGCTATTTGGTACTCGGTCTAGTCAGCATGGTCAGCTCTTTTACGGGCGTCGGTAACGGCATGGGCCTCTACGGTGTTAGTGGTCTTGGCTTATTACTTGCTGTTGGCGGAGTAGCCCTAGCAAGTTTTTTCCTCATTCTTGATTTCGATCAAATCCAAAAAGGCATTAGCGCAGGCGCACCCGAGCAAGAATCTTGGCGCGCAGCATTTGGATTGATGGTCACACTTGTCTGGCTTTATCTAGAAGTATTGCGCTTAATCTCTATTTTGCGCAGTAGCGACTAAGAAGCTTTATTGAGGTGAGACTTACGAGTCTCACCTAGTGTGAATGCTGAAAAGACGGCAACGGAGAAAACTATTGCCGTGACAAAAAATGCCATACGGAAAGAAAACAGGTCAGCCAAAATCCCTACGGTAATTGGCCCAACAATCATGCCCGCATCCCCTGCCATCTGCCAGAGAGCAATTACTTGGCCACTTTTTCCGCGAATGACATCAGCAACAATGTTGGCAGGGGCAGTAGACAGAAAGGCACCACCCAACCCAACAATTCCCATTGATACTAAATACATCCACGGGTGCACAGCAATTGTTAAAAGCAAGGTGCCTAAGAGAACGACAATTGTTCCAATCTTAAGAGATGCAGGTCTGCCCTTTGTATCAGAAAGATTTCCAGCAGGGAGAAGTAATAGACCTTGCAATAGTGCGGCAATGGTAAAACCAATTCCAACAATAGTAGTTGTTGAATGAAGATCTTCGGTAACAAATAGAGGCAAAATAGAGGTGCGAAGTCCAAACAAAACCCAGTTTGTTACGAAAGAAAGTATTAGTGCGATTTGATATGGGCGGAGCTTTATAGCCTCAGATATTCGCATTGCATTACTATCTGCTTCAATTTTCTTAGTGCGTGAGCGACCCGTCGTAAGAAAAAAGAACCCAATAGTTCCTGAACAAAGAAGTGTTGCTGAATAAATAAAAAATGGGGCACGAAGAGAAACAGCACTTATAAGCCCACCAACTGCAGGACCTGTAATACCGCCCACCAAGAATGAACCGTTGTAGATAGATTGTGCTCTGCCTCTTTGGTCATCACTGACTGAGCGCATAATGATCGACCCTGCCGCAACAGAGAACATCGATGATCCAAGACCCCCTGCTGTGCGAAAGAGGAGTAGTTGGGCGTAGCTTTGAGCTAGAGCACAGAAGAGCGCTGACACAGAAACCATGGTGATTCCAATAGCGAAGACAATGCGCTCACCAAAGAGATCAACAAACTTTCCAGAGATTAATCCTGACGAAAAACGAGCAATGGCAAACATTGAAACAATGAGTCCAACGGCTGAGTTATTTACCCCGAAAGATTTAGCAAATAGTGGCATCGCCGGAATGATGATGCCAAACCCAAGGGCAACGAAAAACGATGCCGAAACGAGGACTTTAACTTCGCGCGGTAGGCCCGCAAGAAGTCGCGTAGAGATCAACCAACTGCCTCGCCAGCAGATTCATCGCGAGCTGCTGCGTAGTCGTGAGATGTACGCAAGGGAACTTCGCGAAGTGAGAGAGCCAAAATAAATCCGAGCGCTGTCACAGGGGCAGCGGTCAAAAAGACAATATGGAATGCGTTGACATAGGCATCCATTGCAGTGTTATGCACTACCGCACTGAAATTTTGAGGTGAGGCAACGATGGCTGTAACGCCTTGTGTTGAAAGGTCTAGTCCCTTAACTGCTGATGGATCTTGCGTTCCAAGAGTTGTAAAACCGTTTGTCATGTAGTGGGCAAGACGATTGTTGAGAACTGCGCCAAAGATCGCAGTTCCGAAAACGCTACCTAGGGAGCGAAAGAATGTATTTGCACTCGTTGCAACTCCCATGTCTTTGAAATCCACCGAGTTTTGGAGTGCGATAACAATGGTCTGCATTGATAAACCAAGACCTGCTCCAACAATGATGGAATAAATTGAAAGTTGCCAGAAAGGAGTTTCACGATTGAGCGTAACCATCATCAAAAGGCCAACAGTCATAATCGCAGTTCCAACGACTGGAAACATCTTGTACTTGCCTGTTTTGGTTATTTGCTTACCGCTAAAAATGGATGTTGAAACGATTCCAAGCATCAGCGGAATCAACTTAAGGCCAGCTTGTGTTGCTGTGTTGCCTTTGACGATTTGTAAGTAGAGAGGCAACATAACAATTGCACCAAACATGCCGGCACCGATTACGGCACCAAGTGCTGAAGTAATTGAAAATGTGTGATTCTTGAAAAGGCTCATTGGTAAAATTGGTTCCTTCGCCTTGCCTTCCCAATAGACAAATCCAATCGAAACAATAATTCCCACAATGAAGTAAGTAATAGTGCGCGAATCAAGCCAGCCGTCTTGTGGTCCATAGACAGCCATCGCCATCAAAACTGCTGTAACTCCAGTAACAAGCAGGAGTGCACCTAAATAATCGATGGAATGCTCACGTTTAACTTTTGGAATATGTAAAACTGCCGAAGTGATTGCAAGGGCAGCAATACCAAATGGCAAGTTGATGTAGAAAATCCAGCGCCATCCGGTAATGCCAAGGATTTGGTTGTGATCTGAAAAGAACCCACCAAGTAATGGACCAGCAACTGATGAGAGTCCCCATACTGCACCGAAATATCCTTGATAACGACCGCGCTCACGTGGAGGCACGATGTCACCAATGATCACGAAAGTAAGAGCCATGAGGCCACCAGCGCCAAGACCTTGAAGCGCGCGAGTGGCAATGAGCTGTGACATATTTTGCGAAACGCCTGCAAGGAATGAACCAATGAGGAATGTAACAATCGCAAATTGAAAAACAATCCGGCGCCCGTAAAGGTCTGAAATCTTTCCGTAGAGCGGTGTTGAAGCAGTAGAAGTTAAAAGGTATGCCGTCACAACCCAGGTGTATTCCTTAAGCCCATGTAAATCGATAACGATTGTCTTAAGCGCAGTTGAAACAATTGTCTGATCGAGAGCTGCTAGAAGCATTCCCGTCATGAGACCACTCATGATGACCATGATTTCGCGATGTGAATGTGCTTTTGAAGGAGCTCCGGATGCAGGCTGACTGGACATTTCGTACCTTTCGAAACTATTTGATGCTATCACCACTGTGGGAAGTTTTGGTTTAAATGTTCTAGAAGGGTAAGTTTACTCCGTGAAGTCCATAATCGCCGAAAAACTTGTCAAGAGTTATCGCAATGGCGAAGTAAAAGCCCTCGATGGCCTTAGCCTTGATGTCGAAGAGGGCACAGTTCTGAGCGTGCTTGGTCCCAATGGTGCAGGTAAAACAACTGTTGTGCGAATACTTGCAACATTGCTTTCACCTGACTCAGGTAGCGCATCAGTTGCGGGCATTGATGTCATTAAAGATCCAGAGAAAGTTCGCGAGATTATTGGACTCTCTGGGCAATACGCAGCAGTTGATGAAACGCTAACCGGTTGGGATAACTTAGTGATGTTTGGACGTCTGTATCATTTAGGTAAGAAAGCTTCGATGGCGCGAGCTCAAGAGCTATTGGAAAGATTTTCATTATCTGAAAGCGCGCGTCGCCCTATCAAGACATATTCGGGTGGAATGCGTCGCCGCCTTGATTTAGCAGCATCTTTGATTGTGAAACCAAAAGTCTTATTTCTTGATGAGCCAACTACTGGTTTAGACCCTCGTGGACGCCAGGAGATGTGGGGAGTTATTGAAGAGCTTGTAAAAGATGGCGTCACGCTCTTGCTTACTACTCAATATCTTGATGAAGCTGACCAATTAGCTGATGACATTGTTGTAATTGATCATGGAAAAGTTATTGCTCGAGGAACCTCAGATGCTCTCAAACGCCAAGTTGGTGGAGAGCGATTAGAAATAGTTGTAGATCAGGCACATATTTCTCAAACTCTTGAAATAGTCGGACGGGTAAGCGGTGCACAAGCAACTTTAGATGAGGGCCTTCGTCGCATTTCAGCTCCAGTCACAACTGGCTCAACTGCTCTTGTCGAAGTTCTTCGAGCACTTGATGATGCACAGATCCACCCACTCGATGTTGGTCTTAAGCGCCCATCCCTTGATGATGTCTTTATGTCACTTACGGGCCATGTTGCCGAAGATGGCGCAGCGGTGGACCAGGCAGATAAAGAAAAAAAAGGTAGGAAGAAAGAGAAAATAAAGGCTAATAAGAAAGGTAATCGTTCATGAACGCACTTAGAGATGCCTTGATTATTACTAAACGCCAACTCCTACAACTTGCCCGAGTACCAGAAGTCTTAATTTTTTCAACAATTCAACCGGTTATGTTCGTGCTTCTATTTCGCTATGTCTTTGGTGGCTCAATCGATACGGGCCAACCCGGTGGATATGTTCAGCTCTTAATGCCAGGAATCTTCGTGCAAACAACTGCATTTACTTTAGCTGCAACTGCTTCAGGGCTGGCTGAAGATATGACAAAAGGTTTGATCGATCGATTTAGGTCACTCCCAATTTCACGGTCAGCACTTGTCTTTGGTCGCACATTAGGCGATGGCCTATTAAATATTGTTGTGCTCTTTGTGATGGGCCTTGCTGGATATATTGTCGGATGGCGCCCAACATCAGGAGTACTAAAAATTTCTCTAGCCTTTATATTCTTACTGGCCTTTGGTTATGCACTCTCTTGGGTAGGAATTTTTGCTGGGCTTTCTGCTCGCGATGCCCGCGTGGTTCAAAATATGAGCTTTCTTATTACATTTCCATTGACGTTCTTATCAAATGCTTTTGCTCCAACAACAGGTATGCCTCGTGCGCTCCAATACTTTGCTGAGTGGAACCCCGTTTCAACGATGGTTGCTGCTTGCCGAGAACTCTTTGGAGTCAAGAATGAGTTTGGCGCAACTGCAGGATCTTTTCCTAGCGAGCACCCACTCACAATGTCGCTGATTTATATGGTTGTAATTTTGGTGATATTTGTACCGCTGAGTGTTCGAAAATATAACAACGCAAATAAGAAGTAGAAATTTACAGAACGGGCAAAGTTTAGAACTGCTCAGCTGCTAAAACTGCGACTTTTATTTCTTTCCCGTTGGGGGCTGTGTAAGTAACAGTTTGACCAATTTTTGCTCCAAGAACTGCAGAGCCAAGAGGTGATTTCTCGCTATAGACATCTAGATCACCCGATGAAATTTCACGTGAACCTAAAAGAAATTTCATTTCATCTCCTGCGATTTCTACAGTAATAACCATTCCTGGTCCGACCATTCCCGATTCACCCGCAGGAGGCGCACCAATGTGTGCATGCTCGAGCATATGTTTGAGTTGGCGGATTCGAGCTTCCATCTTTCCTTGTTCTTCGCGCGCTGCGTGATAACCACCGTTTTCCTTCAAGTCACCTTCAGAGCGAGCAACTTCAATTTTTTTAATAATTTCGCTACGTCCAGAACTTTCAAGCAGCTCAAGTTCTGCGCGCAAGCGATCGGCAGCTTCTTGCGTGAGCCAAGTCTGGGTAGTCATAAGGGGCAAGTTTATGGGGAAGTCAGGCGACAACGCGAGACGCCCGCATTTACCGCCTGTGAACGAGTAGGGATCACGCTTGTTCGCTCTATATGGCCATCGCCGGGAGCAATGCGATCTTCGATTTCACCGACCACATTTTTATCGTAGTCGTGAGCAATAAGTGTGCAGGTAACCGTTGCCTTTGAATTTTGACGCGCTAGTGAATATCGAATCTCGATACTCCGATCATTTTTTGCTTGAAATGAAATCAACGTTGCAGAAATTTCCGGCCTTGAATGATGCAAGCCCGCCCAAATCAACCAGCTTCCACCGACTATAAAAAACGCGATCGCAACCCCTTGCCAGCGCGAAGGTCTCTGACCATAGCGGTCAGCAAATGAGAATTCGGTCATGGGGTGATTCTTTCAGACTATGAGCCACCGTGCTTAGCGCAATTCTAAGCCTAAAATTTAAGTGCCGGTCTGCATGGCGGTAGTTGCAGAGTAAAGTTATAACTCCACAAAGGGGAGCATATGTCGGAAAACGTTGAAATGGGAATCGCTGGATCACTCACCATATTAGTTTTGGTAGTTGCGGTTGCAGTTCTACTTCGCAGTTTTTATCGTAGATACACCCGACTAGCTAAACGCAAGGATGATGCCCCTGAATAAATTCAAGGCCCTGTTAGCTCTCTGCGGTGTTTTGATATTTGCCGGAGGATTTGTCTCTCTTGGAATGTGGCAATGGGATCGCGCACAGCAATCTCGCCAAGTTATTAAAGTTGATTCAACACTTGTCTCATTAGAGTCAATCACTAAACCTCGTATTCCTATCCCATCATCGGCAACACTTCGACATGTGAGTGTCGAAGGAAGTTATAAAGTAACTTTTCTTGCACCGAATCAAGCCGATGCAAGCGGAGCACGTGGAAATTGGGAAGTAGCTTTGCTTCATACTAAATCTGGGGGAGCTATTTTAATTGCACGAGGAATAGCACCGATGCCTTCTATTATCTCTGGCATTGAAAATATTTCCGTTAGTGGAATCTTGATGCCTCATCAAAGTGATAATTATGCGCCAAAGAGGCAAGGAGTTCTGGCCCGAATTGATAGCGCACTTGTTGTAGATGAGACGGCGCTAGATCTTTATGATGGATACATCATTGCCCAAAGTGAAACTCTTGGAGGAGTTGAAGTTGCCGGGAGTAGAATCGATCCACCTAAACCTCGTACCGCTGTGCCAGGGTTTTATTGGCAACATATTTCCTATGTGGTTATCTGGTGGCTTATGGGAGCAATTGTGGTCTTTCTACCTTTCTATAATCGCTTGGTTAGAAGTAGAGTTCAACCAGGTTCAAAAGTAGATTCGCAAGTGGATGAGTAACCAATGGAAACGAGGGCATAAATGACCGGAGCAGTGTTGCGTTATCGCGTGATGGCTTGGGTAGCAGGAGTAATGTCCTTGCTACTCTGGTTTGTATATATGCCCGTTAAATATATCTTTGATGCACCAGATCTTGTGAGTAAATTGACCTGGATCCCCATGGTTCACGGAATGCCTATCTACCCTCTTTATGTTCTAGCTGCTCTCAATCTTTCCTTCAAAGCCAAATACTCGGTAACAAAAATGATTGGATTTATTTTGGCCGGAACTTTGCCGGTAGCTTCATTTATCGCCGAACGTCGAGTCGTCACCGAGAACAAATAGAAATCCACGAGTAATTAATTAGGCCATGTTTAGAACGCTTACATCGGGCTTGCGTGGCCTTATTAAATCTTTGCTCTATCCGCTTTATGAAAAGCGACTTGTCAAATCACTAGATTTTACTCAAACTCCACACCATGTCGGCGTAATTTTGGATGGCAATCGTCGTTGGGCAAAAGCTAATCCTGATCAAGTGAGCCCTGGCGGTATTGGAATAAATTCATCGGCTCGTGGCCATAAAGCTGGTGCAGAAAAAATAGTTGAATTCCTTGGATGGTGCCAAGAGGCTCAAGTTCAGGTGGCCACCTTGTGGTTGCTCTCAACTGAAAATCTCAATCGCAGCACTGAAGAGCTACAACCACTTCTTGAGATTATTGGTAGCACAGTCAAAACTCTTGCTCAGAGCGAGAGATGGCGTATTAAGTCAGTAGGTGCATTGGATTTACTCCCTACTTGGCTACACGAACTCCTCAATGATGCTGAAGTTGCGACTAAAAGCGTTGAGGGAATTGAAGTCAATGTTGCCATTGGCTACGGAGGACGCCGTGAAATAGTGGACGCGGTAAAGAGTTACTTAACATCGGCGCGTGATAAAGGTTTGGATATTAAGAGTGCGAGTGCACAACTCAGCGCTGATGAAATCGCGAACTTTCTTTACACCGCCGGACAACCTGATCCTGAATTAGTTATCCGCACATCTGGCGAACAACGCTTATCTGGCTTTCTCCTATGGCAAAGTGCCCACTCGGAGTTCTACTTTTGTGAAGCGTATTGGCCAGATTTTAGGCGCGTAGATTTCTTGCGTGCATTGCGCTCATATTCGATGCGCCATCGTCGATTTGGGGCTTAGAAGGGCTTAGTAACGAGCAAGTGAATTATAAGAATCGATAGCGCGTGTCGCTAAGTAACTTGGCGCACAAGTTCTACATTTTACCAATCAGCGCTAGGCCATAGCGAGGACGCACTATCCCTACTAATACAACTCAAAAGAATGAGAGAACCACGCTTGACGGCTCAGACCGCTAAGAAAACGTATGTTCTTGATACCAGTGTTTTGCTGGCAGATCCTGGTGCGCTCCTTCGCTTTGCTGAACATGAAGTAATCATTCCTATAGTTGTTATTGGTGAATTAGAAACAAAACGAGATCATCCCGAATTAGGTTTCTTTTCCAGAGCCGCCCTTCGGGCCCTTGATGATTTACGCATTACACATGGCCGCCTCGATCAACCTCTTGTTATTACCCCCGAAGGCGGAACTCTTTCGGTGGAACTCAATCATTCCGATATCTCATCGCTACCTCAAGGATTCTTGCGAGATGGCACCAATGATTCAAGAATTTTGGCTATTGCTCGCAACCTCATGGCCGATGGACGAAATGTTGTATTAGTAAGTAAAGATTTACCCTTACGCGTCAAAGCCTCATCGATGGGAATCGAGGCCGAGGAGTATCGGGCAGAGTTAGTTTCCAATAGCGGATGGACCGGAATGGTAGAACTCACCGTCGGCTCCAATGTCATCGATGATTTGTATTCATCTGATCGCGCCGACCATGAAGATGCTCGTACTCTTCCCTGTCATACCGGGGTGGTGTTGCATTCAGATAAGGGAAGCGCCCTGGCACGAGTAACGCCAGAAAAGAATTTAACTCTAGTCCGCGGTGACCGTTCTGTTTTTGGCTTACATGGCCGAAGCGCAGAACAGCGAGTAGCACTTGAAATTTTGCTCGATCCAGAAATTGGAATTGTCTCCCTTGGCGGACGTGCAGGAACAGGCAAGAGCGCCCTTGCGCTATGCGCCGGACTCGAAGCAGTGATGGAGCGGCGCCAACATAAAAAAGTTGTGGTCTTTCGACCTCTCTATCCTGTTGGCGGTCAGGAACTTGGATATCTGCCCGGTAGTGAAGGCGAGAAAATGTCACCCTGGGCCCAGGCCGTTTTCGACACGTTAGGCGCGCTTGTGAGCCAACCCGTTATCGATGAAATCTTGGAACGCGGACTTATTGAAGTCCTTCCATTAACTCATATCCGCGGGCGCTCGCTCCACGATTCCTATGTCATAGTTGACGAGGCTCAATCCCTTGAACGCGGTGTTTTGCTTACCGTTTTATCTCGAATCGGGCAGGGCTCCCGCGTAGTCATGACCCATGATGTCGCTCAGCGAGATAACTTGCGGGTTGGGCGCCATGATGGAGTTGTGGCTGTCGTTGAAATTCTTAAAGGCCATCCACTTTTTGCCCACATCACTTTGACCAGAAGCGAGCGCTCGGCGATCGCAGCTTTGGTGACTGAACTTTTGGAGGGTCCGGTTCCAAATTAGGAGGTAGTTAACCCAGAAGGGGCCAGAACTACTCCTCTGAATTGGTCACAGTAACATTTCGGACAAATCGGACTTCTGCCTTGTTGACCTGCACTTTTACTTACCCACAGGCAGGTGGCTTTCTAAGAATTCTCACGCCACGCGTGTTTGGATTTGCCCCCACCACCCCTTATTGCCACCCTTAAACCCTTCCCCCGTTCCTAGAACCCTTAGTTGGGTTCGATACCGCTGCGCGCGTGGCAGGAATGGTTAAGGGATCCACCTGGGATCTGGCACGAGCCAGTGAGGTTGGCTGAGAAAGGAAGGGGTTCCAGATGGCACTTTCGTTGCGCCGATTCTTTACCTGGACGACCTCTGCCTGGGTGAGCGTTCTATCTATGGTCTTTATCGCCTCAGTACAACCAAGCGCCTATGGACTTGAGTTTCCAACAACTACCCATGTTTCAGTCGCCAACGCCTTTAACCTTACAGTCTCTCCAAGCGCTGTTGTCGGAAGTGAGATCTTTAGCGAAAACCAAACTCCAACGATTATTTCCTCTAACGAGCTCGCCATGGTTTCTTTAGTGAGCAAAAGTGTTGAAATGGCTCGCACTCCAATGGGAGCCAAAGCAGTTGCTAAAACAATAATGGCAAGTGAGTATGGCTGGAACAACTACCAGTACTCATGCCTACAGACTCTCTGGACTCGTGAGAGCCACTGGAATTATCAAGCCCGTAACAAGCGCTCTGGCGCTCATGGAATACCACAAGCGCTACCTGCAATCAAGATGGAAATTATTGCAAGCGATTGGCGTACTAACCCAGTAACGCAAATTCGTTGGGGGCTTCATTACATTGACCTTCGTTATGCAACACCTTGCAAAGCGCTCGCGAAATTTAAGCGAAGCCACTACTACTAAACAGAGCCAACTTTGCCGATAGTCATGGGGCGCAAAGTTTCGGCAAAGAAATCATTTCCCTTATCGTCCACGACGATAAATGCTGGGAAATCAACCACATCAATCTTCCAAACCGCTTCCATGCCAAGATCTGCAAAATCTAGGACTTCCACCTTCTTGATGCAATCTTGTGCAAGACGTGCTGCAGGTCCACCAATAGAGCCAAGATAAAAACCACCAAATTCTTTACAGGAATCCGTTACCGCTTGAGAGCGATTTCCCTTTGCCAACATCACCTTGGAACCACCATGTGATTGGAAAAAGTGAACGTATGAATCCATTCGGCCAGCAGTAGTTGGCCCGAATGAACCAGATGCGTAACCTTCTGGAGTCTTTGCCGGTCCAGCGTAATAAACGGCGTAATCGCGTAGGTACGAGGGCATTGGCTCGCCAGCCTCCATAGCAGTGCGAATTCTGGCATGAGCCAAATCTCGTGCAACAACAAGAGTTCCGGTGAGTGAAAGACGGGTCTTTACTGGGCATTTGGCCAACTGCTCCAAAACTTTATCCATTCCTTGATTGAGGTCAATGTTAATTAAGTTCGCATCTGTTTCAATTAGATGTGCTTGCGTTGTATCGGGCAAGAAATGTGCAGGATCTCTCTCTAACTCTTCAATGAAGATGCCATCTTTTGTAATTTTTGCTTTGGCTTGGCGGTCTGCAGAGCATGAAACTGCGATTGAAATAGGCACTGATGCACCATGGCGGGGAAGGCGTATTACGCGCACATCGTGACAGAAGTATTTTCCTCCGAATTGTGCGCCAATTCCTAAAGTGCGAGTGAGTTTAAGAACTTCTTGCTCAACTTCTAAATCTCTAAAGCCATGTCCTGTTGCAGGATCTCCTGATGTTGGCAATGAATCTAAGTATTTAGTGCTGGCAAGTTTGGCAGTTTTGACATTGTGCTCAGCACTTGTACCACCAATAACAATCGCCAAATGATATGGAGGACATGCAGCGGTTCCAATTGAGCGAAGTTTGTCAGCTACCCATGTGTAAAAAGAACCTGGGTTTAATACAGATTTAGTCTCTTGATAGAGGAAAGATTTGTTAGCACTTCCGCCACCTTTTGCAATGAATAAAAATGAGTATTCATCTGGGTGATCCGTGTCAGCATAAATTTCGATTTGTGCTGGCAAGTTATTTCCCGTGTTTTTCTCCTCCCACATCGTGATGGGGGCCAACTGTGAATAGCGCAAGTTCAATTGTGTATAGGCGTTATAAATTCCTTGGGCGATGGCGCGCTCATCTTTACAAGAGGTGAGAACAGATTGGCCCTTTTTGCCCATGACAATTGCAGTTCCTGTGTCTTGGCACATCGGCAAAATTCCGCCAGCGGATATATTTGCGTTCTTCAGCAGGTCAAGAGCCACGAATCTGTCATTAGGAGAACTCTCTGGGTCTTTTAATATATTTGCTAATTGCGCAAGGTGAGAACTGCGCAAATAATGGTTGATATCGTGAAGAGCAATTTCTGAAAGTGTTGTAATTGCCTCAGCCGATACCTCTAGAAAAGTTTTATCTCCATGTTTAACGCTCTTTACTCCAGCACTTCCTAGGCTGCGATACTTGGTTTCATCCTTACCGAGTGGAAGTAAATCCTCATATCCAAATGTTGGGCTCATGGCTTTGGCTTAATCGCTTCTAATTTAGCTTTCGCACCATCTAGCCACTCTTGGCAGATCTTTGCTAACTCTTCTCCGCGCTCCCAAAGCTTCAAAGACTCTTCTAAAGTCGCACCGCCTGCTTCGAGGGAGGTAACAACATCGCTGAGTTCATCGCGTGCGGCTTCGTAAGAAAGCTTCTTAGCATCGGGCGCCATGGGCTAAATCTACTCTCCCCTTTGGTTAACAGTTGCACCTATATCACCGAGCGCAAGGCGAATTCGAAGTTTATCGCCCTCATGAAGGGTGCTTGGATTGCGTGCAATTACCCCATCTAAGAGTTGAACTACTGCATAACCTCGATCCAGAGTTGCTTGCGGTGAGAGAGATCTCACTCGCGCACTTATATGAAGCAGTTCATCCCTTGCCATTGCAACGGCGTTCGTAACGCTTCGATGTGATCGCTCACGCAACCCTTGCACTATTTCCTGACGAGCCGTGACGAGCACTAATGGATCTTTCAATACAGGACGTTGCCTAAGGCTGGCAATCACTTGATTTTCAAGAGCAAGCATAGAGATTATCTTTCGCCGAGTACGGTCGCGCAGATTATTAATCAGCGCAATTTCTTCTGAAATATCTGGAACAACTTTCTTTGCCGCATCCGTTGGAGTTGATGCACGAACATCGGCAACAAGATCTAAAAGCGGTGCATCTTGTTCGTGCCCAATTGCGCTAACAATTGGCGTCTTGCACAAAGATGCTAAACGAACCAAACTCTCATCTGAGAACGGAAGTAGATCTTCAAAAGATCCACCGCCCCGCGTAATGATAATGACATCAACTAAAGGGTCAGCTTCTAATTCTTTCAGCGCTGTAGAAACTTCAACGACTGCAGCAGAACCTTGAACAGCAACTTCGCGAATTTCAAACTCAACTGCTGGCCATCTGCGTTTTGCATTCTCTACGACATCTTTTTCTGCTGCACTATTTCTTCCGCAAATTAATCCAACTTTTCTAGGTAGAAGAGGAAGTGGATTCTTTTTAGAATCGAGGAACAGGCCTTCATTTGCAAGTAGTGCCTTAAGTGCCTCAAGGCGAGCAAGTAACTCACCAATTCCCACTTGTCGGATTTCTTTTGCAGAAAGTGAGAGAGTTCCACTTTTTGTGTAGAACGAAACTTTTGCATGGATAATCACACGAGCATTTGCAGGCAATGGGGCAACTGGTGCAAGCACCGAGCGGTGACACATGACTGAAATGCTCATATCTTCACTTGTATCTCGAAGTCGCATAAAAGCCATACCTGTGCGCTCGTTTATTTCTGAAAGTTCGCCCTCAATCCAAATGGGGCCTAAGCGATCTAGATAATCCTTAAGCGCAGTGGAAACAACGCGTACAGGAGCGGGGGATTCGGCAGAAGTTTCCAACACGCCGTGATACTAATCGACCTAATAGACTACGTGCCATGTCTAAGAGAGTTCTACTTGCTGCGCCACGTGGTTATTGCGCAGGCGTAGACAGGGCAGTGGTCACGGTCGAAAAGGCGATTGAGCTCTATGGCGCACCGGTTTATGTCCGAAAGCAAATCGTTCATAACAAACATGTAGTTGCTACTTTAGAAGCTAGAGGAGCGATTTTTGTTGATGAAACTGATGAAGTTCCAGAAGGCGCTCTTGTGGTTTTTTCAGCACATGGTGTCTCACCGGCAGTTCATGATGCCGCTGCGAAACGAAACCTAAGGACTATTGATGCCACATGCCCGTTAGTTACAAAAGTGCATCACGAAGCACGGCGCTTTGCGGCAGAGGACATTGAGATTTTATTGATTGGCCATGAGGGACATGAAGAAGTCGAAGGAACGGCTGGTGAAGCAGTTGGAAAAGTGCAATTAGTCGATGGAATTAGCCATATTAAAGATTTAAAGGTCAAGGATGAAAATAAAGTTGCGTGGTTAACTCAAACAACTCTGAGCGTTGATGAAACACTTGCAACGGTTGCCGCGCTTCGCGAAAGATTTCCAAACATTATTGATCCACCCAGTGATGACATCTGTTATGCCACACAAAATCGCCAAGTTGCAATTAAGGAAATCGCACCACTTGCAGATCTAGTGTTAGTCGTTGGATCTACCAATTCATCAAATTCGGTGCGATTAGTAGAGGTTGCAAAAGAATATGGAACCCCCAACGCTTACTTGATCGACTTTGCCGCTGAAGCAAAAGACGAATGGCTAGTTGGTGTAAATACGATTGGTTTAACTAGCGGGGCATCAGTTCCAGAGATTTTGGTTCGAGATGTTCTTGGCTGGCTTGCTGAGCGAGGATTTGGCGATGTCGAAACCATCACCGCAACCGAAGAATCTCTCCTATTCTCACTGCCTCATGAACTACGAAAAGATCTCAAAGCAGCTGGAATGGACACTGCTTTAAATTCTTAAGAATGAGTTGAATCCAAGAGCCTGGGCTCTAAGGTGGCAGTAATTACGCACCTAATGTTTTTATACACATAACTTCTCTCAAGTCTTATCCACATGTAGGCCCTCCTTAACAATCCTCTCGTAGTGCGCAACTTCGCGCTGCTACATGCCCAAGGAGCTATATATGAAAATGAGCGAATTATCTTCACCTGAACTTAGCAATAAGAAAAACCTAAGAGAACGAGCATTGATTTCACTCACTCGTGGATACATAGCCACCCTCCTTTCTATCTCTCAAAAACTTAGAAAACTTTCCAAGTTTGGCAATAAATTAATAAGTCCCGAAAAACTTCGTGATGAGCGCGGGGATGTTCCTGGGTGGGTATTGGTAGTTCTCATGACGACAGGGTTAGTAACTGCAATTTGGACAATAGCCGCACCTCGACTCACTGCAATCTTACGAAACTCATTAGATTCGATAAACGGAATCAGATAGTTAGGCGAAAGTATTCTGCCATGAAGGGATACAAACTTCGTAAGTTAATAGTATTACTGCGGCAAGAAGAAGGTAGCGTCGAGAGTACTTTGGTTCTAATTCCATTACTTGTACTTTTCCTCGTGGCCGTTCAAATAATTGTTGCAATCAACTATCGGAACTTAGATCTGTCATACGCACAATCCTCTGCAAGTTCTAGCGCATTGAACTCTTCATTTTCCACAAGCGATGAGGTTGTAACTTTCGAAGACAGAAGTTCAGGTCAAATGCTAGACCTACTTGTCTCACATCAAGTGCGTACGATTCCAAATTTGATTCCTCGTTTACCATTCTTTCATAGCGATAGAACTCGCCAAAGTGATGTAGAAGCAATCGCAGTTATAGAAGAGTTACCATGAACCCACATCTAGCTTCAAACTGGCTGACACAAAATAGATGCCTTGGTAAGTTTGTAAGAGCAATCAGGGAAGAAAAAGGTAGCGCTTCGGTTGAATTTGTCCTCTTAGCTGTGCCCTTGTTCCTACCAATTCTTCTTTACTTGAGTGCATTTTCGCAATTGAGTAGCGCGGAGTTAAATGCCAGATCTTTGGTGAGAGAAGTTGTGCGCGCATATGTAACGAGTCAAAATCTAAATTCTGCAGAAGAAAGGGCTAATTTTCTCTTGAAATACGGGGCTCAACGATTGGGATTCACTGCAAATGAAATCTCCTCGATGAAATTAAATATTTCCTGTTCTTCTCGAAATTGTCTAGAACCCGGAGAACGAGTGGAGGCTGAATTAGAAATGCGACTTATAGGTGCCAATCGGACGGTGCGGGTTTCGGCCCAGCAGTATGTGTCTCCATGGCAGTAATTAATAAAGATTACTCAAAGCTAAAATCAAAAGCTAAGCAAGAGCAAGGATCTATTTCAGTTCTTACTCTTGGACTTTTTCTCATGACGATAACTTTTGCAACCCTGATGACGGATATCGCTAGTATTGCAATTGCTAAACGTTCATTAATTCAGGCAAGCGAAGCAGCCGTTGTCCGAGCAGTACAGAGTCTGGATAAATCTGCCTATTATCAAAGCAATACTTCTATAGTCATTCCAATTGATTGCTCTATGGCTCGAATGAAAGTTATTCAAGAATTGGGGCTTTGGATGCAAAATGGCGCACAGATGCTTCGACCAGAGTTAGAGGAAATTGCCTTAGTTGATTTCTACTGTTTGGATAATGTCGTAAGAATTAACACCACTGCAAAGGCCAAAATTCCATTCCGTTTACCGAATTCCTCCTTGGTCAATGTTGAGATTCATGCCAGAGTTGGAGCGCAGAGTAGGAGGCAGAATTAATCTTCAAGGAGGTTTCTGAGTACTCTTGCCCTATGGCCGCGCGCGAATACGATCTTGAGATTGCAGTAATTGACGCGACCCTTGTTTCGATCGAGAAAGTTCTTGACCTTCCAAAGTTGCGTAAAAACGCAATCGTATTTGAAGAGGCTGCTGGAGTACCTAATCTTTGGGACGACCCTGAAAATGCGCAGAAAGTGACAAGTAAACTTTCCAGAGTTCAAAGTGAAATTAAGCGTCTGATTGATCTTCGCCAGAGAGTTGAGGACTTACCGATTTTGATTGAGTTAGCGCAGAATGAGTCCGATGCGAGTGCGCTTGCAGATGCTGAGCGCGAACTTGATTCAGTGAAGAAAGTAGTGAGCGAACTTGAAGTTCAAACACTGCTTAATGGTGAATACGATGACCGCGACGCCCTTATTACGATTCGCTCTGAGGCTGGTGGTGTTGAAGCTGCCGACTGGGCAGAGATGCTCATGCGAATGTATTTACGTTATTGCGAGCGACATAATTTTCCAGTTTCAGTATTAGAAACTTCCTATGCAGAAGAGGCTGGAATCAAATCAACAACATTTCGCATAACTGCACCATATGCATATGGAACGCTTTCTGTAGAGCAAGGAACTCACCGCTTAGTTCGCATCTCTCCATTTGATAGTCAGAGCCGTCGCCATACTTCGTTTGCAGGAGTTGAAGTAGTTCCTGTTGTAGATCAAAGTGATCATATTGATATTGATGAAAAGGATATTCGCGTGGATGTATATCGTTCCTCTGGGCCTGGAGGGCAAGGAGTTAATACAACTGACTCAGCTGTTCGAATCACACACATGGCCACAGGAATTGTTGTCTCTTGTCAGAATGAACGTTCTCAAATCCAAAATAAGGCAACTGCAATGGCGGTATTGCAATCAAAGTTATTGGAACGTCGCAGGCAGGAAGAGCAAGCAATAATTAATGCTCTCAAGGGTGATAACAGCGGGTCATGGGGCAATCAAATGCGTTCGTATGTTTTACATCCCTATCAAATGGTAAAAGATTTACGCACCGATTATGAAACTGGAAATACCGGCGCAGTTCTCAACGGTGAGATTGATGACTTCATTGAGGCAGGAATCCGCTGGAGACGCAGTACTGCGCCTGTTTCTGAGTAATGAGTGAGATATCCCAAAAAGAATTTGGGCAAAAAGGGCGATTAATTACCCTTCCGAGCGTGGTACTTCCATAAACTAGGCATGTAGATGTCCAAGTAGAGCATTCCCCTATCTCGTAAGGATTGGTTCTGCCAGAACTAATGAGATCTAAGAAGTTGGAGTCTTTGTGATTCGTTTTGAGAATGTCAGCAAGATCTATCCTGGTCAAGACAAGGCTGCTTTGGATAGCGTGAGCCTTGAAGTCTTGAAGGGCGAATTCGTTTTTCTCGTAGGCCTTTCAGGTTCCGGCAAGTCCACATTTTTGCGTTTAGTTCTGCGTGAAGATCGTCCGTCTTCAGGAACGATTCATGTTGCTGGAAAAGATTTGAACACTTTGGCAAATCACAAGATTCCAGAACTTAGGCGTCAAGTAGGAACCGTTTTCCAAGATTTTAGATTGCTTCCCAATAAGACTGTTTTTGAAAATGTTGCTTTCACACTTCATGTGCTCGGATATTCGAAGAAGGAAATCAACCGTGAGGTGCCTGAAGTTCTTGAGCTTGTGGGCCTTGAAGACAAATCTGATCGTAGGCCAAGTGAAGTTTCTGGCGGAGAACAACAACGTATTGCAATTGCTCGAGCATATGTAAGCCGACCAGCAATCTTGATCGCCGATGAACCAACAGGAAATCTAGACCCTGCAACAAGTGTTGGTATTATGAAATTACTTGATCGTATTAATCGCGAAGGAACAACGGTAGTTATGGCAACCCACGATTCGGGCATTGTTGACCAAATGCGTAAGCGCGTAATCGAGTTGGATAGTGGAAATGTTATACGTGATCAAGTTCGTGGCGTTTATGGATATACAGGTTAAGGAGAGAACATGCGCGCAAGATTCTTACTAAGTGAAGTCCAGATTGGGCTTCGTCGTAATCTCACCATGACTTTTGCTGTAGTAGTAACAGTTGCAATTTCACTATCTCTATTAGGAATTGGCCTTTTATCTAATGCGCAAGTAAGTGCGATGAAAGATTATTGGTATGACAAGATCGAAGTTTCGGTGTATCTCTGCGGATCCCTTTCTGAGTCACCTTCATGCTCTGGCGGAGTAATTACATCTGATCAACGACTGCAAATAAAGGCAGATCTTGAAGCGCTACCAGTTGTCCAAAGTGTGTATTACGAATCGCAGTCAGAAGCTTTTACGCGATTTGAAGAAAGATTCAAAAATTCTGCCATTGCGCAAAATGTCACTGCCGATCAACTACCAGAGTCCTTCCGTGTTAAATTAAAAGATCCAACTCAGTTCCCCGTTATTGTGAGTGCCTTTTCTGGACGACCAGGTGTTGATGTTGTCCAAGATCAACGGAGCATTTTGGAGAAGTTCTTCAACCTCTTAGGCGTTCTGCGTAACGGAGCGCTCCTAGTCGGAATTGCATCAGTTCTTACAGCAGCGTTGCTTATCAGCAATACTCTTCGAATCGCTGCATTTAATCGTCGTCGCGAAACTGGAGTAATGAAATTGGTTGGAGCTACTTCGCTTTCAATTCAGCTTCCGTTCTTGTTAGAAGGAGTTATCTCGGCAATTTTGGGTTGGGGAATTGCTACTGGACTATTGGCTGGACTCAAGAGCGTCATCGATTCAAAAGTTGCTCCCTTATTGACCTTCACAAAATTCTTTGGTTGGGGCGAAGTATGGGTTGCATCTGGTTACTTGCTCGCAACCGGTTTAGTAGTCTCCATAGTTGCTTCAGTTGTAACACTTCGCCGCTACCTTAAGGTCTAAACTCCACGACATGTGGAGTTCAATGAGCGTCGGTACCTCATGGTGAAAGAGGTTGGCCGAAAACTCATTGCGCAGAACAAGAAAGCCCGTCACGACTATTCAATTGAAGATGTATTTGAGTGTGGGCTAGTTCTTACAGGAACAGAAGTTAAATCGCTTCGACAAGGCCGTGCATCCCTAATCGATGGATTTGCGATGGTTCGCGATGGCGAGCTCTGGCTAAGCGGAGTACATATTCCTGAATACACGCAAGGTACATGGACAAATCATGTCCCTCGTCGTGATCGTAAATTGTTAGTGCATAAAGTTGAGCTACATAAACTTGTAAGTAAAACTAAAGAAGGCGGACTAACTCTTGTTCCACTTTCACTCTATTTTAAAGATGGAAAAGCAAAAATTGAGTTGGCTGTTGCTCGAGGAAAGAAATCTCACGATAAGCGAGCAGCACTCCTGGAGCGACAAGCAGGCCGTGAAATTGAGCGCGAAATATCCAGACGTCAATCAGGTAAATCCGAAGGCAGATAGTTTTACTGCTGAGTTGAGCCAGCGCCGAAAAAGTTATCTCTCGCTAAATTTGAGTTGCGAAATCTCTCTTTTGTGTCAACTTTGAGCGTAAATTAATTGGGTTACCTAATGTCGTCTCCATCTTCTACACTTAGCCAACAATTACATAGTGGAAATGTCTAGAGAATATTTACGAATAAGATTTCGAATATATCCTCTAGAAAATACGCTTTTAATTCTCAAGGTTTGAATTCAACAGATGTTGAAATTTCTACTCTTGGGGGTGAACGGTCTCGACTTTGGATGTTGGGGCAGGGGAAGCGGGCCGAGGAAGCCAGGATGATCTCGTTAACCAATAACCTGTGCAAAAAAATAAGCGCCAGTACAACTGCCGCTGATTACGCCCTAGCTGCATAAGCTAGCCTCGTGATCCGTTAGCCCGGGTGAGCCTTCGATCCGGAATCTAGCGCCGTAAGAGGGCTTTTCATGGTGTTGGCTTTGCGAACGACACCAGAGAACAGTTTCGCAAATGAGTTTGTCGAATACTTGTGTGCAAGAGATTCGGAACTGAGAAAACGCTAGCCACACTACGCCCGTAGAAGCCCTGTTTTGATACCGAAGGACCCGGGTTCGATTCCCGGCACCTCCACTTATTTATTTCTATTGCCAAAGGTAATTTTTATTTCTATACCCAAACGTAATTCTTGTTGGCATGTCGCAGACCCTAAAACTCTATCTCTAGTCCTGGTTAAATCTTATTTCTACCGTCGATAAATTGTCGCTTAAGCGCAAGTATCGAAATTGCAGCTCCAGTTAGGCAGATGAGTCTGACGAAAATTGGTGTGGCGTTGATTGCGATTTGAATCCCAGCAACTATTCCAATCAGTGCAAAGAAGAACACAGAAACTGATTGAAAAGCCCTAGCTACTTTGTATTTTCGCTCGTTGCCTTGATTGATAGTGATGCGAGTTAAGAAGTATGAAATTGGCCCACCACCAAGTGCGCATAGAAAAAGAATTCCCACAATCAGCGCGAGTGATTCCATAATGAGGGCACTCTACTCGCTGAAAAGCCAGGCTTAGTGAAACTGAATTATTACTCAGACCGTTTCATGTATATCGCGTGCGGGGACAGAGTAGCTTTTACCTTCAGGTGAGGTCCAGAGGCAGGAACCATCGATCGCACTTTCTAACTTCCAACCACCATGAGTCTTCAGGCGATGATGTCGCCGACAGAGAGCGCCAAGATTTTCCAGTGATGTAGTTCCTCCTGTCTGCCAACTTTTTGCATGATCTAAGTCAGCTAAATGCGCAGGCCCTCGACACCCAGGAAAGCGACAAGTTCTGTCGCGCGCGATAAGAAAATCTACTAAGGCTTGCGGTGGCTCATAATTTTCTCGACCAAAGTCGAGAAGTGCTCCAGTTATTGGATCGGTGACGAATCGTCTCCATGTACCTTCGGATGCGAGCTCGCGAGCAACGGATGCTGGAATTGCACCGTAACCAGCAAGTTGCCCAGGATTTTCTGCAAGCCCTAATAACGTAGGAAGGTCAATGGTTACGTTGATTGTTATTGGGCGACGATGTGCGCGGATCTCACTGCCTGGCTGATCAAGCGACCATGTTGCAAGTGCAGTAAGAGCATCAGCACGTTTCATATCCATACTTTTTACTTCTGAATTCTTCTGTAGGCGCAAGTCAGCTTCTTCACTTCGAAGAATAAAGTTCTCAATCGCCGCCATAACGATTTGCGCATCTGCTGCAGGAAGAATTGCGACAACCGTGGAGATTCCGTCACTCTCGCGATAACAAGAAACGCGCCTGGTATCACGCGCTCTTGCAACCGCTTGCTCAAATTCTTGTGGCGCGACCCTGGCAAGAGTTGAGCGAACTTTATTGGCTACTTGTGCCGGTGTATGAAATTCAGCATGGGCGAGTGCGCTTTCTTCAATTTCACAAATCACTTGCGGAGAGAGACCGTCTCTAATCGCACTTGCAGTTTCACGAGCAATCACAGTGGCATGCGCTGGTGAAATCTCTCCGAGGGCGAGAGCGCCGCAGATATTAGGGAGATGGTTAACAAGAGTACGTGCGACGTCAATGCGCATTTGTGCAGTAGATCCTGAAAGCCGCAGTGCGGATGAGACATCCTCACGTTCTGCATCATCAACGCCTGACCAGATATTTTCATTCTGTGATGGCTCATCGCCAGCAACGGCAACAATTGCCCGTTGCATGGCCGCTTGTAGCCATGCGCTTTGACGTTCGAGCGCTGCTAAGTAGTCGATTCGTGCGCCACGTATAAGAGTCAAGGGATCTATCTCAAGTAATTCGGCCAGTGTCTTTATCCCAGGTGTGGCTACGTAGAGGCGCGCAAGTTTTTGAGTTACAACATCGGACTGCTCTCTAGGTGCGCCATTGTTTGACATACATGCATCATCGAGGGCCTTGCTGACATTATTTCCGACTTATCCCCAGTGCATTGTGAGCGATAAGAATGGGAAACTACTCCCGCTTTCTGGGTGAGAGCTTAACTTTCAATCAAATGGGTAGGTGCGTTATGCACCGCTGGCACAGTACCCATAAGGCCTTTTTGAAAATCTTCGAAGGCTTGTAAAACTTCACTCTTAGTATTCATAACGAATGGACCCATCCATGCAACGGGTTCCTTAATGGGCAATCCTCCCAGAATAAATAACTCCATTTCTGGCGAGCGACTTTCCTGAACATCTCCTGCTCGCACAACAATCATTTCACCTTCATTGAAAATAGTGAGTTGTCCCATTTGTACAGGGCGACGTTCTTCACCAACAAAGCCATGTCCTGCAAGTGTGTAAACAAGTGCGTTGTAATCAGCGCGCCAAGGTAAGCGAAGCTCTGCACCGGGTTGCACCGTTGCATGTACCAGAGTAATTGGTGTTTGTGTCGAACCCGGGCCTTTATGTCCATCTACATCGCCAGCGATTACGCGAATCAGTGCGCCCCCATCGTGTGAGGATAAAAGCGCAACATCTTTTGCACGCAGATCTTGATAAGCAGGAGGTGACCATTTCTTGGAGGCTGGAAGGTTTACCCAGAGTTGGAAACCATGAAACAAACCACCACTCATCACTAAATGCTCGGGGGGAGTCTCAATGTGCAAAATACCGGCCCCTGCTGTCATCCATTGTGTGTCGCCATTACTAATTGTTCCACCGCCACCGTTGTTATCACGGTGATCGAAGATGCCATCAATAATGTAGGTAACAGTTTCAAATCCGCGATGTGGATGCCATGGCGTTCCTTTTGGTTCACCCGGTGCGTATTCAACTTCACCCATTTGATCTAAGTGAATAAAGGGATCAAGCTGGGCAATGTCAATACCAGCAAATGCGCGACGAACAGGAAAACCTTCACCTTCAAAACCTTGAGGCGCAGTTGTAATTGTTCGCACGGTGCGTGCACGCAATGTAGATGATGCAATCACACGTGGAAGTACGGTGATATCAGAAACGGTAACTGCAGGCACTTAAGGCTCCAAACTTTCAGAGTCAAATAGTAGTTGAACTTTCAACTACTCGCAACTCAGGAGTTAAAGGTTCTTAAGTGCGCTCACCACTTTTGTCAGGGTTTCTTTTGCATCGCCAAATAGGAGCGTAGTTTTTGGATCGTAGAGAAGTTCATTCTCGATACCAGCAAAACCTGGACGCATGGAGCGCTTTAGAAAAATAACATTTGCGGCATCTGCAACTTCCAGAATTGGCATTCCGTAGATTGGGCATCCTGGAGAGTTCTTTGCTGCAGGGTTTACGACATCGTTTGCACCAATAACAAGTGCCACATCTGTTTGAGCAAATGTAGGGTTTACTTCTTCCATCTCAACGAGTTGTTCGTATGGAACATTTGCTTCAGCCAATAAAACATTCATATGGCCAGGCATGCGTCCTGCCACTGCATGGATTCCATAAGCGACATCAATTCCTTTAGCAGCAAGTACATCTGCCATTTCGCGAACTGTGTGTTGTGCTTGAGCGACAGCAAGTCCGAAACCAGGAACGATGACAACGCGACGTGCATAGTTGAGCAAAATCGCTACATCTTCAGGAGATCCAGATTTAACTGGGCGCACTTCCAGTGCACCGGTATCTGCCTGAGGCTTGGCAGTAAAGGCTCCAAAGAGAGTTTTAAAGAGTGAGCGACCCATTGCCTCAGCCATTAAGCGCGTGAGAATTGTTCCACTTGCTCCAACCAAGGTACCAGCAACGATAAGTAGTGTTGTTTGTAGTACGTAACCACTTGCAGCAACTGTAAGTCCAGTAAATGCGTTAAGTAGTGAGATAACGATTGGAACATCGGCTCCACCAACTGGGAGTACGAACAGAATTCCAAAGAGTAAGGAAAGTCCACCAAGAACTGCCAGTGATGTATTTCCACCTGAATTGATAACCCAACCACCGGCAGCAAATACACCAACAACATTTGCCGCAATCACTAAACGACCACCAGGAAAAACAACCGGACGTGTAGTCATCAACTCTTGAAGTTTTGCAAAAGTAATACAAGATCCAGAGAATGAAACGCTTCCCACAATTACAGTAAAGACAGTTGCTACTACCTCAGCCAAAGTAGCTTCAGAACCAAGCTTGAGATACTCAACTATTGCAACAAGAGCAGCTGCACCGCCACCAACGCCATTAAATAGCGCAACAAGTTGTGGCATTGCCGTCATCTGTACTCGGCGAGCTGCTGGAACTCCAACAATTAAACCAAGTCCGATAGCACCAATAATTAAAGGCAAGTGGTTAAGTGGCAGTGGGTGGTAGTTGCCATCTTCTTTATTGCCAGTGAAGAAGAAGACGAGAAGTGTTGCAACGGTTGCACCGAATGCGCCAATGAGATTTCCGCGACGCGCAGTCTTTGGATGTGAGAGGCCTTTAAGAGCAAGGATGAAACAGACTGCAGCAGCAAGGCCTATGAGATCGTAGAGATTACGGTTCATTTCTTCTTACCTTTGAACATTTCAAGCATTCGATCGGTGACTACAAATCCACCCACCATGTTGATTGTTGCTAAAACGATCGCAACAAGTGCTAAAGCAAGCTCTAGGTTATTTGAAGAGTGATCTGCGACAACGATTGCGCCAACCAAGATAACTCCATGAATAGCGTTTGCACCACTCATTAAAGGCGTATGAAGTGTTGAACTCACTTTTGAAACAACTTCAAAACCAACAAAGACTGCAAGAGTAAAGATTGCAAGAAGAGCCATGCCGTTACTCATCATTTTTTGATGACCTCTTTCTTTAACTCGCCATTATGTGTAACAACTGATCCAGAAATAATCTCATCTGCGAAATCAGGAGTTACGACACCCTCTTTAGTCATGAGTGCCAAAATATTTACAACGTTGCGTGAATACAACATTGATGCGTGGAATGGAAGTTGGCTAGGGATATCTTTTCCGCCCCAAATCTTTACTCCACCTGCAGTTGTGACAATTTCACCAGCAAGAGAACCTTCAACGTTTCCACCAGTTTCAGCGGCTAGGTCAACGATTACCGCGCCTGGTGCCATTGCATCCACCATTGCTTTTGTAACAAGTCTTGGTGCAGTGCGCCCTGGTACTGCAGCAGTGGTGATCAGTACATGTGATTTAGCAATGTAAGGAGTCAAGAGTTCGCGTTGTTTAGCAGCGCGCGCTTCAGTCATCTCTCGTGCATATCCACCAGCACCTTCAAGAGATTCAAGTTCAAGGTTGATGAATGTTGCACCCATAGATTTCACTTCGTCAGCAGAGGATGGGCGAACATCGTATGCAGACACAACTGCGCCAAGTCGGCGAGCTGTTGCAATTGCTTGTAGGCCAGCAACACCGGCACCGAGAACAACAACTTGTGCGGGTGTAACAGTTCCAGCCGCTGTCATTAATAATGGAAAGAATCGAGGTGAGAGTTCTGCACCAACGAGGACTGCTCTGTATCCAGCACAGAGTGCTTGCGATGTAAGTGCGTCCATTGATTGCGCTCTTGAAATGCGAGGCACTAATTCAAGTGAGAAAGCTGTAACACCAGCTTTTTGCGCTGCTTCGATGCAATCTTGAGCAGTTGTGATGGATAAGAAAGAAATGGTGATCGCACCTTTTTTCAAGGTTGCCATCTGTGCGGGAGTAAGTGGTTGTACTGAAAGCACTACATCTGCTTCTTTGAGTACATCTCCTGCAACAACTCGAGCGCCAGCGCTCTCGTATTCGGAATCGGAGGCTTGAGCATGTAGGCCAGCTCCAGATTGGATTGTTACATCCAAACCAAGACGCACCAATTTATTGATGATATCTGGAACGAGGGCTACACGTTTCTCGCCACTTTTAGTTTCTGTGGGAACGGCTACGCGCATGGGGTAACCGTAGCCGTATATCTATTTATTTGTCACCATTTGTACGTGAATTTACGAGGGCTAGCGCCCTTTGATTTCTCCTCGTACAAGATGATAGAGAAGAGATTGAATAGTTGTACGTCGATGTAGTGCTTCACGCCACACTACCGATGAAGGACCATCAATAACTTCAGCACTTACTTCTTCACCTCTATGAGCTGGAAGACAGTGCATAAATATTGAATCTTTAGCAGTGAGCTTCATTAACTCTGAGTTAACAGCAAACGGCTTTAAGACTTTCATCTTCTCTACGCGATCAGCTTCTGGATCCCCCATGGACATCCATACATCTGTGTAGAGAACGCTTGCATCTTTTGCAGCAGATTCTGGGTCATGTGAAACTTCAATTACTGCTCCCGTTGATTGTGCAATTTCTTTTGCTTGTGCAACAACTTTTGAATCTGGTGCCCATTTACCCTCCGGTGTCGCAGCAACTACGTGTGCTCCCATAATTGCACCCATTGTCAACCAAGCATGGGACATATTATTTCCATCGCCAAGGTATACGAATTTTCTGCCAGAGATATCTTTTCCAAATTTTTCTTGGATAGTAATCCAGTCGGCAAGCAGTTGAGTTGGATGATCGTCATCGGTCAGTGCATTGATAACAGGCACCGATGATGCACGGCCCAATTCATTTACATCCGATTGCGCAAAAGTTCTAACAATTAACGCGCTTGCATAACCGCTGATAATTCGCGCAGTGTCTTCGATTGTTTCGCCACGTCCGAGTTGCAAATCATCGCCGCGGAGAAATATCGGGGTTCCGCCTAGATGTGCAACCGCAGTTTCTGACGCGAGACGAGTGCGCGTTGATGGCTTGGTCATATAGATCGCAACTGTGCGGTTTGCGAGTGCGGAACTAGCTTTCAACGGATCTTTTGCAAAATCGCTAGCTGTTGAAAGTATGAGGTCAACGTCGGCACGCGACAAGTCAGCGGTGCGAAGTAGGTCTTTCATCTGCATATCTTACCCAGGCAAGTATTCTTTCCGGCATGGGAATTTTTAGCCGAGAGCCAGAGCAAGACGCAGATTTGCTCACACGCCCGGATTTGCAGGTCGATGATGGAGACCACGACCGCTTTTCGCACTACGTCAAGAAAGAGAAGATTCTCAAATCAGCACTCAGTGGCAAGTCAGTAAGAGCGCTCTGCGGAAAGAAGTGGGTTCCTACGCGCGATCCCGAAAAGTTTCCTATCTGTCCAGTCTGTAAAGAAATTCACGCAGGTTTGCGACCACCGCCTGATGATAAATAGTAAGAGGTTTCGAAATAACTTTGTAGTTATCAGCACGCTACTAATATCTTTGGCTCCCATGCTTGGCACAACACATCAAGCGATTGCAGATCCGCTACCTCGCAAGATTCTTTCAGGATGGATTCCATATTGGAATATGAAAGAAGCGATTCCATCAATAGTCGCCAATGGTGATTTAATAAAAGAGGTAATGCCATTTTGGTACAGTTTAAAGAGTCCAAACAAAATTGCCGATGATTACTCAACTGCAAATCCAAGTGTTCCCATGGATATTCCTCTTTCAACAATGCGTGATTCAGGCTTTACTATTATTCCAACTATTACTGACGAAACTCTTAATGCCGATGGAACGAAGCCATTAGCGCTAGCAACTTATTTGGCAAATCCGGTAATTCGCACACAGATAGTCAAATTAATTAGTGATCTAGTTATTAGCAAAAACTTTGATGGAATTGATTTAGATTTTGAAACCTTTGCCTTTGTGGATCCATCTAGTACGTGGTCGACCACTCGCATTAATTGGGTGGCATTCATCCAGGAGTTAAGCACCGCCTTACATTCTCAAGGCAAATTGCTCTCCTTAACAACTCCATACCTTTTGGATCCAACTACTGGGAAAAAAGGCTATTACGTTTATGACTGGGCATCAACGGGGCCAATGATTGATCGTCTTCGAATAATGACGTATGACTATTCGACAACAATTCCAGGACCAATCGGCCCAATTGATTGGGTAGAGCGAACCGTCTCATATGCGGTTTCTGTAGTGTCGGCTTCAAAAGTTTATGTAGGAGTTGCAGGATATGGAAAAGATTGGATCACAAAAGTTGAGGGTGTATGCCCAGCACAGTATGCAAGTGCAATTAAAACTAACGCTAAACCTGCTGCAGTAATCATGAAAGACATGCCCGGATTAGCTGCAAAGAATGGCGCTACACCAACATATAGCGAAGTTAATGCAGAGGTCACCTTTACTTACAAAAAGCCATATACCGTTAAAAATGATGCAGGTGTTGTGACTACATGTACGGCAACACATACCGTTTGGTATCAAGATGCTAGAAGTTACGCATCGAGGGCGCAATTAGTTGCCAAATACCACTTAGGGGGGTTGGCAGCATGGACTCTTGGCTGGGAAGATTTATCAGCAAGTGAAGCAGTTCGAACAGTTGGTAAAGCCATTGCTCCAGATCAAGTGGTAAGTACTCTTACATTTGATACAAATGAAATTGAATACGGGATTCCGATTAATCTCAAAGGTGTGTTTCAACTTCAAGATAAGCAACCAGTAGTTGGGCTACCAATACACCTAGAAATTCGAACCCTTGGAGATTCAAATTGGCGTGAAATACTTCAGACCACCACAGGAGCCGATGGATCCGTAATAACTCCACTTATATTGGGAACTTCGACAGCTGTGCGATTGCGCTCAGATGCTTCTTGGGAACGCTTAAGTTCTCAAAGTTCAGAGTTGCAGGTTTCAATTAGAGGCAAACTCTCTCTCAATGCACCAACATCGAGCCCTGTGGGGGTTCCAATACTTATCCAAGGTAGCGTGCAACCAAAAAGAGCAGGTTTTGATATTTCATTAGAGCGATTTACTCTTGGTACCTGGAATCCCTTTGGTGAGAAAATCCAGACAGATGCAAATGGGAATTATTCTCTTTCTGTTACAGAATCAACCCGCACACCAGCGCGATATCGAGTAATAATGGGTGGCGATGAAAAAATAGTGGGGCAAGTCAGCTCCACTTTCACAGTTGTGATTTATTAGTAAATATTAGATGAGGACGCCCAGAATGGTTGACACTGAAGAAAAGGTTGAGGATTTAATAAGCCCCAATTTCTTCATTGATCGCCCCTGGATCACGATTGTCTGGGATGACCCGGTAAATTTGATGACCTATGTAACTTATGTCTTGATGACTCTGTTTGGATATTCGAAAGAACGCGCACATGAATTGATGTTGCAGGTTCATAATGAAGGTAAAGCAGTTGTATCTAGTGGACGCCGCGAAGAAATGGAACGAGACGTACAAAGGCTTCATGAAAAAGGCTTGTGGGCAACGCTACAAAGAGATGATCAATAAGTGACAACCTCTACAGCTTTTAATCGTCACGGTGAAAATTCCTTTGTAGCAACATTTGCACAAACCGAAAGAGAGGTTCTCATTAACTTAACTGAACAGTTAATCGAAATTCTCGCCGAAAGAGTAGATGATGTGTATCGCGATCCATTGGCAGCCATGGTGGGTATCACTGGGCATGATTCACCCCCTGATGACGACGTGCTATTGCGATTACTTCCTAACGCATATGTAGACCCCATTGAGTCAGCAGAGTTTCGCAGGTATACCGAGTCGGGATTGAGAGATAAAAAACGCGCGCATGCAATGGCGGTACGTTCACATCTTCTTAATGAAACTGCGGAGCAAGTTTGCCTTGACCACGACAGCGCACAAGCGTGGCTCGGTGCGCTTAATGACATTCGATTGGCGCTCGGCGTGAGGTTGAAAGTTGAAGAAAACTCCCATGAACAACTGGAATTACTTGCCCCAGATGATCCAATGCGAGGGGTGTATGCGGTCTACACGTGGCTTGGATGGTTGCAGGAAAGTTTGATTCTTTCACTCATGGATGATGCAGAAGAATAGGGAGGTCAAAGTTTCCTTCGACCTCCCTACTTTATGAGAATTACTTCTTAGTGGTCGTCCTTCATTCCTTCTGCTACTGACTTCATTCGTGCAATTTTCAGAATAGTTAAACCGAAAACGCACTTTGCAACTACGTCAGCGATGCTGTAACCCACTTGACGATACAAGAACGCATCGGTTCCTGTGATATTCAAGAGAGGGAAGAGGTAGGAGATTGGATATACACCCCATGAAGCAATAAGAAGAAGCCTTAAGCGCCCGACGGTTGCTGCGACTCCTTCTGGCTGACGCTCTAGTGATTTTCCAAGTTCTACATAAAGTACATAGAGAATGTACAAGAATGGAATCGTAGAGAGCACTCCGAATAGAATCTTTGTGCTGTTTTCCGTTGCAATCTCGCCTGGGTAGCCGAGAGCGATCATTGCAATTGCTGCTGGTACCAGACGTCCAATTAATGAACTTGAAGCAGCTTTAGCAAGTGCAAGAACTGCTACTAATTCTACCAATAGTAGTGGAACAGTTAATAGCCAATCTACATAACGGTATGCCTCGTTAAATGAACCAGCTCCAGATGTGCTCACATTAAATCCATCGGATGCTTCAGCAAAAGAATTGAAGATTCTGATGTAGTGATAGCCAGCAATAAAAGTGACCATCGATGAAATGACGAGTGCGTTTCTATATTTTGGAAGCACGCGGTTCTGTGACACAAGCGTGTACACGGTGCATGCCAACATTGAAATGAGTCCAAACGAAAATACGTTATAGACCATATTCCATTGAGTACTTGTGAGAGTAAGCATCTATTTAAGCCTCCGTAGGGCCTCTATATTTTTTCTCCTCCGGCGAGGAGAAACGCACAGCGCCAGAGCGGGGAGCAGGTCTTGAGGCGCTACGCCAAAATAGATTGTGTACCAGGTCACTAATTTTCGCTCGTTGAAATTAGGGCTAGGAGGGTCATTTCAGGGGTGAATTTTCAAAGTTTCCGCCCATTGGCTGGGCTCTTGGGGGCAATACCCCCTCTCGCGGGTCGAGAAGTAGGCTTGCAGTGTGAGTGATGCCCCAATAGGAATATTTGATTCAGGTGTAGGTGGCCTCACCGTTGCCCGAGCAATCTTGGATCAGCTTCCCAAGGAATCAACTTTATATATAGGTGACACCGCCCGTGGACCGTACGGCCCAAGACCTTTAGCAGAGGTTCGTACCTTTGCACTCGAAACCTTAGATTTCTTAGTTGACCAAGGTGTTAAAGCAATTGTCATTGCCTGCAATACAGCCAGTGCTGCAATGTTACGAGATGCGCGCGAGCGATATTCCATTCCTGTTATAGAAGTAATCGCGCCCGCTGTTCGCCGTGCGGTTGCAGCTACAAGAACTGGTCGAATTGGCGTAATTGGTACACGAGCAACGATTGATTCAAAAGCTTATATGGATGCTTTTGCTGCTGCCACACAGTTAGAAATTACATCAATTGCATGCCCTAAATTTGTTGAATACGTTGAACGCGGTGAAACTTCGGGAAATGAAATAACCCAAATTGCGCGTGATTACTTAGCGCCGATTATTAGTGCAGATGTCGATACCTTGGTGCTTGGTTGTACTCACTATCCTCTTCTCACTGGTGTGATTTCTTATGTTGTTGGAAATAACGTCTCACTTGTATCAAGTGCTGAAGAAACAGCAAAAGATCTTTACAGAGTTCTCGTTGAAAATTCCTTACTTCGCGAGAATAAGATTGCACCTGCCACACATCGCTTTCTTGCAACAGGGGATGCAAAATCATTTGAATCCCTAGCACGCAGATTTCTCGGTCCAGAAGTTGGACGAGTAGAACATCAAGATTTGGCCTAGGGAAGGAAAGCATGAGTCGTATTGATGGACGAGGTAACGCTGATTTGCGCAACATTAAATTCACGCGCAATTGGTTAGATAATGCAGAAGGCTCTGTCCTCGTTGAATTCGGCGCAACTCGTGTCCTATGCGTTGCTTCATTTACACCTGGTGTTCCTCGCTGGTTAAAAGATACCGGCAAAGGTTGGGTCACCTCCGAATACGCAATGTTGCCTCGTGCAACACACACACGCTCCGATCGAGAAAGCGTTAAAGGAAAACTTGGTGGACGAACGCAAGAGATATCCAGACTTGTAGGACGTTCTTTGAGATCCATAGTAAATATGAAAGAACTTGGAGAGAACACGATCGTGATTGATTGCGATGTATTGCAAGCAGATGGTGGAACTAGAACTGCTGCTATAACTGGTGCTTATATTGCGCTAGCTGATGCAATCGCTTGGGCAAAGGAAAAGGGATATATCAACGCCAAATCTCAACCACTTGCTGATTCAGTTTCTGCAATTAGTGTTGGAATAATTGATGGCATTCCCATGCTGGATCTCTGCTATGAAGAAGATGTTCGAGCAGATACAGATATGAACGTTGTATGCAGCGGAAATGGAAAATTTATTGAGGTGCAAGGAACTGCTGAGGGTCAACCCTTTGATCGCCAACTTTTAGATTCATTATTGGATTTGGCAGTTGCGGGATGCGCTGAACTAACGGCGTTACAACGCCAGGTACTGTCTTCATAATTTTCTATGAAATCGCACCCATTAGTTTTAGCAACCCGAAATGCTGGAAAAATTGAAGAGTTTCGCAGGATTTTAGATGAGATTGCCCCTGGTCAGGTAGAACTTATTGGCCTGGAGAAATTTCCACATCTAGGAGATGTTGAGGAAACTGGCAAAACATTTGAAGAAAATTCTCTACTTAAGGCTAGGACGATCTGCCTTGCAACAGGAATTTCAGCGATAGCCGATGACAGCGGTTTATGTGTTGATTTTCTTGGGGGGGATCCTGGAATTTACTCTGCACGCTGGTCAGGAACTCATGGTGATGACAAAGCTAATGTGCAAAAAGTACTTACACAGCTGCATGGCCTGCCAAGTGAAAAACGAAGCGCACATTTCATGTGCGTGACATCTTTTATTACTCCGGCAGGTATTGAAATTGCGCAAGAGGGGATACTTGAGGGTTATATCTTGACCGAGCCAATTGGTACTTTTGGATTTGGCTATGACCCAATTTTTCAGCCTTGCGGAAGCACACTTTCCCTCGCAGAAATGAGCGCAGAAGCCAAAGATTCCATAAGCCATAGAGGCCAATCGCTACGGGCGATTGCGCCTCGGGTTACCCAAATGCTTGCCACGCTGGGGTAACCTTCTCCTATAAGTATTGTCTTACGAAGATTACTTACTCAACCCAAGGAGTTACTGTGGCTGTAAAGAAAGTAACCGCTAAGAAGTCTGCGGCCAAGAAGAAACCAGCAAAGAAGGCAACTGCAAAACGATCTGTTGCCAAAAAATCACCGGCAAGAAAATCTGCCGTGAAGAAGTCAGTTATTAAAAAGACTACGGCTAAGAAATCAGCAAAGAAGAAATCTGTTGCTAAAAAGTCTGCGTCCAGAAAGAAATCTACGGCAAAAAAATCCTCTGCAAGAGGTACAAAATTTAGCGTTCCACCAGTTCCGATTGGATCTGTTTCTCGGTCCTCAAGAATTGATGTTGGAACGACACCAACTCCTAAGGGTGCTCTGACATCAAAAGTTTCACCGGCGAAGAAAGTTGGAAACTCTAAT
The DNA here is from genome assembly GCA_945884695.1 of Streptomyces griseus. Lineage (GTDB taxonomy): Bacteria > Actinomycetota > Actinomycetes > Nanopelagicales > Nanopelagicaceae > QYPT01. Next base: position 34,872 of record CAMCYO010000003.1, read on the forward strand.
CGCGTATTTATCGCAGTAGCAATTGGAGTTGCTCTTTTATTGCTGATTGTTTGGGGAAGATCAACAGGTAGCGATGACGAAGCTGCAACACCAGCGCCTTCTATTCCTGCAGTTGAATCCACAACTCCAGCACCTGAACCAACCGAATCTGCTTTAGAAACTTCAGTTCCTACAGTTTCTGCAGTTGAAGCACCAGGTGGCGTAGTTGCTCATTATTACAAGGCAACAGGAACTACAACTATCTTCTGGAAAGCTCCAATGGCAGTTGACGGCTTGACCGGCTACAGCGTTGAAGCTTCATCAAATAGCGGAGAGTGGACAATGCTCTCAACAGTCCCTGCAACGCAACTCTCACTAGATATTACTAAGGGTGAAAGTTCTTCAACGGACTGGACATCGTTTAGAGTGTCAAGTGTTTATGCAGATTCACAAATTGCATCTGCTAAGCCATTTGGTTTACCAGGCATGTATTCATAAGACGTTTTACTAAATAGCCCTCGCACTTTGTGCGAGGGCTATTTTATTTCTGGCGCTTGAAGAAGTGTAAGAATTGCACTGACATAAGCATTTATACCTTCGGGAACTAAGTGAACTCCATCGGGTGCAAAATACTCAGGATGCCCCTCAGAAATTTTGCGCCAATCAACAACCGATGCCTGCGAATACTTTTGTGCATACTTAGCGATCAACGCATCATTCTCATCACGCCAGCCTCTTGGGACCGCAGTATTGACCACAATAATTTGGGGTTGGTTTTTAATCAACTCAAAAATTTTGGCTACTTCTGCCTCAGCCAAACGATTATTATTTCCAAGGTTTAGAACTATTGGAGAATTGGGAACTTTGAGGATGTCATGTTCTATCGCCGCTATAAGTTCTGGTGCTTGACGTCCCACACGGGCATTAATTAAGTCAATAGGTTGAGTCTGAGCCAGTTCATAACGAATGCCTAGAATAACTGAATCTCCCGTAACCCAAAGCCCAGGGATTGTTGAAGGACTTATGTCAGGTTGAGTTTCAGGCTGGCTCAAGCTGGTTTCAAGTGCTTTCTGGATGCGATCACTTTTCGCTATTGCATTCACGCTGACAAGTGAAGTTGCAATAACAAGAGCGATTACTGAAATTAGTACAGCAACCTGTTGTCGAACTCGTACTTTTGTTGTTCGATATTTCATTCCTCTAAACCAGGATTCAACTTGGTCATTTCGGAATGGAAGTTCAACCCACCTCAGTGAGATGTCAGCAAGTGCAAACACTATAAGAAGTCGGAGCGCATAAAGTGCCCACGGTTGGCCAGTTAAATCAACCGTTGGGCGAGTTACTTGAAAAATAATCCAATGCCAGAGATAGATTGCATAAGAGCGTTTACCAATCCATAGAAAGACTGAATTTGTTAGAACTGGTGCAAAACGTGAGGCTGGATGCACAACAGACATAATGATTGCGCAACCAAAAATTCCTGCAAGTGGGAAGGCTAATCTATAAAGACTTGGATTACTCTCATCAATAAAAAGAAAACAAGAGATGAGTCCGAGAAAACCCACCACCCCAATTCCATCGATAAAATCCTGAGCTCTTTGTACGATATTTGTAGTTAAGTTCTGTGGCACCCAACTAACAGCAAGTGCTGCACCAAGAAATAGACCAATGCTGTGGGTATCTGTTCCAAAATATACGTGGCTAACACTTTGAGCGTTTGCATCATCTAGGCGAAATGAGAGTAACAAAAGTGCTGCACCAGAGAATGTGGCAATGCCTAGCGCTGCAGCAGGAATAACCTTTTTACCAAAGCGCTTGAGTACAAATAATAGGATTAATGGCCAGATGATATAAAACTGACTTTCAACAGCAAGGGACCACGTGTGCTGAAGAAGCGGTGGACGCCCAATGGAGGCAAAATAATCCTGGTGTCGATAAACAAGTGCCCAGTTCATGCTTCCGCTTAAAACATAAGGTAGATCTGAAAGGAATCGTTTAATGGCCTCTGGCGCCCAGACTCCAACAAAAAGTGCTGTTGAGAAAATCATGAAAACAAGAGCGGGAAGTAATCTACGAATGCGCCCAGCATAGAAACCGCGAAGATCTAACCCACCACTTCGCTGAATGGAATCCAATAGCAATCGAGTAATAACGTAACCAGAAATGACAAAGAATAGATCTACTCCAAGAAATCCACCTGGTAGCCAAGAAAAGCCAAGGTGATAAAGCATGACCGCAATGACAGCAACTGCACGCAGTCCATCAATCGCGGGTATATGTCGAATACCGCGTTTATCATCCATAAAAACTATTTCCGTTTAGGAGATGACTTCTTTGCAGGTTTCTTTGAAGCCTTCTTTGAGGGTTTACGTTTTGGAGCATTGAGTGCAGGCTTAGATCTTTCGCTGGCGACGTTGATTGGGCCACGGTTTAATAAAGTTCCATCTTCGTTGAGATTCTGTTGAACGGCTTTTTGTAAATCATGAAGACGCACAAATGCACTCTCTAATCGAGATCTAGACTGCTGTATCGCACCTTCTGCTGCATCTAGAGATTGAGTTTGTATTTTATGGAGGCGTTCGGCTTCAGAAATTACCTCTGAGAGCCACTGGCGGTATTCGATAACTTCGCGAGCAGCATCGGTAATGATTCGCTCGCCTTCTCGGCGTGCAGCGGCAGCAAGAGAGGCCGCTTCGCGCTTCTTACTTTCAAAAGCACTTACTGCTTCCAATTCAGCTTTTTCAATCAAGTCCTGTGCATCTGACTCTGCGGCTTGAATATATTTACGCCCACGGGTTTCAGCAGTAGCAAGGAGTGCTTTAGCTTTCTGATCAGCACTTTCAATGGCGTCCTTGGCACGTCGAGCAGTTTCGTTGATAACTCGGTCAGAAGTTGCCTGCGCCTTTGCCTCACGCAATTGTGCCGACTTAATCATTGTCATTGCTGTTTCGGTTGCAAGGATTTCGAACTCTTCTTTAGATAAAGTCTTTATGTCGCGTCGAGAATTGAGGTCAGCTAATTTGGATTCAAGTTCTCTAATGCGGTCAACAGATCCAGGCGCATCAACTTCTTCGCCTTTGAAACCAACCCAGCTGAGGAAAGAATTCTTTTCGCCCATATTCAACTGCCTCACTATCTGTAGGTGCTCAGGTTAGAGCACAATTGCGCCTCTCCAAAAGACCGAGACACTCACCCCAAACTCTCAGGCAGACTTATTTTCTCTCGGAATTCAGGATGCGTTTACTTCGGGAATTACAGCAAGCGTAAAAACTAGGGTGGTGAGGGCTAAAAGTGCTAATGGGATTGCGCTCATCCAAAAATGGGCACCCACCTGGTAATAGGCCACACCAAGGGCAATCAAGTTTGCCAAGACTGAAGGGGCCCGTCCGTAATTCTTCCCAGAACGAAATCCATGGCCAGCGATAAGCAATCCAATTCCGCCAAGGAATGCAAAAACGATCACTCCGAGCAAAGCCGAGATTGATTCAATATCAGAAGTCACGCCTTTGAGAATAAGAAAAATTCCTAGGGCTAACACGACAAATCCTTCGAAGGTAAGAAGGGTTGCCACGATAGCGCGGCGCTTCTGCGTTCCAGGAAAATGAATCTTCATACCAAAACGATAGCAATGATTTGAGAATAATGAGCCAGGCAGATACAAATTTTTCACACGATGGCTTGCGAGATTTGCTTACTCATTGCGCATCTCCACCATTTTTCTACGAAAGTCTGAATCGGGAGATTGCATCTTCAGATCGAAACGGCGGGATCTTTTCCTTGATCCGCATAGTTCTCAATTCTAGTTCTGATTATGAGTTGAAAATACTTGAGTTTTCTCAAGTGCTAAGAAATCTTACAAGAGATGAAGATTTAGTGGCTCGCCTGGGAAAATTGGAATTCACAATTTTACTCCGTGGGCAAGAGCGAGGAGCGGCAACATTTAAAAAACGAATTGCACTTCACTATGAAAATGAAATTATTCAAGGAATATCTCAAGTGACAGTCTTACCAGGTGAGAGCGCACTGGAAATCCTTAATAGATTAGATTTGCAAGAATTAATGTCAATCTCGAAGTAGGCATGCCATCACTGTGGGTAACGTGATCTCCACATGATGGGCTACGTGCGTTATCCTTTCAAGCAATGGCATTTAAAGTGCCCAGATGCCCACACATGAATTAGAACAAACTTTTGGTTCACTTGCAAAATATATGCAAGATCCCGAAATCGAAGAGATTTGGATCAACTCACCTGAAAGAATTTTTATTGCACGTTACGGTAGAAATGAATTAACAAACCTACTCCTAACCAGCGATGACGTGAGAAACATTGTCGATCGCGCACTTATGTGGAGTGGGCGACGCCTTGATCTTTCGCACCCATTTGTCGATGCTCGCCTACCTGATGGCAGTCGCTTACATGTTGCGATCCCTGAAGTGACACCAGAACATTGGGCGGTCAATATTCGCAAACATCTTTTAAGAACGCTTTCGCTTAACGATTTAGCAGGTCGAAATGCAATGTCACCACAGATTGCTCAACTTCTTGCACAAAGCGTTTGCGCCGGTGTAAACATATTGGTCAGTGGTGGAACTCAGGCAGGGAAAACCACGCTACTTAATGCCCTTGTTTCAGCGATCCCAATACAAGAGCGGGTAATTACTATTGAAGAAGTATTCGAGTTGAAACCTAATCTGCCCGACGTCGTAAGTTTGCAAACTAGGAGCGCAAATCTGCAAGGTGAGGGAGAAATAGCACTCCGTCGTCTAATAAAAGAATCTTTACGCATGCGTCCTTCACGAATAATTGTCGGCGAAGTTCGAGAAGCAGAAGCCCTAGATCTTCTTATTGCACTTAACTCAGGACTGCCTGGAATGGGAACAATTCACGCAAACTCAGCTCGAGATGCAATTGTGAAATTACAAACTCTTCCCTTATTGGCTGGTGAAAATATCTCGCAAAAATTCATTGCTCCAACAGTCGCATCAGCAATTGATATCGTCGTTCAAGTTCGTTTGGACAACTCTGGCGCTCGACGAATTACCGAAGTTGCAAGCGTTACAGGGCGGGTTGAAAATGATCGAATCGAAGTGGAAACACTTTGGAGTTGGAGTCACGATCATTACGAACGCGGTTTAGGCACTCTTCCAAAACCCGAAAGATATTCCTTGGCAGGAGTTAATGTTAAGAATTGGTGGACAGAGTGAATCAAACATTTACTTCAGCCATTCAGCCATTTTTTATAGCTGCGCTAACAAGTGCGCTGTGTGGTCTAGGACTAAGTTTCATGGATAAAAAGAGTTTTAGTTACAAGTCAGAGCAAAGCCAGGCTCAGAAAAGCTCACATCAAAGTATTTGGTTTCATCACAGGGTCGAAGTCACTTATTCATGCGCTGTAGGTTTTACTGCGGGAATTCTCATCTCAATCTGGACGAAATCCTTAGTGATTGCAATTCCCTTTATTTTTCTCTCTTCTGCGGTTACTTGGTCGATTATTCGCTCACGTGCAATCAAACATGAAGTTGCTATGGGCAATATTTGGCCAGAAGTAATTGATCACATAATTTCGGGCATTCACTCAGGGTTGTCTCTATCGGAAACACTCGTTGGACTAAGTACGAGAGGCCCCGAAACGCTTCGGCCCATTTTTTCAGAGTTTCATAAAGAGCTCCTACACACTGGAGATTTTACGCTTGCCGTTTCACGTCTTAAATCTAGGTTCAATTCACATAGCAGTGATCAAATTTTAGAAGCCCTCTTACTTGCAAAGGCACTAGGAGGCTCTGAACTTCTTCAAATCTTTCGAACTCTCGGTGACTTTCTGCGAGAAGATCTAGCTTTACGGAAAGAGATTGCTATTAAACATGGCTGGATAAAAAATTCAGCTCACCTTTCATCGGCTGCACCTTGGATATTGCTCTTGCTTCTCTCAAGCCAACCAGGGACTGTTGATTCATTCTCAAGCCCGGGCGGAATTGCAATTCTCATCATTGCGATGGTGATGACGACCATTGCCTATCTTTGGATGGGTCGCCTTTCGCGCTTACCAAAAGTTTCGCGAATTTTTGCAGAAAGCGAGAGATGAAGTGAGCATTCAAATTCTGCTGCCCTTATTCCTTGCCTCTGCTGGGGGACTTACTTTATTCATTGAACCATCTATTTCTCGTAAGAGAGTGGAATCTATAAAAGACAGTTCGGGAGTTCGCGAACGCCTTTCGCGAATTGGAAGAATTAACAGTTACGAGAGTTTTCGAATCAAACAAGTCACTCAATCACTTGTCGCAATTTCGTTAAGCTTCTTAGCCATTTATCTGCTTTCTCAGTCCCTCTTTGTTGCAACGCTCTTGGGCCTAACATCTGGAATTGCACTCTATTACTTGATTGATTGGCAATTAAGTCAAGAGGTTAAGAAGTATCAACAACGGATTGAAAATGAGTTCCCAGCTGTTGTTGAAATGTTAACTCTTGCGCTCTCCGCCGGTGAGACCCCTCTGGGTGCCATAACCCGTATTTCTAAAAGAGCCCACGGACTTATTGGCAACGAATTTGAACTCGTAATTTCGGCAGTTCGTAATGGAACCCCATTTCATGTTGCACTCGATGCTTTCTCCCGTCGAATTGATTCCATCGTTATACGCCGATTCATTGATGCGCTCATCACTGCGATGCTCCGAGGTGCACCACTCATTGACGTTTTATCTCGACATGCATCAGAAGCTAGATCCCTTCAGCGCAATTTATTGATGGATAAAGCGGGCAAAGCAGAAATTTCAATGATGATTCCTGTTGTCTTTCTTATCTTGCCGATTTCAATACTTTTTGCCTTGTATCCATCGATGACGCATCTTAATTTATTTGCAGGCTAGTTATTGCAATTTTTTAGCCACACTTGAAATTAAAACAGCCTTAAGAAAAGTCTTAACAGAAGAATTGAGTTCACTACTTTGCTGGAATTAACTTTCGAGCAGAGGTGATTTCTTCGATAAATTCGTGATCAATCTCCACGCCAATTCCCGGCCCGTGAGGAACTCGTAATTGACCATCTTCCATAATGAAGGGCGTCGTGATGTCGCGCTTAAAAAATCGCGATGATGCACTTGTGTCACCAGGCAATGTAAAACCAGGAAGTGACGCCAACGCAACATTTGCCGCCCGTCCGATTCCAGTTTCAAGCATTCCGCCACACCACACAGGAATATTATGCTCAACACAGAGATCATGAATTTTTAATGATTCAAGATATCCGCCAACTCTTCCTGGCTTGATGTTGATAACTGTCGTAGCTTTCAATGCAAGTGCATCACGCGCGGATTCATAAGAAGTAATGGATTCATCAAGGCAAATTGGCGTACTCACCTTTGCAGCAAGTAGTGCATGACCCACGATGTCGTGTTCGTCAAGTGGCTGTTCAATGAGCAACAAGTCATAAGCATCTAACTTCTTCAAAAGCTCTGTGTCATTGCGTGTATAGGCCTGGTTTGCATCCACTTGGAGTGGAATCGTGGGCCACATTCCACGAATCACACTGACTGGCTCGATGTCCCAACCCGGTTCAATTTTCAATTTAATTCTTCTGTATCCCTGGTTAATGTAATCAGATACTTCTTCAACCAAAGATTCTATGGATGGCGCGATACCAACCGAAACTCCGCAGTCAATTAAATCCCGAGATGATCCCAAATACGATCCAAAGGAAATGCCTTCTAATTTTAATTGCGCGTCTAGAATCGCGCTTTCAAGTGCTGCCTTAGCCATCTGATGACCAAGAAAGGGGCGAAGAGTGCCGGCAACATCTTCTGCGCGGATATCACCGTACGCAAATAGATTAGGAAGTAGGAATCTCTCCATTACATCTTGGCACCCTGCAGTAAATTCTGGGGAGTAAAGAGGCTCTGACATAGCAACGCATTCAGCCCAACCCTCAACTCCATCGTGCATAGTAATTTTGATTAAGAGAAGTTCGCGATCATTTTGAGTTCCGAAAGATGTACGGAATGGACGCACTAGAGGCAAGGCTATTGTGCGAATCTCAACGCTTTTAATCTTCACGAATTAACCCTTCCTAGGTGCGCTAAGTATGTAGGCACCATCTGCTGTAAACCCTGCGATATTCCAGCCGCTGCTTAATCGGGGATGTAATTGATTACGTAGCGCCATGCGCCATTTGAGCGAAAGAGCAGGATCGTGCGATCGAATTTCTATAATATCTTCAGGTAGGTAACATAAAACTTTGTGCACGTTTTTTTCTGAATGAGCGTTTTCTTTAGGATTTCCACCAACATTTTCTAGTGCCACTGGAATCCCTTCACTATTTGTCTCTGCAACGTGCGTCCTCTTCAGAGCCCAACGAGCCATGCACCTATCTGTAGGGTCTCCAGCGTTAAGTGCATCCGGCAAATCCCCGTAAAAATCTGGAAAATAATCGTGGACCTGCACAGCAAGTTTGGTGATATTCAATCTTGCGTTCCGGCGAACTAGGGGATCAAATGTCCAAGTAATCTCGTCATAGCCACGATCTAACGCCCAAGTCTTTTGATGATATTTAAGCGCAGTACCAATATTTTGATTGCGAAATCCCTCTTTGATTCCAGCCATATGCGAGTGCAAGTGCAGGTGGCCATCTTCATCGACAGAGGGGAAAGCAAATGCTGCACCCACCACTTGTCCGTCGATGAACGCGCCTGCTACGTAGGTTCCGTTATGCACCATAGCTTGTAATAAATTGGCGGTGATTTGAGTTCCCTCATCACTTGGCCAGACATCGTCGAAAATCTCACGGGCAAAGTTTTGCTCTTTTACACCGACAAGAGTTCGAATTTTAAGGCTATTCATCTGCACTTTTGCGGGATCGCTTTTGTGCTTTCTTTACCTTTTTAATAAAACGTCTCAGTCTTTTACCTTCAACATATAACATTATATAAGGATTCAAAGAGGTAGAAAAAGGCATGTACAAACTATTACCGTCGTTAGTTTTAATAACGAGTGCATTTTTGTCAATGAAGGGTTTAAGAATAATTCCGATGAGAACGATGGAAAGAACAATCAAAAATGGTTGAAGGAGGGCTTGTGAGTGAACCATGTAGGCGAAAAATTTAATCTTAAGTAGTTCCTCATACATTTGATCGCGCGAAATGATCTGTTGCCCGTTGAATAATTTTTGAACATAGTCCGGAATCTCAAATAATGTAAGGAGAAGGAGCGGTTGCAAAAGAAAATACAAATAGATAAGCCCATAAATTAATCTAAATATATTTAGAGGAATTTTAATGAAGAGAGGGCGGGGATCCTTTGCCTTAATCGATTTGATATCACCGACTGCAATTTTACCCGTTGGGATTTCAACAACTCCATCGATTAGTTGTGCTTGAATTTTAACTCTTGGCCAGTATCCAAGTTTTAGATTGAGTACTTCACCATCCACAACATCACCATCTTGACCGTAATAATATTTACCTTGGGGAGTTTTGCCTTGTAGTGCACGTCTTATTCGCATGAAAGCCCAAGGAACTAATACGAAAAAAACACAGGCAACAAGCACCGCGGTTATGGCATCAGAGCTCTTTGCACCTGGTGCAGTAAGATTTGCATAAACTGAATATGGAATTACAAGAGCTGACCAAATTGCCCATTTCTTACTAAATACGTAAGGCTTCCTAAATGGGTTGCGTGCCATTGGGCAAAGTTAGCAATCATTGACTCAAATCGGTAGATGGAACCACCTTTAATCACTTAAGGTGGAAGCATGAAAGCAATCAAAGTAAGTGCCTTCGGTGGTCCAGATGTTATGGAATATGTAGAAATGCCCGACCCGGTGCCAGCACTGGGGGAGAAACTTATTGAAGTGACATCAATCGGGGTTAACTATGCCGATACTTTACAAATCGATAACAGTTATCGAGTGCCACAAACTCTTCCACTTTTTCCAGGGCTTGAAGTAGCCGGAACTACTAGTTCGGGATCTCGTGTTTTGGCATCAGTAGCTCACGGGGGTTATGCACAAAAAGCTGTTGCTAGTGAAAGTCACATTATTGATATTCCAGATTTGATTACTGACGAACAAGCGCTTGCCATGCTGGTTCAAGGAACAACTGCTTGGCATATCCTAAAAACTGTTGGGCACATTCAACCAGGAGAGACTGTAGTAATTCATGCCGCTGCTGGTGGCGTTGGTTCGATTGCAATTCAGTTAGCCAAGATGTGGGGCGGAAAAGTTATTGCCGTTACTTCTGCTGGACCAAAACAAGAACTAGCCAAATCACTTGGAGCAGATGTAGTCATTGATGCGAATTCAACAGACCTGCAAAGTGCAATGCGTGAAGCCAATGGTGGAAAGCGTCCCGAAATGATTTTAGAAATGGTTGGCGGCAAAACCTTTGATGACAGTCTTGCAGTCCTTGCGCCATTTGGTCGTCTTGTAACTTTCGGAATGGCGTCACGAATTCCTCCCACACTTGTGCAACCAGCAACTCTTATTGGTGGGACAAAAACAATTGCAGGATTTTGGTTAGGAAATTGTTTTAATAGTAAGGAACTTCTCAACGATGTGATTGTTGAACTCTTCGGACTCATTGCACAAGGTTTGATCAAACCTGTCATTGGTGAGGTATTCCCTTTGAGTCAGGCAGGCAGAGCTCATCGTGAGATTGTTGGTCGCAGAACAACTGGCAAAGTCACGCTAAATCCGGCCATTTAACGCTTGCAATTCACGAAACTTTTCTTGATTTTCGAAATGAAGTGTCCAGCCTGTACTCTCGCTTATTGATAAACGCCCCCCTAGCTCAGTCGGTAGAGTGTTTCCATGGTAAGGAAAAGGTCAACGGTTCGATTCCGTTGGGGGGCTCGGCGGGGTAGCTCAGCTTGGTAGAGCAAGCGGCTCATAATCGCTGTGTCGCCGGTTCAAATCCGGCCTCCGCTACTAGAAAAGCACGCGTAATTTCACGACAAGCAAGGTGGTCAGGTAGCCTGACCCCTCATTCACTGAAGGAGTTAGACCATGGCAAGTAAGAGCGCGGACGTACGTCCAAAGATCACCATGGCATGCGTGGATTGTAAAGAGCGCAACTACATAACTAAGAAGAACCGTCGTAACGACCCAGACCGTCTTGAACTGAAGAAGTTCTGTCCTCGTTGCAAGTTGTCAACACTTCACCGCGAAACTCGCTAATGCTCAATCCCGATTCTGTCGGGCGCACTTTTACCGGTGCCGAGTTTGTCTCTGTTACCCAATCCCAGATTGAAGAATTTGCTCGCGTCGTCGGCGAAACTGATTTCCGCGTAGCTCCACCAACTTTTTCTATTCGCATCACCTTGGCTCAATCCCAAGAACTCCTCTCTAATCCCGATGTCGGCCTGGACTGGACTCGACTTGTCCATGGCGACCAAAAGTTTGAAATCCATCGTCCCATTGTTGCCGGAGATCAATTGAAGTGCTCTTCTACAATCGAAAATTACAAAGTAGCTGCCGGAAATGAAATTGTTACTGTTCGATCTGATCTTCACTCTGCAAGTGAACTCGTAGTTTCAACTTGGTCAACGCTGGTGGTTCGCGCATGATGCAAATAGGAGATGTGGTGACTGAGCGAGTTTTTCCAATTAATCGAGGATTACTCAAGGCTTATGCGAACGCAAGTGGAGATCAAAATCCCATCCATCAAGATGAAACCTTTGCTAAGTCGGTTGGTTTACCTGATGTCATTGCTCATGGAATGTTAACGATGGCACTGGTTGCTAAGTTTGTTACAGATTGGGCCGGTGGTTCTGCTGCAGTAAAGGAATTATCAGCGCGCTTTGTTAAGCCGGTAATTGTTCCAGCAGGCAAAGATGTAGACCTAACAGTGTCTGCGGTAGTTTCTGAAGTAGGTAATGGCCATGTGCGTCTGGATATCACCGCAACATCTGCAGGAGTAAAGGTGTTGGGGATGTCGAAAGCGTTAGTTGTAAAGAAATGATAGTTCCAGATGAAATCTGGAAATTAGGGCAAGCGCGACATATTGCTCGTTTAGAAAGAAACTTTATTGAAGCAGATCGCCTGAGAGATCAAATCTGGAGTCGAGGCTGGGATGTTATTGATGCCGATGGAGATTTTCGTATTGAACCTAAAGCCTTGTATGTAAATTATGCCACTTCACGGAGCATAAAAGAAATAGAGTGCGGAGAAATTGCAATCGCGATTATCGTTGACGGTTTCCAAGAAGATGCAGTTGCAACCGTTCTGGGCGTGCGAGCTTTCACGAATATTCCCATTGTGGTTCTGTGTCTCAAAGAGGTGGGACCGCTAGAAGCGCTTTGTGATGATAAAACTTTTATCATCCATCTAGATGAACCTTGTGGTTGGGGAGAAGCGGCTAGTGCTTTGTTAAAGAAAATTCAAGCGAAATATTTAGTTTTTATGGATCCTTCAACAAGATTTACCGCAGATGCAATTACTCCTGTTGTGGCGGAGCTACGAAAGAAAGATTTTGCAGCCGTAGGTTGGCGAGGCGGTCTGGTCAATATAGAAGATCAATGGCGAAGTGTTGACGATAAGGGCCCAGGTGAAGTGGATGTTTTGTTTAGTTATTTCCTTGCCATAGATCGAGAAGCAGGGATACTTGCTGGCGGTTTTAATCTTCGCGCAATTTATTATCGAAATGCTGACATTGAATTCTCGTTAAAGCTTCGCCACTCTCAGGGCAGATTGCTTCAAATGGATTTACCTCTTGAGCAGGGTAGACATCATGGTTATCACGACGTGGATCCTGAGTTCAGTAAGGCCCAATCTAAGAAGAATTACGATCGTATCCTCGAACATTTTCGAGGAAAGAGCGCAATATTGAGCCCTCGTCGCTAACCTTTAAACCATGACTGAACTATCTAAATACACCAGCTTTAGAGTTGGTGGTCCGGCTGGAAAATTTATTGAGGTGGCAACAGATTCTGAAATTGTTTCAGCAATTGAATCAGCAGGGAGTGGGCCCCTTCTTATTATGGGCGCAGGAACGAATATATTGGTGAGCGATGCAGGATTTGAAGGCACTGTAATCAGGATTTCGAATAATGACTTAGAGGCTGAAATTGATGCATGTAGCGGTGCTACCTTAAAAATTGGCGCAGGAGAAAATTGGGATAATTTTGTGGCGATGACAATATCTCGAGGATTTGCAGGACTAGAAACTCTGAGCGGAATTCCAGGCACTGTTGGGGCCGCGCCCATTCAAAATATTGGAGCGTATGGCCATGAAGCTTCAGAGTTTATTACTCGAGTTCGTACCTATGACCGCAAAGAGAAAAAACTCAAAACTTTTACAAACCAGGAATGTAGTTTTTCCTACCGATCTTCTCGTTTCAAGAGTGAAAGGGATCGCTTCGTAATACTTGATGTTTCTTTTCAATTACGAATAGGTGAGGAAACCACACCCATTATTTATGCTGAGTTAGCAGGGGCACTTGGAATTAAGGTTGGCGAAAAGGCTTCCGTTGTAAAAACTCGCAAAGCAACACTTGAGCTTCGCGCAAAAAAGGGAATGTTGCTAGATCCTGCAGATCGCGACTCTTGGTCTGCTGGTTCATTTTTTACCAATCCCATTATTGATGAAAAGATAGCGAATCAACTTCCACCAGAGGCACCGCGTTGGCCTCAACCAGATGGAAGAGTTAAAACATCGGCAGCCTGGCTTATGGAAAATGCTGGAGTACATAAAGGTGATTCAATTCAAGGTGCCAGAATTTCATCAAAGCATGTTCTTGCACTTACAAATGCGGGCAATGCCACTGCTTCAGATATTACAGCTCTTGCACGTGAGGCTCAGAGGAAAGTTGCAGAAGTTTTCGGTATAACGCTAGAACCAGAAGTAAATCTGATTGGCCTTAACCTTCAGTAATTAACTTCTTTATGCGCGCAATTCCTTCGACTATATCGTCATCGCCTAATGCATAGGAAAATCGCAGGTATCCGGATGGTCCAAAGGCTTCACCTGGAACAGCTGCAACTTCAACTTCATCCAAAATCAAAGTTGCAAGTTCTGCAGAAGTTTTAGGAGTTTTCCCACGCATTGTTTTCCCCAATACTGCTTTTACAGATGGATACACGTAGAAAGCTCCTGTTGGGAGCGGACACTCAAAACCAGGAATTTCATTGAGTAATTTAGTTATAAGTTTACGGCGGCGATTAAACGCCTCTCCCATTTTATGCACTGCAGAAAGGTCGCCAGTAAGTGCAGCAATTGCTGCCCGCTGGGAAACATTTGAAACGTTACTTGAAAGATGTGATTGCAAGTTAGTAGCGGCTTTGATTACATCTTTAGGGCCAATCATCCAACCTACTCGCCAACCTGTCATTGCATAGGTTTTTGCAACACCATTGATAATGATTGTTTGATCTGCAAGCGCCGGAACTAAAACTGGAAGGCTTGGTGCAGTGGCTCCGTCATAAAGAAGGTGCTCGTAGATTTCGTCGGAAATAATCCAAATGTTATTTTTCAAAGCCCATTCGCCAATTGCTTTCACCTGAGCGGGGGAATAAACAGCACCCGTTGGATTGCTTGGCGAGCAAAAGAGAAGTGCTTTTGTTTTTGGTGTCCGCGCGGATTCGAGTTGCTCAACCGTTACAAGATAATTTTGAGTTTCATCTGCAAAGACTTCAATTGGAACCCCACCAGCTAATTTGATGCTCTCTGGATACGTTGTCCAATAAGGAGCCGGCAATAAAACCTCGTCACCAGGGTTAATAATTGATGCAAATGCTTGGTAGACCGCTTGCTTGCCACCATTTGTTACAAGCACTTGATCGATAGTGATTTCATAATGTGAGTCACGTTTAGTTTTTTCAACAATTGCAGAACGCAATTCTGGTAAACCAGGTGTTGGTGTGTAGCGATGATTCGAAGAAACACTTGCAGCACTTATTGCTGCATTAATAATGTAATCAGGAGTTGGAAAATCTGGCTCTCCTGCACCAAATCCGATCACTGGCCGCCCTGCAGCTTTGAGAGCTTTGGCTTTGGCATCGACTGCCAAAGTGGCAGATTCGCCTATTGCTGCGATTCGATGAGATATACGAGTCATAGTGGTAAGTCTGCCGTATTCCGAGCCTCATCTAAGCGCCAGTTAGACCCAGCCCCACTTGTGGCTCTACACTCTGCGCCCTGAGCGTTTTGGTCTCTTTGCCATGCGCTTTGAAGGGCAGTAGCTCAACTGGCCAGAGTTCCGGTCTCCAAAACCGGCGGTTGGGGGTTCAAGTCCCTCCTGCCCTGCGCAGATCAAACGAAGTAAAGAAAGGAAGGCCCGCAATGACAGATGTCCTTGAAGTAGGTGAAGAGAAGAAACTTGGTCTCTTTGCTCGCATTGGCCTGTTCTATCGCCAAATAGTTTCTGAACTTCGTAAAGTTGTTTGGCCAACTCGTAAACAGTTGTCTACATATACAGCCGTGGTTCTAGTTTTCGTAACTTTCATTATCGCCGTAGTTTCCTTACTTGATCTCGTTCTTACCAAGATCGTTTTCTTGGTATTTGGATAAGGATCGAAAATGACTGAGGAAGTTAAACCGGACGCATTCGAGGCTGCACTTGTTGCATCTGCTGTCGAAGAACAACCGGTTGCAACTATTGCAGAAGAGGAGTTAGTTCCAACTGCAGAAGTTGATACAGACGACTCTGATTCTCCAGAAGAGGATGATCCGAACGCACTCTTTCGCCAAGCACTTCGCGTAGCACCTGGTGATTGGTATGTCGTTCACTCATACGCAGGATATGAAAAGAAAGTTCGCGGAAACCTTCAACAGCGCATCGCTTCACTCAACATGGAAGAGTTTATTTTCCAAATTGAGGTTCCAGAAGAAGAAGTCATGGAAATCAAAAACGGTCAACGCAAGATGGTTAAGCGCAATATCTATCCTGGCTATGTTTTAGTACGCATGGATCTCAGCGACGAATCATGGTCAGCTGTACGTAACACTCCGGGCGTAACTGGATTCGTTGGTAATGCACACCACCCAAGTCCGTTAACTTTTGATGAAGTCGAGAAAATTCTTGCACCTCGCCCAGTTAAGAAATCTGATAAACCTGAAATTCGCGTTATTGACTTTGAAGTTGGTGAATCAGTCACCGTTATGGATGGCCCATTCGCAACACTTCCTGCATCGATTAGCGAAATCATGCCTGAGCAAGCAAAACTCAAAGTTTTGGTTTCGATCTTTGGACGCGAAACCCCTGTAGAGCTTTCTTTCCAGCAAGTTCAAAAGATTTAATCCCCAACGACCCTATATAGATAGAGATAAAGGAAACCATCATGGCCCCGAAGAAGAAGATCACTGCGATGATCAAGTTGCAGATTCAAGCTGGCGCTGCAACACCTGCTCCACCAGTGGGTCCTGCCCTTGGTCAACATGGCGTCAACATCATGGAGTTCGTTAAGGCATATAACGCCGCAACGGAATCACAAAAGGGTCAGATCATTCCTGTCGAAATCTCAGTCTACGAAGATCGCTCATTTACATTCGTCACTAAGACACCTCCTGCATCACGTTTGATTTTGAAAGCTGCTGGCGTTGAAAAAGGATCAGCTGTCCCTCACAAGACCAAAGTTGCTTCCATTACAAAAGCACAGGTGCAAGAGATTGCCAAGATCAAGATGGAAGACCTCAATGCCAATGACATTGATGCTGCCAGTTTGATCATCGCAGGCACTGCACGTTCGATGGGTATCACTGTCGATAATTAATAAATTTCTGAGGTTCACAATGAATCTCAGATGTGGGAGAACCTTGCTGGTTCGCTGACCACAACCACTAGCTCTTCTTAAGTGAAGAGGAATGAGGAAAGAAATGAAGCGCAGTAAGAAATACAAAATTGCGGCAGAGAAAGTTAAGCAAGATCATCTCTATACCCCACTTGAGGCTGTAACACTCGTTCGCGAAACCTCAACCACTAAATATGATGCAACTGTTGAAGTTGCTCTATGTCTTGGAGTTGATCCTAAGAAAGCAGATCAAGCAATCCGAAGCACAGTTAATTTGCCACACGGAACAGGTAAGACTGCTCGCGTCTTGGTATTTGCAGCCGGTGCCCGTGCTGACGAAGCGCGCGCCGCAGGTGCTGACATTGTTGGTGCAGATGAACTCATTGATGAAGTTGCAAAGGGTCGTCTTGATTACGATGCCGTTGTTTCAACTCCAGATTTAATGGGCAAAGTTGGTCGTCTTGGAAAAGTACTTGGACCTCGTGGTTTGATGCCAAACCCAAAGACTGGCACAGTAACAACTGATGTTGCTAAAGCCGTTTCAGATATTAAAGGCGGAAAAATTGAATTCCGTGTTGATAAGAATTCAAACTTGCACTTCATTATTGGCAAGGTGTCATTTACTGCTGCGATGCTTGCAGATAATTACGCAGCAGCCCTTGAAGAAGTTATGCGCGCAAAGCCTTCTTCATCCAAGGGTCGCTTTGTTAAGAAGGCAACGCTTTCCACCACGATGGGGCCTGGTATCCAGGTAGATCCCAACTTGGTACGCGAGGCAGGTTCTTCAGAATAAACCAAATTTGACGGGGGTAGGTGGCAACGCTTACCCTCGCCATATAACCAAAGACCGCAGGTCTGAACTACACCGCAAGGTTGGTTCACGAAATGGCGAAAGTCAGCCCGCGTAGGTGTTCACGATTAACCCGTGCGCCCTTACGCGTCACGGGTTTTCTTCATTTTAGGACTTGAGATTTTAAATAACGAAGGCTCTGCAAAGAGCATATGTACAACTTACGCATAAGGAAAGGTGAACCGAATGGCTCGCCCAGATAAAGCAGCAGCAGTTGCTGAGCTAGCGGAAGATTTCCGTACCGCAAATGCAACTGTGCTCACCGAATATCGCGGACTTTCCGTGACTTCGATGAAGCAACTTCGCCGTGCACTTGGTGCAAACACTAAGTATTCGGTTGTAAAAAACACACTCACTAAAATTGCAGCAAAGGAAGCCGGAGTTGATGTTCCAGCCGAACTTCTCAAAGGTCCTTCCGCATTGGCGTTCATTAAGGGCGACCCAATTGATGCAGCAAAGAGCTTGCGTAACTTTGCAAAAGAAAATCCTTTTCTTGTAATCAAGGGTGGAATTTTCGAAGGCAAGTCAATTACAACAGCGGAAATTCTCAAGCTTGCAGATCTCGAGTCCCGTGAGGTTCTCTTGGCAAAGCTTGCTGGTGCAATGAAGGGCTCACTTGCCAAGGCAGCGCGCGTCTTTGATGCACTGCGAATCAAAATGGAAGCCGGTGCACCTGTAGTACAGGCACCTGCAGAAGTTGTTGCCGAAGCTCCTGTTGCGCAAGCACCAGTAGTTGAGGCGGTTGTTGAAGAACAATCGGCAGTCGAAGCATCGGCAGTTGAAGAAGTTGTAGCAGAAGCAGTTCAAACCCCAGAAGAAGATAAGGAATAAATCATGGCAAAACTCAGCACAGAAGACCTTTTGGGTCAGTTCAAAGAAATGACACTGGTTGAACTCTCAGATTTCGTAAAGTCATTTGAGACTGAATTCGACGTTACAGCAGCAGCACCAGTTGCAGCAGCAGGTGGCGGAGGAGCAGCAGCTCCTGCAGCAGCAGAAGCTCAAGATGACTTCACACTCATTCTTGAATCAGCTGGATCTCAGAAGATTGCAGTTATCAAGGAAGTTCGTAACATCAATTCAAGTCTTGGCTTAAAAGAAGCTAAGGACCTAGTTGATGCATGCCCAGCAACCTTGCTTGAGAAGGCAACAAAGGAAGCAGTGGATAAGGCAAAGGCAGCACTTGAGGCAGCCGGCGCGACAGTAACTGTTAAGTAATTCTGTAAATATCCTTTACAAGAATTAAAAGTTAGGCCCTTAGCGAGAGCTAGGGGCCTAACTGCATTTTGGCTCAATCCAGTGGTCTGCCCTCCAATAAGTGACCTAGGGGATTCCCAAGATTTTTACTCGTGCGCAGGCAGGGCAAGCCAGCCTGTGCTCACACAATCTTCCAAACCCCGTGACGGCAGGGGTATGGGTGTGATACAAGCTCCCGGTTGGACACAAGACCCCCTTGCCCGATATCGTTCGCACAAATTCCTTGGGGTCAATGCATATAGCGGCTGAGACCTTTCTCCGTGTGTCACTAAAACTGTTCGAAAGGACACCTCTTGGCCGCGTCAAAAAATAGATCAGTTGCCCCAGCCCGTATCTCATTTGCAAAAATCCGCGAACCACTTGAAGTACCTAATCTCTTAGCGCTACAAATCGAAAGCGTTGACTGGTTGTTGGGTAACGATTCTTGGCGCGA
Source organism: Streptomyces griseus (assembly GCA_945884695.1). Classification (GTDB taxonomy): domain Bacteria; phylum Actinomycetota; class Actinomycetes; order Nanopelagicales; family Nanopelagicaceae; genus QYPT01. The sequence continues at coordinate 54,104 of CAMCYO010000003.1, forward strand.
AAGATTGGTTCAAGCAGAAGCCACCAGTCGCGGTGAGTTGCCAACGCAATCAGGACTTGAAGAAATCTTCGAGGAGATCTCACCCATTGAAGATTTCCACGAAACTATGAGCCTTTCCTTTAAAGACCACAAATTCTACGAACCCAAACATTCACTTGAAGATTGTAAAGATCGCGACATGACATATTCGCGTCCACTCTTCGTGACTGCAGAATTTACAAATAACATCACTGGAGAAATTAAGTCTCAGACAGTTTTCATGGGCGATTTCCCTGTCATGACAGAGCGCGGAACTTTCGTTATTAACGGAACAGAGCGCGTAGTCGTTTCACAGCTTGTTCGCTCACCTGGTGTTTATTTTGAACAAAATGTTGAAAAAACTTCCGATAAAGATGTTTTCACTTCAAAGATTATTCCTGGTCGTGGTGCTTGGCTTGAATTTGAAGTTGATAAGAAAGATTTAGTTGGTGTGCGTATCGACCGCAAACGTAAGCAATCGGTCACGGTATTTCTAAAGGCCCTTGGTTGGACTGAAGAACAAATTCGTGAACAATTTGGTGAGTTCGACTCAATGATGGCAACTCTTGAAAAAGATAACGTAAAGACACAAGACGAAGCACTTCTAGATATCTATCGCAAACTTCGTCCAGGTGAGCCTCCAACAAAGGAAGCTGCGCAGAACCTTATTGAAAACCTGTATTTCAATCCAAAGCGTTATGACTTGGCCAAAGTCGGACGCTTTAAGGTCAATAAGAAGCTCGGTCTTGATCAAGAACTCAAGCAAGGGCTCCTAACAATCCAAGATATCGTTGCAACCATTCGCTACTTAGCTGCACTCCACAAGGGTGACCTACTGATGGAATATGGCCGCGAAGTTCGTGTTGTGAAGGACGATATCGATCACTTTGGTAACCGTCGCTTACGTACTGTTGGTGAACTCATTCAAAATCAAGTTCGTACAGGTTTATCCCGTATGGAGCGCGTTGTGCGTGAACGTATGACAACCCAAGATGTTGAAGCAATTACACCTCAAACACTTATTAATATTCGTCCAGTAGTTGCATCAATTAAAGAGTTCTTTGGAACTTCTCAGTTGTCGCAGTTCATGGATCAAACAAACCCACTTTCAGGACTCACTCACAAGCGTCGTCTTTCAGCGCTTGGGCCAGGTGGTCTGTCTCGTGACCGTGCAGGTTTTGAAGTTCGCGACGTTCACCCTTCTCACTATGGCCGTATGTGCCCAATTGAAACTCCTGAAGGTCCAAACATCGGACTTATCGGTTCACTTGCAACATATGGTCGCGTAACAGCGTTTGGTTTCATCGAAACCCCTTATCGCAAGGTGTCAAAGGGTCGCGTAAGTGATCAAGTTGATTACTTAACAGCAGATGAAGAAGACGAGCACATCATTGCTCAGGCAAATGCTCCTTTGACAGATGACAATCATTTCTCTGAAGAGCGCGTACTTGTTCGCCGTCGTGGGGGAGAAGTTGAATACATTCTCGCTGACGAAGTTGATTACATGGACGTCTCACCGCGCCAGATGGTTTCTGTTGCAACTGCAATGATTCCATTCTTAGAGCACGACGATGCTAACCGCGCCTTAATGGGCTCGAACATGATGCGTCAGTCCGTTCCATTAATGCGCGCTGAAGCTCCGCTTATCGGCACTGGTATGGAATTTCGTGCAGCAGTTGATGCTGGCGATGTAGTCGTAGCGCTGAGTGCCGGCGTTGTGCAGGAAGTTTCTGCTGACGAAGTAAAGGTCATGAACGATGACTCCACATACAAGACTTATTCCTTATCTAAATTCAAACGTTCTAATCAAGGAACTTCTTACAACCAAAAAGTTGTAGTCAGTGAAGGTCAGCGTCTTGAAGTTGGTTCAGTAATTGCCGATGGACCATGTACTGATAATGGTGAAATGGCACTTGGTAAGAACTTGCTCGTGGCATTTATGTCATGGGAGGGTCACAACTACGAGGATGCAATCATCTTGTCCCAACGCCTGGTGCAAGACGATGTCCTTACCTCGATTCACATCGAGGAGTACGAAGTAGATGCCCGCGATACCAAACTAGGTTCTGAAGAAATCACTCGCGATATCCCTAACGTTTCTGAAGAAGTTCTAGCCGATCTTGATGAGCGTGGAATTATTCGAATCGGTGCAGATGTCGTGCCTGGCGATATTTTGGTTGGAAAGGTAACGCCAAAGGGCGAAACCGAACTCACACCAGAGGAGCGTTTGCTCCGTGCCATCTTTGGTGAGAAAGCTCGTGAAGTTCGAGACACATCACTTAAAGTTCCACACGGTGAGTCAGGCAAAGTTATTGATGTCAAGATTTTCGAAAGCGAAGAAGGTTTCGAGCTTGCTGCCGGCGTTAACCAAGTAGTCCGCGTCTATGTTGCGCAAAAGCGCAAGATTCAAGATGGAGACAAACTTGCAGGACGTCACGGTAACAAGGGTGTTATTTCTCGTATTCTTCCTCAAGAAGATATGCCATTCCTTGAAGATGGAACTCCTGTAGATGTCATTCTTAACCCACTCGGCGTTCCTGGTCGTATGAACGTTGGACAGGTTTTGGAAATGCACCTCGGATGGGTTGCTAAAACAGGCTGGGATCTTTCAGGAATTGATCAAGCGTGGCAAAAACACCTTAAAGATATTGGTGCCGATAAAGGTGGGCCAGGAACCAATCTTGCAACGCCAGTATTTGATGGCGCTCGCGAAGAAGAAGTTACCGGACTCCTTGGAAGCACACTGAAAAACCGCGATGGCGTTCAACTAGTTGGCGCAAGTGGAAAAGCTCGCCTCTTTGATGGTCGAAGTGGTGAGCCTTACCCAACTCCAATTTCAGTTGGATACATGTACATCTTGAAACTCCACCACTTGGTTGATGACAAGATTCACGCACGTTCAACTGGTCCTTACTCAATGATTACTCAACAACCACTTGGCGGTAAGGCCCAATTCGGTGGTCAGCGCTTTGGTGAGATGGAAGTGTGGGCTCTTGAAGCTTATGGTGCTGCTTACACACTGCAAGAATTGCTCACTATTAAATCCGATGACGTACTTGGTCGCGTAAAGGTTTACGAAGCAATCGTTAAGGGTGAAAACATTCCAGAACCAGGTATCCCTGAATCATTTAAGGTGCTTGTTAAGGAAATGCAGTCACTCTGCCTCAATGTCGAGGTTCTCTCGTCAGAAGGTGTCCCCATTGAAATGCGCGATACCGATGAAGAAGTATTCCGTGCCGCCGAAGAGCTAGGTATCAACTTGTCACGAGTTGAGCCAAGCAGCGTCGAAGAAGTTTAAGGAGAGAGGAAAAAATTATGCTTGATGTAAACTTTTTCGATCAACTCAAGATTGGTCTAGCTTCTGCTAATAATATCCGCGAATGGTCCTTTGGTGAAGTAAAGAAGCCAGAGACCATTAACTACCGCACGCTAAAGCCAGAAAAAGATGGCCTCTTTGACGAGAAGATCTTCGGACCAACTCGTGACTGGGAATGTTATTGCGGTAAGTACAAGCGAGTTCGATTCAAGGGCATCATTTGCGAGCGTTGCGGAGTCGAAGTTACTCGCGCAAAAGTACGCCGTGAGCGCATGGGACATATCGAATTAGCAGCACCCGTAACTCACATTTGGTACTTCAAGGGTGTTCCTAGCCGACTTGGATATCTTCTTGACCTTGCACCAAAAGATTTAGAGAAAGTTATCTATTTCGCTGCGTACATGATCACAGAAGTTAAAGTTGAAGATCGCGAAGAAGATATGCCACAGCTCGAAAAGAAGTTGGCAAACGATATTCGAAAAATCGAAACTCGTCGTGATAACGACCTTGATGCAAGAATGAAAAAGCAAGAAGCAGACACTGCAGTACTCGATGCAGAAGATGCTAAAACCGACGTGCGACGTAAGCTAAAAGAAGTTGCAGAGCGTGAGCTCAAGCAAATTCGCGACCGTGCACAACGCGACCTTGATCGCCTAGAGCAGGTTTGGGCTCGCTTTAAGAACTTGAAGGTTCAAGATCTTGAAGGAGATGAATCTCTCTATCGTGAAATGAAAGATCGTTACGGCATGTACTTCAGAGGTGACATGGGCGCTGCTGCAATTAAGCACCGTCTTGAAACTTTCGACCTCGAAGCTGAATACAAGATTCTTAATGATCTCAGCGAAAACGGTAAGGGTCAGAAGAAGACTCGCGCCATTAAGCGCCTTAAGGTTGTTAATGCATTCCTAACTACTAGCAACCATCCTTCATCGATGGTTTTAGATGTAGTTCCAGTTATTCCTCCAGATCTTCGCCCAATGGTTCAACTCGATGGCGGACGTTTCGCGACATCAGATCTCAATGATCTCTATCGTCGCGTAATTAACCGTAATAATCGTTTGAAGCGTTTGGCAGATCTTGGTGCACCAGAGATCATCGTCAATAACGAAAAGCGTATGTTGCAAGAAGCAGTAGATGCGCTATTTGATAACGGTCGTCGTGGTCGTCCTGTTACAGGCCCTGGTAACCGTGCACTGAAATCACTTTCTGACATGCTCAAAGGTAAGCAAGGTCGTTTCCGTCAGAACTTGCTCGGAAAGCGCGTTGATTACTCAGGCCGTTCAGTAATTGTTGTTGGACCTCAGCTGAAGTTGCACCAATGCGGTCTGCCAAAGCAGATGGCCCTTGAACTCTTTAAGCCATTCGTAATGAAACGTCTTGTAGACCTCAATCACGCGCAGAACATTAAATCTGCAAAGCGCATGGTTGAGCGCGCACGTCCAGTTGTTTGGGATGTTTTGGAAGAAGTTATCGCCGAGCACCCAGTACTTCTTAACCGCGCACCAACGCTTCACCGTTTGGGTATTCAAGCATTCGAGCCTCAACTTGTTGAAGGTAAAGCAATTCAGATTCACCCACTTGTTTGTACTGCATTTAACGCAGACTTCGATGGTGACCAGATGGCTGTGCATTTGCCTCTATCTGCTGAAGCGCAAGCCGAAGCTCGCATATTGATGTTGTCATCAAATAACATCTTGTCACCTGCTAACGGTCGCCCAATTACCACTCCAACACAGGACATGGTTTTAGGTCTTTACTACTTAACTAGCGCTCGCGATGGTGAAGTAGGAGAAGGTCGTGCATTTGGTTCAATCGCCGAAGGCATTATGGCATTTGATCAAGGCACAGTTTCATTGCAAGCCAAGGTAAAGATTCGCCTTGATGCTTCAAATGGAATCAATGGTGGAGAGTCAACAACTCTCAACACAACACTTGGTCGTGCGCTATTTAACGAAGCACTTCCTGGAGATTATCCATTCGTTGATTACGATGTTAAGAAGCCTCAACTTGGAAAGATTGTTGAGCAACTTGCTGAGTTCTATCCAAAAGTTACAGTGGCAGCAACGCTTGATGCGTTGAAGTCACTTGGTTTCCATTGGGCAACTCGCGCCGGTGCAACAATCGGTATCGAAGATGTTGTAACTCCACCAAGCAAAGCCAAGATTCTTCAAGGCTATGAAGAAAAGGCTGACAAAGTTCAATCTCAATACGAAAAGGGTCTCATTACAGATGACGAGCGTCGTCAAGAACTTATTGAGATCTGGACACAAGCCACTAAAGAAGTTGGCGAAGTCATGGAAGAAAACTTCAAGGGTTCTCGCAATAACCCAGTCTGGATGATGGTGGATTCAGGTGCTCGTGGAAACATGATGCAGATCCGCCAAATTGCAGGTATGCGTGGACTTGTAGCTAACCCAAAGGGTGAAATTATTCCTCGCCCAATTAAGTCCAACTTCCGTGAAGGCCTTTCAGTTCTCGAGTACTTTATTTCTACACACGGTGCCCGTAAGGGTCTTGCAGATACTGCGCTTCGTACCGCTGACTCGGGTTATTTAACTCGTCGTCTCTGCGATGTTGCACAAGATGTAATCATCCGTGAAGAAGATTGCGGTACAGACCGCGGACTCACATTCGAGATTTCAGCTAAGGACGCTAACGGCGTTGTTGGCAAGCATCGCGATGTTGAAACATCCGTTTACGGTCGTACATTGGCTGAGTCAGTTGAAGTGAGTGGCAAAGTTCTTGCAGAAGCAGGTCGCGATCTAGGCGATCTCATTATTCAAATACTTATCGAAGCTGGAGTAACGGAAGTTAAGGTTCGCTCAGTTCTGACTTGCGACAGCAAAGTAGGACAGTGCGCAGCCTGTTACGGACGTTCACTCGCTTCTGGAAAAATTGTTGATGTCGGCGAAGCTGTTGGAATCATCGCAGCGCAGTCCATTGGTGAACCAGGTACTCAGTTAACAATGCGTACTTTCCACACCGGTGGTGTTGCAGGCGATGACATTACTCATGGCCTTCCACGCGTTGTTGAATTGTTCGAAGCGCGTACTCCAAAGGGTGTTGCACCAATTGCAGAAGCTGCAGGCGTTGTTTCATTCCGCGAAGATGCAAAGGGTCGCAAGATCTATGTAACCCCAAATGATGGTGGCGAAGAAGTTGCATACCCAATCATCCGTCGTCAGAAACTTCTTGTAGAAGAAGGACAACGCGTTGAAGTTGGCCAGAAGTTAGTGGTTGGCGCAATTGACCCTAAGCAAGTTTTGAAAGTCTTAGGTTCTCGTGCAACTCAAGTTCACTTGGTTGATGAAATTCAAGAGGTTTATCGCTCTCAAGGCGTAGGCATTCACGATAAGCACATTGAAGTTATTGTTCGCCAAATGCTCAAGCGCATCACCGTGCTTGAAGCAGGAGATGCTGAATTACTTCCAGGTGAACTCGTAGAACGCGGTCGCTTTGAAGATGAGAACCGTCGCATCGTCTCACTTGGACAAAAGCCTGCAACTGGCCGTCCAGAGTTGATGGGTATTACCAAGGCCTCACTTGCCACCGAATCGTGGCTATCGGCTGCCTCCTTCCAGGAGACGACCCGAGTCCTTACCGATGCAGCCCTTTCTGAAAAGAGCGATCCGCTATTGGGTCTCAAGGAGAATGTCATTATCGGCAAGCTCATCCCAGCTGGTACCGGCCTTGCCCGATACCGCAATATCCGGGTGGAGCCAACCGAGGAGGCAAAAGCCGCCGTTTATGCGGCCTATGACGAATATGACTTCACTCCATTTGATTCTCAAGGTTCAGGTGAGGCAGTTCGCCTCGATGAGTTTGAGGTTCCTCGCTAAAAGTTCTCGGCGTGTCGAAACGCCCTTTATTACCTCCGAGGTAGACCCTCGGAGGTATAAGGGCCGTTTTGACTCTCAGAACACGCCTGAGTTACTCTTCGCGTCTGCTCTTTTCGAGGGCTTCTCCACCCCGCACTAAATTTATTTAGAGCGGTGCTTGCGCGAATTGGGCAACACACCCGACCGCGTGGGTCGGCGGATAAGTGCAAAGAAATTGCAGTAACTACTTAATACATGGCACTTGCTTACGAGCAAGAACATAAAAGGAGAAGTATGCCAACGATTCAACAGCTAGTACGTCGTGGTCGCGCAGAAAAGATCACGAAGACAACCACACCTGCGCTTAAGGGTTCTCCTCAGCGTCGCGGTGTGTGTACACGCGTTTACACAACAACACCGAAGAAGCCAAACTCAGCTCTTCGCAAAGTTGCACGCGTTCGTCTTACTAGCGGTATGGAAGTTACTGCATACATTCCAGGTGAAGGTCATAACTTGCAAGAGCACTCCATTGTTTTAGTTCGCGGTGGTCGTGTAAAAGATTTGCCTGGTGTTCGTTACAAAATTATTCGCGGTTCCCTTGATACACAAGGTGTAAAAAATCGTAAGCAATCTCGTAGCCGTTATGGCACCAAGAGAGAGAAGAAGGCCTCCTAATGCCACGTAAAGGTCCTGCGGTCAAGTCTCCGGTAATTGCTGATCCGGTTTATAACTCTCCTGTAGTTACTGCACTCATCAATAAAATTCTGCTTCACGGCAAGCGTTCAACTGCTGAAGCAATTGTTTATAATGCACTTGAAGGATGTCGCTCAAAGACGCAGGTTGATCCAATCATCACCCTTAAGCGCGCGCTAGATAACATCAAACCAACTGTTGAAGTTCGTTCACGTCGCGTTGGTGGAGCTACTTATCAGGTACCAGTAGAAGTTAAAGCTGGACGCTCAACAACTCTTGCTCTTCGCTGGTTAGTTGATTTCTCACGCGCACGTCGCGAAAAGTCAATGGCAGAGCGTTTAACTAATGAATTAATTGATGCCAGCAATGGTCTTGGCGCAGCTGTTAAGCGTCGCGAAGACACTCACAAGATGGCAGAGGCCAACAAGGCTTTTGCTCACTATCGCTGGTAATTACCGAAACTAATCCGAGACTTTTACAAGAAACTATTAGAGGAGAATAAGTGGCCACGGATACTGCAATCGACTTAGCCAAGGTTCGCAATATTGGAATCATGGCCCATATCGATGCGGGCAAAACCACAACCACTGAGCGCATTCTTTTCTACACCGGTATCAACTATAAAATCGGTGAAGTTCACGAAGGCGCAGCAACAATGGACTGGATGGAGCAAGAGCAAGAGCGCGGTATCACCATTACCTCTGCTGCTACTACTTGTATGTGGCACGACCACCTCATCAACATTATTGATACACCAGGTCACGTTGACTTTACTGTCGAGGTAGAGCGTTCGTTGCGCGTACTTGACGGAGCAGTTGCAGTATTTGATGGCGTTGCAGGTGTGGAGCCACAATCTGAAACTGTATGGCGTCAGGCAGACCGCTATAGCGTTCCACGTATTTGTTTTGTAAATAAGCTAGACCGCACAGGTGCAAATTTTGATATGTGCGTCGGAATGATTGTTTCTCGACTTAACGCAAAGCCACTCGTTCTCCAAGTTCCAATCGGAAACGAATCAGACTTTTTGGGTGTTGTTGATTTGATTGCCATGAAAGCACTTGTTTGGCCAGGAGAAACTAAGAAGGGTGAGGATTACCTCATCGAAGAAATTCCAGCAGCGCTGGCAGAAAAATGTAAACAAGCACGCCACACACTTATCGAAGCTTTATCTGATGCTGATGATCAAGTGATGGAAAAATACTTAGATGGCGCCGAGCTAAGCGATCAAGAGATCATCGACGGAATCCGTCGCGCAACTCTTGCTGCAAAGGCTGTTCCAGTGCTTTGCGGATCAGCTTTTAAAAACAAAGGTGTACAACCAATGTTGGACGCAGTAACTCGCTACCTGCCAAGCCCACTGGATGTAGAGGCCATCATTGGTCACAGTATGGCTGATTCTGAATTAGAAGTTATTCGCCATCCAGATAACAAAGAACCATTCGCAGCCCTTGCATTTAAAATCATGTCAGATCCACATCTTGGAAAGCTTCACTTTATTCGTATTTATTCAGGTGTACTCAATACAGGTTCTGCAGTTCTTAACTCTTCCAAAGATCGCAAAGAGCGCATCGGCAAGATTTATCAGATGCACGCTAATAAGCGAGAAGAACGCGATAGCGCAGGAGCTGGAATGATTGTTGCTGTTATGGGTCTCAAGGACACCACAACGGGTGAAACTTTGTGCGATGTTGATAAGACAGTAATTTTAGAATCAATGGATTTCCCAGCTCCAGTTATTTCGGTTGCAATTGAGCCAAAGACTAAGAGCGATCAAGAAAAACTTGGCGTTGCTATTCAGCGTCTTTCTGAAGAAGATCCAACATTCCACGTCAAGACCGATGAAGAAACCGGTCAGACAATTATCGCTGGTATGGGTGAGCTTCACCTTGAAATTCTTGTAGACCGTATGCGTCGCGAATTTAACGTTGAAGCTAACGTCGGTAAGCCACAAGTTGCATACCGCGAAACACTTCGTAAGAACGTTGATCGCTATGACTACACACATAAGAAGCAAACTGGTGGTTCTGGACAGTTTGCAAAGATCCAAATTGCTATTGAACCGCTTCCAACAGGTACAGAAGGCGGATACGAATTCGTTAACAAAGTCACCGGTGGACGTATTCCTCGCGAATACATCCCTTCAGTCGATGCTGGTTGTAAAGAGGCAATGCAGACAGGTCCTCTTGCTGGTTATCCACTCACCGATGTGCGTGTAACTCTTCTTGATGGCGCCTACCACGACGTTGACTCGTCGGAGTTGGCCTTCAAGATTGCTGGTATTGCAGCGTTTAAGGAAGCAGCAAAACTTGCTGGTCCTGCGATTCTCGAACCAGTGATGGCAGTTGAAGTCATTACCCCTGAAGATTTCATGGGCGATGTCATCGGCGATATCAATAGTCGTCGTGGCCAAATTCAGGCCATGGACGAGCGGTCAGGTGCCCGCATTGTTAGGGCGCTCGTTCCGTTGTCAGAGATGTTCGGCTATGTCGGAGATCTTCGCTCCAGAACGCAAGGTCGCGCGAGTTACAGCATGCAGTTCGATTCGTATGCAGAAGTTCCTGCAAACGTAGCGAAGGAGATCATCGCCAAAGCTCGCGGCGAATAGTCCCAACGATCCACCACAACAAAATAAAAAACCCTAACTAAAAGCACTCACACAAAGGAAAGACGAGGACCAAAAGTGGCAAAGGCGAAGTTCGAGCGGACAAAACCGCACGTAAACATCGGCACCATCGGGCACATCGACCACGGTAAGACCACTCTTACCGCGGCGATCTCCAAGGTGTTGCACGATAAGTTTCCTGATGTAAACCCATTCACACCATTCGATCAAATCGATAAGGCGCCAGAAGAAAAGGCTCGTGGTATCACGATCTCTATCGCGCACATCGAATACCAGACTGAAAAGCGTCACTACGCACACGTTGACTGCCCAGGTCACGCTGACTACATCAAGAACATGATCACTGGTGCAGCACAGATGGACGGCGCAATTCTCGTGGTCGCAGCAACTGATGGACCAATGCCACAGACCAAGGAGCACGTTCTCCTTGCTCGCCAAGTTGGCGTTCCTTCAATCGTTGTTGCTCTTAATAAGTCCGACATGGTTGATGATGAAGAAATTCTTGAGCTCGTAGAGATGGAAGTTCGCGAACTTCTTAGCAAGTACGAGTTCCCTGGCGATGACACTCCAATCGTTCGTATCTCAGCACTTAAGGCTCTCGAAGGAGATAAAGCTTGGGCAGAGAAAATCATTGAACTCATGGCAGCAGTGGATGCATTTATTCCACAGCCAGTTCGTGAAATCGATAAGCCATTCTTGATGCCAGTTGAAGACGTTTTCACGATCACAGGTCGTGGAACTGTTATCACCGGTCGTATCGAGCGTGGAGTTGTAAAGATCAACGAAGAAGTTGAAATCGTTGGTATCCGTCCAGAAAACCAGAAGACAATTGTTACTGGTGTTGAAATGTTCCGTAAGTTGCTCGACGAAGGTCAAGCTGGCGAAAACGTCGGTCTACTTCTTCGTGGACTCAAGCGTGAAGATGTTGAGCGTGGACAGGTTGTCTGCAAGCCAGGGTCAATCACACCTCACACCGAGTTTAATGCATCTGTTTACATCCTTTCAAAGGATGAAGGCGGACGTCACACTCCATTCTTCAACAACTACCGCCCACAGTTCTACTTCCGTACAACGGATGTAACTGGCGTAGTTACTTTGCCTTCAGGTACCGAAATGGTTATGCCTGGCGACAATATTGAATTGGCCGTTGCGCTGATTCAACCAATCGCTATGGAAGAGGGACTTCGCTTCGCAATTCGTGAAGGTGGTCGCACCGTTGGTGCAGGACGTGTAGTAAAGATTACGAAGTAATTGTTGAGTTGGGCCCGGCGGTATTAAAACCGCCGGGTTTAACACACCAAGAGTTCTACAAGTTCAAAAAACTTTAAGCAAGGCCTAGAAATAGGAAACGAAGACGAGGAGATCACAATGGCGGGACAGAAGATCCGCATTCGGCTCAAGGCATATGACCATGAGGTGATTGACACTTCGGCGAAGAAAATCGTCGAAACTGTTGAGCGCACTGGTGCAACTGTCGCTGGGCCTGTTCCGCTACCTACAGAGAAGAACACGTACTGCGTGATCCGCTCTCCTCACAAATATAAAGACAGCCGCGAGCATTTCGAGATGCGCACACATAAGCGCCTCATCGACATCATTGATCCAACCCCTAAGACGGTTGATTCATTGATGCGCCTGGATCTCCCAGCCGGCGTTGACATTGAAATTAAGTTGTAAGGGATCGGGATAAAAAATGACAAATACCGGTTCAAAAACCACACAATCGCAGGGCTCTGCTATCAAGGGAATCTTGGGCAAGAAGCTCGGAATGACACAAGTATTTGATGCTAATAACAAGATGGTTCCTGTAACCGTTGTTGAAGCCGGACCTTGTGTTGTTACCCAAGTGCGCACTCCTGAGGTCGATGGCTATTCAGCCGTTCAAATCGCATTCGGTGCGATTGACCCAAAGAAAATTTCTAAACCACTTGCTGGTCACTATGCAAAAGCTGGAGTGACTCCACGTCGCTCCGTTGCTGAACTTCGCACAACTAATGCCTCTTCTTACACAGTAGGACAAGAACTTGGTGCAAATGTTTTCCAAGCGGGCGAAATGGTTGATGCAACAGGAACAAGCACTGGTAAAGGTACTGCTGGTGTAATGAAGCGTCACGGCTTCGGTGGTATCGGTGCATCTCACGGTGTAGACCGCAAGCACCGTATGCCAGGTTCTATCGGTGCATGTTCAACACCAGGTCGTGTATTTAGCGGAATGCGCATGGCAGGACATATGGGAGCAGAGCGCATTACTACGCAAAATCTCCTTGTTCACTCCGTTGATGCCGAGAAGAACTTATTGCTCATTAAGGGCTCAATTCCAGGTCCTGATGGCCAACTTGTTTTTATCCGTTCAGCTGCAAAGAAAGCAATCTTTGAAGTTGTTAGCCAAGCAGAAAAGGTTGGTGCATAACCATGGCCCTTACTGTTGAAATCAAGAACGCAGAAGGAAAGAAAGTTGGCAGCGTTGATTTGCCAGCAGAAATCTTTGATGCGCAAACAAATATTCCATTGATTCACCAAGTTGTTACAGCCCAACTTGCTGCTGCTCGCCAAGGTACACAGAAATCTAAAAACCGTGGTGAAGTAAGTGGTGGTGGAAAGAAGCCGTTCAAGCAAAAGGGAACAGGTAATGCCCGTCAGGGATCCAGCCGTTCTCCAAACCAGATTGGTGGAGGTACTGCTCACGCAGTTCGTCCTCGTCAATATGGACAACGCACACCTAAGAAGATGATTGCTGCAGCTCTCCGTGGAGTTCTCTCCGACCGTCAGCGCAACGACCGTATTCATGTGCTTGATTCAGTTTCTACATCTGCTTCAACAAAGGCGGCCCTTGCTGCAGTTCGTCAATTTAGCGATCGCAAGAACTTATTAGTGATCGTTTCACGCAACGAGGATTTAGCATGGCGTTCACTTCGTAATGCCGATGACCTACATCTTTTGGTTCCAGATCAATTAAATGCCTATGACATCCTAAAAAGCGATGACATGGTTTTCTCTGAATCTGCGATCAAAGATTTCCTTGCAGGTCCTGCAAAGGGCAAAAGCGCAACAGCTGTTGCTCGTGAGAGTGAAGTAGAGGTATCAGCATGAGCGACCGCGATATTTTGCTAGCACCCGTAGTTTCTGAAAAGTCATACGGTCTGCTTGATCAGAATAAGTACACATTCTTAGTGGCAACAGATGCCAATAAGACTCAGATCAAGATTGCGGTTGAAAAAGTGTTCGGTGTTAAAGTAATTAGCGTTAACACAATGAACCGTCAAGGAAAGAACAAACGCACACGTTTTGGTGACGGAAAGCGCAAAGACACTAAGCGAGCAATTGTGCAAGTAGCAGCTGGCGACCGCATCGATCTCTTTGGAGGCCCAGTCTCCTAGCGGAGACCGGGACTACAGGAACAGGACAGATCATGGCCCTTCGTAAATTAAAGCCAACGACCCCAGGTCAACGTGGTGCAAGCGTTCCAGATTTTGCTGAACTCACACGTACAACACCTGAGAAGTCACTTGTGCGTCCAATTCACTCAAAGGGTGGACGTAACGCATCAGGTCGCATCACTGTTCGCCATCAAGGTGGAGGACACAAGCGCGCATATCGCCTCATTGATTTCGTTCGCAACGATAAAGATGGTGTACCTGCAAAAGTTGCTCACATTGAATACGACCCAAACCGCACAGCACGTATTGCTCTTTTGCATTATGCAGATGGAGAAAAGCGTTACATCATCGCTCCAAATAAATTAGAGCAAGGTGACACTGTCGAAAATGGTCCAAAGGCTGACATTAAGCCTGGCAATAACTTGCCACTTCGTAATATTCCCGTAGGTACAGTCGTGCACGCAATTGAACTTCGCCCAGGTGGCGGAGCAAAGATTGCTCGCTCTGCTGGTGCCAGCGTTCAACTTGTTGCAAAAGAAGGCGCAATGGCGCAACTTCGTATGCCATCAGGTGAAATTCGCAACGTAGATGTTCGTTGCCGTGCAACTGTTGGTGAAGTCGGTAACGCCGAGCAATCCAACATTAACTACGGTAAAGCTGGACGTATGCGTTGGAAGGGTCGTCGCCCAACGGTTCGTGGTGTAGTTATGAACCCAGTAGATCACCCACATGGTGGTGGCGAAGGAAAAACTTCCGGTGGTCGCCACCCAGTTACACCGTGGGGTCAGCCAGAAGGTCGTACTCGTAAGAAAAAAGCGAGCGATTCACTCATTGTCCGTCGTCGTAAATCGAATAAGAATCGATAGGGAGCCCTCATGCCACGTAGTTTAAAGAAGGGTCCATTTGTGGACGGCCATCTACTGAAGAAAGTAGATGACCAGAATGCAAAGAACACCAAGAACGTGATCAAGACATGGTCTCGTCGGTCGATGATTACTCCTGCAATGATCGGTCACACCATTGCGGTGCATGACGGTCGCAAGCACATTCCTGTTTTTATTACCGATGCAATGATCGGTCACAAACTTGGTGAGTTCTCACCAACACGTACCTTCAAGGGCCACGTCAAAGATGATCGGAGAGCTACTCGTGTCTGATATTAAAGCTCCAGGTTCTGAGGCATTAGTGGCTCGCGCAGTTTTGCGCGATATCCGCCATACACCACAGAAAGCGCGCCGAGTCGTTGACTTAATCCGTGGTTCACGTGTTGATCAAGCGTTGGCTGTTTTGAAGTTTGCACCACAAGCTGCAGGTCAAGATGTTTACAACCTGCTTGCCTCAGCTGTTGCAAATGCAAAGCAGAAAAATCCTGCAATCCGCGATGAATCTGAACTGTGGGTAATCGAAGCTCTCGTTGACGAAGGTGTCACGATGAAGCGCTTCCGCCCACGTGCGCAAGGTCGCGGTTTCCGAATTCTTAAGCGAAGCAGTCACATCACTGTTGTCGTTTCAGATACCAAGAAGGGAGCGACCAAATAATGGGTCAAAAAGTAAACCCCTACGGCTTCCGACTTGGTATCACTACGGAGTTTAAATCACGTTGGTATGCCGACAAGTTGTATAAGGACTATGTCAAAGAAGATGTTCTTATTCGTCGCATGATGCAAAAAGGCATGGAGCGCGCAGGCGTTTCCAAGATTGAAATTGAGCGCACTCGTGATCGCGTTCGTATCGACCTTCACACCGCACGTCCGGGCATTGTTATCGGTCGTCGTGGAATGGAAGCTGACAAGCTTCGCATTGAATTAGAAAAACTTACTGGCAAGCAAGTTCAATTGAACATTCTTGAAGTAAAGAATCCAGAAATTGATGCTCAACTTGTTGCGCAAGGAATTGCAGAACAACTTGCAGCTCGTGTGTCATTCCGTCGCGCAATGCGTAAGGGAATGCAGACTGCTTTGAAAGCTGGCGCAAAGGGCATTCGTGTTCAGTGCGGTGGACGTCTTGGTGGAGCTGAAATGTCACGTTCTGAGTTCTACCGCGAGGGTCGTGTTCCACTACATACCTTGCGTGCAGATATCGATTATGGTTTCTACGAAGCACATACAACATTTGGTCGTCTTGGTGTGAAGGTGTGGATTTACAAGGGTGAAGTAATTCAGTCTCGTGCAGAGCGCGAAGCAGCAGCACTTGCCGCAGCCCGTGCTCCTAAGAAAGATCAAACACGTCGTGCACCACGTGCGCCTCGCGGTGAAGTTACAACTTCATCGGTTGAATCTCGTGCAAACAGTGCAACTGCAGTTGTTGAAGCACCCGTCGAAACTCTTACTCCTCCAGTAGTTACCGAAGGAGGCGAGGCATAAATGTTGATTCCACGTCGCGTTAAGCACCGCAAACAACACCACCCATCTCGTAGTGGTGCATCAAAGGGCGGAACTGCAGTTTCCTTCGGAGACTTTGGTATCCAAGCACTTGAGCCTGCTTACGTAACAAACCGTCAAATTGAAGCAGCGCGTATTGCAATGACGCGTTACATCAAACGTGGTGGAAAGGTATGGATCAATATTTATCCAGACCGTCCATTAACTAAGAAGCCCGCTGAAACACGCATGGGTTCTGGTAAAGGTTCACCTGAATGGTGGATCGCAAATGTGAAGCCAGGTCGCGTAATGTTCGAAATTTCGGGCGTTACAGAAGCAATTGCTAATGAAGCGATGCGCCTTGCTATTCACAAATTGCCAATGAAGTGTCGAGTCGTGAAACGTGAGGAGGCGTAATGGCTACTAAGACCAATGAGGAGCTTCGCGCGCTATCGCCTGAAGAGATTGCCGAAAAGCTACGCGAATCAAAGGAAGAACTTTTCAACCTTCGATTCCAAGCAGCTACCGGTCAACTTGAAAGCCACGGTCGCCTTGGCGCAGTTCGTAAAGAGATTGCTCGTCTTTACACAATCATTCGCGAACGTGAATTAGGAATCGGAGGCGCAGCATGACCTCGAATAATTCTTCAGCGACTAACGAAGAACGCGGTTTCCGCAAGACCCGCGAAGGAATCGTTGTTAGCGACAAGATGGATAAGACTGTAACTGTTGAAGTTATGGATCGTGTGAAGCACGGTTTGTATAGCAAAGTTATGTCTCGTTCACGCAAATTGAAAGCCCACGATGAGCTCAATGCTGCAGGCGTCGGCGATCGCGTAATGATCATGGAAACTCGACCACTATCGGCAACTAAGCGTTGGCGTGTAGTTGAGATCCTCGAGAAGGCTAAGTAAAGGACCTGGTGGATAAGAGATGATTCAACAAGAATCGCGCCTACGCGTGGCCGATAACACGGGAGCTAAAGAGCTCTTGTGTATTCGCGTTCTCGGTGGCTCCAAACGTCGCTATGCCGGTATCGGAGACATCATCGTATGTTCAGTCAAGGATGCAATTCCTGGCGGACAAGTAAAGAAAGGTGAAGTCGTTAAGGCTGTCATCGTTCGTACAGTTAAGGAACGTCGTCGTCCAGATGGTTCCTATATTAAATTTGATGAAAATGCCGCAGTCATCTTGAAAGCAGATGGCGAACCCCGTGGCACTCGTATCTTCGGACCTGTTGCTCGCGAACTACGCGATAAGCGTTTTATGAAGATCATCTCGCTCGCACCGGAGGTTTTATAACAATGGCGAAAATTAAGAAGGGCGATACCGTTTTGGTAATCGCCGGAAAAGATAAAGGCATCACTGGCAAAGTGCTCGACCTTGATTCCAATCGCATCCTTGTTGAAGGTGTTAACCGCGTAAAGCGTCACACTGCAGAATCAACCGGCGATCGTGGAGCCAAAGTTGGTGGCATCTTGACCATTGAAGCATCGATTGCAATTTCTAACGTCATGATCGTTGATGAAGATGGTAAGGCAACTCGCCTTGGCGCTCGCAAAGATGAAAATGGCAAGAATGTTCGCATCTCGCGTCGCACCGGAAAGGACATCTAATGTCTACTGGCCAACTTGTACGTCTCAAAGGTCGCTACCGTAGCGAGATTGCTCCTGCACTCAAGTCTCAATTTGGGTACAAGAACGTCATGCAGATTCCAACGTTGACAAAGATTGTCGTCAACATGGGTGTCGGTGAAGCTGCTCGCGATGCCAAGTTAATTGAGGGTGCTATTCGCGACTTAACAACAATTACTGGGCAAAAGCCACAGGTAACTAAGTCACGCAAATCAATCGCACAATTTAAATTACGCGAAAACATGCCAATTGGCGCACATGTAACACTTCGCGGAGATCGCATGTGGGAATTTGCTGATCGCCTACTTTCTATCGCGCTTCCTCGTATCCGCGACTTCCGCGGCCTTTCACCCAAGCAATTTGATGGCAAGGGCAATTACACCTTTGGTCTCACCGAACAAGTTGTGTTCCCTGAGATCGAACAAGACAAGATTGATCGTCCGCGCGGTATGGATATCACTTTTGTTACAACTGCTACCAACGATGACGAAGGTCGCGCACTGCTTAAAGCGCTCGGCTTTCCATTCAAGGAGAACTAATGGCTAAGACATCGCTCAAAGTAAAAGCTGCCCGTAAGCCAAAGTTCAAGGTTCGCGGTTATACACGTTGTCAGCGTTGCGGTCGTCCGCATGCTGTCTACCAAAAATTTGGAATTTGTCGCATCTGCTTCCGAGAGATGGCACATGCTGGCGAACTTCCTGGCATCACGAAAGCATCCTGGTAATTAACCCAACAACTACGAAACAGGTCCAGACACCTCGTCTAGAAACCGGTTCGAGAAAGGCCACAGGCCAAGCATGACAATGACAGATCCGATCGCAGATATGTTGACACGTCTGCGTAACGCGAACTCTGCCTATCACGATTCGGTAGCAATGCCATCGTCGTCGGTAAAAACGCGTATCGCAGTAATCCTTCAACAGGAGGGCTTCATCGCTGGACATCGCGTTGATGCAAATCCAAATGGTGTTGGTAAGACACTTGTTCTAGATCTTAAGTTCGGTCCGAACCGTGAGCGTTCGATTGCTGGACTTCGTCGTGTTAGTAAGCCAGGACTTCGCGTCTACGCAAAGTCAACGGCTCTGCCAAAAGTTCTTGGCGGATTGGGCGTTGCCATCATCTCCACTTCATCTGGCTTGCTTACTGATAAGCAAGCCAACAAACAGGGCGTAGGCGGAGAAGTTCTCGCCTATGTGTGGTAATTGATATGTCACGTATCGGTCGTATGCCAATTACCCTGCCAAAGGGAGTAGAAGTTTCCATCACTGGGCAAGAAGTAGCAGTGAAAGGACCTAAGGGTTCGCTCTCACGTGTTATTGCTGAGCCAATTCATGTTTCACAAAATGAAGGCGTAGTAACAATTGTTCGTCCAGATGACGAGCGTCTAAGCCGTTCACTTCATGGCCTTTCTCGCACACTCATTGCCAACATGGTCGAAGGTGTGACTACTGGTTATAGCAAGACCATTGAAATTGTTGGTGTTGGTTATCGTGTTGCAGAAAAGGGTAAAGACCTTGAATTCGCACTTGGCTATAGCCACTCCATTCTTTTCCCAGCTCCTGCCGGGATTTCCTTCAAAGTGGAGTCGCCAACTAAATTCGCAATTTCTGGAATTGATAAGCAACTCGTAGGTGAAGTTGCTGCCAAAATCAAAAAGCTTCGCAAAGCCGATCCTTACAAGGGCAAGGGTTTGCGTTTGGAAGGCGAAGTTGTTCGCCGCAAGCAAGGAAAGACGGGTAAGAAGTAATGGCAATCGGTGTAAAGGTCCGTAAAGGCTCGGCAACAAATGCCCGCGCTCGTCGTCATTTCCGCGTTCGCAAGAAGGTCTCCGGAACTTCTGCGCGTCCTCGCTTAGTCGTCTCACGTTCTACGCGTCATCTTTTCGTACAAGTAATTGATGATTCACAGAGTCGCACAGTTGTTTCTGCATCAACAATGGAAGCTGACCTTCGAGTCGCCACTGGCGATAAGAGTGCGAAAGCTCGCCAAGTTGGAGTTCTTATTGCGCAACGCGCAAAAGCTGCAGGAATTTCCGCAGTTGTATTTGATCGTGCCGGCAATAAGTACCACGGTCGCATTGCAGCGCTTGCTGATAGTGCGCGGGAGAACGGATTGGAGTTCTAATGGCTGTTAATCCAACTCAAACTCGCGAAGGCGCAGATGCCCCCAAGGGCAACGATCGCCGAGAACGTCGTGAACGTCGCGATGACCGTCAGCAAGAGAAGAGCCCATTCATCGAGCGCGTGGTTTTCATTAACCGCGTATCTAAGGTTGTTAAGGGTGGTCGTCGCTTCTCATTCACCGCACTTGTTGTTGTCGGCGATGGCAATGGTCAAGTGGGCATTGGTTATGGAAAATCAAAAGAAGTTCCACAAGCAATTGCTAAAGCCGTTGAAGAAGCGAAGCGATCTTTCTTTAAAGTTCCACGCATTCAAGGAACTATTCCTCACCCATCACAAGGTGAAGCAGCAGCTGGCGTAGTTCTCTTGCGTCCTGCAAGTCCAGGAACTGGAGTTATTGCTGGTGGTCCAGTGCGTGCAGTACTTGAGTGCGCTGGTATTACCGATGTGCTCACAAAATCTTTGGGTTCAAACAACGCAATCAATATGGTTCACGCCACCGTTGCTGCGCTGAAGCAACTCGAAAGTCCAGAGGCAATTGCACTTCGTCGTGGACGTCCACTTGAAGATGTTGCACCTGCAGCAATTATCCGCGCTTCGCGATTAACGGTAGGTGCATAATGCCTCGTTTAAAAGTAACTCAAATTCGTTCCAAGGTGGGCAGTAAGCCAGAGTTGCGCGACACGTTGCGCTCTCTTGGTTTAAAGCGCATCAACGATGTTGTTGTTCAAGAAGATCGTCCAGAAATTCGTGGCATGGTTCACGCCGTTCGCCACTTGATCAAGGTTGAGGAGGTCGAATAACCATGACACTCAAAGTTCATCATCTCCGTCCAGCCCCTGGTGCAAAAACTGTAAAGACTCGTAAGGGTCGCGGTGAAGCATCAAAGGGCAAGACTGCAGGTCGTGGTGGTAAGGGAACTCGTGCCCGTAACCAAGTTCGCGCAGGATTTGAAGGCGGTCAGCTGCCTTTGGTTATGCGCTTGCCTAAGTTGCGCGGTTTCAAAAACCCTGCGCGCGTTGAATACCAAGCGGTCAACGTTGCACTCATCAATGCTCTTTATCCAAAGGGTGGCACAGTCACAGTTGAAGATCTTGTTGCCAAGGGCGCCGCTCGCGACGGCCTTCCAGTCAAGATCCTTGGCAATGGAGAAATCGCAGTTAAGGTAAGCGTCCAAGCTCATAAGTTCTCAGGCTCTGCAGTGGAAAAGATTGCAGCAGCAGGTGGGTCAACAAAGACTTTGTAATTTAACTGCCATACGTTGTACTTCGTGAAGTGAGAGAGGAAGAGGATCCGTGCTAGCAGCATTTGGTAAGGCCTTCAAGACACCTGACTTGCGCAGGAAGATTTTCTTCACTCTTTCAATCATGGGCTTATTCCGGTTTGGATCTGTTGTTCCAACTCCAGGCGTCTCATATGTAAACGTGCAGACCTGTTTAAAAGAGGTTCAATCTGGTGGCCTCTTTGGTTTGATTAACTTATTTAGCGGTGGAGCACTACTACAACTTTCAGTTTTTGCCCTCGGAATCATGCCTTACATCACTAGCTCCATTATTGTTCAACTTTTGACAGTGGTTATTCCTCGTTTTGAAGCGCTCAAGCAAGAAGGTCAATCTGGCACTGCCAAGTTAACTCAATACACCCGTTACCTC
The DNA here is from genome assembly GCA_945884695.1 of Streptomyces griseus. GTDB lineage: Bacteria > Actinomycetota > Actinomycetes > Nanopelagicales > Nanopelagicaceae > QYPT01. The sequence goes on from CAMCYO010000003.1 coordinate 75,714, forward strand.
ACCATCGGTCTTGCAGTATTGCAATCAACAGGACTTGTTGCCGTTGCTCGTACGCCAGGACGCTTAATTGCCGGATGTGACGCAGCAATTATTCCTGATACTTCATGGCAGCGAATTGTCACAATGATTTTCGTAATGACTGCCGGAACCTCGGTCATCATGTGGCTGGGCGAATTGATTACTGATCGCGGAGTCGGTAATGGTATGTCAATCTTGATTTTCACATCTATTGCTGCAGGATTTCCTGGAAACTTGTGGAGCATCAAACTACAAAAGGGACTCTTTGCTTTCTGTTTTGTTCTTGCAGTGGGAGTTTTGGTGGTTGCAGCAGTTGTATTCGTGGAGCAAGCACAGCGGAGAATCCCAGTTCAGTATGCAAAGCGCCAAGTTGGACGCCAAAGCTATGGCGGAACTAGCACCTACATTCCAATTAAAGTAAACCAAGCAGGCGTTATCCCCGTAATTTTCGCCTCTTCTTTGCTCTATATCCCATCGCTGATTGTTAACTTCACTAACTCTCAAGCAGCGTGGGCAGTGTGGATTAGCCGAAACTTTGTTAAGGGCGATCACTGGATTTACATCCTTTCTTATGCAGCAATGATTATCTTCTTCACCTATTTCTATGTTGCAATCACATTCAACCCAGATGAAGTTGCTGACAATATGAAAAAGTACGGGGGATTTGTTCCTGGAATTCGTGCAGGTCGCCCAACTTCTGAGTATTTGCAATATGTACTTTCAAGAATTACAGCCCCTGGTTCGTTGTACTTGGCATTTGTTGCCATCATTCCGATCTTGGCTCTCATTCTTTTCGGTGCAACTCAGAACTTCCCATTTGGTGGAACAGCTATCTTGATCGTCGTCGGTGTAGGACTTGATACTGCTAAGCAGATTGAAAGCCAGCTACAACAACGCTCATATGAGGGGTTCTTGCGCTAATGCGTTTAGTCCTGGTTGGACCACCAGGTGCGGGTAAAGGAACACAAGCGCAATTCTTGGCTACGCACTACTCCATTCCACATATATCTACTGGAGATATCTTCCGTGCCAACTTAAAAGAGGGAACACCTCTTGGTATCCAGGCGAAGTCATTTATGGACCGTGGAGAATTAGTACCTGATTCAGTAACCAATGAGATGGTTAGAGATCGTTTAACAAAAAGTGATGTCAGCAATGGCTTTCTTCTCGATGGATTCCCACGAAATGTGGCCCAGGCGCAAGTATTACGAGATATTTTGAAAGAGAAAAACACGCCCCTAGATGCGGTCCTTGAGTTAGTAATCCAAAGAAGAGAAATAGTCCTTCGCTTATCAGGACGTCGTACGTGTCGTAATTGCGGAAAAGTTTGGCACTTAACCTATGACAAGCCAACAACTTTTGATATTTGTGATTCTTGCCAAGGCGAGCTCTACCAACGAGAGGACGACAAGGAAGAAGTCGTTACTCGTCGCCTAGAAGTTTACGAAGAGCAAACTGCTCCTATTGTGGCCTTTTATGAAAGTGAAGGTTTACTGATTTCAATAAGCGCTACCGGCTCTGTTTCAGAGATAACAGATCATGCGATTAAAGCACTAGCTAAATCCTAGAATATTATTATGCCAATTCAGATTAAGACTTTAGAACAACTCCAAACTATGCGACGTGCCGGTCTACTGGTGGGCCAGACTCTGGAATTATTGAAAACTTCTATCAAAGTCGGAATGCGCACTGACGCACTTGACGCCATCGCAGCAGCAAATATTAAACGTGGTGGTGGAACATCAAATTTTAAAGGGTATCGGGGATTTCCAGCCACAATCTGCGTTTCAGTTAACGATGAAGTTGTCCACGGGATTCCAGGTGATCGAGTGCTTGAAGAAGGCGACGTAGTTTCAATCGATTGTGGAGCAATTATAGATGGTTGGCATGGAGATGCAGCGTTCTCAGTAGGCGTTGGCAAAGTAGATCCGCAAGATCAAAAGATGATGGATGTCTGTGAGGAATCAATGTGGCGTGGGATTTGCGCAGGTTCTAATGGCGCAAAGTTAACCGATATCAGTTATGCGATCGAAGAATATATAAAGTCTCAAGGCAAGTATGGAATTTTGCAAGAATATGGCGGGCATGGCATCGGAACTGAGATGCATCAAGAGCCACACGTATTAAATTTTGGCAAAAAAGGGTTAGGTCCTGAAATTACACCGGGATTTGCTCTAGCAATTGAGCCAATGATTACTCGAGGAACTCATAAAACTAAAGTTCTCTCCGATGACTGGACAGTTGTTTCTCACGATAAATCCAGAAGTTCACACTTTGAGAATTCGTACTGCATTGCCCCGGATGGCAAACCATTTGTGTTGACCGCTATCGATGGTGGCAAAGCACGACTGGGGGCTTTGGGTGTCGAGATCTCTGCTCTGCTCGCATAATCACCCCCGATTGTGAGCTTTTTTACAGGTGTGGCACGAACTACACCCGTGTAAGCCTCTAGAGCTCATAGGCGATTTCCCTTATACCCCCGCCTGGCTTTAGAATCACCTTTCGCTTTACGTCAATTCCACATGCACAGAAGAGAAGGTATCGCTTGGCCAAGAAAGATGGTGCTATCGAAATCGAGGGCACTGTTGCTGAAGCGCTACCTAATGCGATGTTTCGCGTGGAGTTAACGAACGGGCACAAAATTCTCGCTCACATCAGCGGGAAGATGCGGAAGAACTACATCCGTATCCTTCCAGCCGATCGTGTCATCGTGGAGTTGAGTCCATACGATCTCACCCGAGGTCGGATTGTTTATCGTTACAAGTAATTCTTTTAAGAATTAGGTGTTCGTAAATAATTTTAGATGTAGAAAATGAAGGAGGGCAGCTCATGAAAGTTAAGCCAAGCGTGAAGAAAATTTGCGAAAAGTGCAAAGTTATTCGTCGCAAGGGTCGCGTCATGGTTATCTGCGACAACCTCCGACATAAGCAACGTCAGGGCTAAGAAGTAAAAACTTAAATCGTCGAAAGATGGATTAAGGAAAGTGTTACGCGTGGCGCAACTGCGAGAAATATCGAAAGATAAATCACGCAGACCCTTGGACCGGTAGGCCAAGGCCCATCAATTGATCGGGAGCGTTGCGGAGGACCTATCGGTTTAATGAATGGTTGGTTATATGGCACGTCTTGTCGGTGTTGATCTACCGCGCGAAAAGCGCGTTGAGGTCGCACTCACCTATATTTTTGGAATGGGAATAACCCGTTCTCAAAAAACTCTCGCGGCAACTGGCATTAGTCCAGATACACGCGTTAAAGATCTTCAAGAGCCAGAGTTGGCAAAACTCCGTGAGTTCATTGAAGCTAACTTCAAAATTGAAGGCGATTTGCGACGTGAAGTCGCTGCCGATATTCGACGTAAAGTCGAAATTCAAAGCTACCAAGGTATTCGTCACCGCAAGGGACTTCCTGTACGTGGTCAGCGCACACATACAAACGCTCGTACTCGTAAGGGTCCTCGTAAAGCAATTGCCGGTAAGAAAATGGTGACTAAGTAATGGCCGCTCCTAAAGCAAAACCAGCTGCAGCAACTACAAAAGCTGCACCAAAAGGAAAAGTAAAAATTCGCAAGAAGGAGAAGAAGAACGTTGCTGTTGGACAGGCGCACATCAAGAGCACTTTCAACAACACGATCATCTCCATAACCGACTTGACTGGAGCAGTTATCTCTTGGTCTTCATCTGGCCAAGTTGGCTATAAAGGCTCACGTAAGTCCACTCCCTTTGCTGCTCAACTTGCTGCAGAATCAGCAGCTCGTCGCGCGCAAGAGCATGGCTTAAAGAAAGTTGATGTTTTTGTTAAGGGTCCAGGATCTGGACGCGAGACAGCAATTCGTTCATTGCAAGCAGCCGGTCTGGAAGTTGGTGCCATCTCTGATGTCACACCAGCACCACATAACGGCTGTCGCCCAACCAAACCACGTCGAGTTTAGGGAAGGAAGAAAATAAATGGCTCGTTATACCGGTGCAGACTGCAAGCGTTGTCGTCGCGAAAAAGTAAAGCTCTTCCTTAAGGGCTCTAAGTGCGATGGTCCAAAGTGTCCAATTGAATCTCGTCCTTATCCACCAGGGCAACATGGCCGTGGTCGTGCAAAGGAATCTGAATACCTACTTCAGATGCGCGAAAAGCAAAAGTGCGCACGTATTTACGGCGTATTGGAAAAACAATTCCGTGGATATTACGAAGAAGCTAATCGTCGCCAAGGTAAGACTGGCGAGAACTTGCTCGTACTTTTGGAGACTCGTCTCGATAACGTGATTTTCCGTGCAGGCTTTGCAAAGAGTCGCGACATGGCGCGCCAGTTGGTTCGCCACGGACACTTCACTGTGAACGGAAAGAAAGTAAATATTCCTTCTTTCCGTGTAACCCCCATGGACATCATCGATGTACTTCCAAAATCACTAGATCTCACACCATTCATCGTCGCAAGCGCTGAACTTGGTGAAAAGACAGTACCTGCGTGGATGGAAGTGGTGGGTGGGCAAATGCGCATCCTAATCCACGGAACTCCTGCTCGTGCCGTGATTGATACCCAAGTTCAAGACCAGCTCATCGTTGAGTTCTACTCCAGATAATTTTTGGATTTGCAGTACCCGTACTACCTAGAACTGAATAGAAATGATGGAGATCAAATAGTGGATCTCCCTGACATATGGAGGAGCAATAGTGCTAATCGCACAACGTCCCACCCTCGTTGAAGAACCAGTTAGTGAAAACCGTTCTCGGTTCATCATTGAACCGCTAGAACCAGGTTTTGGATACACCCTCGGCAACAGTATGCGCCGTACTCTGCTCTCCTCAATTCCAGGAGCTGCAGTGACAAGCATTCAAGTTGCTGGCGCTCTTCATGAATTCACCATTCTTGAAGGTGTAAAAGAAGACCTCACTGACATCGTTTTGAACATTAAAAACTTGGTTTTTTCATCCGATAACGATGAAGAGACTATTGTTTACATCCGCAAAAGCGGCGCCGGAACTGTAACTGGTGCCGACATTGCCGCGTCCGCTGGCGTTGAAGTTCACAACCCTTCACTTCACATTGCAACTCTTAACGGAAAAGCCAATCTTGAGATTGAGCTAACTGTTGAGCGTGGTCGTGGCTATGTCACCGCAGTACAAAATAAAGTTTCTGGCGCGCCAATTGGTCGCATTCCAGTTGACTCTATCTATTCACCTGTATTAAAGGTTACCTACAAAGTTGAGGCAACTCGTGTTGGTCAACGTACCGACTTCGATCGCCTCGTTGTAGATGTCGAAACCAAGCCATGCATGAAGCCACGCGATGCGGTTGCATCTGCCGGTAAAACTCTTGTTGAGCTCTTCGGACTTGCTCGCGAACTCAATCTTGATGCTGAAGGCATTGAGATGGGGCCCTCTGCTGTTGATTCTGCTCTCGCTGCTGACCTAGCTCTTCCTATCGAAGATCTAGATCTCACAGTTCGTTCATATAACTGCTTGAAGCGCGAAGGTATTCACACAGTTGGAGAACTCGTAGGACGAAGTGAAGCTGATTTACTTGATATTCGTAACTTCGGTTCGAAATCAATTGATGAAGTGAAGGCAAAGTTAATCTCTATGGGAATGTCCCTTAAGGATTCACCTGCTGGCTTTGATCCAACACAGCATCATAATTACGACGCTATTGTCGACGACGAATTCGTTGATTCAGAGCAGGCCTAGGAGATAAAAAATGCCAAAACCAAGTAAAGGTCCTCGTTTGGGCAGTGGCCCATCGCACGAGCGGTTACTTCTAGGAACTCTTGCCGAACAACTTTTTCAGCACGGAAAGATCACAACAACTGAGGCAAAAGCTAAGCGCTTGCGTCCCCTTGCAGAAAAGTTGATTACTTTTGCAAAGAAGGGCGACCTTGCTTCACGTCGTCAAGTAATGACCACTATTTCAAATAAGAGTGTTGTACACACACTTTTTACTGAGATTGGTCCTCGCTTTGAAACACGCAATGGTGGTTACACAAGAATTACAAAGATCGGTCCTCGCAAAGGTGACAATGCCCCAATGGCAGTCATTGAAGTGCTCACTGATGGAACACCTGCAAAAGCTGCAACTGTTGCTGAAGCAGAAAAAGCAGTGAAGAAGGCAGCAGTAAAGAAAGCTCCCGCTAAAGCAGAAGCAAAAGAAAAGAAAGCTCCAGCTAAGAAAGCTGTAGCCAAAAAATCTGCTTCTAAGAAAGCTGCTGAGTAACAACTCAACATAAGCGTCCATGACCGAACCCACTCTCTTGCCCGAGAGTGGGTTTCGTCGTCTTAGGATTGAACTTGCATACGATGGCACGAACTATTTTGGTTGGGGCAAACAACCAGATCGCAGAACTATTCAAGAAGAGATTGAAAGCGCACTCAGCACCATTTCACGGGTAAAGATTGACAGCGTTGTTGCAGGTCGTACAGATGCTGGAGTTCACGCTGTTGGTCAGGTAATTCATGTAGATGTTCCAGAAGGTCTTAAAATCGAAGATTTACTCTTTAAATTAAACACTCTTCTTGATGAAGACATCCGAATACATAAAGTAGATATTGCCGAGCCTGGCTTTCATGCTCGTTTTTCAGCCCTTCGCCGGCATTACATCTACAAGATTGTGGATGGTAATCAAGTGGTTGCCCCATTAATGCGCTTTGATATCGCACCCTGGTATCGCACCCTTGATATTGATCAAATGAACGAAGCAAGCCAACTTCTCATTGGCGAACATGATTTTTTTGCATTCTGTAAGTTTCGTGCAAGCTCCACAACGATTCGCAATTTGGAAAGATTTGATTGGATTCGTGATGGAGAAGGCGTATTAATCGCCAATGTTGTGGCCGATGCCTTTTGCTACTCAATGGTTCGCAATCTAGTTGGCGCAGTAGCATGTGTGGGAGAGGGCAGATTTTCACCTTCATGGATTACTTCAGTTCTTACCAATGCCGAGCGAATCTCAGATGGCATGGTTTTTCCTGCCCGTGGCTTGACGCTAAAGAAAGTGGAGTATCCAGCTGCAGATCAGCTAATGGCACGGCTTGAATCCACTCTCCGCCGTCGAGGAGATGAGGAGTAGGAAGAAGTGGTGCTCTTAGCCGAGCTTCTGAGCAAGGAAATAGGCTGTTTTGACCCACTGGGCGCAACAAAGGTACCCTTACCCTTCTGCGCCACAAGGGCGCGTAGCAAAAAGCAATCAGTAGAAGCGAGGGTAAGAGCGTGCGTACATATAGCCCAAAGCCTGGAGATGTAGTGCGAAAGTGGCATGTCATCGACGCGCAAGATGTTGTATTGGGTCGCGTTGCTACTCATGCTGCAGTTTTACTTCGTGGAAAGCACAAACCAACTTTCGCACCTCACATGGATATGGGTGACTTCGTCATCATTATCAATGCAGAGAAGATTGCCCTTTCTGGTTCAAAGAGCACACAAAAATATGCTCACCAACACTCTGGTTTTCCAGGTGGTTTAACTTCAACTGTGTACGGCGACCTTATGGTCAAGTACCCAACCCGTGCAGTGGAGAAAGCTATTAAAGGAATGTTGCCAAAGAACACTCTTGGCCGCGCCATGGCGACAAAGTTGAAAGTGTATGCAGGCCCAGAACATCCACATGCTGCACAAGCACCAACACCATATGTGTTCGAACAAGTTTCCCAAATTCTTAAGTAAACGTTAAATAGAGGATAAAAACCAATGATGTCTGAGAACACTGTAGTGACCGAACTTGATGAGACAGAAGCTCCAACTTCGTACTCTTCATCGACTCCTGCGCCAGCAACTAACCGCCCTGCGATCAAAGCACCAGGTGGCGGTACCGGTCGTCGCAAAGAAGCAGTCGCTCGTGTACGTCTAGTACCTGGTACCGGTCGTTGGGTTGTCAACGGTAAAGAGTTAGCCTCATATTTTCCAAATAAAGTTCACCAACAATTAGTTTCAGAGCCATTTCGCACAGTTGGTGCAGAAAACGGTTACGACGTATTTGCTCGTATCGATGGTGGCGGAGTTTCTGGTCAAGCAGGTGCACTTCGTCTAGGAGTTGCACGTGCTCTCAATGAAATTGATGAAGAAGCTAATCGTCCAGCGCTGAAGAAGGCCGGATTTTTAACTCGCGATGCTCGCGTTATCGAGCGCAAGAAGTACGGCTTGAAGAAGGCTCGTAAGCGCTCGCAATACAGCAAGCGTTAATTCACATCCGCGATATTTAACCCGCGAACATGGCGCTTTTTGGCACCGATGGTATTCGTGGCTTAGCCAACAGCGAACTCACAGCAGAACTTGCATTAGACGTTGGTGTTGCGGCTGCGCATATTTTGATTGAAAGCCTTGGTTCTACAAAAACGCGGCCTCGAGCAATTATTGGTCGAGATTCACGTGCCTCCGGTGAGTTTCTGGAATCTGCAGTAGTTGCTGGTTTAACAAGCGCCGGTGTCGATGTTTATCGCGTGGGCGTATTACCAACTCCCGCAATTGCCTTCTTGGTGGCTCAAAGTAGCGCCGATCTTGGAGTAATGATTAGCGCTTCTCACAATCCGATGCCAGATAACGGAATCAAGTTATTTGCACGTGGCGGCGAAAAATTAGATGATGCACTTGAATCAGCAATTGAAGCTCGCTTACGAGAACCATGGCAGCGACCAACTGGCCGAGATGTTGGGCGAATTATTAACGACGAAGGTGCTATCGAAACTTACATAACCCACCTTCTTTCTACAATTCATCTCAAACTTTCAGGAATAAAAGTTGTCATCGATTGTGCAAATGGTGCGGCCTCCTATGTAGCCCCAGAAGTTCTACGTCGAGCTGGCGCAGAAGTCATTGCAGTATCGAATCAGCCAGATGGGTGGAATATCAACGAAGGATGTGGATCAACGCACCTTGATTCTTTACGTGCTCATGTTCTGAAAAATAAAGCAGATATTGGAATCGCGTTAGATGGTGATGCCGACCGTTGTCTCGTTGTTGATAAATCAGGTGGGGATGTTGACGGAGATCAGATTTTGGCAATCTTGGCCATTGCCTTTAACTCTGAAAAGAAACTCAAATCAAATACCGTTGTTGGTACAGTTATGAGTAATTTAGGTTTTGTAAAAGCTATGGAAGAAAATGGAATTAAGGTTATTAAAACTGCGGTTGGCGATCGTTATGTATTGGAAAGAATGTTTCAGGATGGTTTGAATCTTGGCGGAGAACAATCTGGCCACATAATCTTCAAAAATTTTGCAAATACAGGCGATGGCACGTTGACAGCGCTGCATGTATTGCTAGAGATGAAGCGATCAGGAAAAAGCGTGCGCGACCTTGCCTCGGTAATGGTGCGCTTTCCTCAAGTGTTAATTAATGTTAAGAATGTAGCTAAAGAAAAACTTGCCCAATCCAAAGCTATCGCCAAAGCTATCGCCATGGCCGAAGAAGAGTTGGGCGATACTGGCAGAGTTTTATTGCGGGCTTCAGGGACGGAACCGTTAGTTAGAGTGATGGTAGAAGCATCAAGTGATAGCGTGGCCTTAGCGATTGCAAATAAACTTGCTCAGGTAGTAACTCAGGAATTGGGGTAAATCGTGTGTGGAATTGTCGGTTACACCGGACGACATTCTGCAACCGAACACCTTATTGAAGGATTGCGGCGCCTTGAATATCGAGGATATGACTCGGCTGGAATCGCGCTAGGAACCCCCAAAAAGCTTTTTGTTGAAAAGCGCGCAGGCAAATTGATCAATCTTGAGAACTCTTTAGGTAAAGCAATTCCTGATGCACATAGCGGAATTGGTCATACGCGTTGGGCAACACATGGCGGACCAAGTGATAAAAATGCTCATCCGCATTGTGATAATGAAGGAAAGCTTGCTGTAATCCATAATGGAATTATTGAAAATTATGCAGAACTTCGATCTGACCTCGAATCTCGAGGACACACTTTTGATTCTGAAACCGACACAGAATCGGTTGCACATTTACTGAGTGAGCTTCACAAAGGCCATAAGGGAGATCTTGCATCTGCAATGCGTGAAGCGGTAGCGCTCCTAAGGGGATCTTTTACTCTACTTGCAATTCATAGCGATAATCCAGAAGTCATTGTTGGAGTACGTAGAAACTCACCACTTGTGGTTGGGCTTGGCGAGGGTGAGAATTTTTTAGCTTCAGATGTTTCTGCTTTTATCGAATATACAAAACGCGCAGTTGCTCTAGGCCAAGATGAAGTCGTAACCATCACTCCCTCTTCGGTTTCTATAACAGATCTAAAGGGTCGCGACCTTGCTTTTAAAGAATATGAAATCACCTGGGATTCAAAAGCTGCAGAAAAGGGTGGGTTTACCCATTTCATGCTTAAAGAAATCTTTGAACAACCAAAGGCGATTGCCGACACATTGTTAGGACGCCTGGGGGATAAGAATCAAATAGTTCTGGATGAACTGCACTTAACTAAGGAGGAAATCAAAGGCCTTGCGAAGATAGTCGTCTTAGCTTGTGGCACTGCGTATCACGCTGGTTTGGTTGCAAAATACGCAATTGAGAAATGGGCAAAAATCCCAGTAGAAGTTGAGCTAGCAAGTGAATTTCGCTACAGGGATCCAATCATTGATAAGCAAACTCTCGTTATTGCCATCTCTCAATCTGGTGAAACCATGGATACCTTGATGGCTTTGCGATATGCCAAGGCGCAAGGTGCGCGAGTACTTGCTGTATGCAATACCAATAGTTCAACAATTCCCCGCGAATCTGATGCGGTTCTTTATACACATGCGGGCCCTGAAATTGCCGTTGCTTCAACTAAAGCGTTTCTCACCCAGCTCATCGCTGTGTATGTGATTGGTTTGTATTTAGCTCAAGTGCGAGGTGTAATGAGTGGCGATGATATTAGGAAGATCTTTAATGAGATGGATGAACTACCCGCGAAAGTAGAACAAATTCTTGAGACAGTAGAACCACTTCGAGAACTTACTCGTAGTTTTTCTCAATCTACTTCAGTTCTATTTCTTGGTCGCCATATTGGATTCCCTGTCGCGCTAGAAGGTGCGCTGAAATTAAAAGAGTTGGCGTATATGCATGCAGAAGGCTTTGCCGGTGGAGAACTCAAACATGGCCCCATTGCGCTCATCGAAGAAGGCACTCCAGTCATTGCAATTTTACCTTTCGGTCATGAGTACTCACTGGATGAAAAGATGTTAAGTAATATCCAAGAAGTTAAAGCACGGGGCGCCAAAGTTATTGTCATTGCTCAAGAGGATATTGTCGTGCAGGGTGCTGATCACGTTATTCGAATTCCAGGAGCACCCGCATTACTGCAAGCCGTTTTAGCAACAGTGCCTTTACAAGTTTTCGCTTACGAGATGGCTATTGCGCGAGGTAATGATGTCGATCAACCTCGCAATTTAGCCAAATCAGTTACGGTCGAATAAGTGCAACGAGCGGATGTTTCGCGCAGAGGACAGAAGAATCGGGCGCTTCGATGGAGTGCTCTGCTCATTATCGGCTTCGTTATGGTGACAAATCAAGTAATGATAAATGGACCACTCATTGATCTTGATGCGCGAATCGCAAATGCCCATCGTCATAATTTCACACCTTGGATTGATTCTATTTTCCGAAGAGTTGATAATTTGGGTCTTCGTGGTTTAACAGCAACAATTTTGCTTTTATCCGCACTCTATATTTCAATGAAGTTTAAAACTTGGCGCCCAATGAACTTGGCAGTTCTTTCACTGATTGCGCTAAATCTTGTTGTTGGGATTGCAAAACTTGGAATAGGTAGAACAAAACCTCGTCTTAATATCGATTTGATTTACGCAGGTGGACTTTCTTATCCGAGCGGGCATGCTTCGAATGCACTTCTTACTTGGGGCATCTTGGCTTATCTCATCTATAGGTACGCCCATGTTGACCGATACCAAGGTCGTCTAGCTAGTGCAGGCGTTGGCCTAATTTCATTTGCAGTCTGCGTAGTTTCCCTATTTAGAAACACTCATTGGCTCTCTGATTTGTTAGGCGGACTCTTTATTGGGGGAGCACTCTTAGTCTTGGTAATTGCTGCAGATAGGTTTGTCCCTTCTGCAAGCCAGCGTTCTTGAATTAGTATGTGACCATGATTGAGGGAATTGGAATCGATGTTGTCGATATTGATCGCTTCGCGCAATCATTAGAACGTACACCGCTCTTAGCTGAGCGAGTTTTTACAGATTCTGAAAGATCACTTTCCATTTCCTCAAAAGCTGGCCGCTTTGCTGCAAAAGAAGCGCTAGCTAAAGCCCTTGATGCAGGCAAAGGCTTGTCATGGCTGGATGCCGAAGTCATTAACCTAGAATCTGGAAAGCCTGCATTTATTTTTCGAGGAGAAATAGCAGATTTAATAGATGGAGCAACTGTGCACTTATCGATCTCACATGATGCTGGAATTGCATCTGCAATTGTTATTGTGGAGCGTCAACCGTGACCAACAGGGCTCAAGTTGAAATTAATTTAGATGCAATTGTCCATAATGTTGCAATGCTTAAAAAAAGTTCTGGGACGCCACTCATGGCTGTAGTAAAAGCTGATGCATATGGACACGGCTTAATTCCAGTTGCCAACACCTGCCTTCAAGCAGGAGCGCAGTGGCTTGGAGTAGCTTTACTTGAAGAGGCAATTACCTTGCGAGAATCCGGTATTCAAGCACCAATACTTTCTTGGCTAGTGCCACCAGGATCAGATTTCCAAAGGGCTATTGAATTGGATATCGACCTTGGCGTTGCATCAATAAAGATTTTTCGGGAAGTAATGAACGCTTCAAAAAAGGTTGGAAAGAAGGCGCGCATTCACATTGAAGTAGATACAGGAATGACTAGAGGTGGATTTCTAGATGAGTGGGATGCTTTTTTAGATTTACTTTCTAAAGACAAAGAAGGCGCAGAGATTGTTGGTCTATTTTCGCACTTTGCTCGTGCCGATGAGCCTGGAGAGCCTCAGAATGCTCAACAACTAAAAAGATTTTTTGAGATGTCTGATGATCTCAATCGAATCGGAATAGAGCCAATCCTTCATCATCTTTCAAACTCTGCAGCAACTATTGCAGATGCTTCATCGCACTTTGATTTGGTTCGCACCGGAATTGCAATGTATGGGTTATCCCCAGATGTTGAAAAAATGGGAAATTCAAAGAAACTGGAGCTGTTGCCTGCGATGACGTTACGCGCAAAAATTCATCTGGTTAAGAAAGTTTTATCTGGAACCCCTGTTGGATACGGAGCAACTGCGATAACAAAATCCGATACGACGCTGGCTGTCATCGCTATGGGATATGCCGATGGCATCCCACGTTCGGCGCAATTGGCTGGTGTCTTTAGCCAAGGCCGTCGTGCACCCATCATTGGTCGTGTCTCTATGGATCAATTTGTTGTAGACCTCGGTGCAGATTCGACGGCAGTCGCCGGAGATTGGGTAATAGTTTTTGGGCCAGGAACTCTCGGTGAATTTACGGCTGATGATTGGGGAAAGGCAAGTTCAAGTATTAATTATGAAATTGTGACAAGAATTGGGCCAAGAGTGCCTAAGATTTACATAAATTCCGCGAAGTAAAGTACGTTCTTAACTTGCGAAGACGAAGGGCAGGAGAATGAAAGATAACTCTCTGCTCTCCGTCTCCAATCTTTCTGTAAATTTTGGGGGCTTAGCGGCCTTATCTGATGTATTTCTCAAAGTTAACGCCAAGGAAGTTGTGGGCTTAATTGGACCAAATGGAGCAGGTAAGACAACTTTATTTAACGCAATTTCAGGTTTGGTGAAACCATCACAAGGAACAATCGCCCTACACGGGGAGAAAATTTCTTGGCCCGAGCCTCATCAACTTTCAAAACTTGGAATCGCTCGCACACTGCAAGGAGTTGGACTTTTTTCAGGGCTCACTGTTTTGGAAAATGTCATGATGGGTGCAGATCGTCATAGAAGTTCTCACTTCTTTCGTGACATTGCAGGACTTTCATCTCGCGATGAAGCACACCTAAAAGAGCGAGCAATGCAAGCTCTCGCCTGGACCGGCGCGCATACATTCGCCGATAAGTTTTCAAGCCAACTCGCTTATCCAGATTCAAAACGCGTGGCTTTGGCACGAGCACTCGTTCTTGAGCCAGCGCTCTTGCTCCTAGACGAACCTGCCGCAGGCCTTGGGCACGACGATATAGAAAAATTAGCAACGTTAATTAAGCAAATTAAAAGTAAATGTGCAGTGTTGGTTGTCGAGCATCACGTGGACTTTGTAAGCAAGATATCGGACAGAGTCTACGTTCTCAATTTTGGCAAGGTTATTTCTAGCGGAACATTTGGCGAAGTTAAGATGAATCAAGAAGTGATCTCGGCATATTTAGGCGCTTCAAATGATTCTGAAACCTCTTCTCTAGGAGGTAAGTAGAATGTTAGAGATTCGCAATTTGATTGCTTCGTATGGTCCCGTCCTTGCTATTCGCGATATCTCCTTTACTGCAGATGTAGGAAAGATCACTACAGTTATTGGGGCAAATGGTGCTGGAAAGAGCACGCTACTTCGCGTGATTTCTGGACTTGAGCCAGCAACAAGTGGATCAATTACTTGGCAAGGTCACTCACTTTTGAACAAAACCCCTGAAGCAATTGTTCGACTTGGCGTAGCACATGTACCAGAAGGGCACGCTGTCATTGCCTCACTCACTGTCGCAGAAAACATAGAGATGGGTGCACTTTTTCGTCGACGAAGACATAAGCAAGATGTGAGAGTAGCTATTTCCGAAATGTATGCTCTTTTCCCAAGGCTAGAGGAGAGAAAAAACCAACTTGCAGGAACTCTTTCAGGTGGAGAGCGTCAAATGCTGGCTATTAGTAGAGCTCTTGTTTCCAGACCTTCACTTCTTTTATTAGATGAGCCATCCCTTGGCCTAGCGCCATTAGTTGTTGAGCAAATTATTGCGACCATAAAGCAACTCTGCATTTCAACTGGGTTGAGCGTTCTATTGGTTGAACAGAATGCAAACACTGCATTAGCCGTTGCAGATCATGGAGTTTTGTTATCCCTTGGATCTGTTGTTGCCGATCAACCTGCTTCGCTTATGCGAGCTGACTCAGCGCTACGTTCAGCGTATTTGGGGTATTGATGGAGACCGCGCTGACAACATTATTCTTAGGCACCACAAGAGGCGCGGTTTTTGCCCTTGTTGCAATGGGGCTAGTTCTTGTCTGGCGCGGTGCTGGCATCGTGAATTTTGCGCAAATGGGCCAGGCAATGTTTACAACCTATATTGCTTCAAGTTTAATCATTTCAGGACATGGTTATTGGTTTGCTTTTCTCATTGCGCTCATGGCCGGAGCTCTCCTGGGGGCCTTGGTTGATTTGGCCATCATGAGACCACTAACTCGGCGAAGTCATTCAGGAATTTTGGCGAGCGAATCCATGCGTGCCACTGTGCCAGTAATCGCCTCACTCGGAATTTTAGGAATTTTGCAATCCCTTGCTGGAATGCTCTGGGCAGCAGAGGAGCGCGGATTCCCATCACCAGTGAGCGATGTTGCAGTCAAAGCATTTGGAAAAACTGCGCCGTTCACCAATTTTGATTTATTCATAATCATTGTTGTTCTGCTTACTCTTGCAGCAACCACGCTCTTCTTTACAAAAACAGGTATGGGATTAGCGATGAGAGCCACTGCACTCAACCCAGAAGTGGCGAGATTAAGTGGAATCCGAATTGGTCGTGTTCGAACACTCAGCTGGGCGATATCTGGCGTCGCCTCGTCGTTAGCAGGATTGCTGATCACTCCATCTGCCAATTTATCGCCTAATACTTTAGATCTCATTCTTATCGTGGGATTTACCGCAGCAGTTGTCGGAGGCCTTGAAAGTTTGCCAGGAAGTGTTGTCGGCGGATTCATACTTGGCTTACTTATTGCGATCGTAAATGTGTATGACGCTCCAGATGATGTGTTTTTAGCACTTTTGCTTTTCTTATTGGTAGTTCTCATACTCAAGCCAGGTGGACTATTTGGTAGTAAGAAGGTGCGCAGTGTCTAATCACAAAAGAACTGGAGTTCGCAATCTTGTGATTACAGTTGTTTTCGCAATTATCGTCATAGTACTTGGTGCGATTCTTGATCCTTATAACCAAGGTCAACTTGCAGTTGTTTCGATGCTATTTATTGGAGTTCTTTCTGTAACTTTATTAACAGGAACATCAGGTCAAATTTCACTTGGCCAAGGTGCTCTCATGGCGGTAGGCGGGTATGCAAGTGCGCTAACTATTCTAAACCTTGGACTTTCAATGTGGTTTGCACTTGTCATGGCAATAATTGTTAGCGCACTTGCCGGACTACTCCTTGGATTTGCAGCTGCGCGATTAACTGGTCCATACCTTGCCGGAACAACTCTTGTATTGGCCCTCGCCTTGCCCTCACTTGCTATCCGTTTTGAGTCTGTTCTTGGTGGAGATGTAGGACTTAGCGTTGATTTCGGAAACCCACCTTCGTGGCTCATTTCCGCAGTCGGTGAAATTGGTTATGAACAATGGCAACTATATGCAACAGTTCCGCTCACGTGCCTAGCTCTTCTTGCAACTGCAAATATTTTGTCTTCACGAACTGGTCGCATGTGGCGAGCTATTCGAGATCACGAGAGCGCTGCTTCATTGATGGGAATAAATGTTTCCAATAATAAAATATTTACATTTGTCATAAGTTCTAGTTTTGCAGGTTTATCTGGTGCGTTATACGGATTGCGCGGAATTGTCGGACCAAGTGTTTACCCCATTTCACTTTCCCTATTGTTGTTAACGGGTGCAATATTGGGGGGACTGCGTAGCATTGCTGGAGCCCTCATTGGTAGCGCGCTCGTTGTTTTCTTACCTGATCTCATCGAGTGGGCTACGAGGCCGTTGGCGCTATCTGAGCAGATAGGCAATTACTTACCTGGTTTAATCGGGGGCGTATTACTCCTCTTAACTGTGATCCTTAATCCGGGTGGGATAGCACATGCTCTCCATCGTCACAAAACTAAGTAAGACTTTTATTCTCGGCTGGAATCGTTAGCCGTCGGCTAGACCCCCTTTTCAGCTCACTTTCACCAGAGAGAACCCATAAATAATGAGGTGGTGCCTCTTCTACAACGCTTTTGTCACCATTTCATCGTTCCTTTCCCGTACACCCTCTGCTAACTTTCCATTTACGTGGGTCGCCTCCGACCCAGCTATCGCCAGCCTTTGAGGCATGGCGCTATCTCGTTCAAGGAAAGAGTGAATGTAGTGAAATTTCATCCATCTCTGAGCAAGCCAGGGTTCCTGACCCTTGTTGCGGGTTTGGCAGTAGGAGCGCTTGCGCTTTCATCACTGCCAGCTAACGCAGCAAGTGATCCAGGTGTTACCGACACAGAAATTGTTCTGGGAATGCAGTTGCCACAAAGTGGTCCAGCTAGCCCAGGTTATAACAAAGTGGATGACGCAATGCGCGCCTACTTTGATTACGTCAACTCCAAAGGTGGAGTCAATGGTCGCATGATTCGTCTTGAAGTTGAAGATGATACTTACAAAGCCGGCCTTACCGTTTCAACCGCTTCTAAATTAATCAACCAAAAAAAGGTATTTGCCTTTGTTGGAAGCATCGGAACTCAGACACATATCTCAGTTATCAAAGATATTAATCGTCGTGGAATTCCTGACATTTTCGTGAACAGCGGATACAGCGGGTTTTATACCGACCCAAAGAAGTATCCAAATTCATTCGGTGGCCTCGGAACATATGTTGTCGAAGCAAAAATTCTTGGAAAGTACCTCAAGGAAACTTACGGCGACAAGAAAATTGGAATTCTCTATCAAACCGATGACTTCGGCCGAAATGCCGTTGCAGGATTTGCAAACGCAGGTTTGAAATTCACTCCTAAAGAAACCGCTGCAACATTCATTGCAGGAACTCAAGGTTCTCTAGGGCTTGTTAGCCAAATGTCACAACTGAAAGCTAATGGTGTTGAAGTTGTCATTATTGCCGCCGTCTCCTCGGCAAGTGCCGTCGCGATCAGTACAGCTGCGAAAATTGGTTATGCCCCTAAGAAGTGGGCAATTATTAGCGTAGGGGCCGATGCAACAACAATCCAAGGTCTTCTTTATGCTGGTGGAGTCCCATTCGCAACGAGCGCTGCAATGTTGACTGGTGCTATTTCAGCATCGCATGCTCCAGCTGCTGGAGATTCTTCCGATGAATTTGTCACTGCATTCAAAAAAATCAATGATGATTTCAACAAGGGCCCTTCAAAGGCTTGGGATAATAACGTTTTGCAAGGTATGAACACTGCTTACCTCACAACGCAAGCACTCTTTGGAGTGGGAAAGAATCTCACTCGTAAGGCTTTGGTTTCTTACCTTGAAACTAAGGGATCTTCAATGAGCAGTGCAGCTCTTGTGCCACTGGGATATTCCAAGACAACGCATGAGGCTTACACAGGATTCTGGGTTGGCGCATACGACGCATCTACTGTCTTGAAGCCAGTAGGTACGGATCGCGTCGTTTACACCACAGATTCAGGAACAGGTCCAGTAACAGTTTCTACTTACAAGCGTCCAGCAATGCCTGTGGATGCACTACCGAAGGGTGCCTAACGTGAAGTCATTATCAATGCGTAAGGTCGTAGCGATGGTTGGCGCAACTGCGCTCATTGTCAGCGGAACGATTTTGGCGATTCCAAGTGCAAGTGCAGCGCCAGTATGCGGAACCAAAGCAGGTATTGAAACCTGCGGTGGTCTCCTCAGTAATGGCGCAGCCTATGCAATTAAAATCCCTTCGAACTTCAAAGGAACAGTCTTTTACTGGAACCACGGATTCCGTCCCTCATATCCATATCCTGGTTACACACCACCGAAGGGTGTTGAAGAAATAACCCTCGGCAATCAAACTACCAACAGTGACTCCACAAAAGAGATGCTCAACCTCGGTTATGGAGTTGCTACATACGATAGATCCACTGGTGGTCTTCATGGTTGGAACACAGCCGAAGGTGTTGCAATGCTCAAAGAGCTCGTTGATACAACTAAAGCGAAATATCCAAATGCCACTAAGTCAGTTATCTGGGGCTCTTCAGGTGGTGCGCCAGTTGTCAATATGTTCGCCGAGAAGTATCCAGAGTTAACGAATGCAGTTGGTTTAGCAACACCTGTTGCAACCAATATTGGTCGTCAATTGCAATCTGGTTGCGACCTCTTTTTCATCATGAGCGTTTTCTTTGATCCAACAATTAAAGGATGCGATGCACTTGGTGGCAAAGGCGTAGCTGGACACATGGCTGCTTTGGGCGAACTTGCCAAAGTTGGCGCGCTCTTAACTGCTTGGTCAAAGAACTTAGGTGCGCCAGGACTTGAATACCCTGCAGCGCTCAAGGGAGGCGGAATTCCACAACGTTCTGCTCTGTTGTTGATGGGTCTTCTTGCTGGCATGCCAACCAAGAGTCAACATATGGATGGAATCACAACTTCAGCTTTGGTTCCAGAACAGAGTATTAACGCAACAGTAGCAATTCTAGAAAACACTCTTGATGCTGCAGCCACCGGAATTCTTGCCGGTCAAGCCGTATCAGAAGTTGTCGGTGGAAAGTTCTACGACAATACAAAAACTGACTACACCTCTTTGCTTGATGAAGCAGATTCAGGTCGCTACAACTTAGGACTATCTGGTGATGAAGCAATTGGTGCAATGTTGTTGATGCTCAAGATGGCACCACGCATTACCGGTGAAGCTACAGCAATGGCTGGCATAAAAGCTCTTGATAAAGTCAACTACACATCCACCAAACCAACAATCTTGCTTCATAACGAAGCGGATCGCTTGGTATGGCCAGGACAATCTGTTGCCTATGTAGATGCAAAGCGTGCAGTATTTGATGCTAACCAAAGCAAGTACGAAGATGCTTTGGCAAGTGCTAAAACTGGTGCTCAACTTCTAGCTGCAATGAAAATGAAGCCAAAATGGAACACATTGGCACTGTATGCAATGACACCTGAGACATATACCAAGTACACAGATGCTGGTCTCCCAGTTCTTACAGGACTTGGAGCCAATTCTGGAGTAGGCCACCAAGCCTTCTCCGCTGCGCAAACAATGGCTTTCGCCAAATTGCTCTACTACGCAGCAAACTCTGGCAATATTCCAAGTGATGCATTAATCGGTAAGAACATTGCCGAAGGTGTGGGCTTAAACCCAGATTTGGATTTCCGTCCAACTGAGTTGAAGTACTAACTACCTATAAATAAAGCTCAACTAATCAATTGGGGCTCGCACCTTCGGGTGTGGGCCCCAATTACTTTGCCTGTAATCTCACCACTGTGAAAATCACAACTCCAGATGCGATGTTCCAACTTGGCGCCACCATCGGGGCCAAACTCGTTGCGGGAGATCTTCTTTTAATTAATGGGCCACTTGGCGCCGGAAAAACCTTACTCACACAAGGCATTGGTTCAGCACTTGGAATTGCAGGTATTACTTCGCCTACTTTTGTCATTTCAAGAGTTCATGAAGGCGAAATCCCATTGATTCATGTTGATGCATATCGCCTGTTGGATTCATCAAATTCTAATTACTTACTAGATGATCTAGATCTGGACACACAACGCGAAAGTGCAGTAACAGTTATTGAATGGGGAGGAAGTGAATCCTCGAGACTTTCTGATGAAAGGCTTGAAATCACTCTTGAGATAAGTGGAGATGAACGCGTTGTCAGCGCAACCGGAATTGGTACTCGATGGAAGGGATTTACCTTATGAGTATTTCCTTAGCAATCGATACGGCAACTTCTCGCACTGGCGTTGCAATTATTAATGGCCAAGAAATCATCTGGCAAGGAAGCCATGATGGCGCAACGGCCCATGGCGGAGCGCTATCCACTTTAGTGAGCCAAGCACTCAGTGATCATCCAAAGATTGATCAAGTGATTGTTGGTATGGGTCCTGGTCCATTTACAGGATTGCGCGTGGGTATTTCATTTGCACGGTCCTTTGCACTTGCCAGACAAATTAGCATTATTGGAATTTGCTCATTAGATGCTATTGCTCCACTTGTTATCCAAGGCAATACTCTGATTAAAGATGGAGAAGATTTTATAGTTGCTACTGATGCACGACGAAAAGAAATGTATTGGGCGAAGTATTCGAAAGGGATTCGAGTGGGTGAGCCAGGAGTAAATCTACCTGCCGTGATTGCCAACCTTGGACTTCCTATTTTTGGTGAAGGTGCAATTAAGTACGGTTTATCAAAGAATACAGATACGCAATACCCAAACTTGTTATCACTGGTTGCACTCTCACAAAATCCACGTGCGCATGTAAGTGAACCCATGTATTTACGACGCCCCGATGCTCAACCCACAAGTGAGCGCACCCCGTGATTACTTATCGCCTCATGCAGGCAATCGATCTGCCCGTTGTTACAAGTATGGAGAAAGCTATTTATCCCAAGGATGCATGG
The DNA here is from genome assembly GCA_945884695.1 of Streptomyces griseus. Lineage (GTDB taxonomy): Bacteria > Actinomycetota > Actinomycetes > Nanopelagicales > Nanopelagicaceae > QYPT01. The sequence goes on from CAMCYO010000003.1 coordinate 97,134, forward strand.
TCGAGTGCGCAATTTAAAGAAGAGCTAGCGGGAGTTCCAAAGAATCGTTTATACGTAGTGGCGCTCAATAATGAGAGTGAAATAGTGGGCTACGCCGGCGTATTTTCACCAGCACAAGGAATAGATGCCGATATTCACACATTGACAGTGGCACCAGAGCAAAGGCGCAAAGGAATTGGCCGTGCGATGTTGGAGCAATTAATCACCTGGGCTAGACAGCGAGAAGCCCCAGCAATATTTCTAGAAGTGCGCGAAGGCAACGACGAAGCCTCACCGTTGTATGAATCTGCAGGATTTGAAGCTATTTCTCGCCGCGATGATTATTACGCCTCTGGTGTGCATGCAGTTGTTATGAAAAAGGATTTGTTATGAGCCATGAACCTTTAGTTTTAGGCATCGAAACATCCTGTGATGAAACTGCCATTGGCATTGTTCGTGGGCGCACACTACTTGCCAATGTTATTTCATCCAGTGTTGAAGAACATGCTCGATTTGGGGGAGTAGTACCCGAAATTGCTTCGCGCGCGCATCTTGAAGCAATGGATTCGATCCTGCATCAAGGGCTGAGTGAGGCAAAGATTTCACTTAAAGATATTGATGCAGTTGCTGTCACGGCCGGACCAGGCTTAGTTGGCGCACTCCTCGTAGGAGTTGCATCGGCAAGTGGATTAGCTCTAGGACTTGGTAAACCTATCTATGGCGTTAATCATCTTGCCGCGCACGTCTCGGTAGATTTATTGGCGCACACGCAAGAGGTGAAACCAACAATTGCGCTGCTTGTCAGTGGCGGACATTCATCCCTACTTCAAGTTGATGACATCACTTCATCCGTCACAAAATTAGGCGAAAGCATGGACGATGCAGCAGGTGAGGCGTTCGATAAAATTGCACGAGTGATGGGACTTGGATTCCCTGGTGGCCCTGCAATTGATCGGGATGCTCGAAGTGGAAATAAAACTGCAATTGATTTTCCTCGGGGATTAACGCAGAGCAGTGATTGGGAAACGCGTCCTTTTGATTTTTCATTCTCTGGTTTAAAGACAGCGGTCGCTCGATACTTAGAAGCAACACCAAACTATGCACGGGCCGATGTCTCGGCCTCTTTCCAAGAAGCAATTGTTGATGTCTTAATGCAGAAAGCGATTAGAGCATGTGCCAGCACGGGTATTGATTCATTAGTAATAGCTGGCGGAGTTGCGGCAAATTCCAGGTTGCGCACCCTTGCCCAAGAACGCTGTGATAAGTTGAAGATCTCGTTACGGATCCCAGAGCCAGCCTTGTGTACCGATAATGGAGCGATGGTTGCTTGCTTGGGCTCACTCATGGTCAGCGCGGGGCGCTCGCCCAGCCAGGTCGGTATTGAGGCCCAATCCAGTATGAGCGTGACGAGGGTGAGCCTGGCCTAACTTCAAATTGACCGTAGCCAGCCCTCCTCCTAGGCTTGGCGTTAGCACTCAAGGCCCGAGTCTGCTAATTCTTTATTAGCACCGACCCTGAGGAAGACCTAAGCGTTCGTTAACTACAAAGGAGTCAACACATGGCCGTAGCCATTAAGCCACTAGAAGATCGCATCGTTGTTAAAGCAAACGAGGCTGAAACAACAACTGCATCTGGTCTTGTAATCCCAGATACTGCAAAAGAAAAGCCACAAGAAGGCACTGTCATTGCAGTAGGCCCAGGTCGCTTCGACGATGGAGTTCGCGTTCCTATGGACGTCAAAGTTGGCGATGTTGTTCTTTACAGCAAGTACGGCGGAACTGAAGTGAAGTACAACAACGAAGAGTACTTAGTCCTATCAGCTCGCGACATTCTCGCTGTGATTGAGAAGAAGTAAATGGGAAAAATTCTTGAGTTCGATGAGCACGCTCGTCGTGCCATGGAGCGTGGCGTAAATATTTTAGCTGACACCGTAAAAGTAACTCTTGGTCCTAAGGGTCGAAACGTTGTTATCTCAAAATCATTTGGAGCCCCAACAATTACTAACGATGGTGTCACCATCGCACGTGAAATTGAACTATCTGATCCTGTAGAAAATATGGGCGCTCAGTTAGTTAAAGAGGTAGCAACAAAGACCAACGATGTCGCAGGAGATGGCACAACGACAGCAACCGTCTTGGCGCAGGCAATGGTCAAGGAAGGTCTTCGCAACCTTGCAGCTGGCGCGCAACCAATGGATATCAAGATTGGTATCGAAGCAGCTGTTGTGGCAATTACCGAGCGCCTGCGCAAGAATGCAACTGTCGTTAAAGATAAGTCGCAAATTGCCGATGTTGCAACAATCTCTGCACAAGACCGTGCCATTGGCGATCTCATCGCTGAGGCAATGGACAAAGTGGGCAAAGATGGCGTCATTACTGTTGAAGAGTCATCAACTACAGGGCTTGAACTAGAATTTACAGAAGGTATGCAGTTCGACAAGGGTTATATCTCTCCATACTTTGTAACAGACCAAGATCGCATGGAGACTGTCCTTGAAGATGCATATGTGTTGATCTCAGGTAATAAAATCTCAGCACTGAGCGAGCTTCTTCCTATCCTTGAAAAGATTGCTCAAGCTAGCAAGCCCTTGTTGATTATTGCCGAAGATGTGGAGGGCGAAGCGCTTTCTACGTTGGTAGTAAACAAGATGCGCGGAGTATTCACCTCCGCAGCCGTTAAAGCGCCAGGCTTTGGAGATCGTCGCAAAGCAATGTTGCAAGACATTGCCGTGCTCACAGGCGGTCAAGTCATTTCATCTGAAATCGGAATGAAGTTAGACCAGGTTGGCCTTGATGTACTTGGCCGTGCTCGTCGTATTGTGATCACAAAGGACACAACAACGATCGTGGATGGTGCCGGAGATAAGGCAGCAGTTGCTGGTCGCGTAACTGAAATCCGCAACGAACTTGAAAACACTGATTCTGAATGGGATCGCAACAAGCTTCAAGAGCGTGTGGCAAAACTTGCTGGTGGCGTTTGCGTCATCAAAGTGGGAGCACACACAGAAGTTGAATTGAAGGAAAAGAAGCACCGTCTGGAAGATGCAATCTCTGCAACTCGTGCCGCCGTTGAAGAAGGCATTGTTGTTGGCGGAGGCGCAGCACTTGTTCACGCAGCCGGTGCCCTCGATGGAGATCTTGGCTTTAGCGCAGACAAAGCTGTTGGCGTTCGTCTGGTGCGCAAAGCATGCGATGAACCACTTCGTTGGATCGCAGAAAACGCTGGCCTTGAAGGTTATGTTGTTGTTGCAAAAGTTCGTGCGATGAAGGCCCATGAAGGCTTTAACGCTTCAACTGACGTCTATGGCGACCTGACTAAAGATGGCGTTATTGATCCGGTGAAGGTCACTCGTTCAGCACTTGCTAACGCTGCCTCGATTGCTGCAATGTTCATTACAACAGAAGCTGTTGTTTACGAGCGCCCAGCAGATCAAGAAGCTGAAGATGGTGGTAAGGGACATTCACACGGCCCTGGTGGACATAGCCACTAAGTCTTAATAAGTATTAATGAGAAAGAGCCTCACTCGTCCGAGTGGGGCTCTTTTTATTGAACAACTCTTAACGTGAAACTAGTAGCCAAAATTCCGTGGAGTGGTTAGGAGGCTTCAGAAATACTTGCTGAGATCTTTCTATCAAGAATCATGGTTCGGTCATCTTCACTTAGACCGCCCCATATTCCGTAGGGCTCTTGAATACTTAGCGCTTGATCGCGACATTGTTGAATCACCGGACATGTTGCGCAGACAGCCTTGGCGGCGTTCTCACGATTGCGACGACGAGGTCCGCGCTCGCCTTCAGGATGGAAAAACATCTCGCTAGGAAGGTCCTGGCAGGCACCTTCAAATTGCCATTCCCATAGCTCAGCAAGAGGCTTGGGAAGTCTTGATATCTCAGTCATGCCAACTCCTTTTAGTAGTGGCTCAACCATACAACCGCGCCGTAAGTTGTTCAAGCCTAGGCGCGCCATATCTTCTTCATTTAAGCGTTTCGAGTGGTGAGTTTGGACATAGAAGGCAAAGATTGAGGCGTGGATGAACTCTTTACAGTGGCTTCGGTGGCTCGCCGCATAGGCGTTGCACCGGCCACCCTGCGTACGTGGGACCTTCGCTATGGCTTGGGGCCCTCCCATCATGAGCCAGGAACTCATCGCCGTTATTCCCATAAAGATGTAGCGCGACTGACGTTAATGCGAAACTTAATTTGTTCAGGCGTCAGTGCAAGCGAAGCTGCGCACAGTGCGCTCTCCTCAAAAGTATCCAGCGCCGGATCCAAAATTACCTCGACTAAACCACTAGCCCCCATTGATGATGAAGTTGTTTCAGCTCTCTACCGTTCGGCAAGAACACTTGACTCTGCATATCTTGAAATGTTATTAAGTAAATCAATCAAGGAGCTGGGAGTTGTAGATGCATGGCAGAGCGTCATCACTCCGTTATTGCATAAAGTGGGTCAAAGGTGGGTCGACAAAGGTGACGGAATTGAAGTGGAGCACCTTTTAAGCGAAATACTGAAGAAAGTATTACTCACTCCAACAATTGCAAAACCAGTTAACTCTCGTCCCGTTTTACTTGCATGTGTAGGAGAAGAACTGCATTCATTAGCAATCCATGCCTTGGCTGCAGCACTTGCAGAGCGCAAAATAGAAAGTTACTTTCTTGGCTCTCGTACTCCATTGGAAGCGCTCTCCCAAGTCATTAAACGTTTAGCGCCTCCAGCTATTTTCTTATGGGCACAATTGCCTGAACATGGTGAAGCCAAATATTTTCAGTCACTACCCAAAGTCCGTCCTGCCCCTCGAATCGTGCTGGGCGGGCCCGGCTGGAACCGCGTCGATTATGGCTCTGTAGCCTTTGCCGATGACCTTTACTCTGCGTGCGAGGAGATTTCCAGGGCAGTCGGGGCGTAATTGCACCGATAGACTTCACGCCTTACACCGCTGATTCATATCCATCGTGGATCATTTCATGGTGTCTCTGGCGGGAGGTCTCATGAGCGATAACGACAAAGTCGTCATGCTGGGCCTTACCTATGATGACGTTCTTTTATTGCCTGATGCTTCTGAAGTTGTTCCTAGTGAAGTTGATACAGCAACCAAACTCACACGCAATATTTCATTAGCAATCCCATTGGTTTCATCGGCAATGGATACGGTCACTGAATCTTCAATGGCCATTGCCATGGCAAAAGTAGGAGGCATTGGAATCATTCATAGAAACTTGCCAATCGAGGAGCAAGTAACGCATGTGAAATTAGTAAAGAACGTTGGCATTGCAGGTGCTGCAGTTGGAGTAGGCGACGATGGATTTGCTCGCGCGAAAGCGCTCATCGAAGCGGGCGTAGATGTAGTCGTTGTAGACACAGCCCATGGACATCATCGCGCAGTATTAGATGCGATAGCCCGAATAAAAAAATTCTCACCAACTACAGAAATCATTGGTGGCAACGTTGCAACACGTGCTGGCGCACAGGCTCTCATTAATGCAGGAGCAGATGCTGTAAAAGTTGGAGTAGGACCTGGATCTATCTGCACAACTCGAGTTGTTGCTGGAGTAGGAGTCCCGCAAATTACTGCAATCATGGAAGCTAGCAAAGCATGTGGTAAAGCTGGTATCCCTTTAATTGCTGATGGCGGATTGCAATATTCAGGTGACATTGTTAAAGCCCTCGTTGCCGGAGCAGATTGCGTGATGCTTGGTTCACTCCTTGCAGGATGCGATGAGTCGCCAGGTGAATTAGTAACCATTGATGGACGTCAATACAAGGCATATCGAGGCATGGGCTCCCTTGGCGCAATGCAATCTCGTGGCGAACAGAAGTCATATTCAAAAGATCGTTACATGCAAGACGATGTTTTATCTGAAGATAAATTGGTTCCAGAAGGTATCGAAGGAAAAGTTGCATACCGCGGTTCCCTTGCCCATGTTGTACATCAACTTGTAGGTGGACTTCGTTCCGGAATGGGTTATGCCGGAGCGCCAGATATTGCGTACTTACGTCGCGAAGGGCGCCTAATTCAAATTACTGCGGCCGGCCTTCAAGAAAGCCATCCACATGATGTTCTAGATGTAGCAGATGCTCCTAATTACCGTGGAAAGGGCTTGTAATGAGCGATATTGAATTAGCCCCCGGCAAACGTGCCCGACAAGCATATTCATTTGATGACATTGCGATTGTGCCAAGTCGACGCACTCGCGACCCAGAAGATGTATCAACTACATGGCAAATTGATGCCTATAAATTTGCCCTTCCCCTCATGGCGGCTCCGATGGATTCTGTTGTATCGCCAGAGACTGCAATTGCAATTGGAAAACTTGGGGGTCTTGCGGTACTTAATCTTGAAGGACTTTGGACTCGCTATGAAGATCCACGTATACAACTTGGTGAAATTGCATCCATGCCAGATACGCATGCAACTCGTCGCATGCAGGAGCTCTATTCAGCACCGATTCAACCATCTCTTATCAAAGAACGCCTTAAGCACATTCGAGATGCTGGCGTAACAGTTGCAGGTTCCCTTTCCCCTCAGCGCACTTTCGAATTACATAAAACAGTGATTGAGGCTGGCGTTGATATTTTCGTTATTCGTGGAACTACTGTGAGCGCCGAACATGTCGCAACAAATAACGAAGCACTCAACTTGAAGAAGTTCATTTATGAATTAGATGTTCCTGTCATTGTTGGAGGATGTGCAACCGCAACGGGGGCGTTACACTTAATGCGAGCAGGAGCAGCTGGAGTATTAGTCGGCTTTGGTGGCGGCTCTGCTCACACAACGCGTAAGGTTTTAGGAATCGAAGTCCCTATGGCATCTGCCGTTGCCGAAGTTGCTTCAGCTCGTCGCGATTACTTAGATGAATCTGGCGGACGTTACGTGCATGTCATTGCAGATGGTTCAGTTGGAAGAAGTGGAGACATTGCAAAAGCCGTTGCATGCGGGGCCGATGCGGTAATGATTGGATCACCACTTGCAAAAGCCACAGAAGCGCCAGGACTTGGATGGCACTGGGGCAATGAAGCTCATCACCCAGAACTTCCACGTGGAGAACGTGTAGCAGTCGGAACAAGTGGCACGCTAGAGGAAATCTTGCTCGGGCCATCGCACGCAGCCGATGGCTCAATGAACCTATTTGGTGCATTTAGGCGCGCAATGGCAACGTGCGGATACTCGGATGTCAAAGAGTTCCAACGCGTCGAGGTTCTTATCCATCGTGCCTGATAAGAGCAATGGCGTATTAGTCGTCGATTTTGGGGCGCAATATGCGCAATTGATTGCACGAAGAGTGCGTGAAGCAAAAGTTTTTAGCGAAATAGTTCCATCGACTATCACAGCAGAAGAGATAAAAGAAAGAAATCCCGAAGCCATAATTCTTTCAGGTGGTCCTTCAAGTGTTTATGCGCAAGGTGCGCCGAAACTAGATGAAGGCATATTTTCACTCGGCATTCCGATTTTTGGAATATGTTATGGGTTCCAAGCAATGGCCGTGGCACTTGGTGGAGTAGTAAGCCAAACTGGCACATCCGAATTCGGGCGTACTCAAGTGCAAGTTCTAGCTGGCTCAAAAGTTTTCTCAAAACTTACAAATGAGCAGAGCGTATGGATGAGTCATGGTGATTGTGTTACCCAAGCCCCTAAGGATTTTCTCGTTTCAGCATCTTCTGACCAAACGCCAATTGTTGCATTTGAAAGTTCAACAGGTAAATTAGCAGGAGTCCAATTTCACCCAGAAGTTCTACATACAGAACATGGCCAAGAAATATTGGAAAACTGGTTAATCAATATCGCTAAATGTTCACCATCGTGGACAACGAGCAATATTGCACTAACTGAGGTTGCAAAAGTAAGAGAACTTGTTGGAACAAAGAGGGTTCTATGCGGACTCTCTGGCGGAGTTGATTCTGCAGTGGCTGCGGCAATTGTGCAAAAGGCAATTGGTTCTCAATTGACCTGTGTTTTCATCAACCACGGATTACTTCGAGCTGGCGAAGCCGAACAAGTGGAGAAAGATTTTGTAGAAGCAACAGGTGTTGCCCTGAAAGTTGTCGACGTTCGCGATATTTTCTTACGTGCACTTGCTGGAGTAACAGATCCAGAAGCGAAGAGAAAGATCATTGGCCGAGAATTCATACGGGCATTTGAGGGCGCTTCACGTGATATTTCCCAAGGTGGAGAGGTTGAATTTCTAGTACAGGGCACCTTGTATCCAGATGTTGTTGAATCAGGCGGGGGGAGCGGAACTGCAAATATTAAATCTCACCATAACGTGGGTGGGTTGCCTGATGATCTTTCCTTTATATTAATCGAACCCCTTCGAACGCTATTTAAAGATGAAGTACGACAAGTGGGATATGAGCTTGGTTTACCTGAAGTAATAGTTGGGCGACAACCATTTCCGGGGCCCGGTCTTGCAATTCGAATCATTGGAGAAGTTACTCAAGAACGCCTAGAGATTCTGCGCCTTGCAGATTCAATAGCTCGCGAAGAGTTAAGCAAAGCTGGCCAAGACGGCTTAATTTGGCAGTGCCCTGTGGTTCTCTTGGCAGATGTGCGAAGCGTTGGAGTTCAAGGCGATGGTCGCACATATGGACACCCGATTGTTTTACGACCAGTATCGAGTGAGGATGCCATGACAGCCGATTGGTCTCGTTTGCCCTATGACTTGCTTGAAAAGATCTCAACTCGAATCACCAATGAAGTCCGTGACGTTAACCGAGTTGTCTTAGATATCACAAGCAAACCGCCCGGAACGATTGAATGGGAATAAGTTTTCTTACAGTACTTGGTAACATTGGCATCTTATGAAAGGCAAATCTATGAAACGTGCAGTTGTGGTAGGACTAATTGCGTTGCTAGCTAGCGGGCTCTCTGCCTGTTCATCGACAAAGAAAGAAATTGTCATAGCTGCACCTACTCCAAGTGTCCAAGCACCCACAACGATTGTTGCAGGTTGTGGAACAACAACTGCGGTTCCTCATATTGGTGTAACTGTGCCAGCGCCTTCAGGTTTGCTTACCGAAAATATTTCATCTTTTACATTAACTACCAATTGCGGTGAAATTGATTTTGACGTATACCAAAAACTAGCACCACAAACTGTTACTGCAATGACTGTGTTAGCGCGTGCAGGATACTTCGATGGTTCACTCTGCCATCGTTTAACAACAGAGGGAATATTTGTATTGCAATGTGGAGATCCAACAGCCAGAGGAAACGGTGGGCCTGCTTGGGCGTATAAAGATGAGAATCTGCCAAAGATCGTTGACAACAACTATCCAGCGGGCACAATTGCCATGGCTAATGGTGGTCCAAACTCAAATGGTTCACAGTTTTTCTTAGTGTATGCAGATACATCTTTGGGCAACGACTACACAATTTGGGGCAAAATTACTAAGGGCTTAGAGATACTTAAAGCAATTGCTGGCGCTGGTGTACAAGGCGGAGGTGCAGATGGTTCACCTGCCCAAACTGTTGCTATCGAGAAAGTTGCTGTCAAATAATTTAGTTTGTATTAACTATTTTAAATGCTTCGGCAATTCTTCCTTCAGGAAAACTTGCTAACCCAGCATTTCTTTCACCCCAGGATTTGACCATATTTTCCAACTCTTGATTATGAGCAGTTTGGGAAACGTGCGAATGTAACGCTTTCATCTTCAATGCAAAGGTATCTGTTATGTCAACAAAGTGATCTGGTGTTGCGTGTCCCATGACCCAAAGCTCTTTAACTCTCCAGGGCTTAATTCCTGCTTCAAGCAAATCTGGAAATGCAAAAGGATTTCGTGCATCCGGGTAAACCGCTTGAATGGCGCTCTCGCCAGCTGCAAGATGATCGGGATGACTAGCACCAATGCGCTCCCAATTTCGTTCTGGACTTTGAATGACCATACGATCAGGTTGGGCGATTCGAATTGCTCTTACAATATCTTTTCGTAAGGCAAGTGTTGGCTCCAGAGAACCATCGCGATAATTTAAGAAAGTTATATCTGTAACGCCAATTGCTTCACCGGCGGTTCTTTGTTCACGTTGGCGGACAGCGGGCATTTCTTCGACGGGGATTCCGGACTCTTCTCCGCCTTGATCACCATTTGTGCATATGCAGTACGAGACATGTATGCCGGCCTTAATCCATTTGGCAAGAGTTCCTGATGCACCAAAATCAGAATCATCGGGGTGGGCAGTAACAACAAGAACTCGCTTGATTTCGGAATCAGCAATCGGTTCCACTATGGACCTCACATTCATGGGACGTAAGCCTAATGTCGCGTAAGCCTAATAGAATGCCAACCATGACGAGCACTGACCCTTTACTCGAAGGGCTCAATCCTCAACAAAGTCTGGCTGTCTCACATGCAGGTGGGCCTTTATTAGTTGTTGCAGGTGCCGGCTCAGGCAAAACACGAGTTCTTACTCGCAGAATCGCATATCTGATGGCGAGGCGAGGATGCGCTCCCTATGAAATATTGGCAATTACATTTACCAATAAAGCTGCAGGTGAAATGAAAGATCGTGTTGCAGCTTTAGTTGGCCCAGTTGCACGGTCTATGTGGGTTTCAACATTTCACTCAGCATGTGTTCGCATTTTACGACAAGAAGCTTCGCGCATGGGCTATAGCAATTCATTTAGTATTTACGATCAGGCAGACAGCGCGCGTTTGATTACGATTGTTTCGAAAGAGCTCAACTTAGACCCCAAGAAATACCCACCACGTCAATTTCAATCGATGATTTCAAATGCTAAAAATGAATTGATGGGGCCTTCTGATTACCTTAATGCCACAACTAATCAATTTGAGCAAGTTGTTGCAGAAGTTTATGCGGTCTATCAGCGTCGCTTACAGCAAGCAAATGCCATGGATTTTGATGATCTAATTCTTAAGACCGTGGAAGTGTTACAGCGCTTCCCTGAAAGTAAGTCACGCTTTAGGTCACGTTTTCGACACGTACTGGTAGATGAGTATCAAGATACAAACCATGCGCAATACCAGTTGATTCGAGAATTAGTCGGCGAAGAAAGAGATTTGCTACCACCGGCCGAGCTCTGCGTTGTAGGCGATGCCGATCAATCAATTTATGGATTTCGTGGTGCCACCATTCGAAATATCATGCAATTTGAAATGGATTACCCAAATGCTACAACTGTCTTACTTGAACAGAACTACAGATCGTCTCAAAATATTCTAAACGCTGCAAATGCAGTTATCACTAAGAATGAAAGCCGTAAGGAAAAGAACTTGTGGTCAGAAGCTGGCTCTGGTGCTCCGCTGATTGGGTATGTAGCAGAGTCCGAACATGATGAAGCAGAGTTCATTAAAGATGAGATTCGGCAATTGCAGAATTCGGGAAGCTCTGAACCAGGTGATACTGCGATTTTCTATCGCACCAATGCCCAATCACGTGTTTTTGAAGAAGTTTTTATGAGGGCAGCGCTACCTTATAAAGTCGTAGGGGGTGTTCGCTTTTATGAGCGCAAAGAAGTTAAGGACTTGCTTGCATATCTACGCGTTGTCGTTAATCACAGTGACGAGGTCTCACTTAGGCGCATTATTAACGTACCCAAACGCGGTATTGGCGATAGGGCTTTAGATTATGTAGATGCATTTGCACAAGAGCATGCGCTTTCTTTCTGGCAGGCTCTTCACAGATGTACTGAAATGGCGGACATGCCTAGTCGTTCAACTGCCTCTATTCGAGACTTTTTATCAACACTTTCTGCACTCAGCGTTCTTGTAGAGGCCAAAGTACGCCCATCAGTAATTATTGAAGCAGTCCTTGAGCAGTCAGGGTTAATGGCCGAACTTTCGGCAAGTAAAGATCCACAAGATGAAGTCCGGGTGGAGAATTTACAGGAGTTAGTTGCAGTCTCTTTGGAATATGAGGAAAAACCTTTTGAGGCTTTGGGTGAGGATGAAGAGATCTCACTTTCTGGTTTTCTCGAGCAAGTTTCACTTGTTGCAGATGCCGATGAAATTCCTGAAGGAGAAGACCATGGTGGGGTAGTGACTCTTATGACGCTACATACTGCCAAGGGCCTTGAATTCCCTACCGTCTTTCTTGCAGGCCTTGAAGATGGAATATTTCCACACTCGCGCACCTTGGGCGAAAAGAAAGAGATTGAAGAAGAGCGCCGACTGGCCTACGTTGGTTTAACACGTGCACAACAACGTCTATATCTCACACGAGCTGAATATCGATCTTCATGGGGAGCGCCAAGTTTTAATCCACCATCGCGTTTTTTAGAAGAAATTCCCGAAGATGTAATTCAGTGGCGTTCTACAAATGTTATTGCTCCACGCACTTCTACCAAAAGAAATTTTTCCGCACCACCTCCAAGAGCAACTGGTAAGAAAAGCATTGCATTAAACCTTGCAGTTGGAGAGCGTGTGTCACATGACACATTTGGCCTCGGAACCGTTCTGGCATTATCTGGTGAAGGCGATCGTGCTGAAGCGACTATAGATTTTGGCTCATATGGTGAGAAGCGATTGCTCCTGCGCTATGCACCCGTTGAGAAGCTCTAGGATTGCACCCGTCTTCACATTCCAAACATGAATGGAGTCCATTGTGGATCTCTTTGAGTATCAAGCAAGAGATCTTTTCGAAAAACATGGAGTTCCCGTATTAGCAGGTGCAGTTGCAACAACTGCCGATCAAGCTCAATCTGCTGCTGAAAAAATTGGCGGGAAAGTTGTGATTAAAGCTCAAGTTAAAGTTGGCGGGCGAGGAAAAGCAGGCGGTGTAAAGCTAGCTCAAAATGCAAAAGATGCGCGAGAAATAGCTAGCGCAATTCTTGGAATGGATATTAAAGGGCATATTGTAAAAAAAGTAATGATTGCACAAGCAGCGCCCATCGAATCAGAATATTATTTAGCGATTCTCTTAGATCGATCCAACCGAACATTCCTAATTATGGCCTCTGTTGCTGGAGGTATGGATATAGAGCAAGTGGCTCATGAAACACCAGAAAAACTGGTTAAGGTGCCCGTTAATTCCAATGACGGGCTTTCAAAGTCTGATGCCCTAAAAATCATCAATGATGCAAAATTTCCAGCCGATATCGCAGAGCAAGTGGCAGAGACCTTGCTGCTTATCTGGAAAGTTTTCACCACAGAAGATGCAACCTTGGTTGAAATAAACCCGCTCGTTAAAACATCCGATGGACGCATCATTGCCCTTGATGGAAAAGTAACTCTTGATGACAGCGCTGGATTTCGCCACCCAGATCATGAAGGGCTGATTGACGAATCTGCAACCGATCCACTCGAGGCGCTAGCTAAAGCGAAAGATTTAAATTATGTGAAACTGAATGGACAAGTTGGCATTATTGGAAATGGTGCCGGTTTAGTGATGAGTACTCTTGACGTTGTCGCTTATGCAGGAGAAAAATTTGGGGGAGTAAAGCCGGCAAATTTCTTAGATATTGGTGGCGGAGCATCTGCTCAAGTGATGGCAGATGGTCTTTCAATTATTCTGGGTGACCCTGATGTGAAGAGCGTATTTGTGAATGTTTTTGGAGGGATTACCGCTTGTGACGCAGTTGCCAACGGAATTGTTCAAGCACTTGAAATGTTGGGCTCAAAAGCCACGAAACCAATTGTTGTCAGGTTAGACGGAAATAATGTCCTCGAAGGACGCAGAATTCTTAATGAAGCTAAACATCCATTGGTGCAGCAGTTGGACACAATGGATGGCGCAGCTTCAAGAGCTGCGGAATTGGCGGCTAAGTAATGACTATTTTTGTAAATAAAACTAGCCGGGTCATAGTTCAAGGCATGACTGGTTCAGAGGGAACTAAGCACACTCGTCGCATGCTTGCCTCTGGCACAACAATTGTTGGAGGCGTTACGCCTGGTAAAGGTGGCCAAGTTGTCGAGATTGATGGTCATAAACTTCCAGTATTTAACACAGTAGCGCAAGCACGATCTGCCACAGGCGCGGATGCTTCGGTGGTATTCGTTCCGCCGAAATTTGCAAAAGCTGCTGTCATCGATGCTATTGATGCTGGAATACCTTTAGTTGTAGTTATTACCGAAGGAATTCCAGTTCATGACACGGCAGCTTTCTATGCATATTCAGTTTCAAAAGGAACAACAAGAATTCTTGGACCAAATTGTCCAGGAATTATTTCTCCAAGTGAAAGTAATATCGGAATTATTCCTGCAGATATCGCTGGAAAAGGAACTATCGGCTTAGTTTCTAAGTCAGGAACTCTGACATATCAAATGATGTACGAGCTGCGTGATATTGGATTTAGCACGGCAGTAGGAATTGGCGGAGACCCTGTCATCGGCACAACACACATCGATTGCCTGCGTGCTTTTCAAGATGATCCTGAGACCGAAGCCATCGTCATGATTGGTGAAATCGGTGGGGACGCGGAAGAGCGTGCAGCGGCATTTATTAAAGCCAATGTCACAAAACCTGTTGTGGGATATGTTGCTGGCTTCACTGCACCTGAAGGAAAAACTATGGGACATGCCGGCGCAATTGTTTCTGGTTCTTCGGGAACAGCCCAGGGCAAGAAAGATGCTCTGGAAAAAGCCGGTGTCCAAGTAGGACAAACTCCAAGTGAAACTGCTCGCATCATGCGGGCACTTTTGAATCGCTAGACAAATGTTTCAACGCGTCCTCTGGGTCTCGTTGACGCAAGCACTACGCACTATTGCTCTTTTATTATTACCAATATCTTTTCTTACTCTTTTGGCATGGGCAACTGCCGGAAGTAGTACCGCAAATACAGCAGATCCTATTCGTGTAGCAATCTGGTTATGGCTTGCATGCCATCACATTCCGTTTTCACTTCTCTTACCTCCAGCGCAAATTTCAGGCTTTCTTTCTTATCTTCCACTCGGTGCACTTATTTTTCCTTTTTTGGTTATTCGAAAGAGTTTTGGTCGAGTTATTAACCATATAGACATCGGCGAGCAATCTATCCGCTTGGCAAGATCACTCTTTACTGGAATATATTCTCTATGTGTAACTCTTATTGCTTGGCTAGCTCAAACTCAAAGCGTTAAGCCCGTTTATTATTGGGCTCCACTAATTGTTACAGCTGGTACATGGCTAACCACGAGCACGGTGGTAAGGAAGAAGCGCTCACTATCATTTATTCCTATTGATATAGGGTTTCGATTAATTGCAGTTGCCCTTGGAATTTCAAGCCTCGTGCTTGCAATTTCTCTTTTTGTGCATCTGGAAATGGTTAAGGACTTAACTTTAGTTTTGCAACCTGGAATCTTAGGCGGTGCTCTCTTACTACTTATCAATATTTTATTCATACCAAATGCGATTGTTGCAACACTTTCCTATTTCGCCGGTTCAGGATTTGCTATTGGGACAGAAACAATTATTTCTCCATGGTCACATACGATTGCCGAGATTCCCGCTCTTCCAATTCTTGGAGCCCTTCCTACTGTGCGCCACCCAATGTTTCTGATTGCCGTAGTTTTCTTTATAGCGATGGGAAGTGTTTTACTCACTGCAACAATCTCACAGAGTCAACGAGTGACTTTGCAGAGTTTTATTGCAATTATTCTCGCAACCCTCTTTCTTTCAATTATGAGTAGTGGTGCACTGCTGACTTCATCTCTGGATACAGTTGGAGTTTCGCTCTGGAAATTCCCTTTGACTCTATCGATTGAAGTTGGAATCGGGATTCTTCTTGGGATGTTTGCACCTCGGCTCTTTGATCTTATTTCTGCAAGAAATCCACTTCGAAAACGTGGCGCATGAAGATAAGAGTTCTCTTACTTGCCTCTGGGGATGGATCATTGGTTCAAGCAATAATTGATGCTGTTAAAAAGGATGAATTAGATATACACATTGTTGGGCTGGTCTGTGATCAACCTGGTGCACGGGTTATTGAACGTGTAAAGGCTGCTGGTATTCCAACGTACCTCATTCCAATTGCGGTTGCGAGGCAACAGTGGGACAAAGAGATATGGGATGTAGGAATTGAGTTAAACCCAGATTTGATTGTCAGCGCAGGGTTTATGCGTATCCTTTCACCCGAATTTGTGGAACGTTTTAAGGTTATTAACTCCCACCCATCGCTACTGCCTAACTTTCCCGGTGTGCATGCAGTCAAAGACGCCCTGCTGGCAAATGTGGCAATGACTGGAACAACAATCCATTGGGTGGATTCTGGCGTAGATACAGGCGAGATTATTGCCCAAGTTGAAATTGCGGTGGTTCCAAATGATGACATCGCATCACTCCATGAGCGTATTAAGATTGTCGAACGAGGTCTCATCGTAGAGACAATCTCAAAACTCTTACCCACATTGGAGAAACGCCATGTCTGAGCGCAAACCAATGAGACGAGCGCTTATTAGCGTTTATGACAAAACTGGAGTCATTGAGTTAGGAAAACTTTTACAGAGCACTGGTGTAGAAATACTCTCTACAGGTTCAACTGCAAAGACATTGCAGGGCGCAGGAATTACCGTAACTGAGGTAAGTACTTACACAGGTTTTCCGGAAATAATGGGAGGGAGAGTAAAAACTCTGCACCCAAGGATTCACTCCGGGATTTTGGCAGATCAAAACAATCCAGAGCACTTGCGCGCGATTGAAGAGTTAGACATATTGCCTTTTGATTTAGTTGTTATAAATCTTTATCCGTTTCAAGCAACGATTGCATCTGGAGCTGATTTTTCCGAATGCATTGAGCAGATAGACATTGGTGGTCCTTCAATGTTGCGAGGCGCGGCAAAGAACTATGGTTCGGTTGCAGTTATTTGTCATCCCAATCAATATGGGCAACTTTCACAAGCGATAGTAGATGGTGGATTTAGCGATCTGGAGCGTAGAGCACTCGCACTTGAAGTCTTTAGAACAACTGCAGAGTACGACTTATCGATTGCCACTTGGTTAGGTGAGAATAGGCAAACACTTCCTACCTGGTTTGGTCGCATCTGGAATCAGCAAAACCCCCTTCGTTATGGTGAAAATCCACATCAAAAGGCAACTCTTTATGCAGATAGTGCAGCCTCATCAGGACTTGTTGCATCTAAGCAATTACATGGCAAGGAGATGTCATTTAATAACTACACGGATGCTGATGCAGCTTGGCGCGCAGCCCACGACCACAGCGCCCCCTGTGTTGCAATCATTAAGCATGCAAATCCATGCGGAATCGCTATAGGTTCCTCAATTGCCAAGGCGCATCGCAAGGCTCACGAGTGTGACCCCATTTCAGCTTTTGGTGGAGTTGTTGCAGCTAACCGTGAAGTAGATGCAGAAATGGCCCAGGCGCTTTCTCAAATTTTCACAGAAGTTCTTATTGCTCCTAGTTTTTCAAAAGAGGGTCTTGCAATATTGATGGGCAAGCCATCCATTCGAATTTTGGAATGTGCAACATCTGAAATTACTCCTTTCGAGTTGCGACTTGTTTCTGGAGGAGCACTACTTCAAGATACCGATCTCATTAATGCAGATGGCGATGATCCCAAGAACTGGAAGCAAGTGTCCGGTCCTGCAGTGAGTGCAGAAATTTTGCAAGATTTGCATTTTGCTTGGCGCTCTGTGCGGGCGGTGAAGAGCAATGCAATTCTCTTGGCAAAAGATGGCGCATCCATTGGAATTGGAATGGGTCAAGTAAATCGCGTGGACTCTGCGCAGTTAGCGGTCTCACGTGGGGGAGATCGAGTGCAATCCTGCGTCGGAGCAAGCGATGCCTTTTTCCCATTTGCCGATGGTCTGGAAATCCTTATCAAAGCCGGAGTCTGCGCCATAGTTCAACCTGGTGGAAGCGTGCGAGATGAAGAGGTTATCGCCGTGGCACAAAAGGCAAATATCCCAATGTTTTTCACAAGCGTGCGCCATTTCTCGCATGCATAAACGGCGTTAGGATTGGGAAAATGAGCGCACAGATTTTAGATGGCAAGGCACTTGCCCAAAGAATTAAATCAGCAATGGCTCTAGAAGTTATTGAATTGAAAAAAAATGGAAAAATTCCAGGACTCGGAACCGTTCTTGTTGGAGATGATCCAGGCTCACATTCATATGTAAAAGGCAAACATCGAGATTGCCAAGAAGTAGGAATTACCTCTATTCAAATTAATCTTCCCGCATCAGCCAAAGAGGCAGATATTTTGTCAGCAATTGCCGATCTCAATGCTTCAAAAGAATGCACCGGATACATAGTTCAACTCCCACTTCCATCCGGAATAAATTCTCAAAAAGTCTTAGAAGCAATTGATCCATCTAAAGATGCAGATGGCCTGCACCCCCTAAATTTGGGCCGACTAGTAAGTGGTCAATCAGGTCCCTTGCCATGTACACCGCGCGGAATTGTCGAACTCTTGAGAGCGTACAAAGTGGCCATTGATGGAGCTGAGATCACTGTAATTGGTCGAGGCATCACCGTTGGGCGCCCATTGGGACTTTTATTAACTCGCAAGAGCGAGAACGCAACGCTTACTTTGACTCATACTGGAACTAAGGATTTAGCCAGACATACCAAGAAGGCAGATATTGTTATTGCAGCAATTGGTAAGGCGCATTTTTTAACTGCTGCAATGATCAAAAGTGGCGCAACGGTAATTGATGTTGGAATCTCACGTACGCGTGAAGGTTTGCTCGGAGATGTTCACCCTGCAGTTTCGCAAGTTGCATCATTTATTGCACCGATGCCGGGAGGCGTTGGACCAATGACTCGAGCTATGCTATTAAAAAATGTAGTTGAAGCATGTCGTTGAAAATTAGTAGTACAAAATTTCTGGCCTACTTTGCCGTAGTAGTGGGTCTGGTGGCGGGGATAGCTGGCTATGTTCGCGCAGGTGCCTTATTTATTGCAGTAGGAGCCCTTAGCGTGAGTATTTCTCATCACAGCTCACGTAGGTTTGAACGCTATCTGCCCATACTTTTGGCGATAGCGCTCTTCGTCTTGGCTTTGGCCCTTCCTCGAGGACGCTAGAATTATCTTGATGTCGAGAGAGTTTAAAGAAAACCTCTAAGAAAGGCAGTGAACGCAATGTCGAAAAAAGTAAGCGTTATCGGAGCTGGATTTTATGGTTCCACAACTGCCATGCGATTAGCTGAATACAATATTTTTGACACGGTTGTCTTGACAGATATTGTCGAAGGTAAGCCAGAAGGTTTAGCTCTGGACATGAATCAATCGCGCTCAATTGAAAATTTTGAAACAAAAATTATAGGAGCAACAACTACTGCCGACGGTGGCGGATACGAAGCAACCGCTAACTCGGATGTAATTGTTATTACTGCAGGCCTTCCTCGCAAACCTGGCATGAGCCGCATGGATCTCATCGGAGTTAACGCAGGTATCGTCCGCGGAGTTGCAGAAAACATTGCAAAGCACAGCCCGAACGCCGTAATTATCGTTGTTTCTAATCCTCTTGATGAGATGACAGCGCTGGCGCAATTGGCCTCAGGTTTTCCTCGTAATCGTGTCATGGGTCAGGCTGGAATGCTTGATACAGCGCGATTTACAAACTTTGTTGCAGAAAAACTAAAAGTTCCAGTGGGCTCAGTTAAGACGTTAACTTTGGGATCTCATGGGGACACCATGGTTCCCGTTCCAAGTCGTTGCACCGTTGATGGCGTTGCTCTCACTCAAAAATTATCTCAAGAAGAAATTGATGATTTGGTAACCCGTACCCGCAATGGCGGAGCAGAAGTAGTTGCTTTACTCAAAACTGGTTCTGCATATTACGCACCATCTGCTGCTGCTGCGCGCATGGCCAAGGCGGTCATCGAAGATTCAGGTGCAGTAATGCCAGTCTGCGCATGGGTTGACGGAGAATATGGAATCTCAGGTGTTTATCTCGGAGTTGAAGCACAAATTGGGCGCGGTGGAATTACCAAAGTTGTTGAAACCGCACTTTCTCAAAGCGAATTAGCAGAACTCAAAGTTGCTGCAGAAGCAGTCCGTGCAAAACAAGCAGATGTACAGAGCCTCTAGAACTGGAGTAGTAATGAAGAAGATTAAAGTCGTAGGAACTGTTGTAGAGCTCGACGGAGATGAAATGACCAGAATCATCTGGCAATTCATTAAAGAGCAGTTGATCTTGCCTTATCTGGACATCAACCTTGAGTATTACGATCTTGGCATTGAGCACCGTGATGCGACGAATGATCAAGTAACTATTGATTCAGCCCTTGCCATTAAGAAACACGGTGTCGGCGTTAAGTGCGCAACCATCACACCAGATGAGGCCCGAGTAGAAGAATTTGGCCTTAAGAAGATGTGGAAATCTCCAAACGGGACTGTGCGAAATATTCTGGGCGGTGTTATTTTCCGCGAGCCAATTATTATCAGCAATGTTCCACGATTGGTACCTCAATGGACAAAGCCGATTGTTATTGGTCGTCATGCATTTGGTGATCAGTACCGTGCGACAGATTTCTTGGTGCCAAGTGCTGGAACACTCACGATGACATTTGCTCCAGAAGATGGAAGCAAGCCAATGGAGTTTGAAGTGTACAAATTTGAAGGTTCTGGCGTTGCAATGGGCATGTATAACGTTGATGAATCCATTCGCGATTTTGCACGTGCTTCACTCAACTACGGATTAATCCGTAATTACCCAGTCTTCTTATCAACTAAAAACACAATTCTAAAAGCTTATGATGGACGATTTAAAGATATCTTTGAAGTGATCTTTAAGACTGAGTTTAAAGAGAAGTTTGAAAAAGCCGGCATAACCTACGAGCATCGTTTAATTGATGACATGGTTGCTACTGCTTTGCGTTGGGAAGGTGGGTATGTCTGGGCTTGTAAAAATTATGATGGCGATGTTCAGTCAGACACAGTTGCCCAAGGTTTTGGTTCACTTGGCTTAATGACAAGTGTTCTAATGACTCCAGATGGAAAGACGGTAGAGGCAGAAGCTGCACACGGAACCGTTACTCGCCACTTCCGAAATCATCAACAAGGCAAAGCAACATCAACAAATCCAATTGCATCAATTTTTGCTTGGACACAAGGGCTGCAACATCGCGCTAAGTTGGATAACACTCCAGAGTTGGCAAAATTTGCAGCAACCCTTGAGCGAGTCTGTATCGAAACTGTTGAGTCAGGAAAAATGACTAAAGATCTAGCCGTCTTGATCTCACCTGATGCTCCATGGGAGACAACACAAGAGTTTTTGGCATCCATCGATGCCAATCTCCAAAAGGCTATGGCCTAATTTAGGACCGAAGTTTTATTTTAAGCGCTCACCTGTTGCTGAATCGAAGAAGTGAATTACCTCTGGGTTGGCAACAACGCTAATTGTTGTTCCTGGCTTTGGTGGACTCTTAGGGTCCCAACGAATAATCACTTGAGCGCCTTCATCTAATGAGTGCGCAAACTTAATTGTCGGATCTGCTGGCTTTCCGTAAACAAATGCATCAGCGCCAAGTTCTTCAACAACTTCAACAAGAACATCGAATCCAGCACTTGATGGAGTGAAACTCTCTGGTCGCACGCCAACTGTCACCGTTGAGCCTGTATTTGTTGGAACAGGAATTGAGAGCCCGCCAAGTTTTGCAATCCCACCCGAAACCGGAGCGATAAGTAAGTTCATAGCAGGGGAACCAATAAATCCAGCAACAAAAGCATTAGCAGGATTGTCATAGAGGTTTCGCGGTGTATCAACTTGTTGCAGCAATCCATCCTTAAGGACCGCAACACGATCTCCCATCGTCATGGCTTCGACTTGGTCGTGAGTTACATAAACAGTTGTAATACCAAGACGACGTTGCAGGGCTGCGATTTGCGTACGTGTTGCAACACGTAACTTGGCATCTAAATTTGAAAGTGGCTCGTCCATAAGAAAAACTTGAGGCTCGCGAACAATTGCTCGTCCCATTGCAACTCTTTGGCGCTGTCCACCAGAGAGTGCTTTAGGTTTGCGGTCAAGATATGGCTCGAGATCTAATAGCTTTGCCGCTTCTAATACTCTGCGATCGCGCTCTTCCTTGGATACGCCGGCAATTTTAAGTGCAAAGCCCATATTTTCAGCAACGCTCATATGTGGATAGAGCGCGTATGACTGAAATACCATCGCGATGTCACGATCTTTTGGTGCAATATTTGTGACATCACGATCGCCTATGAGAATGCGACCGTTATCAATTTCTTCAAGGCCAGCCAACATACGAAGTGAAGTGGATTTTCCACAGCCTGATGGCCCGACGAGAACTAAGAATTCGCCATCTTTAACAACAAGATCTAGTTTGTCGACGGCAGGGACTGTGGTGCCTGGATAAATACGTGTTGCTTTTTCGAATACAACTGAAGCCATAATTAATTACTCCTTCTCCGAGCAGGTACGTGCTCGACGATCCGTTGGTTGAAGGTGAAGACCCGTGTGAGGCGAACCCTCAGCAGGTGCCTGAAATATAGGCGAAAGTTCAACTCCAGGCAAGACTCTGTTCGAGATAAGATGTGCCATATGCAAAGCGACCGATCACTTCACGGGCTCGTAACAAATATAGGAATCGTTGCCGCGCTTATTTTGATTGCAGCTCTCTTCGTTGCTGCTGAAATCGCTCTGATTTCTTTGCGTGAAAGCCAAGTTCGCCAAATGGCAACTCGCGGTCGCAGAGGTGCTCGAGTTGCTGCACTGTCGACAAACCCCAATCGCTTTTTAGCAGCGGCTCAAGTGGGAGTCACTGTCTGTGGATTTCTCTCTGCAGCCCTTGGCGCAGAAAGACTTGGCACGTATGTAGAACCGTGGTTAGAAAGTTCAGGTCTTTCAAAAACATGGAGTAGCAATCTCTCCCTTGTCGGGTTAACTCTTGTTATTGCTTACTTTTCTTTAGTCTTTGGTGAGTTAGTTCCGAAAAGATTGGCCCTGTTCCGAACTGAAGAAATTGCACTTGCATCAGCCCCGATTATCGATGTACTTGCAATGTTTTTCAGACCCATTATTTGGTTGCTTTCACATTCAACAGATTTAGTAGTGCGTATTTTTGGAGTTGATCCAAAAGAAAAGCGCACTCAGATGTCAGAGGAGGAGTTGCTAGATTTAGTCACAGGTCATGCTGCTCTTAGCGATGAAGAACGCGACATCGTAGAAGAAGTATTTAATGCCAGCGAGCGCCAAGTCCACGAAGTCATGGTGCCCCGTACTGAAGTAGATTTCATGGATGGCTCATTAACTATTAGCAAAGCAATCGCATTAGCTGTCGAAAGAGCACACTCTCGATATCCCGTTGTCCGGGGTTCAAGTGATGAGATTATTGGTTTTATTCATGTGAGGGATTTACTCGACACATCACTTGCTGGGAAAGATGGGAAAATTCAAGAGTTAGTCAGATCGATTATGTTCTTGCCAGGAACTAAAGGAGTTTTGCCGGCCCTTACTGAAATGCGTAGCCAGCGTCAGCATTTAGCAATTGTGCTCGACGAATATGGCGGAACCGATGGAATTATCACCATGGAAGACCTCGTTGAGTGCCTCATTGGAGATATTAAAGACGAATATGACAGCCATGAAACGGAAGTCCAAGAGCAATCTCATTCAGGAGATATTGAGGTTGATGGGCTGATTTCCATCGAAGATTTATTGGATCAAACGGGAATTGAAATCCCGGAGGGCCCTTATGAGACTGCAAGCGGTTTCGTGATGCACTTCCTGGGGCGCATGCCACAAGCAAAAGACGTGCTTACAATCAACGGAATCCGTGTCGAAGTCTTATCGCTGGAAGGAAAGCGCGCGGGCCGTCTTTTAATCTCTCGTTCGGTCTAGTTCATGCGAGAATGTCGCTCGTGACCCGCAAGAGAGTTCTCTCCGGCATTCAGCCAACGCATGACTCATTTCATCTTGGTAATTACTTAGGTGCACTCAAACAATGGGTTGATCTCCAAGAAGAACACGATGCATTTTATTGCGTTGTAGATCTCCATGCCCTCACGATTGAAACCGAACCTGCACTTCTTCGGAAGAGAATTCTAGCCTCAGCTGCACAGTTGTTGGCACTTGGGGTAGATCCCGACAAGTGCACACTCTTTTTGCAATCACATGTTCCTGCACACAATCAACTCGGTTGGATTATGGAATGTCTAGCTGGATTTGGTGAAGCCAGTCGCATGACTCAGTTCAAGGACAAGTCCCAAAAAACTGGTACAGACCGCACAGTAGTTGGACTTTTCACTTACCCAATGTTGCAAGCTGCCGACATCTTGTTGTATCAAGCCGACTTGGTTCCTGTAGGCGAGGATCAACGTCAACACATTGAACTGACGCGCGATTTAGCAGGTCGCTTCAATTCTCGATATGGGCAAGCTTTTCAGCTTCCTGATGCTTATATTTTGAAAAGTGGAGCAAAGATTAATGATCTACAAGAGCCAACATCGAAAATGAGCAAGTCTGCAAATTCCATGCAGGGGGTTATTGAACTTATGGATACTCCTGAAATAAATGTAAAGAAAATCAAGAGTGCCATGACAGATACTGGAAGAGAAGTGGTTTTTGATGAGAAAGAGAAACCGGGAATCAGTAATTTATTAACAATCCACTCTGCACTATCTGGTAAGAAGATTAGTGATATAGAAAAAGAATACGAAGGAAAAGGTTACGGAGATTTTAAAGCTGGAGTCGCCGAAGTCGTTGTTGAAGTCCTAAGGCCTATTCGCCAGCGAGCTCTTGAACTTCTGGAAGATGAAACTTATTTACTGAAAATTCTGACTGGTGGGGCTCTTAAAGCCCGCGCGGTGGCTGAAAAAACAATGGCAAATGCATATCAAAATCTTGGTCTCGTGCAATGAGAAAGCTTCGCTCGGTACTCTCCCTTGCACTAATAGCAGTTCTCACTTTTTCCAATATTTCTCCAGTCCAAGCCAACCCTTCACTTCACATTGGGGTGGCTTATGACACCGGTGGATTGGGTGATCATTCTTTCAATGATGCGGTAAATGCAGGTTTAATTCTTGCTAAAAAGCGAATCAAGTTTGCCATCGATTCAACTGTAACTATCGGAACAGAAAATGATAGACAATTACGCATTCTTTCACTCATTAAGAAGAAATGTGATGTTGTCGTGGTAGTCGGATCCCAGTATGCATCCGCACTAAAAGTAGTTGCCACACAGTTCCCAGATCAACAATTTGCAATTATCAATGATGAATCTATAGGGCTTAGGAATGTAACTTCTCTTGTCTTTGCCGAAAATCAAGGCGGATACCTGGCCGGTGCTACAGCAGCACTTCTATCGAAAAGTTCTAAAATCGGAATAATCACGAATATCGCACAAAATAAGGGATTTGAAAAAGGGTTTGCATCAGGTGCGACCACAGTAAAATCCACGATTGTTATTGATTCAAAATATGCAAATGATTCTGTAGCGAGTGTGGCAAAACTGATGATTGCCCAAGGAGCAGATGTTATTTTCTCCACAAACCCAGGTTCAGATGTTGAGCTATTGAATGTGGTTGCAGCTGCCAATAAAAGTGGAAAATCTGTAGGAGTAATTGGGCTAGAGCCTGAGCAGTATGCGACGTTGAGTGCGTCGACGAAAAAGTATCTTGTAGCCTCAGTTGTAAAGCGCATTGATATTGCGCTAGTGGACCTAGTTTCAGAGGTGTCACTAGGCAATACTTTGTCGGATATTCTCAATCCCGAGGTTGGGTCATCCGGGCGCCGGTACGGAATTTTCGACAAGGGAGTAGAAATTTCTCTCTGGTCGCCAGATCTTGCTAAGGTGGCGAAGCAGATCAATCTTTTGGCCAAGAAAGCGGCAAAACTTTCTACCTAGGGTTGAGAGTTTATCTTTTCGTTATAACTTACAGTCCTCTCGTGCGAGCCTTAAATACTTGTTTTTTCGACTCTGACGCTAGGCTAGCCTGAAATCAACTCCCCATCTAATACATGGGACCCTTGGAGGAAAATTGAAAAAGTCAATGCGTTATGTAGCGCTCTTTGCTGCTACTTCATTTGCAGTAGGTATCACCGTGGCTCCAGTTGCCACAGCAGCTGCTCCAGTTACGTTGTGTATCGCACTCGATACAGGCGGCGTGGATGATCACTCATTCAACGCATCAGCATGGGCTGGCGCACAAGCTTCAGATAAATTCACAAAGACAAAGGCAACATATCTTCCTGCAGCATCAACTGCAGATTTCGTTCCAAACTTGAAGAAGCTTGTTGACAATAAGTGCACAATTATTGTCGGCGTTGGCTATCAAATCGGGCCGGCAATTTTGGCTTCAGCTGCTGCCAACCCAAAAGTCAAATTCGCAATCGTCGATAACGACGGTGCTGATCACGGTCCCAACTTTGATCAATATCCAGGAAAGACATTCCCTAACTTGAAGGCGCTTCAATTCTCAACAGATGAGTCTTCATTCCTTGCTGGCTACCTAGCCGCTGGAGTATCCAAGACCGGAGTTGTTGCAACATACGGTGGCGCACCTTATCCATCTGTAACAATGTTCATGGATGGTTACTACAAGGGCGTTGCTTATTACAACAAGGTAAAGGGCAAGTCAGTTAAGGTTCTTGGTTGGGATCCTGACAAGCCTGCTGCCGGTTCATTCGTTGGAGATTTCCAGAACAGCGCAAAGGCAATTCAGATGTCAAAGAGCTTTGAACAACAAGGCGCAGACATCATTTTCCCAGTTGCTGGAACCCTTGGTGGAGATACCGCTGGTAACTCAATTAAAAGCAAGAAGTCCTTGGTCTTCGGAGTCGATCAAGATTTCTATGATTACCTACCTCAGTACAAGTCTGTAATTCTTAGCTCTGTTGTTAAAGGTGTAGGAGCATCTGTCCTTGCAGTAACCAAGGATTGTGTTGATGGGAAATACACAGGAACTGGATATTTCGGAAACCTTGCAAACAAGGGAACTTTCCTAGCTCCATATCGCCAGATGTCAAAGAAAGTACCTGCCAAGCTACAAGGAGAAATCCGCTCGCTTCAAGCAGATATTATTTCTGGCGCACTTTCAATCTAATAGATCACAGTAGTAAAGGAGTAGGTCCGGAAATCGGGCCTACTCCTTTACTTTTTGTTCTTTGATTACTTTCTAATAGAGGGTAGATTTACTGACATGTCATTAGAACTTCGAGGTATTACAAAGAGCTTCGGTTCGTTAGTTGCAAATGACTCTATAGATTTCTTAGTCGGCGATGGCGAGATCCATGCCATTCTTGGCGAAAATGGCGCTGGAAAATCCACTTTGATGAACATTGTTTATGGCCTGACATCTTCAGATTCTGGAAAAATTTTAGTTGACGGTAAAGAGTTAGATATCAAAACTCCCGCCGATGCATTAGCTGCTGGCATCGGTATGGTCCACCAACATTTTATGTTAATTCCGGTTTTCACTGTGGCAGAAAATATCGTATTAGGACATGAGAAAACAAAGAGATTTGGCTTGCTCGATTTAGAAACGGCTAAGGAAGAAATTCGCAGGGTATCCAAGGAATTCAATTTCGATGTAGACCCGGATGCCCTTGTCGAAACTTTGCCGGTCGGGATCCAACAGCGTGTCGAAATTATCAGAGCCCTTATTTATGATGCAAAGGTTCTCATTCTCGATGAGCCAACTGCAGTTTTGACACCGCAAGAAACAGATGAGTTATTAAGAAATATGAAGAGTTTGCGAGACAAGGGCACATCTATTGTTTTCATTACCCACAAATTGCGCGAGGTCCAAGAAGCAGCGGACAAGATTACGATCATTCGTAGAGGTAAAGTAGTTGGAACCGCTTTGCCCAGTGCTTCGCAAGAGGAGTTGGCCTCTCTCATGGTGGGTAGGCCAATTTCACTTGAGGTTGAGAAGGCCCAAGGAAAATTTGGTAAGCCTGTACTCACAATTGAAAATCTTAATATTCATGATGTGACTGGGCGCAGATTGGTTAAAAACATATCCCTGGAAATTAGATCTGGCGAAGTAGTGGCAGTTGCAGGAGTTCAAGGCAACGGGCAGAGCGAATTGGCTAAAGCCCTGCTAGGTCTTCAGGAATTTGTTGATGGCAAGATAATTTTAGATGGGAAAGATATCACTGGATCAGATGTTAGGGAGTGCTTACACGCTGGGATTGCCTACGTTCCAGAATCTCGTGAGCTCGATGGATTAATAGGTAGCTTTTCCATTGCAGAGAATCTTATTTTGGATTTACATGACTTACCTCCTTATGCAAAAGGCCCAGTGATGTTTCCCAAAGTTGTCGCTAAAGAAGGTGATTTACGTGTCAAGGAGTTTGATGTCCGCTTGCAGAATATTCAAGATCCAGCCTCGTCTTTATCTGGCGGAAATAAGCAAAAAGTAGTTTTGGCTAGAGAACTTTCTCGTCCTGTGAAGTTAGTTGTTGCCTCTCAACCAACTCGTGGTTTGGATGTTGGGTCAATTGAATTCGTTCACGAGCGAATCCTGGCCGAACGCGATGCAGGACGAGGCGTTTTGCTATTTAGCACCGAGCTTGATGAGGTGATTGCACTTGCAGATCGGATTGCGGTTATGTACGCGGGGGAGATTATTGCCATAGTTTCACCAGAGACATCCAGGGCCCAGTTGGGTCTTCTCATGGCTGGGGTTCGCTCGGAAAATAAGACGAGTGCATGAAAATGATTTCGAAAGCTTTTTCTAGAATTAAACTTCCGCTTTTAGCCTTTGTCTTGGCTGCTTTCTTTGGTGGAATTCTTATTGCACTATCAGATCGCGAAGTTTTGCCTCTTATCGGCTCACCCTGGAAATTCTTTACCGCAGCGCTACATTCGGCTGGAAATGCCTACCTTGCACTCTTTCAGGGTTCGATATTCGATACCAACCTTGTTAAAGATGGTTCCCTACTGAGTGGTTTCTATCCGCTATCAGAGACTTTACTTATTGCGACTCCGCTGATTTTGACCGGCTTGTCAGTAACGCTCGCCTTTAAAGCGGGTTTGTTCAATATCGGAGCACAAGGTCAATTTATATTCGGAGCCATAGGTGCTTCTTATATTGGATTTTCATTTAATTTCTCACCAGTGATTCACGTCTTACTCGCACTGATAACTGCAATAGTTTTTTCTGCGATGTGGGGCGGATTCGTTGGATTGCTAAAAGCTAGAACCGGAGCACATGAAGTTATCGTGACAATCATGTTCAACTACATCGCAGGTTTTTTCTTATTTTGGCTCTTGAAAACCAAAGTATTCCTTCGCCCAGGTGGATTGATCAATCCATTGGCACCGCCAGTCCATGACTCAGCTAAGTTACCCCAATTCCTTGGTAGTGATTTACGGGCGAATGCCGGAATTTTCATTGCCATACTTGCCACTTATTTTGTTTGGTGGTTATTGAATAGAAGTACTTGGGGATTTCGGTTTAGAGCGGTTGGTGCAAATGCATCCGCGGCACGTACTGCAGGAATTTCAGTCGCCTTTGTCACAACCACGGCTATGGCTGTTTCTGGCGCGTTAGCGGGGCTAGGTGGAGCTATACAAGTTCTCGGGTCTGAGTTTGCACTGACTACAGATGTGGCTGGAAGTTTCGGTTTTGATGCAATCACTGTCGCGTTGTTAGGCCGTGCAAATCCAGTTGGCACAGTAGTTGCGGCGTTGCTTTTCGGAGCGCTGCGCGCTGGCGGGCTAACGATGCAGGCTAATACACAGAATCCTGTCGATATTGTTTTGGTTATACAGGCTCTCATCGTTCTATTTATCTCCGCACCGACCCTTGTTAAATTTATTTTCCGTTTGAGAGATTTGAAAACTGGCTCCACGGTTGTTTCTAAAGGTTGGAACGGGTAATGACTCAACTCGAAACCCGTACCCTTTCCTCACCAGAAAGACGCAGACGCAGAAATATTGCAACAATGTCAGTACTAGGAATTCTTGGTTTCTTGTTTTTTGCCGTATTGCCAAAGCAAAATGAGGTAATAACCTTTGGATTCGTATTGGGGAATGAATGGGCCTTCTTGCATCAATGGGCGGTACATTCCAAAAGCGGATCAATGCTTTTCTCAATCATTTCTATTGTCGCGGTCATAATTTCTTACTTGCAGTTCAAGGCGCACAAAACAGTTCGAGTTGCGAGCGCAATATTTTCCTTTAGCTTATTCATGTCATTTCTTTGTTGGACTGCTAGCGGAAAATTCATCCCGCTCACTGGCTTGTTACAAGGTGGGCTCTTACTTTCCGTTCCACTGATCTTTGGCGCAATGGCCGGAGTGGTCAGTGAGCGATCTGGAGTAATTAACATTGCAATTGAAGGTCAGCTTCTGTTCGGGGCCTTTGCATCTGGAGTTTTGGCCAGCATTACTCATCAGAAATGGCTTGGCTTACTTATCGCACCAGTTGCTGGCGCCCTCGTGGCTCTTTTACTTGCTACTTTTGCAATTAAGTTTGCCATTGACCAGGTAATTCTTGGCTTCGTTCTTAATGTATTAGTTATTGGTATTACTGGATTCTTATATCAACGATTACTGATTCCCTACCAAAGTACATGGAATTCGGGATCAGGTTTGGATCCATTAGCAATTCCAATCCTTGCCAAGATTCCACTTATTGGTCCAATATTTTTCGAGCAGACGATCATTGTCTATTTCATGTATCTCATCGTGGCACTGATCAATATTGGATTATTTAAATCCAAGTGGGGTTTACGTATGCGAGCCGTTGGCGAACATCCAACAGCGGCTGAAAGCGTAGGCATAAATGTAAACAAAATTCGTTTTCGCAATGTTGTGCTCGGGGGAGCAATTGCAGGATTTGGCGGTGCATATTTCACGCTGGGTGGAGTGGGTACCTTTAGCCGTCAAATGACCGCAGGTGCAGGTTTTATTGCACTTGCTGCTTTAATCTTTGGAAAATGGAGCCCGATGGGAGCCGTTGGCGCTGCGCTGATTTTCGGATTCGCAAGCAATGTTGAGAGTGTACTTTCGATTATCGGTACAACAATTCCTTCGGAGTTCATGTTAATGACTCCCTACGTCGCAACCGTGATCGCAGTTTCTGGTTTTGTTGGTCGAGTTCGTGCACCAGCTGCTGACGGAATTCCATACAAACGCGGAGAAAACCACTAATGAATATTGATTGGGAGTTATTGAAGGCAGAAGCCAATTCTGCAATGAAAAGAGCTTATGCCCCATATTCGAAGTTTCCCGTTGGAGTTGCAGCGCTAGTCGATGACGGGCGAATTATTAGTGGCTGTAATGTTGAGAACGCCAGCTATGGTTTAACTTTATGTGCCGAATGCGGTTTAGTTTCAACCCTCATTGCAACCGGTGGTGGGCGCCTGATTGCTTTTGCTTGTGTAGATTCGCACGGAAACGCTCTGATGCCTTGTGGTCGTTGTCGTCAATTACTTTTTGAGCATGGTGGACCAGGATTACAAATGATGACCGATACAGGCGTTAAGCCACTTTCTGAGTTACTTCCATGGGCATTTGGACCTGATGAATTGAATAAGCGCCTTGATTGAACAATTTGCAGCTGTTGAGATCATTTCAGCAAAGCGGGATCGTCATGAACTAACAGATCCTCAGATTGATTGGGTAATTTCTGCTTATACGCGTGGCGTTGTTGCTGATGAACAAATGTCTGCCCTCCTTATGGCTATTTTGCTTAACGGAATGAATTCACGAGAAATTTCACGATGGACTAATGCCATGATCAATAGTGGCGAGCGAATGAATTGGTCGGCAATTGATCGCCCAACGACCGATAAACATTCAACGGGTGGAGTTGGGGACAAAATAACACTTCCACTTGCTCCACTTGTTTCAGCATGCGGGGGAGCAGTGCCACAACTTTCTGGGCGTGGATTAGGACACACTGGTGGAACATTAGATAAATTGGAATCAATTCCCGGTTGGCAAGCAGAACTGACAAATGAAAAGATGCTAAAGGTTTTGCAAGATTGCGGAGCAGTTATTTGCGCTGCCGGTAAAGGTTTAGCGCCAGCGGATAAGAAACTTTATGCGCTCCGAGATGTAACTGCCACCGTTGAGGCAATTCCGCTTATTGCATCCTCAATTATGAGTAAGAAGATTGCTGAAGGCACTTCTGCTCTCATTTTGGATGTTAAAACTGGCAGCGGGGCATTCATGAGTGATCCGGCAAAAGCTGGCGAACTTGCTCGCACGATGGTTGCACTAGGAATTGATGCTGGTGTTAAAACGCGTGCACTCGTTACCGCTATGGATGTTCCTTTAGGTTTGACTGCAGGCAATGCCCTTGAAGTTCGAGAATCTGTTGAAGTTCTTGCAGGCGGTGGACCCAGTGATGTTGTTGAATTAACAATTTTACTTGCCAGAGAAATGATTGATGCTGCGGGTATAAAAGGTAAAGATCCAGAAGTTGCACTTAAGGATGGAAGTGCAATGGATGTCTGGAAGCGCATGATTCGCGCTCAAGGTGGCAATCCAGAAGCCAAACTTCCAGTTGCGCGCGAACAACAACACTTTCTTGCAACAACTTCTGGAACGATGACAACAATGGATGCAATGAAAGTTGGAGTATCCGCGTGGCGATTGGGAGCTGGGCGCTCTCGCCAAGGTGAAAGTGTTCAGGCTGGTGCCGGAATTGAACTTCATGCAAAGCCTGGAGATGAAATAACCGTGGGGCAATTATTGATGACCCTACATACTGATGAACCCGCGCGATTTGAACGCGCAATCCAAGCACTTGAGGGATGCGTAGAAATTGTGAAAGGAGGTAGCGTAAATCGGCTACCTTTAGTTGTGGAAAGAATTCAAGGATGATCGACTTAAAGAAGATTCCAACAGCTGATCAAATAAAGCGCCTCCCAAAGGCGCTATTGCATGATCATTTAGATGGGGGATTACGCCCTCAAACTATTATTGATATTGCTAATGAAATTGGCTACAGCTCCCTTCCTACTCAAGATGCCGAAGAACTTGCAACCTGGTTTCGTGAGTCTTGTGATTCGGGTTCGTTGGTTAGATATTTAGAAACCTTTTCTCACACAATTGCCGTGATGCAAAGAAAAGAAGATATTGTCAGAGTGGCTCGCGAATGTGTTCTTGATTTAGCAAATGACGGAGTTGTATATGCCGAAGTGCGTGGTGCCCCTGAGTTATTTACCGAAAAAGGCTTAACGCTTTCTCAAATAGTTGAGGCAACTCTTGAGGGATTTCGAATCGGTGAAGCTGAAGCAAAAACAGCGGGTAAAACAATTCGAGTAGTTTCTTTACTATGTGGAATGCGCCAAAATGCACGCTCTCAAGAAATTGCAGAGCTTGTTGTTAAGTATCGAGATCAAGGTGTTGCAGGCTTTGATATCGCAGGACCTGAAGATGGTTTTCCACCCAGTGATCAGCTCGCAACTTTTGAATACCTACGTCAGGAAAATGCTCACTTCACAATTCATGCTGGTGAGGCATATGGATTACCATCAATTTGGGAAGCAATTCAACTCTGTGGCGCAGAACGCTTGGGCCACGGGGTTCACATTATGGATGACATTGATCTCTCTGGGCCGATAGCAAAACTTGGCCGACTAGCTTCATATATACGAGATCGCCGAGTGCCACTAGAACTTTGCCCAACTTCAAATTTACAAACAGGTGCAGCTAAGTCCATTAAAGAACATCCCATCGGCAAACTCGGAAAATTGCGTTTTCGGATCACTGTCAACACAGATAATCGATTAATGAGTCAGACATCTATGACAAATGAGATGCAACAGTTAGTCGATGCATTTGAGTGGACTTTTCAAGACTTACAGCGCGTCACAATCAACGCACTAAAGAGCGCATTCATTCCCTTTGAAGAGCGCTTGGCAATCATTGAAGAAGTTATCAAGCCAAGGTTTTCAGCTATTTCTGCTGAATAAGTATTAAACCCCGATTGGGTGCCAGGTCGTTTTTAGTTCCATGAAAGATAAAATTCGTGCAGGAGATTGCTTGCCACCAAATGCATGAATGCGTTTAAGGTTTTCAGCCCCTGCAACCTTTATATCAGCACGTAAGTCGTGTTCGACTCCGGTGATATCAAGGCCATCGATATCCATGTGAGAGGCAAACCAAGGCACAAGTTCACTCTTTGAACCAGTCAGTATGTTGCACACTCCTGCGGGTAGGTCACTAGTTGCAAGAACTTCTGCAAAACTCATTGCAGGCAACGGTGCGCGATTACTCGCCAAAACTATAACGCTATTGCCAGAGAGAATAATTGGAGCAATTGCATCAACGAGTCCAAGGAGTGAATTCTTCTCCGGCGCAATTGCACCAACTACTCCCATAGGTTCTGGAATCGTAAAGTTAAAATATGGTCCAGAGACTGGGTTTGTAGCACCGGCCAGAGCTGATAATTTATCTGACCAACCTGCATACCAAACCCAACGATCAACGCCTTGATGCACTTCTTTAAGTGCATCTTTGACAGATATCCCATCCAGAGCGCTAATTTCACCTGCGAATTGCTCTGCACGACCTTCGAGCATTTCTGCAATGCGATAAAGGATTTGTCCGCGGTTGTAGGCAGTCGCCTTTGACCAACCAGTGTGTGCACTTCGCGCAACGACAACCGCATCACGTAAGTCTTTACGTGATGCAAGTGCAGGGTTGGCAAGAAAAGTTCCATCGTGTGCGTGTACTTCATAGGTACGACCAGACTCGCTACGAGGAAATGCTCCGCCGATAAAAAGTTTGTATGTTTTCTTCACTTCGATGCGATCACTCATTGTCGCCACCTTCTTCCGCGCTCTTGAGATAGCCAGTTAAGCCGTGGCTTCCACCTTCTCGACCCCATCCTGATTCTTTGTATCCTCCAAAGGGACTTGCAGGATCAAATTTATTAAATGTATTTGCCCAAATAACACCGGCTTTAAGTTGTTGACTCGCCCAGTGAATTCTCGAGCCCTTCTCGCTCCACACCCCGGCAGACAAGCCATACGGGGTGTTATTTGCTTTATCTATCGCCTCTTGAGGTGTTCTAAATGTGAGCACCGAAAGTACTGGTCCAAAGATTTCCTCTTGTGCAATGCGATGGGCTTGCGTCACTTCAGTAAAGACGGTGGGTGCAAACCAGAATCCTTTTTTAGGCAATGCGCACTCAGGACTCCAACGATGAGCGCCTTCATCTTCTCCAGACTTTGCTAACTCTTTGATTTTCTTTAGTTGTTCTGCTGAGTTAATAGCACCAAGGTCGGTGTTTTTATCTAGTGGGTCACCCACTCGGATCTTGGACATACGGACTTTAAGTTTAGAAACAATTTCATCAGCAATGGATTCTTGAACAATGAGGCGAGAGCCAGCACAGCAAACATGGCCCTGATTAAAGAAGATGCCATTAACAATACCTTCTACGCATTCATCAACCGGGGCGTCGTCGAAAACAATATTGGCAGCTTTCCCTCCTAGTTCTAGCGTTGCCTTCTTCTTTGTTGGAGCAATTGCCTTAGCAATGGCTTTACCCACTTGGGTTGATCCAGTAAATGCAATCTTGTCGATTCCTGGATGATTCACGAGCGCAGAACCAGTTCGACCATCGCCAGTGACAATATTGACAACACCTGCTGGTAATTCGGCCTGCTGGCAAACTTGCGCAAAGAGTAGAGCGGTCAGTGATGTTGATTCAGCAGGTTTCAAGATAACTGTATTTCCTGCAGCAAGTGCTGGGGCGATTTTCCAAGCCAACATCAGAAGTGGGAAATTCCAAGGAATTATTTGACCAGCAACACCTAGTGGGTGTGGTGAACTACCAACTCCTGCAAATTCTAATTTGTCCGCCCATCCTGCGTGATAGAAAAAGTGTGCGCAGGCAAGTGGAATATCGATATCTCGAGACTCACGAATTGGCTTTCCGTTATCTAAACTTTCAAGCACTGCAAATTCGCGAGAGCGCTCTTGCATAATGCGGGCTATGCGATAAAGATATTTTCCACGCTCTTTACCTGGCATCTTCGACCATGTTGATTCAAATGCCACGCGCGCACTCGCCACAGCGCGATCGATATCTTTGGCATCTCCTAGGGCAATCTGACTGAGAACTTCTTCATTTGCTGGATTGATTGTTGGAAAGTGGCTGCTACCTTTAACAAAAGCACCATTAATGAAGTGCCCGTACTCGCTAGCAATGGAAACTATGGACCGAGACTCAAGGGCCGGTGCGTAATCAAACTCAGTCATGTGTTTTCGCCTTAATCGATAGATACATAGGAGGGACTTGGGTAGAAACCATCTCGTGCTTTCATTCTCTGCATAAGCAAGTCGTTAAGTAAGGCACTTGCTCCAATTCTAAAAAGTGATGGGGTGAGCCATTGGCTTCCAACTGTTTCATTCACTAGAACTAATTGCTTAATAGCATCCTTTGTATTTCGAATTCCACCGGCGGCTTTGACACCAATTTTGTGGTTAGTCATTTGATGAAAATCGCGCACGGCTTCGAGCATTACCAGCACAACGGGCGGTGTTGCCGCAGGGGCGACTTTACCTGTCGATGTCTTAATGAAGTCAGCCCCTGCCAGCATCGCAATAAATGATGCTGTACGAACGTTGTCATAAGTGACAAGTTCACCAGTTTCAAGGATGACTTTAAGATGGGCTTTAGCACCACATAACTTTCGAATTGTGGAGATCTCATCAAAAACTACGCCATACTGCCCAGAGAGAAATGCACCTCTGTCGATGACCATATCTATTTCAGTTGCGCCTGCATCCAGCGCGTCTTGAGTATCTTGGATTTTTACCACCATTGATGCACGTCCAGATGGGAAGGCTGTTGAAACGGCAGCAACTGGTAGGTGCGTGCCACCGATGCTGTCCAGATGTTTGCGAGCAATCCCGACCATGTCGTTGTAAACGCAGATAGCACCAACACTTGGAACAGTTGCATCAGTTGGGTCAGGACGCACCGCTTTATTGCACAGCGCACGAACCTTTCCAGCAGTATCTGCACCTTCTAGAGTTGTTAGATCCACCATCGAAATCGCTAGGTCAATGGCCCAATTTTTTGCAGAAGTCTTAATACTCCGAGTTGCCAACATACTGGCCCTTGCCTCAGCACCAATTTGATCGACACCAGAGAGGGTATTAAGGAATGTACGCAGTGAGGACTCACTGCCATCAACGACTCCGTAAAATTCCACGGTACTACCTTACCTTTAAAGGATTACTTTAAGTATTGGGTTAAAGGAGCACGTAATTGAGCGATGATGCTCATAGCCTCATCCCGTCCCAGGTGGCTTATAACTTCTATGTAGCATTTAATTTTTGCCTCGGTTCCACTTGGTCTAATAATAATTCGGATTCCATTTTCTAGCCATAAGCGCAGCCCATCAGTTGGAGGCAACCCATCGGTTGGTTTTGATAAATTATCAATAGAGAGAACTTTAAAATTAGCAATATCAGCTGGTGGTGAAAGTTTCACTCTCTCCATGATTGTCTGCACCTGAGATAGAGATTGGCACCTTTGATATATTTGTTCTGTACCGTGAAATCCGTAGAGGCCCCAAATTTCGTCAAGGTAGTCAAATATAGATTTTGATTCTTCTTGTAACTCTGCTGCTATTTTCGCCAGTAGTAGCCCGGCAGATATGCCATCCTTATCGTTGACTGTTCCAGAATCAACACAGTACCCAAGGGCTTCTTCATATCCGAAAGTTAAGTTATCTACTTTTGAGAGCCACTTAAAACCAGTAAGAGTGGCTTTAAATTCCCAACTGTATGCCTTTGCAATTTTTTCCAGAATAGATGATGAAACTATTGAGGTTGCAAAAATTCCATTTGAAGAACTCGATGCAATATACTGACCCAGAATTGCGCCAATCTCATCACCTCGAAGCAAATGCCATGAACCATCGCTTTTCTTGGCTGCAATTGCGCAACGATCAGCATCTGGATCATTTGCGATAACAAGGTCTGCTCCAAAAGTGTGCGCTGTTTCTATGGATAAATCCATCGCACCTGGCTCTTCTGGGTTTGGAAATGGCAAAGTGGGAAAATCAGGATCTGGTTCTGATTGAGAGGCAACTAAAATAGGCTGCGCAAATCCAGCCTTATGAAAAACTTGTTGAAATGTTTTTGTTCCTACTCCATGCATTGCACTATAAACAATTTTTATATTAAGTGGTGTGCTTCCGCCAGCTAGTAGTGCAGTTTTAGTAACATATTTATCAACAATGCTTGAATCAAGAACACTCCACCTATCGCCTCGTGGTTGTTGTGCTAAAGAAGTGATTAAAGAAACTTCATGACTAATTTGTGCATCTGCAGGTGAAATTATCTGAGAGCCGCGATATTTTATGCCGTCAACTGTGCCACCTAAATAAACTTTGTATCCATTGTCGTGGGCAGGATTGTGGCTTGCAGTGACCATAATTCCAACATCCATCCTTAATTCATTTACTGCAAAAGCAAGTACCGGAGTGGGCAGTGGTTCGGGAAGAAGAAAAACTTCCATTCCAGCTCCACTGAGAATTTCTGCACTTATTCGGGCGAAATCTTCAGAGCCATGACGTGCATCGCGACCAATAACGACACTTCGTAATTTTCTTGCCAACATATATCGAGCAATTCCTGTT
Source organism: Streptomyces griseus (assembly GCA_945884695.1). GTDB lineage: Bacteria > Actinomycetota > Actinomycetes > Nanopelagicales > Nanopelagicaceae > QYPT01. The sequence goes on from CAMCYO010000003.1 coordinate 135,529, forward strand.
GCGGTTCTGCCTACTACCGCTTGATTCATGCACGATGGACCGGGTCCAATTGGTCCACGCAATCCCGCTGTTCCAAATTGTAGAAATCCGGAGAAGCATTTCCTTAATTCAATCTCATTTCCATTGGCAATATAGGTACGTAGCAGTAAGGCAGTTTCTGGATCTGGATCATCTGCAATCCATGATTGAACTTCGGCCAGTAGATCAGGGCTCATGGCTTTAGAGTAGTTTCGGAATTACGCCTTTGAGAAGTGCACCCATGCGATCTGCAGCGTTCTTACCCGCCGCAATAACTTCTTCGTGGTTAAGTTTCTCACCTGTTACGCCAGCGGCAGCGTTGGTTACTAAGGAAATTCCCAAAACCTCGGCCCCCATGGCATGTGCCGCAATGGCTTCAGGAACGGTAGACATACCAACTAAGTCAGCACCCATTGTTCGCATCATATGAATTTCTGCAGGGGTTTCATACGTTGGCCCTCGCCAATGAACATAAACGCCTTCTTCAAGAGTGGGGTCTTCATTTTTTACAATTGCACGAATACGTTTGCTGTAAAGGTCTGTGAGATCTACAAATTGCGCTCCACTGAGTGGACTCGTGGCGGTAAGTGAAATGTGATCACGAATAAGCACAGGTTGTCCAACTCGATAAGCGGTATTTATTCCACCGCAAGCATTTGTCAAGATAATTACTTTGCATCCAGCTTTAACGGCTGTTCGAACACCGTGCACAACAGGTTCGATTCCCTTGCCTTCATAAAGATGAGTTCTACCTAAGAAAACCAGTGCGTTGATTGCACCTTTATCACAATCAATTACGTAGGAGCGAATTTTTCCTGAATGACCAAGAACAGTTTGCGCTTCAAAACCTGGAATCTCATGCGTATCAAATTCATGGTGTGGGGTTCCGAGCGCATCTGCTGCACTAACCCAACCAGATCCCATAACAAGTGCAATTTGGTGGCTCGCAATTCCAGTTCGCTGAGCAATTGCCTCTGCACCTTGTTGCGCAGTTTTCATTGGGTCGAGGTAGAGACCTTCGTTAGTTGATGCGCTCATTGAGTAATAATGTCACAGAGTGTGGATCCATTTGAAACACTTTCGCCAATCCCGGCAGTGAGATTAGTGATTACTCCAGATTTATGGGCTACTAATGCTTGCTCCATCTTCATTGCTTCAAGAACGATGATTAAATCACCAGGTTCTACTTGATCTCCCTCTTTGACTGCAATTTTTACAACCGTGCCCTGCATTGGGCTAGTGAGTGCCTCGCCAGTGACAACACCGCTCATGCCCTTCTTGGCCCGGTGTCGTTTATGTACAGGTTCAGGTGCGTGGAGAATTACTTCAAATCGATGTCCATTTATTTCTGCAACTAGATGTTCTGGAGCGGCATGAGATTGTATCTGAATGTTTGAGGGAACAAATGCAGGAATTTTGTTGACAAATTCATTTTCAATATAACTGGTGTAGACCTTAAAGTTTTCGGTGAATGAAGGATCTTCAACTATGGCACGGTGAAAAGGTAGAGCAGTTGCTAAACCATCGATCTGAAATTCTTTGAGCGCTCGACGGGCTCGTGCTAGCGCTTCTTCGCGGGTGCTTCCAGTGACAATGAGTTTTGCAAGCAACGAATCAAAGTTTCCGCCAATTGTGTCTCCATCTTTAAACCCTGCATCAACACGAACTCCAGGGCCTGTTGGAAGTATCCATTGCGTAATTCGTCCTGGTGCTGGCAGAAAAGATCTACCTGGGTCTTCGCCATTGATTCTAAATTCTATG
>CAMCYO010000004.1 GCA_945884695.1 Streptomyces griseus
ACGGCTTCCTGGATTGACTAAATAGCTGGCAAGTGATGTATCAAAAATGACTCCGGCTACATCGTGGAGACGTCCAAAGGATTTCGCATCATGCATCACTTTATGAATCTTTGGATCTGTAATCCAACTCCCCATTTGAGGTGAGTTCACTACAAAAGCACGAGTTGATGTCATTGCTACTCCATAACGATGAATTACCTCTCCAATAAATTCGGCATGGAGACAAATGGGTCCGCCGTGTTCCAAAATCTGTGAGCTAGCTTCTTCTGGACTTAGAACGTGGATATCTTCTTCTTCAAAGAGAGTTGAACTTTCACTCTTGCTTTCATTGGCGCTAGAGGATTTGACTGCGATTGGTTTTATGCGATCTTTAAGAGTTCGAAACTCCAGTTTTTCAAATAGTGGTGCTAGCGCAGATTCCTCGACTCCATTCCATGCCAAACTTTCGATGCTTACATCTAAAGGAACGTCATGTATCAATTGAGTCAACTCACGATTTGTTAACGCCACTTGAATATTTGCACGTAAACTTTCTCCCACTTTTCCAGTAATACTTTCAGCTCCATCAATAAGTGCCTTTAACGAACCAAATTCAATAATCCATTTTGAAGCAGTTTTCTCCCCTACTCCGGGAATTGATGGCAAATTATCACTTGGATCACCGCGCAGCGCCGCAAAATCTGGATAGTTCTGTGGGGTCAATCCATATTTTTCAAATACCGCTTCGGGTGTCATTCTGGCTAGATCACTTACCCCCCGCTTTGGGTAGAGGACTGTAGTTTTCTCGCTAACCAATTGAAAACTATCTCGATCGCCGGTACAGATGATGACATCCACACCTTCACGCTCTGCAAGGGAAGTGAGCGTGGCAAGAATGTCATCTGCTTCAAAGCCTGCAACTTCAAATTGTGAAATACCGAAAGCTCCTACCAAATCATGTAACAGCGCCATCTGAGAACGAAATTCATCCGGCGTTTTCGCTCGATTTGCTTTATATTCTGGAAATTTTTCAGTTCGGAATGTTTTTCGAGAAAGATCAAAAGCCACCGCCACATGGGTGGGCTTTTCTTCCTTAAGCAAAGAGATAAGCATCGTCGCAAATCCATATATAGCATTTGTGTGCTGGCCCGTGGCTGTAGTGAAATTCTCAGCCGGTAGGGCATAAAAAGCCCGATAAGCCATCGAGTGCCCATCGATTAAAAGTAGTCGAGAGGCCATACATGAGATTCTATGCGAGCAAGATAGAGTTGGCCCTATGGACAACAACGCGCATTCAAAATTTATGGAACAACTTCGCGAACGTGGCAGCGGTGCACTTGATAAAAAGATGGGGATCGAGATTGTTGAAGCATCACCGACTCGACTTGTGGCCACAATGCCAGTTGAAGGCAATACTCAACCCATCGGACTTCTCCATGGTGGCGCAAGCGTGGTTTTGGCAGAAAGTCTTGGTTCTATTGGAACGCAATTACATGCTGGCCCAGATCGCACCGTTGTAGGGATTGATATCAACGCCACGCATCACAAATCTGCGACAAAAGGCAAGGTGACTGCAGTTGCAACCGCCATTTCGCTGGGAAAAACAATGTGCTCTTACGAGATTGTGATTACTAATGATGAAGGCCAACGTACCTGCACTGCCAGGATTACCTGCTTAATTCTGGCTCCTCGGGCTTAACCGCCTAAGTAGGCCTTTGTTACCGCTTCATCTTTAGCCAAGTCTGATGCTTTTCCACTCATTTTAATAGTTCCAGATTCCAAAACGTAGGCACGATCGGCGACATCGAGGGCTGCTGATGCATTCTGTTCAATCAACAAAATAGTGATTCCTTGCTCACGAATCTTGACGATAGTTTCAAAAATCATATCTACTAACACTGGTGCTAGTCCCATGGATGGCTCATCAAGCAGAAGTAATTTAGGTGCTCCCATTAATGCACGCCCTACAGCAAGCATCTGCTGTTCTCCACCCGACATTGTTCCGGACTTTTGTTCAATTCGTTCGCGGAGGCGTGGGAAAAGATTGAGCACCTTCTCAAAATCATCTGCAATTCCAGATTTATCATTGCGAAGGAATGCGCCTAACTCCAAATTTTCACGTACGGACATACGGGGAAAAATTCGACGGCCTTCTGGCGACTGACATAAACCCTTCTGAACAATAAGGTGCCCCTCTTTGCCATCGATCCGTTCACCTTGGAATGTGATGGTGCCAGCTTTTGGCTTAAGTAATCCTGAAATCGTACGAAGCGTGGTTGATTTACCTGCACCATTTGAGCCAATCAAGGTAACAATTTCTCCCTGGTTAACGGTAAGAGAAACATTTTTGACAGCCAAAATTGCACCATAGGCGACTTGCAAGTCCTTAACTTCTAACATTACGGTCATGCTTTTTCACCCTTTGCTTTTCCAAGGTAGGCCTCAATAACGCGCTGATTAGATTTGATCTGCGCAGGAGTTCCTTCGGCAATTTTCTCTCCCTGATCAAGAACTGTCACTCTCTCTGAAACCGACATAACAACACTCATGTCGTGCTCAATCAAGAGAATCGAAACTCCCTGTTCATCTCGTACCCGATAGACAAAATCAATGAAGGTGAGTGACTCTTGTGGATTCATTCCGGCTGTTGGCTCATCTAAAAGTAATACTTTTGGTTTAATTGCAAGGGCTCTTGCAACTTCTAAGCGACGTTGATCACCGTATGAGAGATTGCGTGCATATTCACCTGCCCATTTACCAATTCCAACAAAGTTCAGGAGTTCACGAGCTTTTTCACGAGACTCTCTCTCTTCACGACGTTGAGAAGGAGTACCAAAAATTGTGGCCAAAATTCCGGACTTGAGATGTGAATGCATCGCGACCATAACGTTCTCTTCAGCTGTCATGAGACCAAAGAGACGAATATTTTGAAATGTTCTGGCAACTCCACCAGAAGCAATTTTATGAGGTGGGGTGCCTGTAATATCGGTACCATCGAAAATTACAGAACCACTCGTTGGCTTGTAGAGACCAGTGAGCACATTAAAAAATGTTGTCTTACCTGCACCATTTGGACCAATGAGGCTAACAATTTTCCCTGTCGGAATATCAAAGGAAACAGAATTGACTGCAACTAAGCCACCAAATTGGACAATGATCTTCTCGGCCACTAAAGCGCTAGACATTAATGGTGTCCTCCCAAGTTAGAAGTGGTGTCATCTGCCTCGTGAAGGATGGCCTTGAGGCGAGATTCCGGAATCATTCCCTCACGTTTGAAGAGCATCATCAAAATCAGAACTCCACCAAAGAGCAGGAAATTATAGGAGGGGAAATTAATATTCAATCCAAATGATGTATTTACCAATTCGCCAAGTGCAGGCAGGCCAGTTGAGTTAACCCAAGCTATCAAGAGAGCGCCAACCATAACTCCCCATACATTTCCCATTCCACCAAGCACAACCATTGCGAGCAAGATGATCGATATGGAAAAATTAAACCGATCAGCGAAGACACCATTCACGTGAGTGGCAAAGGCTACTCCCCCGATACCGCCCGTGAATGCGCCAACCGCATAAGCTGCAAGTTTTGTGCGCATCAGTGGCACGCCCATCATGCTTGCAGCAAGTTCATCTTCGCGGATGGCAAGCCATGCACGCCCCAGACGTCCTTTACGTAATCTCAAAGAGACGAAAATCAACATGGCAGTGAGTAATGCAAAAATAAAGAACTTCCAACTGAAATCAAAAGGGCCGAGTGCCTTACCAGGGACGCCTATATTGTCCACCGGTGAAATTCCCTTAGTTCCATTCGACATATTGAATCCTGCAATATTTTCACCATTGGTGAAGACCTGAGGGATAATTTCGCCAAATCCAAGTGTAACTAGTGCAAGATAGTCACTCTTGAGGCGAAGTGTCGGTGCGCCAATAATGATTCCAAATGCTGCACAAATTAATCCGCCAATGAAGATAACAGCCCAGAAACTGATGTGAATTCCAGGTGTTTCAGGCTTTGCTGTAGTCAGTACATGAACATTGACTTGGCGGAAAAAGGCCGACATGAACCAACCTGCTGAATATCCACCAATTGCCCAAAATGCAACAAAGCCAAGATCAAGTAGCCCTGCATATCCGACAACAATGTTGAGTCCAAGAGCGCAAATAGCCCAAACGAGCGCCTCATTAACCGTTGTTGGTGGGAGCCACCGCTGAAAAACCTGTTGAATATCAAATGGCAAGCGATACATAACGAAGGTATAGAAAGACCAAATGATTAATGCGGCAATCAAGAAACCGAAAGCCCACTCCTTTTGAGTTTTACTCTTCTTAATTGCCCTATTCTTTTTGGATCTCTTAACTTCCAACTTACCATTCATATATTCATCACACCTTCTCGGTAACTGGTTTGCCGAGCAAGCCCGTTGGTCTAAAGGCCATCAAGAGAATAAGAATTGAAAAAACCACTGTTTGTGACCATTGTTGTCCAAGCCCGATTGGCAATCCATCGTTGAGACCTTGGATTAACCCAATCAAAAGCGCGCCAAGAACTGCACCTTGCAAGCTACCGATTCCGCCCATAACGGCTGAAGTAAAGGCAATCAAGCCCAGCTGATAACCAAGGTTGTAGGAAGTAAGGCCTCGTGTCTGCTGGAAAATTAAGCCAGCCGCACCAGCAAGTGCGCCACCCAGGGCAAAGGTAAATGAGATGGTGCGATCAACGTTAATACCCATCAATCTCGCAGCATCTTGATCTTGAGCAGTTGCGCGCATTGCCTTGCCTTGGCGAGTTCGTGTAACTATCCAGGTCATTAAAATTAACAAAGGAAGGGTAATAGCAATTGCATAAAGCGTTGTGTAAGCAATTGTCACACCAGATATCTCAAATTGGCCAGGTGGCAAGACGCTATTCCACGTCTTTGGACCGGAACCATTCCAGCGCAGACCGATAAACTGCAGAACAAAGGAGACTCCAACAGCGGTAATAAGTGGTGCTAATTTTGGTGCTCTTCGTAGTTTTCGATAGGCAAAGCGTTCGATTCCCACGTTCACTCCAGCACTCACTGTCATTACTGTTACCAGGCAGGCTGCAAATACCAACCATGCGCCTGGATTTGACGCACTCTTACCAAACCAAATCGCAATGAAATTTGCTGAAAATACTGCGCCAAGCATGAAGAGATCTCCATGGGCAAAGTTAATCAACTCAATAATTCCATAAACCAATGTGTAGCCAAGAGCAATCAGTGCGTAAAGTACTCCATTGCTCAAACCAATAATGGATGCTTGAAAGAACTGTGAAGGGGATTTAATGAAATTTATTGTTAGCCAAAAAATAATTAATACCGTTGCAATTGAGCCCAATGAGCGTTCAAGATAAAGACGACGAATCTTTCTCGCTTGATATCCCTTTGCAAATATTGACACGTGATCTCCCATTGTGCTGTGAACTACAACTAACTTCTTAGGCGGATACTAATCTAGGAATTAAGGCAAAGATAGGTTAAAGAGAACGGGGTGAGCGTTATGCCCACCCCGTTCGCCTCTTAATATCTACTTGAGTTTATTTAAGAACCCAAGCTTGGAGTGTTGTCTCTGCTCCACCCTTTACGATCTCAACTGTGATATCGATAGCATCGACGTCTCCAGTTGCTGGATCGATAGTGATTGACTTACCAAGTACTGATACGTCAGCAGGAATTGTGACTCCGCTTCCGGAGAAGACGGCGTTACGTACGCCTTCGCGTGTTCCATCAGAGGCAGCAATTGCAGCCATGATGACCTGAACAGCAGAAACACCATAAAGTGGGTATGAACCAACTGGATCAACACCGTATTCGGCCTTGTAGTCAGAAACAAATTTTGCGCCGGCACCATCTGGTGCGTTAGCAAGAAGCAAATCTGTTGAAAGACCAGCAAAGGTTAGGTACACGCCATCAGCTTCTGGCATCTTGACGAAGTCTGGGTATCCAGTAAATCCGTCTGGTCCCATAACCTTCACCTTGGTGTTATCGCCAAGAACTTTGACCTTATCTTTGATGAGCTGTCCACCATTGTTGTCAAAGATTCCAGCGATGTAGATCATCTCTGGCTTTAGGGCCTTGATCTTTGTAAAGAGAGCTTCGTATGAAGCCTGCTTTGCATCCCAGGCTTCTCCGCTCGTTCCGCTAGAAAGAACTGTGATACCAAGCTTGTTAGCTTCGCTTGTAACAGCAGTTCCAACACCTTGACCGTATGTCTGGTTGTCGTTAAGTACGAAGATGCTCTTAATACCAATTGACTGTGCAAATTGTGCTGCAGCAGATCCTTGATTGTCATCTGTTGTACACACACGTGCGTAGTTGCGAACTCCAGATGGGTAATAGATATCTGGCTCGCCTGGCTCCCATGCCTTAGTTAGACCAGGGTTGGTGTTTGCATTTGAAATCATCAAGATAGCTCCACCTGGTGCTTGGTTGATAATTGGCACGATGATCTTTGCGCAACCTGAGTTATATGTACCCATGACTGCAATTTCATTCTTATTTGCTACGTGATCTTGAGCGTTCTGGGCGCACTTAGCGTCATCCCATGAACCCTTGGCAGCTGTGGCGTTGTCATAAATCTTCAACTTCACCTTGTAGTCGCCAGCTTTGTAATCTTGCTGCTTCAAATACAGTTCGATTGCTTTGTTGGTTGAGTCATTAGAGTCAAAAGATGCACCTTGTAGCGGTAGGTCTGTTGCAATAATGAGTTCGTTAGAAGACGAACATCCTGTCAATGTCGCTGCAGCGAGTGCTGCTGTGGCTAGAAGCCCGACAACGCGAAAACGAGTTTTCATAAACTACCTTCCTGTAGCTCTTGTCCCCGGAGAGGGAAGCAGCCAGGGTATCGGTTGGCCTCATACTTGGACAAGACCGCAGGCCCTATCCAGGTGAAAAAACAATGAATTGACAGTTAGCCCTCTGCGGGAAGTTACCGCTCTGGTGCGTCGGTAGGGGAAATTACGGCTAAGGCTATTTCCTTCATAGATAGTCGACGATCCATGGCTGCCTTTTGAATCCAGGAGAAGGCCTCGGGCTCGCTGAGATTTAGGGCGGCCATAAGAATTCCTTTTGCACGATCGATAAGTTTTCGAACCTCTAATCTTTCATGAAGTTCTGCAACTTCATCAGCCAGGGAAACCATTTGCTTGTGCCTACTCATTGCAATTTCCATAGCCGGAACCAAATCATTAATTGAAAAAGGTTTTACGACATAAGCCATTACTCCGGCATCTCTAGCGCGATCGACTAATTCCTTTTGACTAAAAGCCGTCAGCATTAACACCGGTGCAATGGAAATGATTTCTTGCGCTGCTGAGATTCCATCGAGGATCGGCATTTTGACATCGAGGATTGCTAGATCTGGTTTGTGTTCGCGAGCAAGAGAAATAGCTTCTTCCCCATTTTTGGCTTCTGCTACCACCGAGTATCCAGCTCCGGTAAGCATCTCTACTAGATCCATACGAATGAGGGTTTCATCTTCGGCGACCAAAATTCGACATGGTTCGTTCAATGTATTTTCACCATCTCGTGGAATTGATGTGCTCATGTGCCCCGAGTCGGATTCGAACCGACACTATGCAGTGTTTGAGACTGCCCTCTCTACCGTTGGAGTACCGAGGCGCGAACGCGAGTGTACCCGATTAAAAACTACGTCGGAGGTCAACGATATGCAGGCGCAGCACCAGCAACTGCATCACCTATACGGTGAATGCGCATGGCATTTGTTGAGCCCGGAATTCCTGGAGGCGAGCCAGCAACAATCATGATCAACTCACCAGTGTTGGCTCGCCCGGAAGATATAAGTATGGAATCAACTTGCTTCACCATTTCATCCGTGTGATTAACAGTTGGAGCCAAAATAGATTCGACGCCCCAACTCAACGCGAGTCGATTAAAGGTTCCTGATTCGGGGGTAAGGGCCAAGATGGGAATTACAGAACGCAATCGCGACATTCTTCGTGCAGAATCTCCACTTTGAGTAAAGGCGACTAAATATTTAGCACCGACTGTTTGACCAACATCAACTGCCGCCCTCGTGATTGCTCCGCCTGTTGTCTTTGGAGAATGTTGAAGCGGTTGAATTCTATGAAGACCGCCTTCTTCGGTTTTTTCAATGATGCGCGCCATGGTTGCAACGGCTTCAATCGGATACTTTCCTACACTTGTTTCACCTGAAAGCATCAATGCATCTGCTCCATCGAGTACCGCATTTGCGCAATCCGTAGCCTCAGCACGAGTCGGGCGAGAATTTGTCATCATTGATTCAAGCATTTGAGTAGCAACAATTACCGGTTTGGCCGATTCGCGAGCTTTCTCTACACATAGTTTTTGTACTAGGGGAACCTCTTCAATCGGCAATTCAACTCCGAGATCCCCCCGTGCCACCATGATTCCATCAAATGCAGCAACAATACTTTCAATGTTTGAGACGGCTTGAGGCTTTTCAATTTTAGCAATAACAGGAACTCGGATTCCAATTTCATCCATCACGCGATGCACGTCTTTGATGTCATGAGCGCTGCGAACAAATGAGAGTGCAATAAAATCTGCTCCTGCGCGCAATCCCCACTTGAGATCATCAATATCTTTTGCTGATAGTGCAGGAACTGAAACAGCAACTCCAGGCAAGTTAATTCCTTTGTTATCGCTTACCGAGCCACCCTCGATGACTTCAGTTTTCACATCAGTTGCAGTGACATCAAGAACGCGAACGCTTACTTTGCCGTCGTCTATCAATATGCGATCGCCTGCTTTGCAATCACCTGGCAATCCTTTATAGGTCGTACCGACCCGATCTTTTGTGCCTTCGACATCTTGTGTTGTTATAGTAAAAATATCACCCGCATTTAATTGATGGGGACCATTGGCGAAGCGCATAAGTCTGATTTTTGGCCCTTGGAGATCTACCAAGATTGCTATTGCACGGTTAAAATCCTTGGCGCCTTTGCGGATAAATGCGATATGAGAATCATGATCTGCGTGGGATCCATGCGAAAGATTGAGTCGAGCCATATTCATACCCGCACCAATAAGTGCATTGACTTGTTCTTGGGATGACACTGCAGGGCCGAGAGTACAAACGATTTTCGCTCTGCGCATACCTTAACCTTAAACCATGAGCTGTCGCGCTGTTGGCTCAATCGGTGACGGTAGTTGTGAATTCCCGGTTAAGAATCGGTCAACAGCAGAGGCGGCGCTACGACCTTCTGCTATCGCCCAAACAATGAGTGACTGTCCTCTGCCTGCATCTCCACATACAAAGACACCTTCGGATTTACTTTGGTACTGGGCATCTCGCTTAATATTTCCATGCTCATCTAATTCCACTTCCAATTGTGTTAACAATGGGCTTGCTTCGGGGCCAGTGAATCCCATTGCAAGAAAAACAAAGTCCGCAGGAATTTCCTTCTCGGTTCCCGGAATCGAAGCAAATTTTCCATCGATAAATTCTGTCTCAACAATTAGCAATGCTTTTACATTGCCGTCTTCATCGCCAATGAATTTTTCAGTGGAAACAGAAAAAATTCGATTGTCATTCTCTTCGTGTGCACTTGAAACTCTATATATCATCGGATACATCGGCCAAGGTTGAGCAGTCGGACGCTCACTCGTGGGACGTGGAAGTATTTCAAGTTGCGTAACGCTTAAAGCGCCTTGTCGAGTTACCGTTCCCAAACAATCAGCGCCGGTATCGCCTCCACCAAGAATAACAACGTGCTTGCCTGCCACGTTTATGAGAGGTGTTTCCACTTCACCAAGTGCTTGCTTATTGCCCCATGGTAAATATTCCATCGCCTGAAAAACCCCCTGCAATGCGCGTCCGGGTATTGGCAGATCACGCCATTGCGTCGCTCCTACGGCAAGAACTACTGCGTCATAGCGTGAGCGCAACTGGTGCCCAGTTACTTCAACACCGACATCCACCCCAGGTCTAAAGCGCGTTCCTTCTGCGCTCATCTGCGCCAGTCTTCGATCAAGAATAGATTTCTCCATTTTGAATTCGGGAATTCCATATCTTAAGAGCCCTCCAATTTTTTCGGCTCTTTCATAGATTGCAACAGTGTGGCCAGCACGTGTGAGCTGTTGAGCCGCTGCTAAACCTGCCGGCCCTGATCCAATAACTGCAACAGTTTTTCCAGAAAGACGGTCGGGTGAAAGTGCGACAACTTTTCCGTTTTCAAAGGCTTCTTCAATCGTGGCAAGTTCCACCTGCTTGATCGTTACTGCATCGTCGTTAATTGCAACAACACATGCGGTTTCACACGGTGCTGGGCAGAGGCGACCAGTGAATTCTGGAAAGTTGTTTGTCGCATGCAAACGATCGATGGCTTCGGCTTTGTCGCCTCTATGAATTAGGTCATTCCATTCTGGAATGAGATTTCCTAATGGGCAGCCTTGATGACAAAAGGGTATTCCACAATCCATACAGCGACCCGCTTGCTTTTGAAGTTCAGGAAAGGGTTGCGGTTCGTAAACTTCTTTCCAATCGCGAATACGCACATCAACTGGCCGTCTTTTTGGTATTTCACGAGGAGTTGTTAGAAATCCTTTTGGATCACCCATTTGCCACCTCCATCACATACTTATCTGCAGGCAAGCCTTCGCGTAAGGCCTTCTCCATTGCCCTTATAACTCGGGCGTAGTCTCGCGGCATCACTAAAGATATTCGAGCCAAAGATTGTTCCCAATCCTCAAGGAGAGATCGAGCAACACGTGAATCAGTTTCTTGTGCAAACGATGCAACAAGCTTCTTTACATTCTCTCGTTCCTCTTGGGGTACGGACATAATGTCAACCATTTCAGTATTAACATTTGATGTCTCTAAATCAAGCACGAATGCACGCCCGCCTGACATGCCCGCCGCAAAATTTCTTCCAGTTTTCCCGAGAATCAATACCGTTCCGCCAGTCATGTATTCACAACCGTGGTCGCCGATTCCCTCAGCTACTGCAACCGCGCCAGAATTGCGTACACAGAATCGCTCTCCAACTACGCCTCGAATAAAGATTTCGCCAGAGGTTGCCCCATAACCAATCACGTTTCCGGCAACAACATTTTCATTCGACGCAAATGTTGATTTCTCATCAGGTCGAACAATCACGCGCCCACCAGAGATACCCTTAGCAACATAATCATTAGAATCACCAAAAAGACGTAGTGTTAAACCACTGGGTATGAATGCACCAAGTGACTGTCCAGCAGAACCACGCAAAGTGATATCAACTGTGTTCGCAGGTAAACCCCTACCGCCATATTTTCGAGTAATCTCTGCGCCAAGCATCGTTCCGATTGTTCGATTTACATTTCGAACATCAACGGAAAACTTAACCCTCTCTTGTCGAGCAAGGGCTGGTTCGGCTTGAATAATCAATAAATTATCCAAAGCGTTTTCTAAACCATGATCTTGGAAAGTTGTCTGATGAAGTGAACCCTTAACATCTGGTCGGGCAAGCAAGGGCGCTAAATCTAAACCACTTGTTTTCCAATGAGTGATCGCTTGGGCAGTATCTAAAAGATCGACACGTCCTACTGCTTCTTCAAGTGTTCGAAGTCCTAGGAGCGCCAAATATTCTCGGACTTCCTGGGCGATATATTCAAAGAATGTTTCGACAAATTCAGGTTTTCCAGTGAACTTCTTACGTAGTTCAGGATTCTGAGTGGCCACGCCAACTGGGCACGTGTCGAGATGGCAAACTCGCATCATGACACACCCTGAAACAACTAATGGAGCTGTTGCAAAGCCAAATTCTTCTGCGCCGAGCAAAGCTGCAATGACAACGTCGCGTCCGGTCTTTAATTGACCATCTGCTTGTACAACAATTCGATCGCGTAATCCATTTAACAAAAGAGTCTGTTGAGTCTCAGCAAGTCCAAGTTCCCAAGGCGCGCCAGCATGCTTTAGCGAGGTAAGCGGAGATGCGCCAGTTCCGCCATCATGACCAGAGATTAAGACAACATCTGCATGTGCTTTGCTTACGCCTGCAGCAACTGTTCCGACACCAACTTCAGCAACAAGCTTGACGTGGATGCGTGCGTTCTTGTTGGCATTTTTAAGATCATGAATAAGTTGGGCCAAATCTTCAATAGAGTAAATATCGTGGTGAGGTGGTGGTGAAATTAGGCCCACTCCAGGGGTTGAGTATCGAACTTTTGCAATCCATGGATAAACCTTGGTACCAGGAAGTTGCCCGCCTTCACCTGGCTTTGCACCCTGTGCAATCTTGATCTGGATGTCATCAGAATTCACTAAGTAATCACTTGTCACGCCAAAGCGTCCACTGGCGACCTGTTTGATTGCAGAACGCTTCGAATCTCCATTAGGCATCACTTGATAGCGCTCTGGATCTTCACCACCTTCTCCAGTATTGGATTTTCCTCCAAGACGATTCATGGCTATGGCCATAGTTTCGTGAGCCTCTTGTGAAATCGAACCGTATGACATAGCACCTGTTGAGAATCGTTTGTAAATTGCTTCTACAGGTTCTACTTCTGCAATATCAATTGATTTCTTCTCATCAGTTTTAAATGTAAATAACCCTCGGAGGGTCATTGCGCTCTTGCTTTGATCATTGACTCTATCTGTGTATCTTCTAAAAATATCAAATCTCTTATTACGAGTGGAGTGCTGAAGAGTGAATACAGTTTCGGGATCAAATAGGTGCGGCTCGCCATCGCGACGCCATTGGTATTCCCCACCAATTGGAAGACGCTTAGTACCCGGAACTTCTCCTCCTGGCGGATATGCAATATGATGGCGGGCTATAGTTTCTTGAGCAATCACATCAAGACCAATACCTCCTAATCTGGAGGTAGTTCCAGCAAAGTACTCGTCAATTACTTCATGAGAAAGTCCGATAGCTTCAAAAACTTGGGCTCCTGTGTAAGAGGCAATTGTTGAGATTCCCATTTTTGACATCACTTTGAGTACACCCTTATCAAGGGATTTGATGAGATTGCTTACCGCCTTTTCAGGGCCAATGCCAGTAATGACTCCTTGCAAAACTAAATCTTCGGCGCTTTCCATAGCAAGATATGGATTAACTGCAGCAGCGCCATATCCGATAAGAAGTGCAACGTGATGAACTTCTCGTACATCGCCTGCTTCGATAACAAGGCCAACATTCGTACGCGTTTTCTCGCGAATCAAATGATGGTGAACAGCTGCTGTAAGTAATAGAGATGGGATTGGCGCATTATCTGCATCGCCATCTCGATCCGATAAAACTATAAGTCGAGCGCCTTGAGCAATTGCTCCGGAAACTTCAGAGCGAATCTCATCCAATCTTTGCTTCAGCCCGACTCCTTCACCAGAAACAGGAAAGAGCCCACGTACAACATGAGTAATAAAACCCGGATGATCTCCATCAGCATTTACATGAATAATCTTTGCAAGTTCGTCGTTGTCGATAACGGGATAGTCCAAATCAATTTGTCGGCATGACCTTGGCCCTGGATCCAAAAGATTATGTTCAGGTCCTATCGAACCGCCTAGAGATGTAACGAGTTCCTCACGAATTGCATCGAGTGGAGGATTTGTTACTTGGGCAAATAATTGGGTGAAGTAATCAAATAAAAGTCTTGGTCGATTAGAAAGGGCGGCAATTGGTGAGTCGCTACCCATAGAGCCCAGTGGTTCTGCGCCATTTCGTGCCATAGGAGTTATAAGAATTCGTAAATCCTCTTCTGTGTATCCAAAGGCTCTCTGACGACGAATCACTGATGAGTGCGGGTAAACAATGTGTTCTCTTGCAGGCAAGTCGCCCAACTTAATTTTTCCTGCGTGAAGCCACTCTCCATATGGTGCTGAAGTTGCCAAATCATTCTTAATTTCTTCGTCTTCAATAATTCTGCCGGCTTCAATATCTACTAAAAACATCTTGCCTGGTTGCAATCGACCTTTGCGGGCAATTTGATCTGCCGGAATATCTAACACTCCCACTTCACTTGCGAGCACAACAAGACCGCCTTTTGTGACCCAAAAACGAGATGGCCTCAATCCATTGCGATCAAGCACCGCTCCAACTTGATGGCCATCGGTGAAAGTTACGCATGCCGGACCATCCCAAGGTTCCATAAGAGAGGAATGGAAAGCATAGAAATCGCGGCGTGATTGAGACATCGATGCATGATTCTCCCAGGCCTCAGGAATCATCATAAGAATTGAATGTGCAAGCGATCTTCCGCCAAGATAAAGAAGTTCTAAGACCTCATCAAATGATGCAGAGTCACTTCCATGTGTGTCAACAATAGGAAAAATTCTTGAAATATCACCCGGAATGAGATCACTGTGTAAAAGCGCTTCTCGTGCTCGCATCCAGTTTCTATTTCCTTTAACCGTATTGATCTCGCCGTTATGCGCGATAAATCTATAGGGATGAGCTAGTGGCCATGAAGGAAAGGTATTTGTCGAAAATCGAGAATGGACTACCGCTAAAGGTGAAACCACTCTTGAATCCGATAAATCTGGAAAGAATTCCTCTAACTGACCCGTTGTAAGCATTCCCTTATAAACAATTGTTTGAGAAGACAGGGAAGGAAAATAAACCTCAAGGCTATGCTCGGCGCGCTTGCGCAGACAGAACGTCATTC
Source organism: Streptomyces griseus (assembly GCA_945884695.1). Taxonomy (GTDB): domain Bacteria; phylum Actinomycetota; class Actinomycetes; order Nanopelagicales; family Nanopelagicaceae; genus QYPT01. The sequence goes on from CAMCYO010000004.1 coordinate 14,591, forward strand.
GATCTAGATGTATTCCCACTTCATTCTTCTTACCTGAAAGAAATATCTGTTCAAAGTTAGGCATAACTGAAAGTGCAGTTTTCCCAAGTGAGGCGGAATTAATTGGCAAGGTACGCCATCCCAAAACTTTCAGACCTTCTTCATCTGCCAACTTTTCAATTGCGGTTTTTATCTCCGCGCCTTGTTCAATAAATGCAATACCGCATGCGTACTCACCAGCTGGAGGAAGTTTAAAGCCAGCAACTGCTCGTAGGAATTCGTCAGGGATGCGGATGAGAATTCCTGCACCATCACCGCTATCAGGTTCTGCGCCAGATGCTCCGCGGTGTTCGAGGTTTCTAAGCGCAATCAGCGCTGTAGCGATAATTTCATGTGTAGGAATTTTGTTGAGCGTTGCTACCATGGCAACTCCGCATGCATCGTGCTCAAAAGCAGGATCGTAAAGACCCTGTTTCTGAGGATAGTTCGATGCCACGAAGGTGCTCCAGTTGTCCTAATTGAGGAGGGACAACTTTGGCCCTAAAAACTTACTGTGCGAACTCTACCAAAGATTATACATAGTAGGTATTGGCTCTCTAGATACCGCTTAAATGAACCAAACTTCCGATTCCGGCGGTGATTGCCATACCCAGAGCTCCACCTATGAGTACACGAATCGTTGTGCGTAAAACTCGTGAGCCTGCAGTTCGCGCACTAACAATTCCAGTTCCTAATAATCCAATGAAAGTAAATATGACGATGCTCCACGCTTTTGCTCCAGGTGTTGATGCAAATGCTCCGAGAAATGGAATGAGCCCACCGAGGGTAAAGCTCGCAGCAGAAGCAAGTGCTGCTTGCATTGGTCGAGCCTTTGTATGGGGATGTTGACCAAGTTCATCTCTTAAATGCGCAGCTAACGGATCCTTATCATGCATAGCCACGGCAACTTGGTGTGCGAGTTCCTTTGAAAGCCCACGACTGATATAGATTTGTTCAAGTTCCAAAAGTTCACCTTCTGGGTCCAGGGCTAAATGTTCCATCTCTAAAATTTTGTCTGATTCCTCAATATCATTTTGTGATCTCACCGAAACATACTCACCAACAGCCATAGACATAGCGCCTGCAACAATTCCCGCGCTTCCAGCCGTTATCAAAAAACTATCCGCATTGGCTGCAGATACTCCGATCATGAGCGATGCAGTTGAAACCAACCCATCATTGGCTCCGAGTACCGCGGCTCGAAGCCAGCCGGCTCTGTGAGTTCTATGATGCAAGTTTCTTTGGTAAACCTCTTCAAGTGACATGGCTAGGCACTTTCGGATTCAGTAAGGCGGGCTTGTGTTTCTCGTCGACCTAGATTTACAAAAGCCCAGAGGGAGGCGATGAAGACGAGTGCGCTGATCCACACATTAACTCGCAACCCAAAAATATGGCTGGCATAATCGATGCGAAGTGTTTCGATAAAGAAGCGTCCGAAACAGTAGCCCACTATGTAAAACAGGAATGCTTGGCCAGGCTTAAATAATTTCTCTCTCTTCATAATTATTACTGCGATAAGAACACACCAAAGCGCTTCATAAAGGAATGTAGGATGAAAAGTTTCAAAGTTTCCGTATAAGTATGGTCTGTTATAAGGTGGAATTTCTAATCCCCAAGGCAAGGTAGTTGGCTTGCCGAAAAGTTCTCCATTAAACCAATTACCGAAGCGTCCAACTGCTTGCGCAAAAAGTACTCCGGGAGCTAGGGCATCTGCAAATTGAGAAAATGTAAGAACTCCCTCACGATCACTTTTAACGATATTGCGGTAGTAAATCCACGCAGCTAAAGTCCCTAAGGGAATTGCTCCCCAAATTCCCAGCCCGCCTTCCCAGATTTTGAATACCCTTGAAAAATCTCCATCTGCTCCAAAATAGTCACCTGGCGAGGTGATGACGTGATAAATACGTCCTCCGATTATCCCCGAGGGAACGGCAACAATGGCTACATCGGCAACAATGCTCTTACCACCACCCATCGCGCGATATCGCTTATCACCCAACCAGATAGCAAGTGCAATTCCTGCAATTAGACAGAGTGCATACCAATGAATCTGTAGCGGCCCGATACTCATTGAGGACGAACTTGGAGTGGGAATAAATCTCAACATCAGAGTCTGCTTATCCTTCTATCGCTTTTGCAAATGCAACAGGATCAAAGTATTCAGTATCGCGATTGAGCTCTTTTCCATCTTTGAAGACCGTCGGTGTGGAGTTGATGTTATTGGAAGCGCCATCGTCTGCAACATTCTTTACCCACTGTCCATAGGTACCATCAGTAACACACTTCTTAAAGGCACTAGAAGTTAATCCAACTTGCTCACCAGAAGCTAAAAGCCCCTCGGATGCCCATCTACCAGAGTTCTCTGTTGGAGATTGATTTGCGTATAGATTTGCATGGAATTGTAGGAATTTTCCCTCATCTGCAGAGCAAGCAGCAGCGTTAGCTGCAAGAATCGATTCTGGTCCTATGAATGAAAGAAGGTGGAAAACCACCTTTGCTTTCTTCTCGGTAATGAGCTTTTGAATATATACGCCATTACTCTGTTCAAACCTAGCGCAAATAGGACATTGAAAATCTTCCCAGATATCTATGGATGGCACGCCTTTGAGATCGCCATTGAAAACAACTCCATAACCATCGCTTTTTGAAACTATCGCTGGATATGGGGCAGCTTTGCTGGAACTACTGACAAATGAAAATATCACTCCAATTGCCACGATAAATACAACCATTCCAATGACAATGTAACGGGTGACCTTATCTCCGCCTGATTGCTTAGCCATGTTTTTCCTTCTCTCTGTCCAGTGCGAACCGACTCGTAGGGTAGCGAAATAAATAGAAACTCATGAGGGTTAAAGCAAAATCTCTAGCAATTTCTTCAACATACTTCGTATCTTTGGCATCGACTTGGCCTCCGCCTCCAAAACACCCGCAATCAATGGAGAGCCCACGCGCCCAAGCTTGGGCGATTGCAACGATAAAGACCAACATGAGTGCGCCAGAAAAAATTGCCGTCTGTCGAACGGCAACACCTAGTATGAGGAGTAACCCAGCACCAATCTCTATCCACGGCAATGCAACTCCTAAAATATTTGCTACTGGAATTGGCAAAGCTTCATATGCGCGAACAGCCATCTTTGCTTTACTTGGGTTAAAGGCTTTGAGATAGCCGGCATAAAAAAGTACTCCACCGAGAATTAACCTGAATACCAAACTAAGCCACGGACTCAACTTTTTCATCGTGCCTCCCTTACTCCTAATGCAAGTTCTTTCGCGAGTGATCTAACACTTTCTAGTCCTTGTTCCTCACTCTTTGCCTCAAGCAGGATCTTAATAAAAGCTGACCCAACAATCACTCCGTCAGCATAGGTAGCAACACTTTTAGCTTGCTCACGAGTAGAAACCCCTAAACCTACGCACACTGGCAATGTCGTCTCCTTGCGAATGCGCGACACTAATTCTTGCGCTCCAGATGAAACAGAGGTACGCGTGCCAGTTACGCCCATAAGCGAGGCTGCATAAACAAAGCCAGAACAATGCGAAGTGACTCTGGCTAATCTTTCTTGAGTAGTGCTAGGTGCAACAACATAAATTGAATTAATTCCAGCATCGACAACTGCACTCTGCCAGGGAGCTGATTCTTCAATCGTCAAGTCAGGCGTAATTACTCCAGACCCACCATTATTTACAATCTCTTTTGCAAATGCATCAACACCATACTTCTCAATAGGGTTCCAATAAGTCATCACCAGCGTTGCAAGTCCTACTCCATGGGCATGACTTACAGTCGAAAAAACCTGAGCAGCCCCTGTTCGCCCGCGCAATGAAATGCTTGCTGCTTCTTGAATTGTTGGACCATCCATCACTGGATCGCTGTAAGGAAAACCAATCTCCACAGCATCAACGCCTGCTTCCTGGAATACGGTGATGACCTTTTTACAACCTTCATATGATGGAAAGCCGGCAGGAATATAGGCAATCAGCGCAGAACGATTCTCATTCTTGGTTCTAGCTAAGACTTCTTCGAGTGAGGTAGGCATTAAAGAGGTATTCCGAAATAATCTGCAGCGGTTTGAACGTCTTTATCTCCGCGTCCTGAAAAGTTAATGAGCAAAATCGCATCAGGCCCGAGTTCTTTTCCAATCTCCATTGCACCTGCCAAAGCATGCGCCGTTTCAATCGCAGGAATTATTCCTTCGGACTTGCACATCAGGCTAAATGCATGCATTGCTTGCTCATCATTAATCGCTCGATATTGAGCCCTTCCGATGTCATGCAGATAAGCATGCTCAGGACCAACGCCTGGATAATCAAGTCCGGCCGAGATGGAGTGAGACTCAACGGTTTGTCCATTTGCATCTTGTAATACATAGGAGCGAGTACCGTGCAAAACTCCAGGTGATCCACCAGTAATTGTTGCCGCATGACGACCAGTTTCAATTCCGTCTCCGCCTGCTTCGAATCCAATCAGTTGAACACCAGTATCAGAAATGAAAGCATGGAAGATTCCGATGGCGTTGGATCCACCACCTACACATGCAAGTACTGCATCCGGTAAGCGTCCTGTTAAGGAAAGAACTTGCTCTCGAGCTTCTTGACCAATAATTTTTTGAAAATCCCGAACCATTGTTGGAAATGGATGGGGTCCGGCAACGGTACCCAGCAAGTAATGCGTTGTTTCTACATTTGTAACCCAATCGCGCATCGCTTCGTTGATTGCATCTTTAAGCGTTCGCGATCCTGCAGTCACCGGAACTACTTCGGCTCCGAGCAATTTCATTCGAGCAACATTAAGTGCCTGGCGCCGAGTATCTTCCTCGCCCATGTAGACAACACATTCAAAACCAAATAACGCTGCTGCGGTAGCCGACGCAACGCCATGCTGACCCGCACCAGTTTCGGCAATAATTCTCTTTTTTCCCATTGCCTTTGTTAATAGCGCCTGACCTAAAACGTTGTTAATTTTATGACTACCGGTGTGATTCAAATCCTCGCGTTTGAGAAGTATTCGTGCCCCTCCGGCATATTCTGAAAATCTTTTTGCTTCAGTAATGATGCTAGGACGACCGCTATATGTTAAATGTAAACGAGCTAGTTCTGCTTGGAAAACTGAATCATTAATTGCGTAGTTATGTGATTTTTCCAATTCATCTAACGCACCTATGAGCGCCTCCGGTACGAAGCGTCCTCCATAGGGTCCAAAATGACCGAGAATATCTGCGTTAGCCATAATGGTTCATTCTATCCTTGGCCCAACAAAGTACGCATTGTGAGAGTCACATCACTACCTTTTACAAGCGCTTCACCAACCAAAACTGCATTAGCGCCACAATTCTTTGCAAATCCGACATCTTGCGCGGTGCTGATTCCTGATTCGGCCACTCGAATAATGCTTTCAGGAATCTGTGGGATAAGTTCGCTAAATACGTGAGAGTCAACTTCTAGAGTTTTTAGATTACGTGAATTCACGCCAACGATTGATGGCTCAATTTCAAGAGCGCGAATAAGTTCGTCCTCGGTGTGTACCTCAACGAGGGCTTGCATACCAAGAGTTCTTGTTAAGTCTGCAAAATCACGCAACTGACTACTTGAAAGCGCTGCAACAATAAGGAGCACGATATCTGCTCCATGAGCACGAGCTTCGTAAAACTGATATTCGTCGACCATAAAATCTTTACGAAGAACGGGAATGCTCACCGCAGAACGAACAAGGTCTAAATCATCCAAAGAGCCACCAAATCGACGTGATTCGGTTAGCACGCTCACTGCACTTGCTCCCGCTAATTCATAGGACAACGCCAACTGTGCTGGATCAGAAATCTTTGCCAGATTGCCTTTACTTGGTGATGATCGTTTTACCTCGGCAATCACATGCATCTGTTCACCTCTAAGAGCCGAGAGTGAATCTTTGGCTGGACCAGCTTTTGCAACGGCCTCAAGAATGTGATTCATGGGCCCTCGCCGAGCGGCAAGGTCTTGCCTGACGCCGACAATAATTTCGTCTAAGACGCTCACAATACTTCTCGATCTGTTGGATCTATCCCATGATCTAAAGCGCTCCACGTACTTAGCGTTTTTGGTTTGCGTTCGTACCTAGCGGGCAACTTCGTGATCACCCTAATCATTACAGCACTCAGTACAACGAGACCGATTATGAGAAAGAGGGATTTCTGCATCACAATTTCCGTAACGCATTTGCTGAAGTTATTGCGCTGAGAACGCCAGCAGCTTTGTTAATACATTCTTGATCTTCAGATTCAGGATTTGAATCCGCAACAATTCCAGCACCTGCTTGAACATATGCTCTGCCCTGATGAATTACCGCAGTGCGAATTGCAATACAAGTATCGATGTTGCCGGTGAAATCTATATAGCCAATAGCTCCGCCATAAATCCCACGGCGAGTTGTTTCCAGAGTTTCTATAATTTCCATTGCTCTAGGTTTAGGCGCTCCAGATAGTGTGCCTGCTGGAAATACGCTAAAGAGTGCGTCCACAGGAGAACTCTGATCGCTGAGTTTGCCAGTTACGGTAGAAACAATATGCATTACGTGTGAATACCTTTCTATATGCATAAAGTCCACAACTTCTACGGTGCCCGGTGCACATACGCGGCCAATGTCATTTCGGCCTAGATCAACAAGCATGAGATGCTCTGCGCGCTCTTTTGGGTCTGCGAGTAGTTCTTTTCCTAGAGCAATGTCTTCTTCGGGTGAATCAGAGCGCCTTCTCGTTCCGGCAATTGGATGAATAAGAACTTCACGATCAGTTACTTTAACGAGAGCCTCGGGACTAGATCCAACAACATCAAGGCCATCGCGCAAGCGAAGCAGATACATATAGGGGCTTGGGTTCTGCACTCGTAGCATTCTGTAAACCTCAAGAGCATCGGCCGTGCAATCCATTGAAAAGCGTTGCGATAGAACTACTTGAAAAGCTTCGCCCGCTGTGATTTCGGATTTCACATTCTTGACATTTTCACAGTACTGCGCTGATGTAATGTTTCTCATAAAAATTGGCTCCGTTTTAGGAGCGATCTGCGACACCTCACCTTTATCGGTGTGAAGTAAGTCAGATTCCATTTGATCCAATCGTTTTTGAGCAGACTCCCAGGCTAAATCAACACGTTCATTACTTCCATCCCAATTAATTGCGTTCGCAATTAACGTGACAGTGCCATTACTGTGGTCAAGAACTGCTAAATCTGTAGTTAACATGAAAGCAAGATCTGGAATCTGTAAGTCCTTCTTTGCTAAGTTCGGAAGTTTTTCAAGTGCGCGGACGCAGTCGTACCCCATATAACCAACGAGCCCGCCAGTTAGCGGAGGCAGGCCAGGAATTCGCGGAGATTTGAGATGCTCTGCACATACACGTAGCGCATCAAGAACGGGAATATTAATCGGCGCACCCGCAGGAATCGTTCCCTCCCAAATTGCTAAACCATCTTTTTCACTCAGTGTGGCTTCGCAATGAACACCTACGAAAGAGTACCGAGACCAAACTCCCCCGTGTTCTGCCGATTCCAATAAGAAAGTACCTGGAGCATTTTTGGATAATTTGCGATACACGCCAAGTGGCGTTTCGCTATCTGCCAAAAGTGTGCGAGATACCGGAATAACGTTAAAGCTCTTTGCGAATTCTCGAAATGCCTCTAATTTCATTGCGATAGCTCAAGTAAGTTTTGATGAAAACAGGAGTCCTTACCGGTATGACAGGCAGAGCCAATTTGTTCAACACTAAGAACTAGCGCGTCACCATCGCAATCTAACCAGAGTTCTTTTATCAATTGAAAGTGTCCTGAAGTCGATCCTTTAACCCAGAGTTCATTGCGACTTCGACTCCAGTAAGTAGCTTTCTTGGTTTGAAGAGTGATTGCCAAAGATTCTTGATTCATCCAGGCCAGCATAAGAACTTTTCCGCTGAGATGATCTTGCGCAATTGCTGGTATCAGTGAATCGGGTTCTTTCAAAAGGATACGAACGGCTTCAGAGAGTTCTCGCTGATCCATAGGGATATTCTGCCCTATTGATTACTCTCCTCGCGCATGGAATATCCCTCTTTCGCCAAATAGCGCTTAACATCGCCAATTCTATGAACTCCAAAATGAAAAACACTCGCAGCCAAGAGAGCATCGGCTCCAGCATCAAGGGCCCCTGCAAAATCAGAGAGCGACCCTGCTCCCCCACTTGCTATTAATGGCACAGTAGTTATCGCTCTTACTGAGTTAATCATGCCAATGTCATAACCAGCTCTCGTTCCATCGGCATCCATCGAGTTGAGCAAAATTTCTCCTACGCCAAGTTGACATGCTTTCTCTACCCATTCCAACGCATCTATATTTGCACTTTCTCGTCCACCATGAGTTGTTACTTCAAATCCAGAATTGGTACGTGCTCTTCGAGCATCAACTGAAAGCACTAATACTTGCGAGCCGAATTTATCTGCGATTTCTGCAATCAATTCTGGGCGAGCCAATGCTGCAGTATTTATTGAAATTTTATCGGCCCCTGCGCGTAAGAGCCTGTCAACATCGGCAACTGAACGAATTCCACCGCCAACAGTTAGCGGAATGAATACTTGTTCTGCCGTTTTGCGAACAACCTCCAAGGTAGTTTCTCTACCTGCGCTACTTGCTGATATATCTAGAAAGGTGATCTCATCTGCGCCCTCTAAGTCATAGAGTTTGGCCATTTCCACAGGATCACCGGCATCTTTGAGATCCTTAAAATTTATTCCCTTAACGACTCGACCATCAGTTACATCAAGACATGGGATAACGCGAACTCTGAGTGTCATTTAGATGTAACCAACAAGGCTTCTTCTAATGTGAATGCACCCGCATAAAGTGCTTTACCTACTATTGCGCCTTCGATACCAACAATTGCCATTAGAGATTCGAGATCTGCAAGAGAGGAAATTCCACCACTCGCCACTACAGGTTTAGAAGTTGCATCACATACCGCCTTGAGCAATTCCACATTTGGACCTGTGAGAGTTCCATCTCTTGCAACATCAGTGACGACATATCGTGCACACCCGTCACGGTCTAATCGTTCTAGCGTTTCATAGAGATCGCCCCCTTCTGAAGTCCAGCCGCGCGCAGCTAGAGTTCGGCCTCTCACATCCAAGCCCACAGCAATTCGATCCCCATACTTTGCGATCATTGAAGATGTCCACTCTGGATTTTCTAAGGCAGCAGTGCCTAAATTGATTCGATGACAACCCGTAGCAAGGGCCCGATCTAGCGTTTGGGAATCTCTGATACCGCCACTGAGTTCGATTTTGATATCTAGCGCGCCAACAACGTCGGCCAGCAACTGCGAATTATCGCCACGGCCAAAGGCTGCATCTAAATCAACTAAGTGAATCCACTGCGCTCCTGCACTTTGAAACTCGAGAGCAACTTCTAATGGATCACCATAAATTGTTTCGCGGGCAAGTTCTCCTTGCACTAAACGCACCGCTTTGCCATCTTTAACATCTACTGCTGGTAGCAATTCAAGTGCATTGCGCCTCATAGCGTGGCTAACCAATTCCTAATAAATGCAAGGCCAGCTTTGCCGGATTTTTCAGGATGAAATTGAGTAGCACTGAGTGGGCCGTCTTCGACCGCGGAAAGAAAAGTATCGCCATAGGTTGTCCATGCCTGCATTAAACCAACGCTTTCTTTAGCTGCATATGAATGTACAAAATAAAATGTTTCACCCTCCAAGCCACGAAAAAGAGCCGAGTTCGGATCAGATTCAACGTTGTTCCAACCCATATGTGGCAATACTGGCGCATCAATCTTGCTCACTTGTGCATCCCAATATGCGAGCCCACGAACACTTTCTTTCTGAGACCGAGATGGCTCAAGGCCTTGAGAAAAAAGTATTTGCATTCCAACGCAAATCCCCAGAACTGGACGAGATGCAGAAATTCTCTCCCTTATGATTTCATCTCCATGTGCAACTTCAAGCCCGGTCATGCAACTTTGAAATGCACCTACTCCTGGTACAACGAGACCTTGGGCTTCAATGCATGTTCGTGGATCCGACGTAACCTGTACATCCAAACCAGTGTGCGCAAATGCTCGTTGGGCTGAACGCAGATTGCCAGAACCGTAATCGAGAATTGCGATCAAAGAGCGCCTTTTGTTGAAGGAATCCCTGCAACTCTTCCATCAAGTGAAACGGCGTCGCGAAGTGCGCGTGCTACCGCTTTGAATTGAGCTTCTAACACGTGATGTGCGTTGCGGCCTTCGAGAACTCGCACATGCAATGCAATGTGGGCTTCAGCCACTATGGATTCCCAAATATGTTTTCCTAAAGTTGTATCAAAAGTCCCAATCAATTCAACGATTTCAGGTTGGCGGTGGACAAGATATGGCCGTCCAGATAAATCAACAGCGGCTTGAACTAAGACTTCATCAAGTGGCACCATCGCATCGCCAAATCTGCGAATACCCACTTTGTCTCCCAGTGCTTCCTTTAGCGCTTGCCCAAAAGCCAGCGCCGTATCTTCGACGCTGTGATGTGAATCAACTTCTACATCTCCTGTGGTTTTTACCATCAAGTTGAAGCCTGAATGCTTACCTAATTGACCAAGCATATGATCGAAAAATGGAACCCCTGTTGACACATCGATCGTGCCATCCCCGTCGAGATTAAGTTCGACAATCACGTGAGACTCTTTAGTCTTTCGTTCAACTCGTGCTGTTCTCATGCTTGGCCTCTCAGTGTTTTCTGTAACGCGGAAATGAACAGTGAATTTTCGGCTTCATTGCCGATAGTGACTCGTAGATAACCTGATAATCCCACATCTCGAATCAAGACACCTTGATCTAGCAATGATTGCCAAACCTTAGTTGGAGAATTTACGCCAAAGAGGAGGAAATTCGCGCTACTTGGCAGGACGGGAAGCCCCAAATGGGCAAGTTCTTCAGCAATTCGATTACGGGAAGAAATGAGTGCATCAACACTGCGCAACAACTCGACTCGGTGCTCTAGGGCGACAATTGCGATTGCTTGCGTCATTGCGCTCAAGTGGTAAGGCAACCTCACAATCTTCATTGCATCCACGGCTACTGGGCTTGCTACCAAATAACCAACGCGCGCTCCTGCAAATGCGAAAGCCTTACTCATTGTCCGAACAACTACTACGTGGGGGTTATTGCTAATCAATGTTGTTGCTGAAGGTTCTTGTGAAAATTCTGCATATGCCTCGTCGATAACTAAAAGAGCGCCAACATCTGCCACGGTCTGCGCAATTTTCGTGATATCTGCAATTGAAATGCTTGTTCCGGTGGGGTTGTTCGGAGTCGTAAGAAAAACCATCTCTGGTTTGGTGGACCGAATCTGTTCGCAGGCTAATGGCACATTAATGCTGAAGTCATTTTCTCGATCCGCCTTGACCCAAGTTGTGGAAGTATTTTGAGCGATGAGTGGGTGCATTGAATAAGAAGGTACAAATCCCAGTGCAGTTCTGCCACCGAAAGCTAAAAAGAGAGATTGGATTACTTCATTACTCCCATTTGCAGGCCAAATATTTTCACCACTGAATGCAGTGCCTTCTCTCTCATTGATAAAAATTGCAAGCATTTTCCTCAGCTCAATCGCATCGCGATCTGGATATCTATTGAGGGTTTTTGCAACATCGCTAGCCTTTGCCGCAATTGCATCAACAAGTGCTTTGGATGGAGGGAACGGATTTTCATTAGTATTGAGTTGGGCAATACTTTCAAGTTGGGGTGCGCCGTATGGGGTAAGTTCCTGCAAATCTTCTCGCAACGGCAACCATGCTGGCCATTTTGGTCTCATCAAAGAATTTCCCCGCGCGCAGACATCGCTTGGCCATGAGCAGGCAAATCCTCGGCATTTGCAAGAGTTATCACCGTTGCGGCTATGTCGTTAAAGGATTTCTCATCGTATTGAATCTGGTGAACTCCTTTTAAGAATGTTTGAACGCTTAATCCACTTGAGTGACATGCGCATCCACCGGTGGGTAAAACGTGATTAGAGCCAGCAGAATAATCACCCAAGGAAACTGGCGAGAAGCGCCCAATAAATACTGCACCGGCATTTCGAATTAACTCTGCATCGTCTGCAGAAAATTTAGTCTGAATTTCTAGGTGTTCAGCACCATAGGCATTGACTACATCAATTCCTTGTGAGATTGAATCAACCAAAACGATGGCAGATTGAATTCCCGATAACGCAGTGGTGATTCTTTGGCTGTGCTTTGTAAGAGCAACGCGCTTAGCCAATTGCTCACGAACTTTATTTGCTAAATCAGTGCTGTCGGTAACAAGTACAGCTGCAGCAATAGTGTCGTGTTCTGCTTGGCTAATTAAGTCTGCGGCAACTTCAATTGCACGAGCTGAATTGTCAGCTAAAATTGCAATTTCAGTTGGCCCTGCTTCTGAATCGATCCCGATGATGCCACGTAGAGCACGCTTAGCGGCAGCAACATAAATATTTCCAGGACCAGTGACCATATCCACTTTCTCGCAGACGCCTTCCATTCCGAAGGCAAATAGTGCAATCGCTTGTGCTCCACCAATTGCATATACCTCGGTGATGCCAAGAAGCGCACAGGTGGCTAAAATTGTGGGATGAGGAAGGCCATTAAATTCTGCCTGCGGTGGTGAAGCAATTGCAATGCTCGGAACTTTCGCAATTTGAGCAGGAATGACATTCATCATCACGCTACTTGGGTAAACCGCTTGACCTCCAGGAACGTAGATTCCAACTCGATCTACCGGAATCCACTTTTCAGTGACCGTTGCTCCCTCAACAACTTTTGTTATTTTCAAAGCACGGGTTTGCTCATTATGAACCAGAGTAATTCTTTCAATAGAGCGCTCTAGGGCGCTACGAATTTCAGGCTGCAAACTTGCTAGCCCTTGATCGATATCAACTTGCGAGACCTTAATAGAAGGTGGTTTTACTCCATCAAATTCTTGCGCCAGATCGATGAGATCTTCTTCGGTTCCATTCTTCACCCGCTCAAGGATTGGTTCAATTTTGAGCATCGCACTTGCTACATCCATTTGAGCTCGAGGAAGTTCAACTCGATATTGTGATTTGGTCAGAGATCTACCGCGAAAATCAACGGTACGAATCATCGCCAATTATCCATATCTATCGAAGGTTCAGGAGTTCAAAGTCTAGAGGTTGTCCCAGAGAAGAAGGGATGGAATTTATATGTCGGAAGGAATTAATTAGGCGAGACAGCCAGCTCCAAGGATAGATTTGAGGTCTGCGCTCAAACTTGGAGATGCGGTAACTCGAGGCTCGAGTTTCATTAAGGTGGTTTTGCCCATATCATCAATTGCTAAATGAACCTCACGTTGCCCAGGGTGCGTTCTTAAAATTTCCTTCAATCGGTCAACTATGGGTGGAGTGCACTGCGAAATTGGTATCGTCACGATTAATGGACCTATGGGACCTTTAGAAATATCAGGAAAAGTCATTTCAAGGGCTGTAAAGCGCAATTTATCTTCACGTTTATCTGCTCGACCTCGGATTACCACAACTCGGTCCTCTGTTAGGGATAAAGCATGTTGTACATAAGTATTTGAAAAGAAGAGAACTTCCAATGATCCCTCTAAATCTTCAACAGTCACAATTGCCCAAGAAGCGCCCTGTCTAGTTACTTTTCTTTGTATGGAAGTTATGAGCCCTCCGATGGTTACGATTTTTTCACTTAAGGACTCATCGTCTACCAACTCACTAATGGTCATATCCGTTGCAGATCGCAATACATGTTCGACACCAAGGAGTGGATGATCAGAAACGTAAAGTCCGAGCATCTCTCTTTCGTAACTAAGTAAAAGAGCTTTCTCCCACTCCCCTGGTGGAATCTCTATATCCAAACCGGAGCCTGATGTGATCTCCTCTCCTCCAAAGAGATCAAACTGGCCTACCGCCTCGGCCCTCTTTGTCTCAATAATCGAATCAAGGGCTTCAAGATGAACTGCCATCAAACCCTTTCGGGAAACTTCGAATGAATCGAAAGCGCCAGCTTTGATGAGAGATTCAATAGTTTTCTTACTGCATACTTGCACATCCACTTTTGCTAGAAAATCTCCAAACGAAGTGAAGTTACCTTTCTCAAATCGAGATTTCTTGATAGATGCGACAACACCTTCACCGACATTTCGAATTGCCGCTAAACCAAAACGAATATCGTTCCCCCGTGGCGTGTACTCAGCATCGGACTCATTAACATCAGGTGGCAAAACGCGAATTCCCATCCGCCGACACTCGCTTAAATAGAGCGCTGATTTATCTTTATCATCTCGCACACTTGTAAGGAGTGCAGCCATATATTCAGTTGGGAAATTTGCTTTGAGGTAGGCAGTCCAATAAGACACGACACCATATCCAGCGCTATGGGCTCTGTTAAAAGCGTAATCCGAGAATGGAATAAGAGTTTTCCAGAGTTCGGCAATTGCTCCGACGCTAAATCCGTTCTGCTTCATACCCGCTTCGAAATGCACATACTCTTTATCAAGAATTTCGCGGTCTTTCTTTCCCATAGCTTTTCTCAATAAATCAGCGCGCCCAAGTGAAAACCCAGCAACTTTTTGTGCAATCGCCATAACCTGTTCTTGATAAACGATGAGGCCGTAGGTGTCGCCCAAAATATCTTCAAGTGGCACTGATAACTCTGGATGAATTGCAACAACTGGCTTGCGGTTGTTCTTGCGATCGGCATAGTTGTTATGTGCATTTTCACCCATTGGTCCTGGGCGATAAAGAGCGATAACTGCAGAAATATCTGCAAATGAGTCAGGTGCCATTGAGCGAAGGAGTGCACGCATTGGTCCACCATCGAGCTGGAATACACCCAAGGTATCTCCACGGCCAAGAAGTGCAAATGTTTTTGGATTATCTAGGGTGAGAGTTTCCAGGACTACCTCTTGATTAAGATTGGCTTTGATATTGAGGAGGCAATCATCAAGTACGGATAAATTTCGAAGCCCAAGGAAATCCATCTTCAACAGACCTATTGCTTCGCAAGCGCCCATATCAAATTGAGTGATGATTGCTCCATCGGCTTCTCGGCGATGAATCGGAATTACATCAAGCAAGGGTTCTTTTGAAAGAATCACACCTGCAGCATGTACGCCCCACTGTCGTTTTAATCCTTCTAATCCCCGCGCAGTATCTACAACTTTTTTGGAATCTGGATCGGTCTCATAGAGCGTTCTAAACTCACTTGCCTCGTCATAACGTTCATCCTTGGGATCGAATATTCCAGATAAGGAAATATCTTTGCCCATAATTGCAGGTGGTAGCGCTTTAGTTAATTTCTCACCAATGGCATATGGATATCCAAGTACTCGCGTTGAATCCTTAATTGATTGCTTAGATTTGATTGTTCCGTAGGTAATAATTTGGGCAACGCGATCTTCACCATATTTCTCTGTTGCATAGCGAATCATTTCGGAGCGACGACGCTCATCAAAATCCAGATCGATATCAGGCATGGAAATACGTTCTGGATTGAGGAAACGTTCAAAGAGAAGTCCGTGTTCAATCGGATCTAGCGCCGTAATACCTAAGGCGTATGAGACGAGCGAACCAGCCGCAGAACCTCGACCAGGTCCAACTCGAATGCCCTGACGTTTTGCATGACTTACTAAATCTGCAACTACGAGGAAATATCCAGGAAATCCCATTTTAATCATCACATCAAGCTCGTAGGTTAAACGTTCCTGATATAGCAAAGGAATTGCACCTGAAATTCGCTCTGATAGCCCTCTTTGTGATTCTTTCCGCAACCAACTGTCTTCAGTCTCTGATTGAGGAACAGAAAACTTAGGAAGTAAGTTCTCTCCTTCTCGCAGAGTCACATTGCAACGTTCGGCCACAAGCAATGTGTTGTCACAGCTCTCTGGAATCTCCTTAAAGAGTTCACGCATTTCTGCAGCAGATTTGAGATAAAACTGATTGTTATCGAATTTGAATCTCTTTGGGTCGGCCAAAATAGAACCAGACTGAACGCAAAGAAGAACTTCATGGGCAGCAGCATCTTCTAAGTATGTGTAGTGCAAATCATTTGTTGCTAATAGTGGAAGGCTGAGCTCTTTGCCCAATTTCAGCAAATCAGCTTTTACCCGGTTCTCTATCTCAATCCCATGATCCATAATTTCTAAGTAGAAATTCTCTGGACCGAAAATATCTCTCAACTCACTGGCCGCGCGCACCGCTTCTTTATAAGATCCCATGCGTAATCGAGTTTGCACTTCGCCACCGGGGCAACCTGTTGTTGCAATTATTCCTTTACCGTACTTTGCTAAAAGTTCGCGATCCATCCGAGGTTTGTAGTAATAGCCCTCAAGGGAGGCCAAAGATGAAAGCCTGAAGAGGTTGGCTAATCCTTCATTATTTTCTGCAAGCAGCGTCATATGTGTATATGCACCACCTCCGGAAACATCATCATCTCCGCCCTGCGCCCATTTAACTCTGTGCTTATCAAATCGAGATTCTGGTGCGACATAGGCTTCGATGCCAATGATTGGTTTAACGCCGGCTTTTTTTGCTTGCTTATAGAATTCAAAAGCACCAAAAACATTTCCATGGTCGGTCATGGCAATTGCTGGCATTTCTTGCCTAGCAACTTCGGCGACTAAATCTCCAACGCGCGCGGCACCATCGAGCATCGAATACTCGGTATGTACATGTAAATGCGCAAAAGAGGCCACGGCTGGTGAGACTAGTCCTTATGGGAGTACTGCGGAGTTAAGCAACGCCAAGGCCTGAACTAAGTCATCTGGGTAAGGTGTTTGCAGCTCTAATAGGTCACCGGTGATGGGATGTTTGAATCGCAACTCAAGTGCATGCAACCAAGGGCGTGAAATCTCTAATCTCAAAGCCAGCGTTGGATCGGCGCCATATGTCATATCCCCTACTAAGGGATGGCGAAGTGCGGAGAAATGGACGCGGATTTGATGAGTTCGGCCTGTTTCTAATTCTACTTTCACTAGAGATACGCCTCGGTAGTACTCAATGACCTCATAGTGAGTGATGCTCATTTTTCCATCGGCTACTACGGCAAATCTATAATCTTCTTTTGGATGGCGATCGATGGGTGCATCGATTGTTCCAGTCGCTGGATCCATATGGCCTTGAACAAGTGCATGGTAGACCTTTTCAACTTCTCTATTTCGAAAGGCATCCTTAAGCACCGTGTATGCGCGGTCAGTTTTAGCAACAATCATGAGCCCTGAAGTACCAACATCTAGGCGATGAACTATTCCTGCGCGCTCGGGTGCACCACTTGTAGAGATTGAATACCCTGCTGCCGAAAGTGCTCCGATAACTGTCGGACCCGTCCATCCCGGACTTGGGTGGGCGGCACATCCAACTGGTTTATCAATAACAACAATGGCATCGTCATCATAAATAATTGAAAGTCCAGCCAGAGGAGTTGCTGGAACTGCCTCTTGAATCGTTGTATCGGGCATCAAGATTTCAATAGATTGCCCACCGAGAACACGATCTGATTTCGACATGGGTGTTCCATCACTTTGGATTTCGCCATTTTCTAGCAGGCGCACTACTGCAGTTCTGGATAAACCAAGGACTCGAGTAAGCGCACTATCAACGCGCTCTCCTTCTACTCCTTCTGGCACTACTAAAGTTCTTAATTCACGCGCCATCATGGCTCTCTTTATCGTCATCTTTCATGGTGGGTGGCGCGGTAGGGGAAATATTCTTAAAAGAAAGAACTACTGCAAGCACCGCAGCAATAACAATAGCCGAGTCTGCAAGATTAAATATCGGCCACATTGGTAGCTGGATCCAGTCAATAACTTCACCTTTTAGTGGGGTACCACGAAAAATTCGATCAGTGAGGTTGCCAAGAGTTCCGCCTAAGACAAGCCCTAAAGTTACTGCCCACCAAGGAGATTTCACTCGCCCCATAAAAAAAATGATGACAGCCACAACAATCAAAGCAAAAGATGTAAGGAAAACGGTACCGCCAGGTGCGAAGTTAAATGCCGCGCCAGAGTTTCGGGTGAGGTTGAGTTGCAAGAATGTACCTAGAATCTTTGTTGAACTCTTGCCTTCATAGTAGTAAAGGACGAGAGTTTTACTCAACAGATCAAGTAGCCAGATAATCCACGCAGTGATTGCAACTCTGCGGAGAATGGGCCGAGAGGCGCCCAAAATTAGCGCCGTTCTTCCTTCTGTTTGCAGATCATGCATAGGGTCGCGCGAGGAAAAACTTGCAGGCGCGCCTTGCCTATGGACTTTCCACATTCTTCACACTGCCCATAGTTCTTCTGATCAATACGTTCGAGAGCGCGCTCAGTTTGCAAGACCATATCGCGTGCATTAATAACAAGTGACATCTCATGTTCGCGTTCGAAAGTTTTAGTTCCTGCATCTGCTTGGTCGTCGCCAGCGCCTTCACCGGACTCATGAATAAGCTCATCCATTTCGCGCTCGACTTCAGCTAATTCAGATTTGAGGCGGGATAAATCTTTGGCGATATCAATTCGGATGATTTTAAGTTCGGCCGAACTCCAAGGTGCTTCGTTTACTGAAACAACGACAGGTTTAGGAGCGACTTTAATTGGCTTCAGCGGTACGCCCTTTTTCAGCGCCTTTGATGGACGAGGTGGTGGTGGCATAACCAAGCGACGCTCTTCTATAACAGCAGGTGTTGAGACCGGAGCAAGGGCTGCCTTTGTTGGAAATGGTCGGCTAGCAGATTTCTTCTCGGCTACTTTCTTTACAGGTTTTTTAGCAACTTTTTTAGCAACTTTTTTAACAACCTTTTTAGCTACTTTTTTAACAGCTTTCTTGAGAGCCTTCTTAGCAATTTTTTTAGCAGGTTTACTCGCTGTTGATTTCTTTCCGGCCTTCTTCACCGGCCTCTTTTTCCCAGCGCTCTTGGAGGCTGGTTTCTTCTTATTTTTCGTAGCCACGGCGCGCACCCTATGCCGATATTGAGGGAAATGCCACTCCCGCCACGATGGAATAGAGTTCGCTAATGAGCAACTACCGCGCCCTTCCGGCACAAGTGGATTTGCCCGCGATAGAGCGCTCCATTTTAGATTTCTGGCGCACTCACTCGATTTTCGAACGCTCCCTTGAAGCCCGCAGCGGTTCAAAACCATGGACATTTTATGAAGGCCCTCCGACAGCAAATGGGGCGCCCGGAACTCACCATATTGAAGCTCGTGTATTTAAAGATGTATTTCCAAGATTTCATACGATGAAGGGCAAATACGTTTCGCGCAAAGCCGGATGGGATTGCCATGGCTTGCCAGTAGAAATTGCAGTTGAAAAAGAGTTGGGATTTGCAGGAAAAGGTGACATCGAAAAATTTGGTATAGCGCAATTTAATGAAAAGTGTAAAGAATCTGTACAAAGACATGTCGGCGCATTTACAACAATGACCGATCGAATGGGGTTTTGGGTCGATTTCGATCAAGCCTATTGGACGATGTCACCTGAATATGTTGAAAGCGTCTGGTGGAGTTTGCAACAAATCTGGAATAAGGGACTCCTCGTTCAAGATCATCGCGTTGCGCCATATTGTCCCCGATGTGGCACAGGTCTTTCCGACCACGAATTGGCACAAGGTTATGAAAGCCTTACCGATCCATCGGTCTATGTTCGTTTTCCGATCACATCTGGTCCGCTCGCTCAATTGGGTGCGAGTTTTCTTGTATGGACTACAACTCCCTGGACTCTTGTCTCCAATACAGCAATTGCGTTGAACCCAAAAGTAAGGTATCTCGTAGTCGAAGAAACGACACCGGATGGAACCGAAGTTTTGGTCATTGCAGAGGCACTTGTCGGAGTGTTAAAAGGTGAAGTCAAGATTTTAAAGAAAATGCAAGGTAGAGAATTTGAACGCACAACGTATAAGCCTGCTCTTACGCTAGTTGACATCCCTGATGCGTACTTTGCTGTGCTGGCAGAGTACGTGACAATCGAGGACGGTACGGGGCTAGTACACCAATCTCCAGCTTTTGGAGCCGATGATCTCCAAGTCTGTAGAAGTTATGGACTCCCAGTTGTTAACCCAATCCGTGCCGACGGAACTTTCTTACCCGAGATTGATCTCATTGGTGGGTTATTTTTCAAAGAAGCAGACAAGATTTTGGTTAAGCAACTGCGCGCAAGTGGTGCGCTCTACAAACATCTTCCATATGAGCATCAATACCCTCACTGTTGGCGATGCCACACTCCCTTAATGTATTACGCACAACCATCGTGGTATATCCGAACAACTGCTATTAAAGATGAGCTCATTCGCGAAAATGAAAAGACTAATTGGCATCCTGAAACGATAAAAACCGGACGCTACGGGGATTGGCTAAAAAATAATATTGATTGGGCTCTTTCTCGAAATCGTTACTGGGGAACACCACTGCCCATATGGCGATGCGAAAATAAACACGATATTTGCGTTGGGTCGCTTAAGGAACTAGGCACACTGGCAGGTACCGAGCTTTCCAATCTCGATCCACATAGGCCTTTCGTTGATGATATTTCATGGCCATGTGCGCAATGTGGCTCGGCAATGCTCCGCGTTAATGAGGTAATCGATTGTTGGTATGACTCTGGCGCAATGCCTTTTGCGCAGTGGGGCTACCCTCATAAGCAGGGTTCAGTTGAAAAATTCAAAGCCGCATATCCTGCTGATTTTATTTGCGAAGCAATCGATCAGACTCGTGGATGGTTTTACACGCTGATGACAATTGGAACACTAGTCTTTGATGAAAGCTCATACAAAGACGTCCTTTGTCTTGGTCACATCCTGGATAAAGATGGACGAAAAATGAGCAAGCATTTGGGAAACACTATTGAGCCTATTGCTCTCATGGACGAACATGGAGCAGATGCCGTTCGTTGGTTTATGTTGGCAGCAGGATCGCCATGGGCTGCACGTCGAGTCGGTCATGAAGTTATCAATGATGTAGTCCGAAAGACACTGCTCACTTATTGGAATACCGTCTCCTTCTTAGCACTTTATGCGAAAGCTGCTGATTTTGATATTTCGACTGCTCCCCCACTATCTGAACGACCTCTGATGGACCGTTGGATTAATTCCGACCTCAACGTTCTCATAAGCGAAGTGGATGAATCCCTGAATGAATTCGACACTCAAAGGGCGGGCAAAGCTCTGACAACATTTATCGATGACTTATCTAATTGGTATGTGCGACGCTCCCGTCGTCGCTTCTGGGATGGCGATCCCAGCGCACTAGCCACATTGCACGAGTCATTGCGAACACTCACACTTTTACTAGCCCCCATGGTTCCCTTTATTTCTGAACATGTATGGCAAGAACTTATCTGCCCAGTTGAGCCACATGCGCCTGCTTCAGTGCATCTAGCTGATTTTCCCATCGCACAAAATTCCGCAATAGATCTGGCACTTTCTGCACACGTTGCACAAACGCGACGAATAGTTGAATTGGGTCGAGCAGCACGCGCAGAATCTGGTGTAAAAGTTCGCCAGCCCCTCCAGCGTGCATTGATTGCAGCATCTGGCTGGGCGCAACTGCCTCCTGAAATGAAGGAACAAATTGCTGAAGAGCTCAATGTTTTGCAACTTGAGGACATTGCAGGAGCAGATGGCGATTTAGTGGATATCAGCATTAAGGCCAACTTCAAATCACTTGGTGCTAAATATGGTGCAAAAGTTCAAGAGATTGCCCAAGCAATTGCATCGGCTCCTCCAGCTCAACTCGTTCATACTCTTCGCGCAAATAGAGTTAGTGTGATTACCTCAGGTTCCCAGTCGTGGGATATCGATATCGATGATTTGATTATCACCGAAGTTCCAAAGACCGGCTGGACTGTTGCAAGCCACGAAGCCGAAAGTGTGGCCATTGACCTAGCCCTCTCTCCAGCCTTGATTGCTAAAGGAAATATTCGGGAAGCAGTGAGATTCCTTCAAGAGAAGAGAAAAACTGATGGGTTTGAGATTAGTGATCGCATCAGTGTGACATGGAATTCACATGAGCAAATTGCGCAGGCAATTGTTGCAGGGACAAATGAGATTTCTACTGAAGTTCTTGCAATTTCAATGCGACGTGATGAGAAAATTCCTCATGGAGATAATGAGCTGGGCTTCAACGCACATATTTCTAAAATCTAAGAATTATCTCATTCTGCAGGAGGGTAGGAAGAATTACAGGCGCGCAGCAAGGGGTATAAGTAACTGCACTCCAAAAAATAGCACTAGGAATGAAAGATCCAAACTCACCGAACCTAAGCGAAGCGGTGGAACAAACTTGCGAACTAAAGCAGTTGGTTTATCGGTAATGGAATAGATCGCCTCTGCAAGGAAGAGAAAGACTCCGCGTGGTTGCCATGAACGCGCGAACATTCTAATGTAATCCAGTATCAATCTACCAAATAGTGCGAATAAAAACATTCGCATAATTGTTACAAGTAACTCACCAACGCCGGGCATAGATTCAGCTTTGGTTAAAAAAACTTGCCTCAGCAGCGGCTGTTTTGTCTTCGTTGCTGACACGTATATTTGCAGGAGAAAGTAGGAATACTTTAGAAGTGACTCTTTCAATAGTTCCGTTATGTCCAAAAACTAAACCACTTGCAAAATCTACTAAACGCTTGCGCTCAGATTCTTCCATGTCAGTTAAATTCATAATGACTGGATTTCCAAGTCTGTAATGCTCACCGATAGTGCGGGCTTCATTATAAAAACGTGGGTGCAAGGTAATGATGCGGTCGAGTACTGGCAAATCGAATTCCATCGCAGGAGCTGCAGAGAGTGTCGATGTGCGAGGTTCGCGCGTACGAATCTTTACATCGGGAACTCTTGCTGCAGATGGACGATGTTCGACTTCTTGTGAAGAATCTAATTCAAGATCTTCCATGAGTCCAAGATAGTTCGCTACTTTTCTCAGTGCATTAGCCATGTCGAAATTTTACAGGGGGCCAGTACGAACTCCCAGGATTGAGCTCCCTACACGCACATGTGTCGCGCCGTATTCGATGGCCACTTCAAAATCATTACTCATCCCAGCCGATAGTTTTTTTGCCATGGGAAATTGTTGGCTAAATACACTATGAATTCGGGCCAATTGAGAAAAGGCGCGATGTGGATCTTGGCCTAACGGAGCCACAGCCATGAGCCCTTCTAGGGATAAGCCATCTGCGGAAAGGACCTCCTCGGCCAGTAATGGCAACATTTCATCAGATACTCCACCTCGATGTAATTGGCCATCAAGTGCCACCTGTAGAAAAATCGAAATTTTCTTTCCTTCGGGTAGCGCTTTTTTGATATATGAAATATGGCGTGCATCATCGAGTGAGTGAATGAAATGCGCCCATGTGAGGATTTGTTTAATTTTGTTACTCTGAATTTGTCCTTGAAAATGCCATAGTCCTTGAACATCCCTGGCTTTTTCTTCCCCTTCAGCACTACGGTTTTCTCCAAAATTATCAATGCCCAAACCAGAAAGTATCTTTACATCACTTGCTGGATAAGTCTTTGTCACCACTATCAGCGCTATCTCTGCCTCGGAGCGTTGCGCATTATTTGCGGCAATGCGGATTCTTCCCTGGATTTTTGCAAGATTGCTTGAAATTTCAAGGTGGCGAGGATCTAGATCCAAATTACACCCGCTTGTCTACCTGTAATGCCGTCGCGTCTATACGAAAAATATTCAGGGCTCTCAGCAGTGCACTCTTTACTTAATTCGCCTTGGATTCCGAGTTCAGTCAGTACGCCAAGTAATCCAGCAGGTAGATTCAAGGCAAATTTTCCTTCTTGAGTGCGTGATTGCGTCAATGGATATGCCCCAACAACCTGGCTATAAACATCTTCACCGACTTCATAACACACCCCACAAATCGAGGGACCAAGCTTTCCTTGAATCTGCGTTGCTCCCATTGCCTCCATGAGTTCAACAACTTTGACTGTGATTGCATTAAGCAATCCTCGCCGTCCCACATGCACGGCTGCAATAAGATCAACCTGTGCATCCCAAAGAAGTAGCGGGATGCAATCAGCAACCAGAACAGATAAACCAATTCCTGATACTTGTGTAATGAGCGCATCTGCAGTGGGTTCCATTTCAGAAATCCCGTCAACAATAAAAATGCTTGACCCATGTGTTTGATTCATGAACATTGCGCATACAGTTTCTTCTCTCAACGCAGCGCGGTTGGCAAGAACGCTATCTTTCCCATCGCCAACATGGAGAGCGAGATTAAATGCGTTGTAGGGATTTGAACTCGCACCTTTGTCAGGTAAGCCAGTACCAAGTGAAAACCTGGTGGTGAATAGGGTTGAAACCAAAGCTACTACTTCATGAAGTCAGGAACATCGATTTCATCCTCAGAAACGAGTTCTTCGAAAGTGACTCGTTTACGTGATGAGGATTCATCGGGTAATTCCAGTGCAACTGCCAATGGATCATTAGCTGCAATTGGGTCAGCATGCCCACCCAATGTGGCCATATCAATTACAGGCATTGAAACTTTTTTGGGAGATCCGCCTTCAAATCCTGCAGCGATAACGGTGATTCGAACTTCGTCACCGAGGGCATCATCGATAGTTGTTCCAAAAATTAAATTAGCTTCTGGATGCGCCGCGGCTTGCACAAGTTCGCAGGCTTCATTAATTTCAAATAGTCCAAGATCTGATCCACCGGCAATGGAGAGCAATACGCCCATTGCTCCATCGATCGATGCCTCAAGTAGAGGAGATGAAATTGCTAATTCGGCTGCACGCAAGGCGCGATTTTCACCACGAGCGGAACCGATTCCCATAAGCGCAGAACCTGCATCAGTCATTACGCTCTTAACATCTGCAAAATCGAGATTAATCAAACCAGGCTGTGTAATGATTTCAGTAATTCCTTGCACGCCAGAAAGCAATACCTGATCTGCGCTCTTAAATGCCTCAACTAAAGTAATGGAATGGTCTGAAATTGCTAGGAGGCGATCATTAGGAATGACAATAAGAGTGTCAACATGTTCGCGCAGTTCTTCAATTCCTACTTCAGCTTGCTTGGTGCGAATCTTTCCTTCATGAGAAAAAGGACGAGTGACAACACCAATAGTGAGAGCGCCTAACTCGCGGGCAATTTTTGCAATTATTGGAGCTGCACCTGTTCCTGTGCCTCCACCTTCACCTGCTGTAACAAAAACCATGTCAGCGCCACGCAAAATTTCTTCTATTTCATCAACATGATCAAGGACTGCTTCGCGTCCTCGAGCTGGTGATGCTCCTGCACCAAGTCCGCGCGTTGACTTGCGTCCGATATCTAATTTGACATCGGCATCACTCATTAACAAATGTTGTGCATCGGTATTGACTGCAATAAATTCAACGCCTTTGAGTCCGACATCAATCATTCGATTTACAGCATTGACTCCACCGCCACCAACTCCAACAACTTTGATGACTGCTAAATAATTTTGCGGTGAAGCCACTGTGTTTCCTCCTCAAGAACTGCCAACCCTCAAGTTGAGATTTAGCGTTCATTCTCTGCGTGTGGCGACCGTAGAGGGGGTGAGAAAGCGAATCAAATACCGACACGAGGAGATACCTCAACTCGCTCTTTAAAGATTTTCTCTGCAAAAACCTTGAAGAAATTGAAAACTATTTCACTATAGGAGCATGTGGTGCGGAGAGATCGAGAAGCGAAATCTTCTTATTTTCAGGAAGGGCTAAGAGTGCTTTGTAAACTTTAACTTTGAATTCCATTGAACTCTCATCGCCCCAAATCACCGTAAATGTCCTAGGGCTTCCTGTTCTGGAATTGTGCACGATGAGAGTTGCTGAATTTTGATTCAAGGCCCGGAGTTCACGAAGCTCGGTTCTAATATCTGTGGGTAAGGAAACGAGCAGAGATATAAGAAATTTCTGAGCACTTAAGGTCGGTACTTTCAAGACCGGTAGAGCTACTCGTGGCTTTTCCTCTAATGTAAAGATCTTTCCAGCCAGATCGACATTCGCACCACCAAGTGCGGCAATTGGCCTCCTTGCGGTGATGCCGATCTCCACATTCCTGTGTAACCAACTCCGATTAACTCTTACACTTTCAATCCAGTCTATTTCTTCCAAAATTCTTTGGGCAACTCTGGGCTCTATGCGAGCCAATTTCTGGCCTTTGGCAATTTGGGATTGCTTCACAATTTCAATCGCACTTTTCTCATTGGGTGCACCGAGAACGTGAATCTCCTGAACCGTCAAAAGTGACGACCAACCCAAGACATAGGCAAGGGCTGAAAGTACAACTCCTGCCAGGAAGAGACGAAGGAGGGATTTACCAGATCTGCCTCTTCTTTTGGAATTGTTTAACGTTGAAATTTTTTCGCCAACGCTTCTACGATTATTGGCGCGAGCGAACTAACATCTCCAGCACCTAAGGTAAGGATTACATCTCCTGGCCTGGCATCGGCAACTACGGCATCAGTTGCTGTCAAGAAATTTGGTTCAAAAATTCCACGGGTCATTAACTTAGTTATAGATTCAGCGCTCACTCCCGCAATTGGTTGCTCGCTGGCCCCATACACTTCAAGCACCCATGCATGATCAGCAATATCTAAAGCCTTTGCAAACTCTGGAACAAATGCTTGAGTTCTGGAATATCTGTGAGGTTGAAAGAGAACGAGTACCCTCCCATCAGTGGCATAACGCTTTGCCGTTTTAAGGGTTACTTCAATTTCGGTTGGGTGGTGTCCATAATCATCTATAACTCTGATTCCTTGAACTTGACCCTTCAATTCAAAGCGTCGACCAGTTCCTCGAAAGGTTGATAGACCTGCAATAAGTTCTGCACCTGACAACCCCAGCGCTAATCCACCGGCCAGTGCCGCCGAGGCATTAAGTAAATTATGATGGCCCGGAACTTGTAACTCGATCGTGCCAATTGACTTTCCATTCCATAACGCGCGAGCCCTGGAGCTTTGGGGAAAAAGTTCAACTGCATCAATGCGAAGATCGGCAGATGAGCTAACTCCATATGAAATCTTTCGTGCAATTTTTGATGAAATTCCCAAGGCATGAGATCCGGCATCGTCGGCACAATAAACGAGAAATCCATCCTTGGCAATAGTTTCAACGAATGATTCGAATGCATCCATTACCGATTCAGGAGTTTTAAAGAAATCGACGTGATCGTGTTCAATATTTGTTATTACTGCGCCGAAGGGATGATATTCAATGAAGGATCCATCTGATTCATCGGCTTCGGCGATGAAGAAACTACCTGTGCCTCTATGTGCATTTGAACCTGAAGCGCTCAGTGTGCCTCCAATTGCAAAGGATGGATCCTCTCCGCAACTTTGAACTGCAACAGTAAGCATCGATGTTGTTGTAGTTTTCCCATGTGTTCCGGCAACAGCAACAGATATTGATTCAGACATCAAAGCGCTGAGTGCTTGAGCCCGCGAAAGGATTGGAATACCTAACTCTTTAGCACGAACCATCTCTGGGTTAGTTTGTGAAATTGCACTCGAATAGATAAGAAAATCTGCACCGTCCACATTTTGGGCTTGGTGTTGACTTGAAACGCTAGCGCCAATGATGCGCAATCCGGCAAGTACAGAAGACTCTTTCATATCTGAACCAGATACTTCTATGGAATAGGTCGACATAATTCGAGCAAGCCCACTCATGCCAGTGCCACCTATGCCGACAAAATGCACGCGCTTTTTCAGAAAGTCTGAAAGAGAAATCTTCACATTCCCTCTTTCTTCATTGCACTCTCCATCATGTTCGCAATTTTACGAACCGATTCTCGATCATCGGAAAGCCCATTGAGTGGTGATTTGAGCGCCCTTTCTAGCACGGTTGGTAAATGTGAAACTAGCCACTTACCGGTGAAGGTTTTTTGAGGCAGAACAATTGCGCGATCGGCGTTAACTAAATTCTCAGCATTGAGCGCCTGCTCACCATTTCCAATGGGAAGTGGAATAAACAGTGCAAAACGACCGAGTGCTTCAACTTCTGAGCATGTCACCGCACCACTTCGAGAAATAATTAAATCTGCTGCTAAATATGCGCTAGCCATATCGGTGATGTAGGAAACCCCCCGATAATTTCCAGACGACTCAGGAAGAGCGTTCTTGGCCCCCACGGCATGCAAAATCGCGATATTCATAGTTAAAAGCTCTGGCAACACTGAAGCAACCTCGTTATTCAACCAGTGCGAACCCTGGGATCCACCAAGAATCAAAACTGTTGGCGCTGTGGCATTCCAGCCCATCGCCACTTTTGCATGGATCCGCGCGCTAGCCCAATCATGTTCTGACCTTGTGATTGCATCGTGAACATCGGATCGGAGTGGAAGACCGGTTACGGTGGCTCTTGTAAATCTAGTACTTTGAACCGCTCTTGAAACCGCTAAATTACTAGTGAAGTATGAACCCAGACGATTAGCCCAACCAATTTTTGCGTTGGAATCATGAATGACTAAAGGAATGCCTTTAGCTTTGCCGGCCAGATATGCTGAGGCGCAAACATAGCCTCCAAAACCAATAATAAGTGATGCGCCATCAGCAATTGTGCGCGCTTGGCGAACAGATCTCCAGAACTGATATGGAAATGTTAGAAGATGCAGGTCGATTCGACGAGGCATTGGAACTTTAGAAATATTGTGCAAAACAAATCCTGATTGAGGAACCAAAGTATTTTCTAATCCTTCTGGTGTTCCCATGAACACGCAATCATCTGAAGGGAAACGTCGCTTCCATTCCTTTGCAACCGCTAGAGCAGGTTCAATATGACCCGCAGTGCCTCCTGCTGCAAAGACGATAGTGCGTGGACTCATGGCTTCTCACGCTTGAGGGCTGCAAATATAGCAGGATCTCTACGAGCTGTTCCTACAACAAATCCAAGGGCAATAATTGTGGCAAAGAGTGAGGATCCACCGTAGGAAACTAAAGGAAGGGTGACACCCACTACTGGGAGAACACTTGTTGCTGAACCAATATTCATAATAGTTTGAACAAGTATCCAACAACCAATTCCAGCACATACATATCGACTCATTGGGTCGTGTGCTCGAATAGCAATGTTAAAAATTGAATAAATGAGAGCTGAAAGTAAGAGAAGAACTGCCAGAGTTCCAAGTAGTCCCAACTCTTCACCGATCACAGAAAAAATAAAATCAGTATGTGCCTCTGCTAAGTTGCCCCACTTTTGCCTGCTCGCGCCAAGCCCAACACCAAAGAGTCCACCACTTGCTAAACCCATAATGCTGTGAGCAGGTTGCCAACCAGCCAACTTGTAATACTCAGGAGAAAAAGGTTGGATCACAGCAAGCAAGCGACTCATTCTATGAGGAGCGGTGATAATCAAGGCTACGATTGCGGTTAATCCTAGAATTGATGTGATCCCAAGCAAGCGAAGTTGTATTCCAGATACAAAAAGCAGACCAAGAAGAATTGCAGCGAAAACTGCTGCGGTGCCCAAATCGTGCCCAAGTAAAATCAGCACCATAATTGCTAAAAATGCGGGTAGAAGTAATTTAAGGACATTTTCTGATCCGGAACCTCGAGATTCGCGACGTGACAACATGTAGCCGGCCCACAGTATGAGGAAAAACTTTACGAATTCACTGGGTTGAATAACAACTGGCCCATATCCAAGCCAATTCCGATTGCCACCTACCAAGTGACCAATTCCTGGAATCTGAACTATGAGAAGAATGAGTACCGATCCAATCAATGAAAATCGTGCAAGAGAAACCCAACGGCCGAATGGCAATCGAGAAGCAATGTAACCAACTGGTAGTGCCAAAATCAAAAAAGCAATCTGTCGACCGACGATAGCAAATGATGATCCGTTAGTTTCTAATGAGCGAATAGATGAGGCTGAAAGAACCATCACTAAACCAAGACTTGTGAGCGATGCGGCACTTACCAGAAGCAAATAGTAGGAACTAACCGGCTTTGAAAGAAAATTTTGAGTTCTCATGGTTGACCTACTAGAGATTGAACTGCTTGGACAAATTGATCTCCACGATCGGCGTAAGAAATAAACTGATCCATAGATGCACAAGCTGGAGCAAGTAAAACGCAATCGCCAGATTTGGCCTCTACTTTGGCAATTTTCACTACTCGCTCCATCAAGGAATCTGATTGAGTATCGTCAACTCGAATAATCTTGATTTCAGGAGCTTGCTCCACGAGTTCCTTGGCAATGAGTTCCCTGTCCTGGCCTATCAAGATTGCCACTTTAATTCGGTTCTTAGTTTTTGAAATAAGTTCTGACATGTTTGCGCCCTTAGATAACCCACCAGCAATCCAGACAACTGAAAGTTGAGACATGAGGGATGCCTGTGCGGCATGCGGATTTGTAGCCTTTGAATCATTGATCCAGGTCACCCCATCAGATTCCAAAACTGTTTCAATACGATGGCGACCTGGAGAGAAATTCTTCACTGCACTACGGATGTTCTCATGTGAAATTTCTGCACTTCTTGCCAGTCCCGCGGCAGCAAGAGTGTTTGACACACTGTGTGGAGCACTCGGTGAAACTTCTGATAGCTCGGCAAATACACTTGCTTCTTCGGAATCAACAACGAAAGCTCGATCAATGAGCAAATTCTCTACCAAACCTAGTTCGCCA
The DNA here is from genome assembly GCA_945884695.1 of Streptomyces griseus. Taxonomy (GTDB): domain Bacteria; phylum Actinomycetota; class Actinomycetes; order Nanopelagicales; family Nanopelagicaceae; genus QYPT01. Next base: position 45,181 of record CAMCYO010000004.1, read on the forward strand.
GGCCTAGGAGAATCCAAAGTAAAAAAGGTTTTCTTCCCTTTCCACGATTGAGTTTTAATAACCAATTCACCGTCATCAGCATTAAGAATTGCCTGTTCGGTGCAATTCAAAATCTTTAGTTTTGCGGACATGTACCTCGCAAAATCACCGTGCCAATCAACATGATCATCTGCCACATTGAGTATTGCAACCGAATGGAAGGTGGGCTTTTGACTCCATTCCAACTGGAAAGATGAGAGTTCAACAACGAGCCAATCAAATGAAAGACCTCCGCAAACCGCCTCAATAACCGTATCGCCCACATTGCCACAGGCGGTTACCTTCAAATTGCCGGCCTTTAGCATTGCAGTTGTGAGTTCGACAGTAGTTGTCTTGCCATTTGTTCCAGTAATTCCAATCCATTTTTGCGATGGACAAATCTCACTTCGTAAATCCCATGCCAAATCCACTTCACTCATGAGATTAACTCCCTGAGCGCGTAATGCAACTATCAATGGGTGGTCGATGCGCCATCCTGGAGAAACAACAGCCAAATCCCATACTTGCTTTAACGCCGATTCCGTAGAGATGCACTCATCGGAGTTTGGTGCGAAATTTTCATCTGTAGATGTAACAAGTGTGCCAAATTTCTTTAGCTCACGAACAACAGCTCTTCCCGTAACTCCAGCACCGAGTACAAGAACGCGAGCACCATTGAGATCGGAGGTTTTCACAACTACTTCGCCACCCATTGTGCATAGAAAAGACCAAGGCCGATAGCTACCGAGAGTCCTGCGATAATCCAAAACCTCAAAACAATTGTGACTTCTCCCCACCCAAGAAGTTCAAAGTGATGTTGCAATGGCGCCATTCTAAATACTCTTTTGCCACCAGAAATCTTGAAATAAAGGCGCTGAATAATCACAGAAAGGGTAATGATGACAAATAGACCACCAAGGGGAACAAGCAAAACTTGAGTACGCAAAGTTGCTGCTAATCCAGCAAGAGCGCCACCAAGTGCTAGCGATCCTGTATCTCCCATGAAAATTTTTGCAGGTGATGCATTCCACCAGAGGAATCCAGTGCAAGACCCAGCAAAAGCTGCAGCAAGAACTGCTAAATCCAAGGGGTCCCTTACTTCATAACAATTAAGTCCGGGAGCAACTGCGCAACCTTGACCAAACTCCCATACACCGATCAAGATGAATGCCAAAAAGGTCATTACTGATGCGCCGGTAGCTAATCCATCGAGGCCATCGGTGAGATTTACAGCGTTGCTTGTTCCAATAACCATGAACACAATCCAGATTACAACTACAACAGTTCCGAGTTTTAGCGAAGTGTCGCGAACAGTAGAGAGATAGAGCGAGACGGGAGTAAAGCCATCTTGGTCAGCAAAATGAATTCCCAATCCTGCAAATATTGCCGCTAAAGCACCTTGGCCAAATATTTTCTGCCATCCGGTTAAACCCAAAGAGCGTTGCCGAGAAACTTTTAGCCAGTCATCTAAGAACCCAACAAATCCTAAGGAACAGACAAGTCCAATAACCAATATCGCTGATGCACTTACTGCAACTTGCGTTAATGCATGAGAGAAGAAATAGCCAAACATTGCCGCCGCAATGATAATGAGTCCGCCCATGGTGGGAGTTCCACGTTTGGTGTGATGGCTTTGCGGGCCGTCGTCACGAATAATTTGCCCATACCCACGTTGCGCTAAAAATCTAATAAGAATGGGAGTGCCAAATAGACTCACAAAAAGAGCCAATCCCCCTGCAACAAGAATTTCTCTCATTCATCCTCTCCTGACTTCTCATTCCATAACTGTTCAATACTCGATGCAAGTTCTTCCATCTTTTCCGCTCTTGAACCTTTGAAGAGAAGAACATCACCTTCTTGAATATGATCTACAAATTTTTGAGCTTGTGCTTGATTTGAACAAAGATGAACACGCAGTGATGACTCAGGGGTTATATCAACTCCATATTCATCTGCCCCAACAGCAACTAAGTGATCAATTCCAAGTGATTGTGCAAGCGTGCCAAGGTTTGCATGGTCTTGACGAGATGACTCGCCGAGTTCGTGCATTTTCCCTAAAAATGCCCATGACTGACCGCCCTGCTCTTGTGCAAAAAACGCCAAAGTCCGCAATGCTGCCGAAGTTGAATCTGGATTTGCGTTGTACGTGTCGTTAATAAGAAGCAGCCCATCTAACTCATGTAACTCCATCCTCCACTTACTTGCCACCTCAGCCGTAGAAAGCCCAACTGCAATAACATCTAATGGAATTTCTAGCGCCGTTGCAACGCAAGCCGCTGCTAACGCATTTGCAATTTGGTGGCTACCCACCAAGCGCAAGCCAACTGCTGCTCTTCCTTGCGGCGTTACTAAATCAAAGTGCGCCCGTCCTTCTCGAATGTCAATATCAGCTGCCCGAATGTCAGCATCATGACTCTCTCCAAATGTGAGAGTGCGAATCGTGCGACCTTTCGTCATCTCAGGTGTGAACCGATCATAAAGTCCCAAAATTGCAGTTCCTTCATTAGATAGGGATGCAATTAACTCTGCCTTGGTTTGCGCAATTACTTCTTGTGATCCAAACTCCCCTAAGTGCGCACTCCCAACTTTCAATACCACTCCGATGTTTGGAGATGCGATTTCGCACAATTGTGCGATATCACCTTTATGACGAGCGCCCATTTCTACTATGCAAAAACGAGTGGTCTTAGTGCATCGTAAGAGGACGAGCGGCACGCCTAATTCATTATTAAATGAGCCCTCTGCGGCTACCGTTTCGGCACTCATGCTTAAAATCCAACCAAGTAAATCTTTGGTAGTCGTCTTTCCTTGGGATCCAGTGATGCCGATAACAATCAACTCTGGCATTTGTTTGCGCACATAGTGAGCAAGTTTTCCAAGGGCTTTTCGAACATCAGGAACAATCACACATGGAGCATCAACTTCTCGCGAAGATAAAACTAAGGATGACCCATGAGCAATTGCGTCTTGGGCAAAATTATGGCCGTCAGTAGATTCTCCTTTCATCGCTAGGAATAGTGACCCCTTCGTTGCGCTTCGAGAATCAAAAATTGGAGGCTGTGTTACAAGTATTGAGCTATCCCCATGGAGTTCTCCCTGAACTATTTCTGAAATCTCTCCAGCGGTGAGTGCAATCATGATTTGCTCTCAATTGCCCTTGCAAGGACCAAACGATCATCAAATGGGTGCAAGATTCCAGAAATCTCCTGACCAGTTTCATGTCCCTTGCCTAGAACGATAACTACATCCTCATTTGTTGCCAAGCTAATTGCTTGGTTTATTGCTTCTTTACGATCGGCTATAACCATATTCGGTGCAACAATCTTTGCCGTTCCAATCATTTCCCTCAATATCGCTAAGGGATCTTCAGAGCGAGGATTGTCGCTGGTAAAAATTGCTAAGTCGCTGCCCTCTAGAAGGGCTTTCCCCATCAATGGACGTTTGGAAGCATCGCGATCTCCCCCACAGCCAAGAACTCCTATAACTTTTCCATGAGTCATCTCTCGGCAGACTCTTAACACTGCACTCACAGCATCTGGAGTATGTGCGTAATCTACAAATGAAAGAAATTGTTGACCAACATCAACTTTCTCAAGCCGACCCTTCGCGGGGGTAAGTTGTGGAAGCAAGCTTGCAATTTCGATGGGGTCAACGCCACTGTTTACAGCAATTGCAATTGCCATAAGCGCATTATCCAGATTGTACTGGCCATGTAATGGCAGGGTTCCTTCGATTAAGATTCCGCCCATTCCTCTAATCGAAATATCAGTTCCACAAGTTGCAGGAGTAATTGATTGATAGCTCCAATCTGCCGATGTCAAAGTCCGTGAAAGGCGAAGCACAGGTAATTCAATCTCGTTGGCCAAGCGCATCCCATAGTCAGAATCAATGTTAATTATCGCTAACTCCGCAAATTCAAAGGTAAAGAGTTTTTTCTTCGCTAAGTAATACTCTTCCATGCTCGCGTGAAAATCTAAATGATCTTGAGTTAGATTCGTGAAACCAACAATATTAAAATGAGAGCCCTGAATTCTGTGTAAAGAAATGGCATGGCTGGAAACTTCCAGCGCTACATTTCTTAGATGTCTTTCTCTCATGGTTGCAATCAGTGATTGCAGTTCGCAACTTTCAGGAGTTGTCCGTGCGTTCGTTATGACATCTGAGCCGATTCGAGTTTCAACCGTTCCAATAAGTCCACTTTCACGGCCAGCACCCATCCAGATCTGATGTAGCAATGTCGTCGTTGTAGTTTTCCCGTTGGTACCAGTAATCCCTACGCTATATAGATCGCGCATAGGTTCTGAATAGAACCAGGCACTCAAATCCCCTGCCGATTTTCGGGGATTTGAAAGAACAATAGTTGGAAGTTCTTGGCTTAATTTTGCACCTTCAACATCGGTAACCACTGCAAGAGCGCCTTTACTTTTCGCCTCTTTTGCAAAATTAGCTCCATGAACTTTTGAACCGGGGAAGGCCAGAAAAATATCTCCTGGTTCAACCTCAGAGCTGTTGTTGGTTAAGCCTGTTATTTCACAATCAACCTTTGCACTTGGACTTCCGAGAAGAGATGCAATATCTGACAACAAGTGTGTAGTTGCCAGAAGTGGGCGCTCCATTAGTTTGTGACCCTTAAAGCCGCCGCGCGAGCGACTTGCCTCTCATTGAGAGGATATGGCGTCAAGTGAGTTGTTGTCGGAGAAATATGTTTTGTAGCAAGAACAAAAGACATAACCTTTTTAAATACTGGACCACCGAGTGCTCCACCCCAGTGAATTCCTTGTGGCCCCTGAATCGTCACGCTAACAACATATCGAGGTTCATCTGCTGGTGCGAAACCAATAAAGGATGCCGTATATCCGCTATAACAGTTGCACGCGTCATTGTGGCGCATTGCAGTTCCGGTCTTGCCTGCAATTCGATAGCCTTCGATAGCCGCCTCTGGCGCGGTTCCATTTGCCGATACAACGCTCTCCATCATGGCGCGCATAATTCTTGCCGTTTCTGGACTTACGACTTTTACGCTATCTCGAGTGGGTGAGGGCGTGAAATGTCCGCTTGCATCACTTGTGCCCGCCACAACGGTTGGAGATACGCGGACACCATCATTTGCAATTGTTGCAAAAACACTTGTAGCTTGCATTGCTGTCAGCGAATATCCCTGTCCAAATGCCACAGTAGGAGCAGTTGTCCCTGACCAATCTTTCAATATAGGAAGCAATCCCGGTGATTCGCCCGGAAGACCAGATCCCGTGCTACTACCAATTCCAAAAGATCTTAAGTAGTCATATAAAGTGCTGTGAGACATTTTCTCACCAATTTGAATTGTTCCGGTATTGCTTGATACTGCCAAAATTCCCGTTGTAGTTAAACGCTCGGTTGCATGCTTTTCATGGTCACGAAAAACTGCGTCTGAAACTTTATAAGCGTATGGGACTGTAAAAACACTCCTAGGTGAAACTTTGCCCTCTTCGATTGCTGCTGCCATTGTCATTACTTTTCCGGTAGACCCTGGTTCGTACACTTCCTGTACAGAAGGATTTCTCATTGCCACAAGTGAGACACTTTTTGTATTGTTTGGATCAAATGTAGGCGCAGTGGCATGGGCCAATATTTGCCCTGTTTTTGGATCCATCACTATGACAGTTCCGCTCATTGCATGGGCCGATTTAACGGCTTGCACAATTGCTTGAGATGCAACCCATTGCACATCTCGATCAATTGTTAGCCTGACAGTAGTTCCAGACTTAGCGGAGATTAATTCCTCTTGCGAGCCAGGTATTTGCGCACCGTATCCGTTGGCATACACATACTTGCCTGCAGTTCCAGAAATTTTTGAATTCAAACTTGATTCGAGTCCATTTGCCCCTACGCCCTGATCATTTACAAAACCGACCAAGGATGCGATAAGAGACCCTGACGGATACTCCCTTGTGTAAACACGTTCCCCGAAAAAGCCAAAGATTTTCTTATCTAGATGGTTCTTATCCAGGGAAGCGTTATATCGATCAAAAGCGCTATTGAGCGAAATCCATGTTGCAGGTTTTACATTTCTGGCTATTCGCCACCACAATCGCTCGCCCGTAATTTCGCGTTGGAGATCGGTGACAGACATCCCCAATATTGGCGCTGCTATCTTTGCAGCTTGCATTGGGTCCTTAATAAGGCTCTGATTAACTACAACATCAATGGCCGCAACGCTTCGGGCAAATTCAACGCCATTAACATCGGTGATACTCCCGCGCGAGGCTGGAGCAATTGTTGTACGAGACATTTCACTCGATGCACGAAGGGCGTAAGACTGGGCTTGAACTGCTTGGATATCTATCAACCTCAAAGCAAATAACATAAGAACAACAAGTGCAATTGCAATAAGGGCTCGTAATCGTTGCTGGGCAAGTGAGAAGTTCCCCATTTTTAGCCCTTCTTCTCAATGGAGTCGGCTATTGTTAAAAAGTTTGGGTTGACAGCAGAAACCATTCCAAGTGCATGGGCCGCCGAAGCCAATCTTTCAGGAGATGAAACATGAGCGATCGCGCGATTTGTAGCCTCGCGTTGATCACTCTGAGTTGTTGCCTGCAATTGGAGATGGCGAAGTTCGAAAGCATCCTGTCCGGAAAGAGTGTTGATAATAAGTAAGGTCAATAGACCAAGGACTCCGACTGCAGAGACAAATGCAACGAAATAACCTTGCCCAACTTTTTGTCCTGGTGCTACATCTGGTGCAATTGATAAGGCGATTCTGGCAGCCTTTTGAACGACTTTCTTCCTCGTTGTAGAAAATGGAGGGACTAAAGTAGTTATTGCCATTATGCGGCCACTCTTTCTATCGCACGTAGCCGCACTGATTGCGCTCTGGAGTTTTCTTCGATGTCAAGGGCTGTTGGCGTTTCACTATTTTTAATAACGAAGGAAAATTTTGCTGCGAACTGAGGAAGATCAATCGGCAAATCTCGTGGCGTCAAGGAAGTGCAAGCCTTAACAAAAACTTCTTTGACAATGCGATCTTCAAGGGATTGAAAAGACATAACAACAATGCGTCCACCCACAGCTAGCCCTTGGAGAGAATCTGGAATTGCCCTGCTCAACGCACCCAGCTCATCATTGACTGCGATTCGAAGAGCTTGGAAAGTGCGCTTTGCTGGATTGCCACCAGTACGGCGAGTGGCAGCAGGAATATTTTCCTTAACGAGCTCGGCCAAAAATGATGTCGAGTTAAGTGGAGCAACTTCACGCGCCCGAATAATCGCATCAACAATTCTTGGGGCAAATCGCTCTTCACCGAAATTGCGCAGAATCGAAATAAGCTCATCTCGACTGTAGGTGTTTAGGATGTCAGAGGCGCAAAGGCCACTACTTCGGTCCATGCGCATATCCAGAGGTGCATCCTTCGAATATGAAAAGCCCCGTTGGTTTTCATCAACTTGCATCGATGAAACACCCAGGTCAAAGAGAATTCCGTTGACTTTGTCATAACCAAGATCAGAAATAATCGAAAGTAGTTGATCGTAAACCGCATGCACCGCTACGAATCGAGTGCCAAATCCTGCAAGTCGCTTGGTTGCCAGAGAGATGGCTTCAGGGTCTCTATCAATTCCGATGACGACCACATTTGAATACTTCTTAAGAATCGCCTCGCTATGTCCACCAAGGCCAAGGGTTGCGTCCACAACTACAGGATTTGAAGTGGATTCGATTGAAGGAGAAAGTAGTGTCAGACAACGATTAAGCATTACGGAAATATGTTTGTCGCTAATTCGATCTTCGATCTTTCCTGACATCTTCTCCCCCTTTCTTAGTTTTGCTTTGCATACCACTTGCTCTTTAGTTCACTATCTCCTCTGGTCACCGCCGGCCGACGGAACTTTGTGTAGCGGCGCCGGGGAAGGGGCGCCGCTTCGTTAGGTCGGCGGTGGCCACAAGAGATAGCCACTTCTATTAAGTTTTTATTTAGTCTTTTGCAGATTTAGAACAGACCGGGGAATACCTCCTCTGAAACTTCGGCGAAACCTTTCTCGCGATCTGCCAGATATTCGTTCCACGAAGTTGCATCCCATATTTCAACGCGTGTGTTTGCACCTATAACTACGCAATCTTTTTCTAACGCTGCATATGTACGAAGACTTTGCGGAATTGTTATGCGACCTTGACGATCAGGAATTTCATCGTGCGCACCGGCATACATAACACGCATGTAATCGCGAGCGCCTTTAGCAGTAACTGGCGCTTGTTTTAGTGATTGCGTAATTGATGCAAATTCACTTGCAGGAAAAACGTAAAGACATCTTTCTTGTCCTTTAGTAATTACTAATCCTGGTGAAAGTTCTTCACGAAATTTTGCTGGAAGTATGAGTCGGCCTTTTTCATCAAGGCGAGGTTCGTGGGTGCCAAGAAACATGTAGCTGGCCCCCTTCCCCAGGTTCCAGAGTGATAATTCCCCACTTTACTCCATTTCTCCCCCTTTTCAACCACCTTTCTCCCCTTTTCTCCCTTTTGGCCCCACTTTCGCCCCAGCTTCGGAGGCAGATTTTGGGCATAAAAAAAGACCCTCCTCAGGAGGGCCTCTGACTTTGAATCTAGGTATTAACGATCGAAGTTACGACGCTCCCAGCGATCTTCTAGGCGAGAGCCAAATTTGGCTTTGCGAGCTTTCTTAGGCGCACGCAAGGTGCTCATCCCAGAAAATCCACTGATCATTGAGATAAGGCCAACAAGGGAAATCAGAAAACCGGCAACTCCCAGGGCCGGGGTTTGGGCAATAAGTCCAGCAAAAAGGATGATTAAACCAGCTACCAAGAAGCCTAGACCAGCCAAAATGCGAGGACGTCCCGGATAGAGACGGGTGCCAGTGAGGGCTGAAACTAGGCGTGGATCATCGGCTGAAAGGGCTTGTTCCATCTCGGCTAAGAGAGCTCTTTCGTGATCAGATAATGGCACTGTGATTACCCCTTTCGCCTGCGGATACTACTTTCATCGCTATGGAAGACACAATAGAACAAAACTAGCGAGAATGCATAGCTAGGAAACACTGAGAATTCTCATTCTTCAGGCTCAATAAGGCGACCTGGACGAACGCTTCCAGAGCCAAAGCGTGCTTGCGCCTTATCTACTGCGCTATCTGCCTCACGCCAACCTTTCTCGCGAGCTCCCAGTTCAAGTTGAATCGGCGCCTCGTCAGAGAAGTTTTCAAGATTGACACTCACCAAACGTAATCGAGCGCCGTTGAGTTTTAGCGCTATGAATAAAGTTTTTACGACTTCATAAATATCATGAGTGCTATCAATTGCAATAGGCAATGTCTTACTTCTGCTAACGGTTGTGAAATCTGCAAAGCGAATTTTAATGCTCATCGTTTTAGCAAAATAAGATTTTTCACGCAAGCGGGATGCAACCTTCTCCGTCATCCGTAGGAGCTCTTGTAATAAAATTTCTGGATCATCTATATCGCGATCAAAGGTAACCGCTGCGCTAATGCTCTTATCAGGATCATCTGTTACAACTTCTCGATAATCACGCGCCCACGCTAATTCGTAGAGTGAGCTTCCAGCTGCTTCTCCGAGAGCGCGAATTAAAGTTTCGCGCGGAGTATGTGCAATATCGGCCACAGTAAATAGTCCAAGGCGCTCTAGCTCTTCTTTAGTTTTAGGGCCGACTCCCCATATTGCAGAGACTGGCAATGGATGCAAAAAACCCAAAATGCGATCGTCGGGAATTTCTAAAATTCCATTTGGTTTACAGCGGCCCGATGCAAGTTTTGCAATAAATTTTGATGAAGCAATTCCGACTGAACATGTAATTCCTTCTTGGGCTTCTACTTGGGCACGTATTGCTTGGGCAATTTCGCGTCCAGAGCCCAGTAAGCGTTTAGAGCCCGTTACATCTAGGAATGCTTCATCAAGGGACAATGGCTCAACTAGTGGTGTGTACTGCTGGAATATCTCCATGATGCTTTCGGAGACTTCGCTGTAGCGAGCCATATTCGGTGTGACAAAGACGGCATGGGGTGCAAGGCGTTTTGCTTTACCCACAGGCATTGCTGCATGAATACCAAAGGTGCGAGCTAGGTAGTTAGCAGAGCTCACTACTGAACGAACGCCTGCGCCTATGACTACTGCTCTGCCTTTAAGGCTCGGGTCATCATGTTCGGCAACGGAGGCAAAGAATGCATCCATATCCACATGAAGAATGGTTGAGGCGCTCACGTTACGAGCGTACTTCTACTTGCACGCCATTTTTCGTAAGCAGCGCGTAATTCCCATGCACCTGTGGCTCGGAGAGAAACTCCGCGTGGTCCTGTGCGACGCACGTGGCCCCTTACTAGAAATAGCGATGAGTTAAAAAGCACCCCGGCATACTCCCTCTGTACATCACTAAAAAAAGTTAGATCATTACAGCCATAGCCGTCATCAATAGTAAGAAAAAGAACGCGCTTTCCAGAACGCACTGGCGGAGTCTGCAAAGCAACTTTCACCCCTGCAACGAGCACCGATGCGTGAGAGCGTTGCGCGAGCAGGTCAGATGATTTCACTGCTCCAATCTCATTAAGGAAGGTGGCATAGAACTCAAGCATGTGGTGAGAAATCTCCATGCCTAGATATTTCACTTCATGGCGGACGCGTTCATGATCGTGCAAATCAGGAAGTCCGCTAGAGATGAGAGTGGGAGGTGCAAAACCAAAATTAAGTTGCGACCCACCTAAGAAACGGTCTGGAGATCGATGCAGGTCGTTTAAATGTAAGAGCAGGTCGCGACGATTAGTTTTCTGCTGTGAATTTCCTATCTCATACAGAACATCAAAGGCACCAATAAGAACAAGTTTTTCTGTCGTTGGGAAAGAGGCGCCTGCTCGTAAATAGAAATCTCCTAAATCGGCATAGGGTTGACCAGCAATAATTGACTCTACTTCTGCCCCGCTGATTCCTGCTATATCAGCAAAAGAAATGCGGATTGCATACCCGCGCGCATCTGGTGAAACAAGTGCTTGTCCTGTACTTCTTGTATCAATAAGTGCAACAGGAGTTCGTGCACTCTGCGCGTCCACTCGTTCGACCCGATATGAGGCAGCTGATGCATTGACATCAATGTTTAAAATTGTGACCCCCATTTGCTTGGCATCATCAAGAATTAAACGTTTGGGATACATCCCCGGATCGTGTGTAAGAACGCCAGCAACAAAAGCTGCTGGGTGATGTGCTTTAAGCCAAGCAGATTGATAGGTGGGCAGAGCGAAAGCTGCAGCATGTGCTTTACAAAATCCAAAAGATGCAAAAGCGCGCAATACCTCCCAGATCTGAGTGACCACACCTTGGTCATATCCACGAGCTAGCGCAGTTGGATAAAACCAATCGCAAATCTCTTGTTGATTTTCAGGCGCACCTAACACCCGGCGTTTTTCATCGGCTTCTGCCAGAGATACGCCCGTCATGATGGAGATAATTTTCATCACTTGCTCATGAAAAACAACAACTCCTTGGGTTTCATTCAACGTTTCGTAAAGATCTGGATGGATGATTTGGGCCTTGCTCCATCCATGTCTGGCTGAAAGAAAAGGCCTAATCATGTCGGACTTAACTGGTCCTGGGCGAAAGAGTGAAATATCAACGATGAGATCTGCAAATGTTTCGGGTGCTAATTTTCCGACGAGTTCGCGTTGTCCGGGACTTTCTACTTGAAAGATTCCAAGAGTGCGCGTTGATTTAATAAGGTCAAAAGTTGGCTCATCATCTAACTCCACCGCATCAATATCTATGACTTTCTTCTCTGCACGCTCTATCTCAGAAACTGCATAAGCAATTGTGGATTGCATACGAACGCCCAAAATATCGAGCTTAAGTAATCCAATTGCCTCTACATCATCTTTATCAAATTCCACCATTGGGTAGCCACTGGCGTTGACTTGAAGTGGTACGCGGTCAAGAAATCCCGCGTCTGATAAAACAATGGCGCATGGATGCATAGCTAGATGTCGAGGCAGCCCATCTAGGCGCTCTGCCATAGCCAAAGTCATGGCGGTAAGGGGTGATGAAAGGTTAAGGCCTTGTAATTCAGGAAGGCTAGCTAACGCCTTAGATATGTGGCGGGCGCGAACATGGGGCAATGATTTTGCAATCAAATCAATTTCCATTCCGGACATACCCAACGCTGCCCCTGTATCGCGAATGGCATGGCGAGCACGGTATGTATCAACCATTGCAACTGTGGCACACCGTGAAAGATTGCCAGGAGTACTCCACTTGGGATCTCCATAACGTTTAAAAACTAAGTCATATATTTCAAGTCGCCTGGCAGATTCGACATCAATATCAATGTCAGGAAGTGCTCTACGCAATGGAGAACAAAAACGCTCCATCAATAAGCCATGACGCAGTGGATCTACTCCAGAAATTCCTAAGAGATGACAGATCAATGACCCTGCACCGCTTCCTCTTGCTGCAACTCGGATACCTGCACCACGAGCCATATCGGAAATATCTGCAACTGTAAGAAAATACGATTCATACCCCAGCGTTGCAACAGTTGCTAACTCTTCGTCCAAACGCTTATGCGCCTTTGTGATAGTTGCACTATCGCTATAGCGCCAATTCATGCCTGCTTCAGAGCGCTTTCGTAGTAAAGATTGCATTTCTTTCTGCGAACTGGCTCCGACTACCGAAGGCTCGGGTAAATGGATTCCTCCTAGGCCAATGTCGCGAGTGGGAGAAAGAATTGCACGCTCTGCCCACTGAAACGTTGTAGCAAGTAACTGTCCTGCATTGCGCTCTCCTGCAACTCGCGCAATCTCTTGGGCCACTGCAAACATCTCTTGACTTGATTTAAGAAATCCTTCTGCATTTGTGCGTTCTATATGGCGAGCATGCAAAGGAGTAAGTTGGCGGGCAGAATCTAATATGTCGGCAACGGGGCCATCTTCTCGTTCAAGCATGCGCACAGCATTTGTAAGAAGAGCATCAATGCCATTATCTCGAGCAAAAACCAGGGAACGTCCAGCATGAGTGCTAGAGCGTGGCCCGTTTCCTGCGATTAAGTGAGAAACGCATTCAATTGCGCTGGAGGAAAAGTACTCGCGCAATTGCGCAAAAGATGCTTGAGCTATATCCGGACGTTGCCTGGCAAGTGCAATACCAACAGGTGATTCTGGGCCATGCAGTGCTAAAAGGTTTGTGCTGTACTGACTAAAACGATTGAGAAAATCCAGGGTAAGAATCGGTGTAGTGCTTCTTTGTAATACGCCAGATTGATGAATGCTTTTATCAAATCTTTGATGCGAAGGCTGATAGGTATGTAACGAACTCACGAGACGACAAAGCGAACTCCATCCCCCATCGCCATGTGCTAATAAAGTAATGCGCGGTAAGTTTTTTACCTCTTTTGTAAATGGAGTGCTTTCTACATCAATAGCAAGATTAATTCCGATAATCGGTGCAACTCCGTAATCAACGCAACTTTGAGCAAAACGTATTGCTCCAGCTAATCCATCGCGATCGGTAAGAGCTAGAGCTGGCATTTGATACTCACTTGCGCGAGCAACAAGATCACGCGGTTGCGTGGTTCCATATTTAAATGAATACGCGCTATGGGTGCGCAAATGAATAAAAGTGTTCATGGGATGCATCAGATAGAAGTGATACGCCAATTACCCGTAACTTCATCGCGTTCGAGTTCGAAAGTTGTGAGCGCTCCAATGGGTGCCGCCTCTACTCGCCAGAGTGCGCGAGCGCGATCATCGGGTCTATGAATGCCATCGCTAATGCGGTTCCACCAGCCCCCTGCTTCGCACCATCTAGATAAAACGCTATAGATACGAAAGCGCTTGCCCGCGAAGGTGAACTCCACGGGGGTAGCGCCATCTGCCAAGACCTCTGGCTCCGGGGCTGTATTTTCGAACATATGTTCGAAAAATAGCGCCTCCCTCTGACAAGGGCAAGTGGGGTTATCTAGGGCCAAATTGAGCGTGTCGGTAGCCTAATATAGTTGAACTTTCAACTATATGCACTACCCTGATCTAGTCAGTACCCACCACTAAAGGAGTTTCATGGACGCAGTATTAGCTATCGGGCGAATCCTTTTCGCGCTACTTTTCATCTCATCAGGAATCAACCACCTCACAAAGCTCGAAGCAATGACCGGCTATGCCAAGTACAAGAAAGTCCCTGCAGCAAAGTTGGCAGTACTGCTCAGCGGAGTCATGCTCCTACTTGGTGGCGTATATGTAGCGCTTGGAATTTATGCAGACCTTGGCGCTCTCTTATTGGCAATCTTCCTGATTCCAGCAGCTCTTTTGATGCATGCATTCTGGAAAGAAACAGACCCAACAGCGAAAATGAATGAGAGCATCGCCTTTTTCAAGGACCTATCACTAGCTGGCGCAGCGCTCATTCTCTTTGCGATGATTGCAAGCGGCGCAAACATCGGATGGCACATCACCTCTGCATTCTTTAACTTCTAGACACCAAGACAAAAGTAAGAAGCCCGTAGCGCGAAAGCGTTGCGGGCTTCTGTCATGATCGGGCAATGGAAATCTTAGGAGCCCTGCTAGCCGGTGCGTTCATTGGCTCAGTCTTAGGATTCGTTGGAGCAGGTGGGGCAATGCTCTCAGTCCCCATTCTTATCTACCTCTTTGCCTTCACTCCACACCATGCATCTACGGCAGCACTTGCAATTGTTTTCGCATCTGCCACTGCAGGAGTAATACCTAAATTCAAAAAAGGTGAAGTACTCCTACGCGAAGGCCTAACGATTTGGCTCCTTGGAATGGTTGCAAATATTGGGGGTTCGTGGGTTTCTCGTTTCATTAGCGATAGCGCTCTCTTATTTGGATTTTCATTAGTTCTCATTAGCGCAGCTACAACTATGTGGATGAAACCACCTAAGCAGGAGCAGAGGCGAAAAATACCGCTCCTTCTCTTAATCATTTTTTCGTTGGCCATCGGCTTAATGACAGGGTTATTTGGAGTTGGTGGAGGTTTCCTTGCCATTCCTATTTTGGTTAAGTTCTTTAAAACTCCTCTTGCAAAAGCCACAGGTACATCACTTCTGATTATTGCTCTCAACTGTTCTACTGCATTTTTTGCTCATGCTAGTTCCTGGAAAGGAATCTCATGGCAAATCCCAATCATCATGGCTCTTAGCGCAATTATTATTTCAACCCTAGCATCACAGCACAGCGCAAAAATTTCGCCGTTGATCTTGCGCCGGTCCTTTTCGATCGTGCTACTTTCTATTGCCGCATTTACACTTATCCATACATTCCTTTTAAGCAATTCATAACGCACAGTCAAGGATTACTTAATGCCAACAGATCATCCCGCAGTTGAGAGAGTCCGTCAGGAACTTTTAGCGCATGGCTGCAATTCAGAAATTGAAACACTTTCAGATAGCGCACGTTCAGCCCTAGAAGCTGCGCAAGCGCTGAACATTGAAGTGGGACAAGTTGCTTCATCAATTGTTTTCAAACTTCCCAGTGGAAATGCTCTTTTGGTCATTACAAGTGGCAGGCATCGAGTCGATACTCATTTAGTCGCTACAAATTTGGGGGTTGAAAAATTACATAGAGCGGACGCAGATTTTGTTCGAGAAAGTTCTGGATTTGCCATTGGCGGCGTGAGCCCACTGGGGTGGATTTCAAAACCAGAAATAATCCTTATTGATGAAGCGTTAAACGATTACGACGTGGTTTGGGCTGCAGCTGGCCACCCACATGCGGTGTATCCAACAACGTACGCCGAATTAATGAAGGTCACTGGAGCTAGGCCAATGATTGTCGGTGAATAAATTGCAATTAGTTTCAAAAGTTTATGCGCAGAGTCCTAAAAAGCAAACGCTCCTACTCATACATGGAATGGGTTCGGCTTCAACTGCTTGGAAACCAATCTTGAATGAACTCTGTAATACCTTCACAGTTGTCACCGTTGATTTACCTGGTCACGGGCAAACTCCAATGGATAAAACTCATCCCATGGATCCCCAATCACTTGCCCAAAGTGTTTTTGATTCGATGAATGAACTTGGATTTGAGAGCTTTCATCTTGTAGGAAATTCTCTCGGTGGATGGATTGCCTTAGAAATGGCAGGCATGCGCCCACACCAAATCCACTCTGTTACTGGTATAGCCCCTGCCGGACTATGGCTTGCGCCATTTACTGCACGTTATCCGGGGACCGCGCTAGCGCGGATGCTTTCATCAACTATTTGGGTGGTGTCGCCACTTGTACTTCACTTTGAATGGGCACGAAAAATGGGTTTTTCCAATGTGAGCCCACGCTGGAAAGAGTTTTCTTATGAAACATGTCTGGATGCAACAAATGCAATGGCAGGCTCTGCTGGTTACTATCCTGCTTGGGATGCGCTTTTGAAGAAAAGATATGAGGGTCATATTTCACCAACAATTCCTGTAACTATAATTTTTGGCGATAGTGATAGAACTCTTCCTGCTTCAACTAGCCAAGAGCGCTCACTCGTTCCATCACATGCACGATGGTTGGTGCTTACTGAGTGCGGCCATGCACCCATGTGGGATCACCCGAAACTCGTTGTGGATCAAATTCTCTTAACAGCTGGTGTTGGAAAGTGATTACAGTTCTTTATTTTTGGAAAATACCGACCAAACGTATTCCACGAGCCCTTTATTTTATGGCAACCCAAAAAGCACAATTGAAAAAAGTTCCCGGAGTTAATTTTGTTAAAGTGCTCGGAACCGGCAGAGGAGAAACTTTCACCCCGGCCGATGCTGATGTTCATCGCTGGGGATTTCTTGTAACAATCGATGAGAAGTTCCTCTCCCAATTTGATGAATCTGACATTATACAAAGGTGGCGCAAAGGTTCACATAGCGAATTTAGAGCAGTACTAGAACCCATTTCCTCCCACGGAAAATGGTCCAGGCAAGAACCATTCACGCCAACCGCATTCGATAGGGAGAACATACAAATTGCGGCAATCACAAGAGCCCGAATTAAGTGGAGTCAAAACTTTCGTTTCTGGAGATCAGTACCACCGGTGACATTAAGTCTTGCTAGATCCAAGGGACTCATTGGAGCAATCGGAATTGGTGAAGCCCCAATCGGCTTGCAAGGAACTTTTTCACTCTGGGATTCGGCTAGCGCACTGAAAGAATTTGCATATAAGGGCAAGGCCCATCAAGGGGCAATTCAAGCTACCTCTACGTATAAATGGTATTCAGAAGAATTATTTGCGCGCTTTGCAATACTCGAAGTACGGGGCTCACTCTGAGATAGGGCAGACTTAGCCCCATGTCCATCCGTCATTACAGCTCTCGACGAAACCGAAGATCTGGAATCTCGCATCGGGCACAAGTTTTCTTGCAAACTATTTTAGCAATTTCAATTCTTCTTCAAATAAGTTATCCGCTTATCAACGGTGAAACGCTACGTCTAGTCACAATTGCCACCGTATATTCCAGCGCGCTGGCAATGGTCCTCCATGCCTATTACTCATTCGGTTCGAAATACGTTGCAATCTATTTGCCCATTACATTGCTCTTTGGTTTTGGTATTGAGCAAATTGGAATGCGTACAACATGGCCATTTGGAAGCTACACATATGATTCAAGTTTAGGATTTCAAGTTTTTGGAGTTCCTTTAGTGGTTCCCTTTGCGTGGGTGATGATGGCCCATCCAGTGTTAGTTCTTGCTCGTCGTATTAGTAAGAATTGGGTCTTTCTCGTTGGTGGTATAGCGATGATGGGTTGGGACCTGTTCTTAGATCCACAGATGGTGGCGGCCAATCGTTGGACATGGACTTTTGATGGCGCACATGTCCCATTTCAAAGCGAAATCCCATTATCGAATGCATTCGGTTGGCTATTTGCCGGAATCGCAATTACAGCACTCCTGCATCTGCTACTCCCTCGGGATCGTCGTAAATCTAGTGCCGGATTTGCTGTTGTCGATATATTCCTACTCTGGACCCTATTTGCTGGTCTTATTGGCAACCTATTCTTCTTTGACCGGCCAGGTGTTGCACTTGTCGGTGGAATAGTTTTCGGTTCAGTGATCGCGCCATATGTGTTCTCACGCTGGCTTGGCCGACCTTAGTAATCTCATACTGTGAAAATCGCACTCATCGTTCTACCAGCCTTACTGCTGATTAATACATGTCTCAACCTTCTTTTTCTCAAACGTCCATCAAAGCAAGTTCCAATCTCTCCAACCACAGTTGCTGTTCTGGTGCCCTTACGAAATGAAGCAGATAACGTTGTTAATCTAATCACTTCCTTAAAGCAACAAATAGGAGTTCCTAACCTTGAGTTTATATTGATTGATGACAACTCCACCGATGAAACTTTGCAACTAGTCACCTCTTGCAGTGATGGAGATAGACGTTTTCGAGTACTACGTGGAGATGAACTGAAGTACGGATGGTTAGGAAAACCTTTTGCACTCGAACAAGGAGGTCGCGCAACTCATGCCGAAGTTATAGTCACAGTCGATGCTGATGTCCGCCTGAATCCAGATGCAATTTCGGCATCTTTAGATCTGATGGCAAGAAATAACTTCGATTTTCTCTCTCCATACCCTCAACAGATTGCCCAAACATGGTCTGAAAGACTTATTCAGCCCCTATTGCAGTGGTCTTGGATGGCCACTGTCCCATTGCGCATTGCACAAAAATCTTCAAACCCGGCTTTCGCGATCGCCAATGGCCAATTCTTTCTTGTAAAAAGTTCAAGTCTTGCAAAAATTGGTGGCTTTGCGGCGATAAAAAATGAGGTCCTGGATGACATCCAACTCGTTCGCCACCTCATGCGCGGTGGTTTTCATGGAGGCGTTGCAAATGGTTCATCAATCGCGCAATGCAAAATGTATTCCTCGTGGGCACAATTGCGCGACGGGTATGGAAAATCCTTACGAGTTGCCTTTGGTGGAATCTTAGGAAATTTAGCCGCTGTGACTTTCTTACTTATCTCAGGAGTGCTTCCTTTCATTTTTGCTCTAACGGGCTCATTTGCCGGATTAATCGGATTCTTCTTCATTGTTTTCTCCCGTTTAATTTCAGCCTTCAGTAATAGATCCAGTATCAGTGACGCCGTTTTTCATCCATTCTCTATCGTGATTTTGCTCTATCTTCTGGCTCGTTCTTGGTGGCGAAGAGGCACTATCGAATGGAAAGGTAGAACGGTATGAGTCGAGTTGTCGTTATTGGCGCAGGTATCGGTGGCATGTGTGCTGCCGCTCGCTTAGCCAAAGCAGGACATAGCGTTGATATATATGAAAGCTCACACTTTGTTGGAGGAAAATGTCGGACCGAATGGATCGGCAAGTATGCCTTTGATACTGGCCCATCACTTTTAACTTTGCCAGCCGTGTATCGCGATTTCTTTTTAAAAACTGGAGAACCTATTGAAAGAGTTCTAGAGCTCCAGCCGGTAAATCCAGCATTTGATTATCGTTTTGCCGATGGAGCAAGTGTTAAATTCACTAACCTCTCACGATACGAAACATTGGCTGCAATCCGTGAAAGTTTTGGTAGTAGGGCCAGCGATGAGTGGAACGCGCTTATGGAGCGTGCTGAAAAAATGTGGGACGTTTCAAGGGAGCCCTTTATTGAATCAGAATTGACATCAATTCTATCTTTCATCAAAAGACCAACTTTTTTGCGCGACCTATTAACAATTGCTCCTTGGAAAAATTTACGAACTCTTGTTAAGAGTCTTACTCAAAACCAGTACCTTTCCTACATAATCGATCGTTATGCAACCTATAGTGGCTCAGATCCTAGAAAAGCTCCAGCGGTAATTCTCTCTATTGCATTCGTAGAAGAAGCATTCGGGGCTTGGCACATTAAGGGCGGAATTGGGCAATTGGCTTTAGCGATTGAAGAACGCGCAAAAGAACTCGGCGTGAAATTCCACCTCAATGCGCCAGTGGTTTCGATCAATCACAATGGAAAAAGTGTTTCAGGTATCACTGTGGCAAGTGGAGAAAAGATTAGTGCCGATGTAGTTGTAGCCAACTCTGATGCATCCACTGTCTACACGCAGTTAATTACTGGCAAGGTTCGAGTGCTTCGTAAGCAAAGAGCTTCACTTGCCAAATCCGAACCTTCACTGGCAGGGTTTTCATTACTCTTAGGGTTAAAGCCAGATCCGGATGCACCACCAATGAGCCACCACACAGTTCTATTCCCCGCAGACTACGACGCTGAATTTGATGCAATATTCACAGAGCACAAACCAGTTGAAGAGCCAACAATTTATATCTGCGCTCCAAATGATCCCTCCATGTCTCGCACTCCAGGTTATGAAAGTTGGTTTGTATTAGTCAATGCTCCCCGTCATTCAACAGTTGGAGATGGTTGGGATTGGAGCGATGAAAACTTTGCTCGTGCATACGGGGCTAAGATTATTTCTCAGATTGAAGCACGAGGCATTCCCCTTCGACATCGCATAGAGCTCTTGGAAGTGCGAACACCAGCAGATTTAGAAAAAAGCGTAGGGGCACCTGGTGGTTCGATTTACGGATCCTCAAGCAATAGTGCCCGTTCAGCATTCACACGTGCGCGAAATCGCTCTCCCCTTAACGGATTGTTCTGCGTGGGTGGTTCAGCACATCCTGGTGGAGGATTGCCACTTGTTGGAATAAGTGCCGAAATTGTTGCAGATGCGATTGGGCGAGCTTAAAGCTTCTTTAAAGAGTTAACTGCAAAACGCAGAACCAGAAGAAAGCTAATAATTTGCACAAAAGTTAAAACAATTGCAATCGCAGTTGGCCAGTTGTGTGAAAAACTGATGTGGAAAGCCACAATTGCCACGGCTAGAAAACTTGCTCGCACTGGCCTCTCTCCTGGAGTTATAACTCCAACATCGGCAACGCCAAGAGATGCTAATCGTGCACGTGCATATTCTTGAAAGCCTGCAAAGCAAGCCAATGCAAGTATCCAACTTAATGGCACTCCTAATCGATAAAAAGCGATCGCCCAAAGCGCTTCCGAAATGCGATCTGCAATGCCATCCCATACCGCACCTATTGCACTAGTTCGCTCTGTATAAATGGCAACACTTCCATCTATCCCATCGGCAATGAGAGAAAGAGCAAGGAAAATTAAGGCCCACCAGTGAGGCGAAGTAATCGCAGTAAGGCCGGCACTTAGTACGCCAATAGTTGTCAATACATTTGGAGTGATATGCAACTTCGCACATCCACGAGCAAGTGGAAATGAGATTCGCAGCCAGCCCCCAACAACTCCTGAAGTTGGCGCTCCTCCGTGGAGTTTGCTCCATTGCGCAGTGAATTCTTCGAAATTGAGTTTCATCGCCTTAACGCCAAGTTTGTATAGATTTCAGAGGTCGCAGTTGAGGTATTCATTGTGTAAAAATGTAATCCAGGAGCCCCTGCTAAAAGTAAGTCCTGGCAAAGTTTAGTTGCAATTTCAATACCAAGTGCCTTAACTGCATCGGGATTAGATTCGATATCTTCAAAACGTTTACGTAGAGCATCTGGAATAGGGGTTCCGCTGAGTTCGGACATTCTCACTAACTGCTTTACATTTGTAACGGGAAGAATTCCCGGTATAACGGGAAGGCTGGAGCCTCTCTCTGCTAAACGCGCCACGAGTGCGCTCCATTGAGTAGCATCAAAAAAGAATTGTGTCGTTGCAAAACTTGCGCCCAAATTTTCTTTACGTATCAACACATCAATATCCTTATCAAGATTTCCGCCCGATGCGGGATGGCCATCGGGAAAAGCTGCAACACCAACAGTGAAATCCCCAAATTCACAAGCGAGCGCGACAAGTTCATCGGCATGATTGAGCCCATGAGGAATAGAAACCCATGGAGCTCGCGGACCACCTTCTGGGTCTCCACGAAGTGC
Organism: Streptomyces griseus; assembly: GCA_945884695.1. Lineage (GTDB taxonomy): Bacteria > Actinomycetota > Actinomycetes > Nanopelagicales > Nanopelagicaceae > QYPT01. The sequence goes on from CAMCYO010000004.1 coordinate 67,026, forward strand.
CAAAATAGATTTAATTCCAACATCACGGTAGCGAGTAAGAATGTGAAGAATTTCCTCTTGCGTCGAGCCAACGCATGTTAGGTGGGCAATAGTTGGAATCTGCGTTCTTTTCGTGATTTCAGAGGTGATAGCGATTGTGCGATCCCGAGTTGAGCCACCTGCGCCATAAGTGACAGATACAAAATCAGGTGCAATCGGCCCAAGTGCTTCTATTGCACTCCATAGGCGCTCTTCCCCTGGTAAATCTTTGGGAGGGAAGAATTCAAAAGAGATCGTTGGGGCAGACATATCTCTCCTTTCGCCGACTATGGACAGTGAGGGTACCGTTACCACGTGATGATTGAGCCAGAGCGCGCTTTAGCCCACGTACGTATGAGTGTACAAAGTGAGCTCACCGAATTCCTCTCCCAACAAACCCAATACCTTGGCGAAATTGGAAGCGAACTCATCCCTGTTGCAGAAGCTATGAACGCATACCTTCTCGATAGTGGCAAGCGCTTGCGACCACTCTTTGCTTACGCAGGTTACTTGGGGGCAGGTGCATCAGAAAATAAAGCCGTCATCAAGGCTGTTGCAAGTCTTGAACTCTTGCAAGCATGCGCACTGATTCACGATGACTTAATGGACGGTTCTGACACTCGACGTGGAAAACCTGCAATGCATCGACGTTTTGAGAGCATTCACGAACAAGATGAGCTCTCTGGTTCAGCCACGGCATACGGTGCATCTGCTGCAATCTTGCTCGGAGATTTAGCTCTGGTTTGGTCTGATCAAATGTTTCATAGCGCTGGGCTTGCACCAGAGGCGCTCTTGCGATCTTTAAGTGTGCATGATGAAATGCGCATAGAACTCATGGCTGGACAATTTCTCGATATACACGAACAGGCACTGGCAACATCTAGCGTCGCGCGATCTCTAAAAATTGCTCGTTACAAATCAGGTAAATACACAATCGAGCGACCACTGCATTTTGGTGCATCTTTGGCTATTGAAAACGAAAATCAACGACAAACACTCATGACGATGTACTCAGAATTTGGACTTCCACTTGGTGAAGCATTCCAACTTCGCGACGACTTACTCGGAGTCTTTGGAGATCCAATAATTACTGGCAAACCTGCAGGTGATGACTTACGAGAAGGAAAGCGCACAGTATTGATGGCTATGACACATGACCGAGCAAGCGCTGCACAGGAGAAAGTAATCGCCCAATATTTTGGAAGCGATGATTTGGATTCAGCCGGAGTCGAAGGGCTACGGACAATCATTACTGAAACAGGTGCACGCCAACATGTGGAAGATCTCATAGAGAAATTGACACTCACCGCGCAGGATGCGCTCAATCGTGATGAGATTGACTCCTCAGCGCACGCTCTTTTAGATGAGCTTGCATCGATTGCGGTACGTAGGAGCGCATAAATGCCGGCACGCGTAAAAGGTCCAACTGACCATGTTCTCATTGTTGGTGCAGGGTTAGCAGGACTTAGTGCTGGCCTCAGACTTGCAGGGGCAGGTCGAAAAGTCACAATCGTTGAACGTGAAAGTGTTCCCGGCGGTCGCAACGGACTCCTGAAAAAAGATGGTTACGCATTTGATACAGGCCCAAGTGTATTGACGATGCCTTCGCTTATTAATGATGCCTTTAATAGTGTTGGTGAAGAACTTTCTGATTGGTTAGAACTCACACCCGTTGCGCCTTTGTATCGCGCTTTTTATGCAGATGGATCACAACTTGATATTCATGCAAACACAGAGCAAATGGAAGCAGAGATCGCTCGCAACGTCAGCGCCTCTGATGCTTTGGGTTACAGACGGTATGTAGATTTTGTAACTAAGTTATACAAATATGAAATGAATGATTTCATTGATCGCAATATTGACTCTCCCCTAAATCTGTTGACTCCCAATTTGGCCCGCCTTATAGCCCTGGGTGGCTTTCGCCGTCTTGCTCCAAAAGTAAATCAATACCTTAAAGACCCCCGACTTCAAAAGGTCTACTCATTTCAAGCCATGTATGCCGGTGTAAGTCCACAACAAGCCTTAGCAATCTATGCAGTTATTGCCTACATGGATTCAGTCAATGGGGTATTTTTTCCCAAAGGCGGAATGCACGCACTTCCTAGAGCACTTGCAAGTGCTGGGCAGAAACATGGAATTACATTTAAATACAACTCTGAAGTCACTAAAGTAGATTTCAAAAATGGACGTGCTCAAGCTGTCATTACCGCATCGGGTGAGCGCATTGAATGCGATGTGCTCGTTCTCAATCCAGATCTGCCAGTTGCATGGCGGGATTTGCTTGGTCGAACACCTGCATCCATTAAGCGTTTAAAGTATTCACCCTCATGTGTAACTATGTTAGTGGGTTCAAAAAAAGAATATTCGCACCTTGCCCACCACAACATTCACTTTGGAAATTCTTGGGATGGAGTTTTTGATGAATTGATTCATAAAAAAGTTCTGATGACCGACCCCAGCGTGCTTGTTACCGTTCCTTCAAAAGATGATCCAACGCTTGCACCTGCCGGTAAACACTCCTATTACGTTCTCTTTCCAACACCAAACCTGGATGCTGACATCGACTGGAAGAAAATGCGTGGTCCATATCGTGACCAAATGATTAAAACATTGGAATCACGCGGATACACAGATTTTGGTGACTCAATAGAAGTTGAATCCCTAACGACTCCATTAGATTGGCAGAACCAAGGAATGGAGCGAGGGGCGCCATTTGCCAGCGCTCATACCTTCTTTCAAACCGGTCCTTTCCGGCCTCGCAACCTGGCAAAAGGATTTGAAAACGTTGTTTTTGCAGGATCTGGAACGCAACCCGGAGTCGGTGTCCCCATGGTTTTAATTTCAGGGAGATTAGCAGCAGAGCGAATTGTGGGCCCGGTGCGCTAAATGGACGAGCTGACTAGCGCCGGAATCTTAGATCCAGAACTTCGCGCTTCCTACGCCGAATGTAAAAGACTTAATGCACTCCATGGAAAAACGTATTACCTTGCAACGCTACTACTTCCTAAAGCCAAGCGTCCATTTGTCCACGCTCTCTATGGTTTTGCTCGTTATGCCGATGAAATTGTTGATGACTTAGCATCGCACCTGACACCTGCAGAAAAAGAGAGTGAGTTGCGTAGGTGGTCAGATTCGATTGTAAAAAGTTTAGAAACTGGCAAAAGTGATGATCACATCGGTAGAGCTTTAATCGACACCGTTAATCGCTTCAATATTCCTCATGCACATTTCTCGGCATTCCTTCACTCCATGGCCATGGATCTAACCGTCACCGAATATGAAAGTTTTGAAGATCTCATGAAATACATCTACGGTTCAGCCTGCGTTATTGGCCTTGAAATGGTTCCGGTACTCGGGGCAATCTCGGATCAAGCATATGAGCCAGCAGAAAAACTTGGCACTGCATTTCAATTAGCCAATTTCATTCGTGACGTAGGCGAGGATCTAGATCGCGGGCGTGTTTATCTTCCTCTTAATGAGTTAGGAGCCCATGGCGTCGATAGGGCGATGCTTGAACGGCGCACACTCACTCCTGAAATCGTCTCAGCACTCAAGGAGCAAATTGCGCGAGTCCGTACTTTACAAGGGCAAGCAAATCCCGGGATTGAATTCTTGTCTCCCACAAGTAGGCCATGCATTCAAGCTGCCAGCGAGTTGTACTGCGGAATTGTTGATGAGGTTGAAAATAATAACTACGAGATTTTCACCAAACGTGCTAAAACTTCCACAAGTAAGCGAATGAAGGTTGCGAGCCGAGCATATCTTCGCTCGGTAATTGCTCGAATGGGCTAAGAACATTATTTCTTGCTAAGATAGGAAATACGGGAGCCCATGTGGCTGAGAGGGTCTGAAATTCAGATCGACCGTTAGACCAGTCCGGTAATGCGGATATGGAAAGGGTGACATGAGAACTCTTTTTACAATTTGGGGTTACGACTTATCTATCTTGGAATTTTTTGCAGCCCTGACATCATTTGTTGGGGTTGGCATTGCCATCACAGGAAAACGTGCAACGTGGCCTTGGTGGATAATGAGTAGCCTTCTTTACGGTATTTTCTTTCTCAAAGTGAATCTCATCGCAAGCGCTGCATTGCAAGTGGTATTTATCGCAGCTGGCATTTGGGGTTGGTATGGCTGGGCGCCAACGGGTGCGGTGCCGGGCAAACTTTTACCTAAAGCAAAACTCTTATGGGCTATTGCTCTACTCATTTCCTGGGTTGCCCTTGCGCCATTCCTGCACAGTATTGGAGCTGCTGCTACTTGGTCTGATTCATTTATATTCTTAGGAAGTTTCATAGCTCAAATTCTTATGGTCTATGAAAAATACGAGAATTGGCCTCTCTGGTTTCTCGTCGATGCTGTAGGTACAGTTGAATATTTTGTCCTAGGTTACAAATTCACTGCCGTTCTCTATTTAGCATTCACGGTGATGGCAATACTCGGCTGGCGCGGTTGGCTAAGTAAAACTTCGCAAAAATGAATCTTATTCCTGAAATTGAGCTCGCACTCAATTCACCATCGAGATGTGGAAGAACGCATGTAATCGCAATCGATGGGCGAGCGGGAGCAGGAAAGACAACCCTGGCACATGAACTATTCCTGGGGTTTAGTGGGCCACGAGTGGTAACTGTGATTGCCCTTGATGATGTCTATGCCGGCTGGGATGGCGCACTTGGCCCCAAACTCACTCACACTCTTACCCACTTGCTCGAATCGATCTCTGCAAATAGATCCTTCAGGCTTCCTATTTTTAATTGGCAGATGTCGACCTTTGATTCAGAGCGCATCATTGAACCTTCTGATTTATTGCTCATAGAAGGCGTTGGAAGTTGCCAGAAAATTGTCAGAGAATTCAGTTCTGCAACCATCTGGTTAGACATCGAGCCAGAAATTGGATTACAAAGAGTGCTAGAGCGAGACGGTGAAAGCATTAGTCAGGAGATGAAGCAATGGCAGATCGAAGAAGAGAAACTTTTCGCCCACGATGAAACCCGAAAGTATGCAGATTTTGTGCTTTCTGCAATTGGCTAAACAGCGCGCCATACAGGTGCAAATCTAAACTGTTAACTAAGATTTCTCCGTGTCAGATCTTTCCGGCGAACTCATTGATGGACGCTATGAGCTCATCCGCCAGATCGCTAGTGGCGGTATGGCCACAATTTATCAAGCTTTGGATACTCGCTTAGACAGAAAAGTTGCAGTCAAGATTATGCACGAGCACTTGGCTAATGATGAAGAATTCGTCAATAGATTCATCCGAGAAGCAAAAGCTGCCGCCGCACTTTCTCATCCAAATATCGTGGCCGTGCAAGATCAAGGGTGGAACCAGAGCGGTATTCCTGCAGTATTTCTAGTTATGGAGTTGGTCGAGGGAAGCACACTTCGCGATTATTTATTTGAAAAGGGCAAACTTTCAACGCAAGAGCTTTTACATTTTATGACTCCAATTCTTAGCGCTCTTTCGGCAGCGCATAAAATTGGAATAGTTCATCGTGACATCAAGCCAGAAAATATTTTAATATCGCAATCAGGCCGTGTTAAATTAGCTGATTTTGGTTTAGCGCGTGGAGATCTGATTGGAAACACGATGACTGCCGAGTCCAGTGTAATTCTCGGTAGCGTCTCCTACCTTTCTCCAGAACAAGCTCAACGGGGAGTTGCCGATGCACGCAGTGACATCTACTCTTTAGGAATTGTTGCTTTCGAAGCGCTCACGGGCAAGAAACCATTTGATGGTGAATCACCTATTCATATCGCCTATCAACATGTGAACGAGAAAGTTCCCGCGCCATCGACAATTAATCCCGATGTTCCGCCAGCCCTCGACGCTTTAATTGTGCGAGCAACAAGTACTAATCCTGACGATCGCCCCCGAGACGGTGAAGCATTTTTAGATGAGTTAAGACAAGTTGAGGCAATCGTAGATCCCAAAGGCAGACAACTCAGCTTTGAATTAGACCTTGGATCTGAGCCCATCCGTGATAAATCACGACAGCTGGTAAGAGTTTCGAAAGAGATTAAAACCCAAACTTCTGAAAGAGTAGAACCTATGGTTGCAAAGAAGAGTCCACGCGAGAGCACGGCAGAAACGGCTCGAGAGCGAAAGCGACGCACGAGTGCCCGGATTCGTCGCAACCGTTGGATTGCACTCTTTCTTCTCCTGGCACTGGGTGTTGGTAGTTGGTATCTCTTTGTAGGCCCAGGTACTCGCGTTGTCGTTCCATCCGTTGCGGGAATGAGCGTTAAAGAAGCCAAAGCAGCCCTCACTCCGCTTGGATTGACTTATGAAGTGGCAGAGGAAGTATTTAGCGAAGATATTCCTAAAGGAAAAATTATCTCCTCTAAGCCTGCTGGCGGTGGTCGAATAGGCGAGGCCGGAAATGTTTCACTCTATCTTTCTAAGGGCGCAGAAAGATATCTCATCCCAAATCTTCAAGGTCTTACTGTTGAAAGCGCAACTGCGCTAATACAAACCGATCCACTTGTCATTGGAACTACTACGCAATCCTATGATCCAAGAATTCCAGAAGGCGCAATAATTTCAACTTCTCCAAGCGCCGGCACGAAAGCAACACGGGGCAGTGCAATTAATATTGTTATCAGCAAAGGGATTCAACAGCTTGCACTTCTCTCTTACATTGGAAAAACTGGAGACCAAGCACTTAATGAATTAGAAGAAGCAGGATTTAACGTAACAATTAGATACGAGTTCAGCGATAGTGCACTTCTTGGTGAAGTCATTTCTCAAGTGCCAGCTGGAGACGCTCCTGCATCAAAAGGATCAGATATAGAAGTTGTTGTCTCCAAAGGTTCTGAATGGGTCTTTGTACCCTCTGGTATTCGAGGACTCGAACAGGGAGTTGCATTAACGATGTTAGAAAATAGTGGTCTGGAAGTCGGTAAGCCCATTGTTACAGGTAAAAATAAGAAGAAATTCGTCACTCACATCTCACCGGCGGAGAGAACGAAAGTTAAACGTGGCAGTAAGGTCACCATCACAGTAGGGTAAGCAAATGTCTCCACTCCATCCACGAATCGGCGCTCACGTACCGACTACGGGCGGAATGGCTAAGCGCTCTGTCGAATATGCGAAAACAATTTCTGCAGAAGCTATTCAACTCTTTGCCTCAAATCCTCGTGGATGGGCTATGCCTGAATCAAATGTGGTGGCCGATGAAGAATTCAAGGTAAAGGCCAAAGAGTTGGATATAGCAACCTACGTTCACGCACCTTTTCTTATTAATCTTGGATCTCCGACTTTTGGTACCTATGAAAATTCATTAGCTTCTACTGCTTACTCACTCAAAAGAGGAAGAGAAATAGGCGCACTCGGTGTCGTTGTTCACACGGGATCGGCCGTAGATGTAAACCATGTCAAGCAAGCATGGAAGCAAATCCACGAGGGAATGATGCCAATTCTGCAATCACTACCAGATGATTCACCTACGCTGTTGCTCGAACCCACTGCTGGTCAAGGCCAATCGCTAGTCAAGAAATTGGATGACTTGGTCAATTATTTAGAAGCCCTTGAGTATCACCCAAAAGTTGGAATCTGCCTGGATACCTGTCACGTATTCGCAGCAGGTCATGACATCGCAAAAAAAGGCGGAATGACACAAACCCTTGATCTCCTTGTGTCCATTGCTGGTGCAGAACGCATTCAGCTCATTCATGCAAATGATTCGAAAGATGTCTGCGGCGCGCTAAAAGATCGCCATGAAAACTTGGGTGAGGGTAAAATCGGGATCGACCCTTTTAAGGAACTTCTTGCTCATCCAGCAATTGCCAACGCTCCCCTCATTCTTGAAACTCCCGGGCAAGAAACCCAACATAGCGCCGAAGTTGCACTCCTTAAGAAGTTCCGCAAATGAGAAAACAATTACGTCTAGCACCCTTTGCACTCCTTGCCGTTTCCATGATGTGGGGCTCAACATTTGTATTAATGAAGAGTGCAATTAAGCGTCAAGATGTAAACAGTTTTCTCTTTTCGCGCTTTGCTCTAGCTGTAATTGCCATGATTGTTTTGCGTCCACGAATTCTAAAACTTCTAACAAGAGATATGTTAACAAAGGGCTTCTTTGCGGGGTGTTTTCTAGGATCTGGTTACATTCTTCAAACGTTAGGTTTAGCTCGCACAACTGCTGCTGTAACGGGATTTGTCACTGGCCTTTATGTCGTTGCAACTCCCTTAATCGGGGCGTTAATACTTAAGCAGAAAATTTCACGTAAAACTTGGACCTATGTCGGAATGGCAACAATTGGCTTGGCACTCCTTTCTCTCCATGGCTGGTCAGTTGGTACTGGTGAATTATTCGTGCTCGCTAGTGCTATCGCATTTGCAGCACACATCATCGCACTCGAGCAATGGAGTAGCGGGCGCGATACATACGCACTCACAGTGGTTCAATTAGGAACTTGTGCCCTCATGACTGGATTGGCCTCGCTCAAAGATGGATACCAAGCACCTCCTGATTCTGGAGTGTGGGCAGTAGTTATATTTACAGCAATCTTTGCAACAGCAATTGCATTCATTGTTCAAACATGGTCACAAGCTCATATGGCATCTACAAAGGTGGCGGTAATTTTGACTATGGAGGTGGTGTTCGCAGCCCTCTTTGCACTCCTTTTTGGTGGTGAAAGTTTAACTCTTCAAATTTCACTAGGCGGAATTCTCGTAGTAAGTGCCATGTATTTCATTGTCATGGACCAGGCGTGAGATACTAAAAATATGCGCGTAGATCTTCGCTCCGATACGGTCACATTGCCATCCCTTGCAATGCGACAAGCTATGGCCGATGCCCCAGTTGGTGATGATGTTTATGGTGAAGATCCCACAGTCAATTCCCTTGAGGAACGTGTTGCTGAGTTATTTGGTAAAGAGGCTGGAGTCTTTGCTCCATCGGGGTCACTTGCAAATCAATTAGCTCTTCGCACATTAGTTGCTCCAGGGGAGGAACTCCTTGTTGAAACAAATTCGCATATTGTTCGTGCCGAACTTGGAGCTGCAGCAGTTTTTAGTGGGATCACAACACGCACATGGCAGGCAGAACGCGGACTGCTCAACGCGCAAGATGCCCTAGCTATTGCAAAACCAGACTCTGGTCCATATTTAGTGTCGACAACTGCCATTGCTGTTGAGAACACACATAATTTCGGGGGCGGAACTATTCAACCCATTGAGGAAATACGCAAACTTCACAAAGGTGCACAAGAAATGGGATTGCACCTGCATTTAGATGGCGCACGTATCTTTAACGCACATATTGCAAGCGGAGTTTCGCTCAAAGAGTATGGAAAAAATTTTGACACCATCAGCGTATGCCTTTCTAAAGGTTTGGGCGCGCCAGTTGGCTCAATTGCACTTTCCACAAAGGAGAGAATTTCAAAAGCCAGGGTATGGAGGAAGCGTTACGGATCGGGCATGCGCCAAGTTGGAATCCTGGCCGCAGCAGGTCATTTTGCCTTAGATAACAATTTCGCTCGATTAAGTGATGATCATAAACGTGCGAAATTTCTGGCCTCCAAACTCCATTCAATCCTGCCTTCACTTGTTGATCCAGCACATGTTCACACAAATATTGTTGGGCTTAATCTTGTTGACCTTCCACTTTCAGCAAGCGAGTTTGCTCAATTGGCAAAAGCGCAAGGTGTACTCATTAGCGCCCTAGGACCAAAATTTGCTCGCCTGGTTACACACTTAGATATTGATGATGAAGGCATGGAATATTCTGCAGAAGTTCTGAGAAAAGTTTTACAGCACGCCCTCATGTCGAAGTAACCACTCTTTGACTTCTAAACCATAGGCATAGTTACCTAATGCGCCACCTGTTTTTACAACTCTGTGACAAGGAACAACAACGGCAATCGCGTTCTTCGCACAGGCACTTCCGGCGGCCCTTACGGCGTCCGGTGATCCAGCACGCTTTGCTAAGTCGGCGTATGAGAGAACTTTTCCTGCCTTGATCTTGCGCATCGCTTTCCATGCTAATTGAGAAAAAGTTGGGCCATCTTGTCGAACATTGATGGCACTAATCGCTTCGATATCTCCATCAAAATAATCTTTAAGCAAATCTGAAATAACGGGAATTGCTCTCACCCTCTTAATTTCTTGCGCATTGATTTCGATTTCTTCAAATGAAGTTCGCAATAGTACGTGTCCATCGGCCAAAAGATGCAAGGTTCCAACAGGGGTTTTCATTGAAGTTGTAATCAGTGCCACACAGGCAGATTAACGGTCGCGAAGCATCTCCGCTACTAGAAATGCAAGCTCTAAAGATTGCGAATGATTGAGGCGAGGGTCGCAGGCACTCTCATACCTGGTAGCTAAATCTTCATGAGAAATTTGCTCACCACCACCCACGCACTCCGTTACGTCATCCCCAGTAAGTTCTATATGGATTCCGCCAGGATGCGTGCCTAAAGATTTATGTACTTCAAAAAACCCCTTTACTTCATCCATCACATCATCAAATCGACGCGTTTTATAACCAGTTGGTGCCTCATATGTATTGCCGTGCATGGGATCACATACCCATAGAACTTGAGCTCCGGATTTAGTCACACCATCAACCAATGCAGGCAAAGATTCGCGAATTTTTCCAGCGCCCATTCGAGTAATGAATGTAAGACGGCCCGGCTCTCTTTCAGGATCCAATTTATCAATCAGCGCTAGAGCATCAGAAACAGTGGACTTTGGCCCAAGTTTTACGCCAATTGGATTGCGAACTTTGGATGCAAAATCAACATGTGCGCCATCGAGTTGTCTGGTGCGTTCGCCAATCCAAATGAAGTGTGCAGAAACATCATAAGGAAGTTGGGTACGTGAATCGATACGGGTCAGCGCCTTCTCATATTCCATGATGAGTGCTTCGTGACTTGAAAAGAATTCCACTCTCTTAAAAGCCTCAGGGTCTACGCCAGCTGAGTTCATGAACTCAAGAGCACGCCCAATTTCATTCGCCATTTCTTCATAGCGAACGCCGACAGAGGAGTCGCGAATAAATCCTTTGTTCCACTCATGAACTTGGCGTAAATCTGCAAAACCACCCTGCGTGAAGGCACGAACAAGATTGAGAGTTGATGCAGAAGTGTTATAAACCCTGAGTAAGCGTTGAGGATCTGGAGTTCTAGAAATTTCATTAAAATCCAAACCATTAACCGCATCGCCACGGTAGGCAGGCAGTGTGACATCACCACGCGTTTCAAAATCATTCGAGCGAGGCTTGGCAAACTGACCAGCCATACGCCCCACTTTGACCACTGGCAAACTGGAGTAGTACTGCAAAACCGCGGCCATCTGCAAAATAGTTTTGATTCGATTGCGAATTGAGTCAGCAGTTGCCGCTTCGAAAGTTTCGGCGCAATCGCCACCTTGTAACCAAAAACCTCGCCCCGATGCTGCTTGGGCAATGCGCGTTTTTAAATTGTCACACTCACCGGCGAAAACTAAAGGTGGTTGCTTCTTTAATTCAGAAACTGCGCTCTTAATTGGTGCACCATCGGCGCCACCTGGCCATTGAGGTTGTTGTGCCGCAATGAGAGATGAATCAAAGAGCGTGTCCAAGGTTGTCATAAGGTCCTAGCCTAGAGAGTTCGATGGTGACTTCGGAGGTTAATATATAAGTACCTCAGCCAAAGAAGATCTCTGCCTCCTTATAGAGAGCAGGGTCAACGGTCTTAATCTTCTCGATAGCCGATTTAAGGGGTACTCGAACGATAGAAGTTGAATGTAGCCCAACCATCGTTCCCCAATCCCCCTCATGTACGGCGGTAATCGCATGAAGGCCGAAACGAGTGGCTAAGACCCGATCAAATGCCGTGGGAGTTCCACCTCTTTGAATATGCCCAAGGACCGTTGTTCGTGCTTCTTTTCCAGTCCGCTTTTGAATTTCTTGGGCTAGCCAATCACCGATTCCTGATAATTTAACATGACCAAAGGAATCTAAACTTTTATCTTTTGTCATCATCTGCCCATCAATTGGCATTGCACCTTCGGCAACGACGATGATGGGCGCGTAATTTGTTTTAAACCGTGACTCAACCCATTGGCAAACCTTTTCAATTGAAAATTTCTGTTCTGGAATCAAAATGCATGCCGCTCCGCCAGCAATTCCTGAGTGCAACGCAATCCAACCTGCATGCCGTCCCATCACTTCTACAATAAGTGCTCGATGATGTGACTCTGCAGTGGTGTGAAGTCGATCAATTGCCTCCACGGCAATGTTGATCGCAGTATCAAAGCCAAATGTGTAATCGGTATTGCTCAGGTCATTATCAATAGTTTTTGGAACTCCAATGACATGTACGCCTTCATCTGCTAAGCCAGATGCAACGCCTAACGTGTCTTCTCCACCAATTGCAATCAGAGCATCGATTCCGAGGGCTTTAAGATTTTCAATTACTTTCTTGGAACCACCTTCGATTGCATAAGGATTAGTTCGAGACGATCCCAAGATGGTGCCACCTCTGGGCAAAATTCCACGAGTAGCTTGCACATCCAATTGCATGGTGAGATTCTCCAGAGGGCCTTTCCAGCCATCACGAAAACCAACGAATTCATACCCATACTCTTTAACGCCTTTGCGCACAATGGCTCGGATGACGGCATTAAGGCCTGGGCAATCTCCCCCACCTGTCAATACCCCGATGCGCATTGCGATGTGCTCCAATATAGAAGAATTGAAACTTCTTATGCGTGAACTCTACTCGGCAATGGTTTTGATTCACAACGGAATTGCATCTAACTACCTTTAACTGCTAAAAACACCTATGGAATTAGCTCCAGAACTTCGAAAATTTCTAGACGCTGGCGCAGCACTTGGTTTACCCGAAGCATGGGAAGCGACACTAGAAGTCATTAGAGCAAATCGTTATCGCTTCCTACAAATTTCAGGATCAGCGCGAGACATTTATTCCATCACTAATCGTTTTATTCCAGGACCTACGGGAGATCTTCCTATTCGTATCTATCGTCCGAGTGCAGAGAAGAATTTGCCAGCCATGGTGTATTTCCATGGAGGTGGATGGGTATTGAACTTTGTAGATATATACGATTCAACCCTGAGCGCTTTTGCAGAAGAAATTGGTTGCGTAGTCATTGCAGTTAATTATCAAAAAGCTCCTGAACATCCATTCCCCACTCCCATGGATGACTGCTATGCAACACTTCAGTGGGTTGAGGAAAATGCCAATGATTTAGGAATTGATAGCAAAAGAATTGGAATTGGTGGCGACAGTGCCGGTGCAAATTTATCGTCCGGTGTTGCACTCAGGGCTCGCGATGAGAATGGCCCGTCAATTGTCTACCAACTCCTCATCTACCCATGCAATGGATTAGATTTCGATACTCCTTCCTACCAAGAATTCGCTACAGGCTACGGATTATCACGCCAAGGAATGCAGTGGTTTTGGGGTAAATATCTTTCCACCGAAAAAGATAAGACCAACCCTTATGCAGTCCCCATGGTTTCTAAAAATTTTAAAGGCCTGCCTCCTGCAATCGTCATAACTGCAGGATTTGATCCGCTTAAAGATGATGGGATTAAATACGATGCACTTCTCAAAGCTGCTGGTGTTCCAACAATCTACAAGGATTACCCCACGATGATTCATGGCTTCTTTAATCTCAGCACCGTGACGAAGACAACCGCCGAGGCAATTAACGACTGCAGCCAATTTATTCGTGGATTACTAAAGATCTAACCTAGGACTAGATGACGCGCAGGAATTGGATTCTATTTTCCATTGTAGGAATTCTTTGGGGAACTCCCTATCTCCTCATTCGCGTTGCAGTTCGTGATTTTAGCCCGGCAACTGTAGTTTTTATCCGGGTGGCAATAGGTGCGATGATCTTGATACCTATCGCAATTAAGCAAAAAACGTTTATGTCTGCAGTTCGAGGATTGAAATACATTTTTCCTTACGCAATCGCTGAAATGCTTATTCCGTTGATGCTTATCGCTATGGCCGAGACTAGTATTTCATCGGGCTTGACTGGCATTTTAATTGCAACAGTTCCTATTTGGGCCTCAATTTTTGCATCTCTTTATGGAGATAAATCAGTTTGGCATCAGACTCGCCTCATTGGTCTCATCGTGGGATTTGTAGGAATTTTCTTACTTATTGGCATTGAAAGTTTGACGGGAGAAAGCGCGCTCTGGGCGATTGCATTTGTAATCATTGCTTCCGCAAGTTACGCATTCGCGGTAAATATGATTACGAGAAAACTTCCCGATGTTTCAGGAATTGCATTCAACGGAATTGCCATGGCTATCACGGGCTTAATTATTGCTCCATTCGCAATTGCTCAGTGGCCAACAACTGCTGTACCTACACAAGCTATTTTTTCCGTAATTGCACTCGGACTTTTCTGCACCGCACTGGCATTTATTCTCTTCTTTATCGTTATCAAAGAGATTGGGCCAGCACGAGCATCTTTAACCACCTACCTCAATACTGCCGTAGCGGTCTTGCTGGGAGTAGTTATATTGCGCGAACCATTTACTCTTGGAATCGCCATAGGTTTGCCACTGGTGTTATACGGTTCATATCTAGCAAGTCGCAAACCTTCGAAAGTCTAGTTTTCACCAAAACCTAAGCGTTCGAGAAGTTTTGGATCTCGCTGCCACTCTTTTGAAACTTTAATGTGTAGTCCTAAAAATATTCGCGCACCAAGAATTCTTTCAATATCGGCCCTTGCCCGAGTTCCTATATCTTTTAATCTCTGCCCTTGATGCCCAAGCAAAATGCCTCGTTGAGAATCGCGTTCAATATGAATCGTTGCATGTATATCGAAAAAGGGCTTATCTCCTTCGCTCTCGCGCTGAGACATCTCGTCGATGGTGACAGTAATGGAGTGCGGTAATTCTTCTCTGGCATCGCGCAATGCGGCCTCTCGAATTAATTCACAAATCCATTTCTCCTGCCCTTGGTCACTCACCATATCTTTGGGATAAAACTCAGGACCTGGTGAAAGGAGCCCTCCAATGAGTCCAGTGAGGAGTTCAACTTGATCGTGAATCACAGCAGAGACAGGAACTATTTCATCCCACGTAAAATCTTTTGCCAACGCAGAAATGCTCATCAACTTTTGTGCAAGCTCTGCTTTGTTTACTAGGTCAGTTTTTGTAACTACTGCAATTTTTTTGCTACGTGGGTGCTTGGCAATTTCGGCGATAATAAAATCATCACCCGCCCCGAAGCTTTCATCAGCTGGCATGCACATCAGAATCACATCTACCGAATCCATGCTTTCACCAACAACTGCATTTAAGCGATGACCAAGAAGTGTTTTAGGTTTATGAACCCCTGGTGTATCTACCAAGATGGCTTGGTAATTATCTCTATTAACAATGCCACGAATCGCATGACGAGTAGTGTTGGGATGCGCAGATGTAATTGCAATTTTGCTACCAACGAGGGCATTTACCAGAGTGGATTTACCTGTATTTGGTCGCCCAACAATGGCAACAAAACCAGATAGAAATTCGCTCACGGGATAAGTCTCTCATCTAAATGCGCTAACAAACTCCATTGCATCTGCTACAGATGTTACGAGTTCGGCCGAACGTTCGCCAATGAGCCGATGGCAACCTTCACTTGTCGGGGAAGTAATCGGACCAGGAATCGCCATGACCGGGCGCATCAACTCAGCAGCATCTCTTGCCGTACGCAAAGAGCCACTCCTAAAAGCTGCTTCAACTACAAGTGTGGCTTTAGATAAAGAGGCGATCAATCGATTGCGAGTTAAGAATCGTGCAGGTATCGCATGCACGCCAGGCATTACTTCACTGACGAGTGCTCCAGTTTCTGCAATTTCTCTAAAGAGTCTTGCATTACCAGCGGGATAATTAACATCAATGCCAGTTGCCAAAACTGCGATGGTTATTCCTTCGGCGATAAGAGCGCCTTTGTGAGCAGCCGAATCAATGCCATATGCGCCACCACTGACAACGGCCCATTCGCGATCGACAAATCCAGATGCAAAATCTCCTGCAATCCGAACACCATAATTTGTTGGATTTCGGGTGCCAACAATGGCAAGGGAGGGCACTGAGAGAAAGTGTGCATTTCCTTTTACTACCAACCCTATAGGTGCAATCGCTAAATCATTAAGTAATGCTGGCCAGATAATGTCATCTGGAGTTATAAAAGTTGCACCCACCTGATGGATTGCATCTAGAACTTCATCCGGATTATTCTTCTTGACGATCGAGAGCGTTCTCTCGAATTTTCCTTCGGCGTAACCACCACTACGAATCTTTTCGACAATCGCAACTGGCCCGTGTGAATCTATTTCGCGATTCCAGAATGTATTACCGCCCTCGATTGCCGAAAACAAAAGGGCTCGAGCTTGCATCTTAATCACATGCCAACGCCTTCCCGTAGAGAAAATGCTCGCTCTGTATCTTCTAAAGTTGGCCTTGGGTGTTGGGCTAAATCAGCAATGCTCCAAGCAATTCGCATAATCTTATGAAGTCCACGCGCAGAGATACGTTCTTGGTCCAATTCAGAATGAAGAAAGCTCATAGCTTTGCGTTCAGGTTGGTAGAGAGTTCGCAGTGCCCGACTTGGAATTTGCGAATTCAATTTCCAGCCATCGTGTGCAAATCTTTGGCTTGCCATAGTGCGTGCGCTAATAACTCTTTTCCTAATAATTGCACTCGAAGTTCCAAGTTCGCTTTGCATAAGTTGTACTCTCCCTAACGGTTCAACCTCCACCTTTAAATCGATTCGATCCATTAATGGCCCAGAAAGTTTGCTCAAATAGCGCCTCACTTGGTGTGATGAACATGTGCAATTTCGTCCACGCCCTGAAAACATTCCGCAAGGACAAGGGTTTGCAGCCAGTATCAATAGAAATTGCGCAGGGTAGGCCACACTTCCAACACTTCGGGTAATCGTGATAGATCCAGATTCAAGTGGTTGGCGTAATGAATCTAGAACGCCAACTCCGCACTCAGGTGCCTCATCAATAAAAAGCACTCCACGATGTGCCAATGAACATGCACCAGGGCGAATGTGGTGCGAACCTCCCCCAACCATGGCCACGCGAGTTGCAGTGTGATGAGGAGAGATAAATGGCGCACATGTTGATAAAGGCGAGCGAATACTTAATCCACCCGCAATTGAATGTAGCGCTGTTACCTCTAGTGACTCTTCACGTGAGAGTGGAGGCAAGATACCTGGAAGTCTCTGGGCGATCATGGTCTTTCCAGTTCCGGGCGGGCCGATTAATAATAAATGGTGTCCACCCACGGCGGAAACTTCTGCTGCGAATCGACCAAGTTGTTGGCCAGCTACATCACTGAAATCAAAAGAGCTATCCTCAAAATTTTCCTCTATTGCAAGCTCTTGTATCTGCGCTCTCTCACCTGTTCGCAACCAATGCAATAGCGTTTTGATATCCTCCATTGGAATAACGCTCATCTCTGACATCAACGCAGCCTCTGCCATATTTGCTAACGGAACCACTGCAATACGAATTCCGTTTTTGTACGCTGCAATAAGTGAAGGCAATACTCCTCGAACGCTTCGGATGCGACCATCCAGTGCGAGTTCGCCTAAATAAACAATCTCAGAGCTTTGTACAGATGGAATTACTCCCGATGCCACCATGAGAGCAATTGCAATGGGTAAATCAAATCCAGATCCACTCTTATGCATCCATGCGGGCGAAAGAGAAACTATAACTTTCTTATTTGGCCAAATTTCGCCACTGTTAACCAATGCCGACCGAACGCGATCTCGAGACTCTATCAGCGCAGTATCAGGTAACCCAAGTAGCGTGTAGCCGGGAAGACCATCTGCAATATCAACTTCGACATTAACTACATGACCAGCTAGGCCAACGAGAGCAATAGATAGGCTCTGACCCAGACTCATAAAACGTTAGCTCTATATTCGATGATATGTGAGCCATCTTTTTGCATCAGAACACCAGCACAATCAATTTGGAAATTGCTCCAGCGTCTTGAGTGACATGCCCGCCATGCCAGGCTTAATCGCTGTAATCGGGCAGCTTTTGCAGGAGTAATTGACTCTAAAGGTTGGCCAAATGCAAGTGATGAGCGAGTTTTGACTTCGACAAAGGCGACTGTGCCATTCGGGTAGAGCGCGACGATATCAATTTCGCCCTCTTTGATTCTCCAATTACGCTCGAGTATGTACACACCACGGTGATCAAGAAAATTTGCAATTACATCTTCGCCAAATTTTCCGAGCGCATAGTTCTTGCCCTCTAGTTTATTGTTCTCTGCCATAGTTTTGGCAGATTAACCCGATATAGCCAGTGACCTAGATAGAGAAAATCTAGTGTGTGGAAAGCCTTGGGCTGTCTATAAGTTTAGAAATATTTGAAAATGTACGACGATGATCAGGGCACGGTCCCAGAGCGTGAAGTGCCGTTGTGTGGGCCGAAGTTATATAACCCTTGTGTCGAGCAAAACCATAACCTGGGTATTTAAGATCCAAGTCGCGCATTGCTCGGTCACGGGAAACTTTGGCAATAATTGATGCCGCGCTAATGGAAATCACAACTTGATCTCCTTTCCACACCGCAAGAGCCGGCACTCCTAAGCCATCAATTTCATAGCCATCGGTGAGAACATAGTGTGGTTCTATTTCTAAACCCTGGACCGCTCTACGCATGCCATCTAAATTTGCAGCGTGCACTCCTCTTGAATCAACTTCCTCCACAGAAATTTCAAGAACAGAGATGGCGAGTGCGTGCTCATGAATGAGATCAAAGTGTTTCTCTCGCACACTTTCAGTTAACTCTTTTGAGTCACGAATCGGTGCAAGCACTGGATCAAATGGATCTTTTAAGATGACGCTAGCAACGAACAATGGTCCTGCGCATGCGCCACGACCGGCTTCATCAACACCGGCTATCGGTGAAATTCCAGCCTCAAAGAGTTTGCGCTCAATTACTTTCATGGCGCTCGGTGAATTTAGCCTTTTTTAAGAACATCAATGCGATGAATAATTGTTGCATCCCGTGCTGGCCAGATAACAGCAACTACGCGTCCAACAACTTTGTTCACTGGAACAAATCCATCGTTAATGTCATCTGTGTGATATCGAGAATCTGCACTTGCAGATCGGTGATCACCCATCACCCAAATCTTGCCTTTAGGCACTGTTATTTCGAATTCGGTATCACTCGGGTCATCGCCTTCAATAATATAAGGCTCGGTTACCGAGACTTCGTTGATTATGAGATGCTTTTTCTTGTCACAACAAATGATGTGATCTCCTGCAACACCAATAACTCTCTTTACTAAATGTTGTTTTGCTGGATCTGGAAGTACGCCCACTGCAATAAGGCCTTCTCGAATTTTTGAAATCAAAAAGGGCTCAATACTTTCAGGCGCCTCTCCTAGCCAATCGGCAGGGTCATGGAATACCACAACATCGCCACGCTTAATGGTTTTGGAGATGAATGGAACCTTATTGACTGCTACGCGATCTTGAATTTGAAGCGTAGTTTCCATGGAACCAGAAGGAATAAAGAAAAATTGTACAAGAAAGGTTTTAATGAGAAGAGATACGAGAAGTGCAACAACTACGAGTATAGGAAACTCGCGAAGGACTGATCCTTTGCGTGGCATTACGAGAAGTTACGCCTGCTCGGCGGAAGCTTCTACCGTCTGCTCAACAATTTCCTCTGCAGGTGCCTGGGCAACGATTTCTTCTACGCGATCTGGAGTTGAAAGAATCTCGTCGCCAGCTCCGCGCTTTTCACGAATTTTTGCAGCTTTTCCACGCAAGTCGCGCAGGTAATATAACTTCGCACGACGTACATCGCCTTTGCGAACAACTTCAATTTTTTCAATAACTGGTGTGTGTACTGGGAAGGTACGCTCGACTCCGACACCATAGGAAACTTTACGAATCGTAAATGTCTCACGAACGCCATCTCCTTGACGGCGAATAACAATTCCCTGGAATACCTGAAGGCGACTCTTGCTACCTTCGATAACGCGAACGTGGACTTTTAGTTCATCTCCTGCGCGGAAAGTAGGAATATCCTTGCGAAGGGAGAGAGCGTCTACAGCATCAAGCACGTTCATTTCTTATCCTCATCATCGATCATGGCGATCTCTATCGCGAACGCCTAGTTAGGTGTAACTGGCGTAGGGCGCCTATCTTGCCACAGCACCCCTCATACCGCTAAATCGGTGCTCATTGCAGAACGGCCTTGGATAAGGCTGGATGAAGGCTAGGTCCGGCGCAAACGGTGATTCCAGCCTCATTGGTGGTGAGAACAGCACCGGCCTCAATGGCAATGAGTCCCCCTGCAGCGCTATCCCATTCTTTAAGTCCTGATTCATAAAATCCATCAAATGCACCCATTGCGACGTAACATAAATCAACAGCAGCAGATCCCATGCGACGTAAATCTCTAATAAGTGGCAGTAACTGTGCAACGACTCTGCTCTGTTCGATACGTTTCTCAACATCGTATTCAAACCCTGTACCAATAAGTGCGCGCTCAAGAGTGACAGGATCATTGCAAGAAATTGGCAGGCCATTAAAAAATGCGCCACCATTGCGAATTGCGGTCCATATCGAATTAACCGTTGGTGCATAAACAACTCCAATGAGCGGACCATTTTCATCTCGCGCGCCAATGCTGATATTCCATCCTGGCAAGGCGTAGAGATAATTGACTGTTCCATCGATTGGATCGATTACCCACGTGATTCCAGAAGTCGAAGGACAAGACGCGCCTTCTTCTCCAACAATTCCATCCAAAGGTCTTGCCTCTAATAGGGCATCCACTATCAAGTGCTCACTTGCTTTATCCATTTGAGTGGCAAAATCCAACGCTGAAGTTTTTGTGGAAATGTCGAAAGCTAATGGACGATTCAGAAGCATTTCACCTGCTTGGCGGGCAACGCGTACCGCTAGCGCCAATAAATCTTTATCCTCAATTGGATTATGCGAGTGTGGCATATGAGCACTCTAACAAGTTATAGGCTCTGGTACATGTTTACGCCCTACCGGGAACTTTTTCAAACACCAGGAGGGATTCGCTTTTCTTTTGCCGGGTTCATCGGACGTATGCCTATTTCAATGGATTCGTTAGCACTAATTTTTATTGTTGTTCACGCATCTGGCTCCTACACACTTGCAGGTGCGCTGGCGGCAGTTGGGTCAGTAGTTGTTGCAATAGCGATGCCCTTCTGGTCTCGAATAGCAGATCGCGTGGGTCAAAAACGAACTCTTTCATTTGCGATTCCGATACGCATCGGGTCCTTAGCACTTTTCATTGCTTTAGTTAATCTCGATGCACCAGTCTGGACATGGTTTGCATCAATTATTTTTGCAGAAGCAACAGTAATTAATGCAGGAGGCATGGTTCGGCGCCGTTGGCTTTGGGCCCTCGGAGAGAACAGGACCCTTATAAATACCGCCTACTCATATGAGGGTCTAATGGATGAGTTCGTTTTCATTCTTGGCCCTGTTATTGCAACTTTTTGCGCAACCTCAATCGCACCATCTGCTGCTCTCATTGTTGGATTGGTTTTCATGTTTGTGGGCACAACATCTTTTGCTCTGCAAACAGCGACCGAACCTTCCCCACATCCACGCGATATTGATGCACCTCATCCTGCCGTGATGAAAAATCCTGCTGTTCAGGCCGTCGTCGTCCCATCAATTTGTATTGGCGGATTTTTCAGTGCGGTTGCAATAGTTGTTGTTGCCTTCGCTCAAGAAGAACAATCACCAAATAGTACTGGTCTGCTATTGGCAATTTGGGGAGTAGGTAGCGGAGTATCTGCAATCTTCCATGGAGTGATTAAATGGAAGATAAACTATGCAACTCGTTTCTTAATATTTTTCGCCGCTCTCACCGCTCTTTCTTTCCCTCTTATTTTCGTAACGAACTTTACTTTCTTAGCAATTGCGCTATTTTTTAATGGCTTGGCAATCGCTCCACTAATCGTCTCTGCATATGGGGTTGCCGAAACTGCTGTGCCACCTGCACAGATAACCGAAACTCTTGCTTGGGTAATAGCTGGCATGCCCTTGGGTGGTGCATTTGCTAGCGCTATCACTGGTTGGGTGATCGATAGACATGGGGCCCAAGATGCGTTTTGGGTTCCTTTTGGGTGCATGGCAATCGGCATGGCCCTTGCACTTACCTACTTTCGGACCTGGAATAGATTACGCTCAGCCGCGTGAGTGAACTACGCCTAACAGGAAAATCCGCAGATGGAACACATCTGATGCTTACCGATGGCGCAGATGGCGAATTTACATTGCGCATCAGCGACACATTGCGAGCCAATGTAAACCAACCTCGATTAGCAGCTGTTGTGGAAAATGAAACAGAGAATATATCGGTACGTGAAATTCAAGCCCGACTTCGCACTGGCGAACCAATGGAAGCGATTGCTCGAGATGCTCGATGTGCGATTGAAAAGATTGAACGATTCGCTGGGCCAATATTGCAAGAGCGCATTTACATTATCGATCTTGCCCAAGCAGTTGTGATGCGTAAAGAAGGCGGGCGCGAACCAGTTACCTTTGCTGATGTCATCGTTGCCAGACTTGCCCCAAGACAAGTAGATATGAACGCTGTTGAATGGTCTACGTGGCGCTTAGTTGACGGTAGCTGGATACTACGAATTACTTTTCCGAACCGAGATGGAGTCGGCACTGCTGACTGGAGTTTTGATCTTACGCGCCGAGCACTTGTTGCACTCGATGATGATGCGCGATGGATGTTGGGAGAAGAAGTTGCACCTGCGCGAACAACCGATCATGGATTGGTTTACGGAAATCATCCAACTCAAAATCGCTCCCCCGAACCCACAATAGGTCGTGAAGGCCCTCGCTTAGTTGCAATTCGCGAAACTCCCGATGAAGAAGCAGCAAAGGATGGAGTTACAGGGCGCGCAAAAGTTCCCTCTTGGGATGAAATCATGTTTGGAACTTCTAAGAAAAACGATGAAGGCTCTGACCTTTAATGTACTTCGCACGACAAGAGCGGAATTAATTTTTCTGCATCGCTCAACCCACCGTGATGGCCGACCATTTTAGATTCTTTCTCTTTCCTACCTGCTTCAATAAAAACCATAGTGCCTTTAGCAATTGCAAGTACATCTCCCATGCGATCTCTCGCATCCGAAGTGACAACATCACCAAAAAGAGATGCGGTGATTGCTTCATCTTGCGTGTAAATATCGGCTCGCTCTCCTAGGAAATCCCTCCACGTCTGCGCAACCTCTTCTGCGCGATCTACTTGGTCAGATGGCAAATACAGATGCCTTGCTCTAGGTTCACCCGCAATCAACGCAACTCGATCAAGGAGTGGATTATTGGCCCCGATGATAATTTTTTCCTCAGCATTTATCATTCCGTGATCTGCAGTAAGCCAAAGGCGTGTGCCTTTAGGAAGGTTTGATATGAGCGATGATGCAACGAGCTCTACATATGCCAGTGCATCTAGCCATTTTTCAGAGCCGACTCCATCGCTATGGCCTGCGACATCTAAATCATTTATATAGACATAAGCAAAAGCAGATGAATTTTTTAGCGCCTTTTTCGTTTCATCAACAAGGTCGGCAAGAATATTTGCCCTTCTGTAATGCGCTCCGCGAAAGGTTGCGCGAGTGAAACCAGAATTTTCATATCTCTTGGCTGCAATATGTGATACCGAGATACCCATTCTTGCTGCCCGTTGGAAAAGCGTTTCTACAGGCTGCCAGTTTTCTGGATCAACTCGCTCATCCCAATTGAGTGCATTGAGAATTCTTCCGCCACTTCGGGGAACACGTACCGTATATCCCAACATTCCATGTGTTCCTGGCAGCTCTCCTGTTGTGAAGGTTGTTAAAGCCGTTGCTGTTGTTGTCGGGAAAGTGCTTTGCAAAGGAGAAAAAGAATGCATCTTTGAAATTGTTGGAAGTGCATTTCTATATTCATCAATAACCGATGCGCCTAATCCATCAATAAGAAATAGGCATTCTCTGCCACTTGGGCTGGGGGAAATACCAAGTGGATTGCGAGTACCTGGGAGGCCAAGGGTTGAAAAGATTGACGGTGCTATGTCGGCTAAATGCACAGTGTCATCCTCTCATTAAATCCAGTATCGTAACCCCGTGAGTGAAACTTTCCCAGCGGTAAAATATTCAGATGAAGTGCTTGGTGCTCGCAGAGTTGGATCACCCATAGTTGCCCTCGAGTCCACAATTATTAGTCATGGCTTGCCTCGTCCAACTAACTTTGACGTTGCCCAGGAAGTTGAAGAAATTGTTCGCCAGCGCGGAGCAACACCTGCAACCATCGCAGTGCTCGATGGTGTGGTTCACATAGGTCTATCTGCTATACAACTTCGGGATATAGCCAATCGCGATGACATTCTTAAAGCTTCTAGTCGCGATTTAGCAATTGCTGTCGCCAGAAAGAAAAGCTCTGCA
Source organism: Streptomyces griseus (assembly GCA_945884695.1). GTDB lineage: Bacteria > Actinomycetota > Actinomycetes > Nanopelagicales > Nanopelagicaceae > QYPT01. Next base: position 91,475 of record CAMCYO010000004.1, read on the forward strand.
ACAACTGTTGCTGCAACAGCTCACTTAGCAGTCCTCTGCGGAATTCATATATTTGCAACTGGCGGACTCGGGGGCGTACATAGAGGAGCAGGCCAATCCTTCGATGAATCAGCCGATCTAACTGCACTGTCTACTCTAGATATCACCGTTATCTGCGCCGGAGTTAAATCAATTCTCGATGTTGGAGCAACACTTGAGCGATTAGAAACTCTTGCCATTGGTGTAGTTGGCTACCGCACACTGGCTTTTCCGGGATTTTACTTAACAGATTCTGGTTTCACTCTCGAGCATCAAGTTGAATCACCGAAAGCGATTGCATCGATTATCTCTGCCCGTCGTGCGCTTTCAACTAACAATTCAGCCCTACTCGTGGCCAATCCAGTATTGAATCAGATGGAGCCCTCACTTCACGAGCGCGTTCTTGCCTCTGGGTTGGCCCTTGCTTCCGCCCAAAACATTACGGGAAAAGATGTCACACCGTTCTTGCTCGAACATTTTCACACCCACAGCAATGGTGAATCACTTCGCGTGAATATAGAACTCATTAAATCAAATGCCGCATTGGCTGCAGATATTGCCGTAGCCAGCGCACTGTAAGCACACATGGCAAATTTATTATGCATAGGTGATGTCATGCTCGATGTCGTTGCAATCGTTCCTTCGCAGATCAATTACGGAAGCGATACACCTTCGCAGATTTCAACACATGGTGGCGGAGCGGCTGGAAATGTAGCTTCATGGGCTCAAGTCTCAGGCGCACAAACTCAAATAATTGCCCGAGTAGGCAACGACTCTGCAGGTATCGCTATTTTATCCGAGTTTGATGGACTTGGAGTCAGGTATAAAAATACGATTGTGCCAGGAGCGCGCACAGGCGTTGTTGTTATTTTAGTTGATCCATCGGGTGAGCGCACGATGTTTCCCGAAACTGGAGCAAATTCAGGCCTGACCTTAAATGATTTGCCGGAGTTAAAAGGTTTTCAAGCGGTATACATATCTGGCTATGCTCTACAAAATCCACAATCTAGGCCGGGCGTACTTGCCATGATCGATGTTATTCGTGAAAACAAAATTCCGATTTTCTTTGACCCTGCAACTGTTGGCGGAATGAGTCAGGTTAATATTGCGGAAATACTACGATGGCTACCTTTAATGTCCACTCTCCTTCTCAACGAAGAAGAAGCCATTTTTCTTACTCAAGAATCGGATGTAAGGGCATCACTAGAGGCTTTACTTCAATCCACTCCAACGGTTGTGATCAAAAGAGGCTCTCTGGGATCTATTGGAAAAACTAAAGATGGAGAACTTCACACCATCGAATCGATAGAAGTATCAATGCTCGATACCACTGGCGCGGGAGATTCATATGCAGGCGGATACATTGCATCGTGGTTGAAAAATCCCGATATTGCCCAATGTATGAAGGCAGGATCTTTGGTAGCTAGTCAATGTGTGGCAATAGTTGGGGCACGTCCGCAGGTCACTACCGAGATTTAACCCCAGTAGTTGGCATAATCACCGCCATGGCAACTACAAAGACTCCGGCAAAGAGAGCAACTAAAGGTAAGAAACCCATCGGACCAAAGCCGGGTGAATATCCCGGCAAGATTGTTGATATCGATGTTTCATCAGAGATGTCTGAGTCGTTCCTTGAGTATGCCTATTCAGTTATTTATTCGCGTGCACTTCCTGATGCTCGTGATGGATTAAAACCTGTTCATCGCAGAATTTTGCATCAGATGGCAGAGATGGGTCTGCGTCCAGAGCGTGGACATGTAAAGAGTGCGCGAGTTGTTGGTGAAGTAATGGGTAAATTGCACCCACACGGTGATGGTGCGATCTATGACGCACTCGTGCGTATGGCCCAATCTTTTTCCATGCGCTTGCCACTCATCGATGGGCATGGAAACTTTGGTTCACTCGATGCCGGCCCTGCTGCAATGCGCTACACCGAAGCTCGGCTCGCACTACCTGCAATGGCGATGGTTGCCGAAGCCGATGAAGACACCGTTGATTTTGGTTCTAACTATGACGGTCAAATTCTTGAACCCCTTGTACTTCCTGCTGCCTATCCAAACTTATTGGTAAACGGTGGATCTGGAATTGCTGTTGGTATGGCAACAAATATGGCGCCTCATAATCTTGGCGAAGTAATTGCAGCAACCAAACATCTCATTGAGAATCCAAGCGCAACCTTAAAGGCTTTAATGAAATTTGTTCCAGGACCAGATTTTCCAACAGGGGGCGTACTTGTAGGAAGTGAAGGCGTACGCGAGGCCTATGCCACAGGCAAAGGCAGTTTTAAAGTACGAGCAACAGTTGAGATCAGCAAGATTTCCTCAAGAAAAATGGGTCTTGTGATCAAGGAATTGCCTTTCACCATTGGGCCTGAAAAAGTGGTGGAACGCATTGCCGAACTTGCTAAAGCTAAGAAAATTTCCGGAATTTCAGACATTATTGATCTCACCGATGGTAGGACAGGTACAAACGTCGTTATCGAACTTAAAAATGGATTTGAGCCAGAGCAAGTACTGGAGCAACTCTTCAAACTCACTCCCCTAGAAGATGCATTTGCAATTAATGCAGTTGCCCTCGTAAAGGGCAAGCCGCAAACACTGGGCCTTAAAGAACTGCTGCAAGTTTTTATTGGCCACCGTATTGAGGTAGTACGCCGTCGCAGCGAGTTTAGAAAAGCAAAAGCAACCGCGCGGTTGACGCTAGTCGATGGTTTATTAAAAGCCATTATCGATATTGATAAGGTAATTAAAATTATCCGAGGAAGCGATGATGCAACAGAGGCCAAATCTGCCCTCATCAAGGCTTTCAAACTCAACGATGAGCAAGCAACATACATTCTGGATATGCCACTTCGTCGCCTTACCAAGATGTCCAAACTAGAACTTGAATCTGAGCAAAAAGAGCTCAAGGCCGTCATTTCGGCCCTGACCGCCCTGCTTAAGAGTGAAGAGAACATTAAGAGGCAAGTCTCGGATGAACTTACCGAAGTCAGCAAATCATTTGCTACCCCTCGCAAAACCAAGATACTCGCCGAGTAGGCTCATTCCATGAGAAGTTCGAGCTGGTACGGCGGAGAAGATCGCGATTCATATATACATCGCGCGTGGATGCGCCGTGGAAATCCTGACTCAGCATTCGATGGTCGACCACAGATTGCGCTAGTCAACACGGCCTCTGATTTTGCGCCATGTAACTCTCACTTAACTGAAGTTGCACAAAGTGTGAAAAATGGTGTGTGGGAAGCAGGTGGAGTTCCACTTCATCTACCCATGATTTCTATTGGTGAAACACTTGTGCGCCCAACATCAATGCTCTGGCGCAATATGGTTGCCATGGCAACAGAGGAGTTATTGAGAGCAAATCCAATTGACGGAGTGGTTCTCTTGGGAGGTTGCGACAAAACAATTCCAGCGCTCTTAATGGGCGCAGCATCAGTTGATTTACCTTCAGTTCTTATTTCTGGTGGGCCCATGCTGACTGGAACATTTGAAGGTGCGCCATTGGGTTGTGGAACAGATGTATGGAAAAGAAGTGAAGAAATGCGTGCTGGATTACTCAGCAAAGCCAAGTTCTTATCTTCAGAAAGTGCCATGATCCGAAGCAAAGGTCACTGCAACACCATGGGAACAGCATCAACAATGAGTTTCATGGCAGAAGCCCTCGGTATGACTGCACCTGGTATTACTGGCATACCAGCACCTGACGCAAGACTTTTAGAGGCCTCACATAACACGGGACGACTTATTGTTGAAATGGTTAAAGTAGATCGCAAACCCAGTGATGTCATGACTAAGGCTTCCTTTATCAATGCAATCATCACCTTGGCCGGAATTGGCGGTTCAACAAACGCCGTTGTGCACCTGCTAGCAATTGCAGGTCGCTTGGGTGTTGACCTGACATTGGATGATTTTGATAAATACGGCTCACATATTCCTTTACTTGTAAATTTACAACCTGCTGGAAGGTACTTGATGGAAGACCTCCACCGTGCTGGTGGTTTGCATGCAGTACTTCGTGAGTTAAAAGATCATTTAGAGCCAGGTGCAATTACCGTGACCGGCAAGCCCTTCATCGAACCTCTTGATCGCGCAGAGATATTTGATAAAGATGTCATCCGTAGTGCCAAAGAACCTCTACAGAAGAGCGCAGGCATTGCGATTTTGCGTGGCAATCTTGCTCCCAATGGCGCCGTTATAAAACCTGCTGCTGCAAGTGCCCACTTACTGACGCACAAAGGCCCTGCCGTAGTTTTTGATAGCGTTGAAGATTTCCATCTACGAATTAATGATCCGGCCCTTGATGTTGATGAAAATTCGGTTCTGATTCTGCGCGGATGCGGACCCCGGGGCTATCCAGGCATGCCTGAAGTTGCCAACATGATTATGCCGGAAAAGGTTTTAGCTAAAGGAGTTACCGATATGGTCCGAATTTGCGATGGCCGAATGAGCGGAACAGCCTACGGAACAGTTATCTTGCATGTTGCACCAGAGGCAGCAAGCGGTGGGCCCTTGGGGCTAGTACACAATGGCGACATAATCATTGTTGATGTTCCTAATAGACGCCTTGAAATCGATATATCAGCTGAAGAATTAGCAAAGAGAAAACCATCAAGTGCCATGACACAAGCATTTGCTCAACCTAAACGTGGATGGGAACGCATCTACGTTGAGCATGTCATGCAGGCTGATAAAGGTGCCGATCTGGACTTGTTACAAGGTAGTAGTAGTTCGGACGTAACTCGCGAGTCACACTAGATTCCTGCTTGTAAAACCTCTCGCACCGCACTCATTGTCTTATCTATATCGCTACTCGTATGAGCACTTGAAAGAAACCACGTGCCTCTAGGCAAGATTCTGATTCCCTTTTCCAACAGCGCGAAGGCGAATTTGGCATAACGCTCGCGATTTGCTTTCATGGCTGAGCGATATTCAGTTGGACCTTTAAGATCAAAACGAACGTTAAATACAGCTGGATAACCAACTATTTCATGCTCAACTCCTGCAGAGGCAAATTCGCTTGATAATTCTTTCATTAAGCGACCACCTGACACATCAATACTCTTATAAGGCGCTTGGCTTTCGAGCAATTTCAACGTGGCAAGAGTTGCCGCCATAGAAACTGATTGTGTGTTATACGTACCGCCATGCATAACTTTTCCATGTGCAATCAAATCCATCAGCTCTTTCTTGCCTGCAATTGCCGCTACGGCAAAGCCATTAGCTAGCGCTTTACCTAAAATTGTTAGATCGGGTGTGACTCCCAAAACTTTCTGAGCCCCACCATCGCTGACTCGAAATCCTGTAATGACTTCATCAAAAATTAGAACTGTCCCGTACTTTGTTGCTAATTCGCGCACGCGCCCCAAATATCCAGGAAGTGGAAGTACTCCCCCAGAATTAAACATAATGGGCTCCATAATAATGCCGGCAATATCGCCGTTCTTGAGTTGTTCCTCAATCACATCGGCGTTATTCCACGGTAATACAATAATATTCTCACTCAACTCTTGACCTTGAGTTGCTGCTAAAGCATTGGGATGCAAAGGCTCGCCAGCAAATGCCATATCTGGTGCGACGCTGACTAAAACATTGTCAAACCATCCGTGATAGTGACCTTCAAATTTAATCATTTTCCATCGACCCCTTGCTGCGCGAGCAAGACGAAAAGCAACTTGTACGGCTTCTGAGCCAGAAGATGCAAAACGCACTCGTTCGGCACTTGGAACCATTTGTGTTAAAAGCTTTGCAGCTTCATATTCCAGCGGAGTTTGACCTGCAACAAGCAAAGAAACATCTAACTGTTTCTTTGCCGCATCAATCACTTCTTGCGGGCTATGCCCCAAAATCATGGGCCCCATGCCCAACACATAATCTGTGAGGCTGTTGCCATCAACATCGACCAAAGTGCAACCATGTGCTGATGTAAAAACTAAGGGATGAGGTTTAAAACCAGTTCGATAACCGCTATTGATTCCACCGGCCACATATTCAGAGCCTTGAGTAACCGCATTTTGCGATTGCCCAAATTCCATCAGATTTGGCCTTTTCTTGTCAGCAATGCAAGTAGTGCTACTCGGTCATGACCAGTTGCCTTCTGGACTTCATCTTCATCCAAAGCATCTGCATCGAGGCCTCGAAGAAAATATCCTGCCAGCGCTTGCGCCGTGGCTGGCTCATCCATAATTCCTGAATCAACTTTTTCAACATAAGTTTTCAATCTCTGTGCAACGACCCCTAAACCATTTCTAAAGAATGTGAAGTTTGCAGCAAATCGCGTAGGTAGTTGAGCACCTGAAAGATCCCAGCCTTGATAAAAGCCTCGCTCGAGTGAGCGCTGAACCAATCTGTAATGGTTCCTCCATGCATTCCTAACATTGTTAGCATTTCCCACAGGAATGATATTCGTGGAACCATCACTCAAGCGCACGCCGGTGCCTGCAACAGCTACTTGCAAAGCCTGCTTGGCATAATCCGCCGCAGGATGATCAAGTGTTTGAAACGCGGCAGAAATACCAGCTGCAGCAGAATAGTCGTATGTTCCGTAATGAAATGCAGTGAGCCGACCTTGCGCTGCTGTGATGAAATCGGGTGCTGAAAAACGTCCATCTAGACCAATAATTGCTTGCGTGGTTTCAATTTGTACTTCAAACTTCAAACTGCCTTGTGGAAGTTTATGAGCACGCTCAAGCTCAACACAAGCATCAACCATCACTAAAACCTGACTGGCAAAAGTTACTTTGGGAAGCGTCACTACAAAATTATCTAAATTTCTATTGTGAGCAATGAAGCCGCTAAGGAAGAGATCTAGAGTTCGTAGCGCCCTATCTCGAGTGATTGCTTCAAATGATTTGATACGAATTCCTAAAAATGCCGTGTTCACTCCCCGGAGAGCTTCTAATGCCTCTGAAATCGCCTCATCCTCCTCGGCGTCAGAGCGACGGCCATAGCCATCTTCGAAATCAATGCGTAGATCTTCAATAGGTTCATTTTCCAATTTTGCATTCAATCGATCCCACCAAGCGGTTACAACTTTTACATCCTCTCCGATTGCGTCAGCGAAAGATTGTGCAGTGGAAGCATGTTCAGCCATCGTTCCACGTGCAAGCGCGCCCCATTGCCTTTGGATCTCTGAAGTGAACTTATCTGCCGGCACATAACAGGTGTGCACAGGTTGGCGAGAGGGATTAAATACACCATACCTGTTTGCCAAAGCGTGATCACTCTTCGCGAGTGCTTTGTCAGCTTTTTTAAAAAAAGAAGAGGATAAATTCTCAGAGGTCATGAAAGTAAATCTTTTATTACTGCAGAAATCTTCATTTCACTCTGGTCAGGCAAGGAATTCCACCATTGCTGGGTCAAAGCTTTTATGCCAGCTTTAGTAGGACGCCCCCACACTCGTAAACGACCGATTCCCCCATCTGGATATACATCGAGTCTAATCGAGGATACCGCTGAAGAATTATCGACTATAAATCTGTGTTGAGTATCGGGTTGCACTTTCACTTTAGAAATCAATGCAATTGATCCTACGTTTTTAGAAAGGTTTTTCTCCTCCCCTGCGCTCAAACTGATCCAACCAGGCGCATTTCCTTTAAAGTGAGTTGTATCCATTTCAACTGCTGAAATATTTCCTTCTACTCCAAGATTGAGTGCAAACCAGTCATTACCATCGCCTCTGCGCCTGCGTGTTTCCCAACCTTGCGATTGATTCTGATGTACTCCGGGTAACATCGCATTACTTGCAGAAGAATAAAAGTCATCACTACTTCCGATGAACAAACTTCCGTTTTCTACGGCAGCCAAATCAACTTCTCCTCGAGCAATAATCCATCCGGGATCTGGAATAACAACGCCATGAGCGCGAAAACGCGCAACGCCACCATCGGGATAAATACTCAACCGCACATGTGTCCAACGTTTAGTACTCGCAACATCAAATGAATTCTCAAAATCACCTTTAAGCGTTGATTTAGGAAGGATTTGCTCCCAGTGCGCACTCTCCAATAGATCGGGCGATGGATACCCCTCTATAGCGGTAGCTTCTACAGATGCGCTTTCGGGAAAATTACCGACAAAATTTCCTGTATCAATAACGACGCTCTTAATAATTCCAGCGGCACCTAGACGAATTACTGCCCAATCATTTCCTGGAGTTCGACGACGTCGCGTTTCCCAACCGTCGTAAATTTGACCTTTATGTCCAAAGGTATGTGAAGCAAATTTGGCACGATTTTCACCTAGAAGATTTTCTTTTTCTGCAAAGAAGTCATCGTTGGCACTGATCACTCCTGCTCCTAATAGTCGCGAAGCAAGATTAATAAGCCCTAAGTCTTTATTCATGCGTGACTCCTTGATAGGAATTTTCCCTGAGGTGATCCGATGAAATTTCCGTCGTCATGAACAAGTTTACCTCTCAGCCATGTCTTAGAAACCACACCTTTCAAAACTTTTCCAGCATAAGGTGAAACGGGATTCTTATGCGCAAGTTTAAGTGGATCCACTGTGAAAGTCCTATCTGGATCAAATAGATACATATCTGCATCTTTACCTACATCTATTGCGCCTTTTTGTGAGAGACCAACCAGTTCGGCTGGCCGAGATGACATCCATGTAGCAAGGTCAAAAAGACTTATTCCACGCTTGGAGCCCTCAGTCCAAATGATTGGCACTCCAATTTGTAAGGAAGAAATGCCTCCCCAAGCTGCCTGGAAATCTCCAACTTCAAAAAGTTTCAGATCTGGGGTGCACGGTGAATGATCAGAAACGATCATGCTAATAATCCCTGATTTAAGCCCTTGCCATAATCGATCTTGATTGGCCGATTCGCGAATTGGTGGACAGCACTTGTACTGCGTCGCCCCATCTGCAATTTCATCACTATTTAAGGAAAGGTAGTGAGGGCACGTTTCGGTGGAAATTTTGACGCCGTCTTCTTGAGCCGAAGCAATCATCGCAATAGCATCCGAGCTAGATAGATGTAAGACGTGAACTCGCGCCCCAGTTCTACGTGATTCTTCTATTAACTGAGCAATTGCAACATTTTCAGCACCCTTTGGCCGAGAAGCCAAAAATTCTGAATACTTCTTAGATGCGGCTTTAGAGGATCGCTCGATAGCAACCGAATCTTCTGCATGGACAACCATTAATCCATCATGTTTGGCCAGAACTTGGAGCGCAGAAGCCAAATCATCTAGCGATGAAGCGGGAAATTCATCAACACCCGAATGTAAAAGAAAACATTTGAATCCAAAAACTCCAGCTTTAAGTAGCGGTTCGAGTTGGGAAACATTCCCCGGAATCGAACCTCCCCAGAAACCTACATCCACACTGCATTGCGTCTCGGCAACGCTTTTTTTAATTGCCAAAGCATCGGGAGTGACAGTGGGTGGAATGCTATTAAGTGGCATATCTATAACAGTCGTAACTCCTCCGGCAGCAGCAGCCCTTGTTGCTGTTGCAAATCCCTCCCACGGTGTTCGACCCGGTTCATTTATATGTACATGTGTATCAACTACACCTGGCATTAAGACACCCAATACTTCGTAATTCTCGCCTGCATCTACTTTCGCATTAAAATCTAGAAGAGCAACAATCTTTCCATTAGTAATAGCAACAGCTACTGGGCGTTCGCCTATTGCAGTGACTGCACGCTTTGCACGAATTACCAGGTCATATGACATTTCAATCAATCATCTCCATCGCTGGCAAAGTTAAGAAATCTGCATAATTTGGATCAAGACTTACCTTTTCGAAAAGTAAAGATGCATCTTTCATGCGTTGAGGATCAAAGCCAGCGACCAATAGTCGTGTGGCTTCAGAGGCCAGTACTTCACGCACCATCTCAGGTGATGCAGTGCGACCCGTGTCCTTATATGTCACTCTATTTTGCACTTGCTGCCAAATCTGTGAGCGAGAAATCTCTGCCGTCGCTGCATCCTCCATTAAGTTGTGAATTGCCGCTGCTCCATTTCCATCGAGCCACGCTGCTAAGTATTGGAGGGCGATATCAATATTTTGACGAAGTCCTGCTTCAGTAACTTCACCTGGAATCGACTTCACACTCAGTAAATCCTCGGCGCTAACATTTACCTCAGGTCGTTGTTTATCTAGTTGGTTTGTTCTTCCAACTAAGAACTTATCGAAAATCTCAGCACAAACAGGAACTAAATCTGGGTGAGCAACCCACGAACCATCAAATCCATCATTGGCTTCGCGCTCCTTATCAGCGCGAACTTTCTCAAGGGCAATCCGATTAACTTCTGGATCTTTACGGCTAGGAATAAAAGCTGCCATCCCACCCATCGCAAATGCACCTCGCTTATGGCAAGTTTTAACCAACAAGTTCGCATAAGCGCGCATCATCGGAGCGTTCATAGTTATTGAATTGCGATCAGGCAAAATAAAATCAGGACCGGCATCTCTAAAATACTTAATGACTGAAAACATGTAATCCCAGCGACCGGCGTTAAGCCCACTCATATGATCCTTGAGCTCATACAAAATTTCATCCATTTCAAATGCGGCAGGAATCGTCTCAATGAGAACAGTGGCTCGTACAGTGCCGTGAGGTAAACCTAAAGTTTTCTCAGCAAAGGTAAATATCTCGTCCCATAGTCTGGCTTCAAGGTGGCTCTCCATTTTTGGGAGATAAAAATACGGTCCTGAACCCCTCGCCAAAAGAGTTTTCGCATTGTGATAAAAATGCATTCCAAAATCGAAAAGGGCAGCAACTACTGCGTGACCATCTACTTTTAGATGTGACTCATCAAAGTGCCAACCGCGAGGACGAACAATTAGTGTGGCAATATTCCCGTCTTCGCGAAGCGCATAATTTTTGCCTTCAGGCGAAGTGAAAGTGAGGTCTTTGCGTGCAACTCCGTGCAAAACCACTTGGCCCTGTACAACATTGGACCAGTGCGGTGTATTTGAATCTTCTAAATCTGCAAGCCACACGCGCGCACCAGAATTTAAGGCGTTGATTGCCATTTTTGGATCTGTTGGCCCTGTTATTTCAACTCTGCGATCTTGTAAATCTGCTGGTGCCGGTGCAACCTTCCAACTTCCTTCACGAACTGCCTTTGTAGATTCAAGGAAATCTAAAGAACCGCCTTTTGATAGTTCAATCCGTCGCGCTTTACGAGCTCCAAGCAACAGATCTCTGGTTTCATGAAATTTTTGGTCTAACTCTGCAACAAAATTAATTGCTTCCTGCGTAAGAATCTTTTCTGACCCAGCAATTGTTGAAGGGCTGACTCTGACATCCATGACGTATCTCCTAGGCGATTTGGCAAACTATTTGGTGATTAAATAACACAAATGCTGGGCGGTCAAACCTTGCGACCGCCCAGCATTTGCGCCCATTAACTCTTTCTTAGGCTTGCTGATTTAACCCTTGTGAGGGCTCTTGCCACCGTTAAGTGCGTAATAGACAAGACCAGCGACGCCGACTCCAATAAACCATGTGTATGGTCCAAGGTTTGCGCTGTAAGAAGATGGTCCATAAATTGGAAGGATGCTTGAGAAGACTGCAGCAATTCCAGCAGCTACGAAAGCCTTGATATTCCAACCATTTGTGAACTTGTAAGGTCCATCTTCTTTGTAAAGACCAGCAACATCTAGAGTCTGCTTGCGAAGCAAATAGTAATCAACCATGATCACACCAAATAGTGGACCCATTGTTGAACCAATTGCATTCACGAAACTTGGTGCATTATCCCAAGGATGAAGTGGGTATAGCACCAATGCGATTCCTGCTGCGATATATCCGCCCTTCTTGAAGTCAATCTTCGAAGGAGCCACATTTGAGAAATCAAATGCTGGGGATACGAAGTTTGCAACAACGTTAATTCCAAGTGTTGCCACAGCAAATGTCACAGCAGCCAAAAGCACTAGGAAGATATTGTCAAACTTTGCGGAAATCTTTGCTGGCTCAAGTAGAACTTCGCCATAAACCTTGCTCGCAGAAGCTGTTGTAAGTGCAGCAACGATTGAGAAAAGAATAAGGTTTACAGGCAAGCCCCATAGGTTGCCCTTCTTAACGGTTTCTTTATCTGGAGCAAAGCGTGAGAAATCGCAGAAGTTAAGGAACAAGGCCGCGAAGTAGGTAATCCACGTTGCAGAAATTGCCAATATGGCAGCCAGGGAACCTGGGGTAACTGCGAGCCCTGTAGCATTTTTAGCAAGTGCTGCAAGATCAGCTTCAGGCATGTCAATTGAGAAAGAAATAGTTCCTGACTTAATTGCCAAACCGATAGCCAAAAGCAACATCATTATCCATACGGCTGGACCAGCAAAGTCCTGGAACCGACGTACGGTTTCCATTCCTTTTCTGATGATAAGGAGTTGCGCTGCCCACACGCCGAGGTAGCAAAGTACTTCCAATGTAGTGTGATCAAACATCCGAGATGTCTCATTGAAATTCTTAGGACCGTCGTAGCGAGTGAGGAATGCAACAATGGCGCCTGCAGCTGCACTGGTCTGTGCGCCGTACCAAAATGTTGCAACGACAGCACGAACAAGTGCCGGAACGTTTGCGCCGAAAGTTCCGAAGGAAGCGCGCGCGAGTACTGGGTAGGGAACACCAGTTTTTTGTCCTGCATAGCCGACTAAGTTCATTAGCCAGAAAATAACTACAGAACCGATACCAATTGCTATGAGGAATTTAAGAGTATTCCCTGCAACAAGGAAAAGACTTGCTGCTAGAAAATAACCGTAGAGACTGTGAACGTCGGAAGTCCAAACATTAAATATGCTAAAGACTCCCCATTTGCGTTCTGTTGCTGGCGCCAAATCTTCATTATGAAGACGAGGACTTGCAGTGCGACGCACTTCGTCCGAAATAGACATACTTTCCCCTGTCGTAGATGAACCCGGTTGGGCTCGACCGCTTCAGTTGCATGAGGCCATCGCTGGATTTGGCCCTGACGCAACCGAGTTAGAAGAAATGGTAGGTGTGCTCCCTCGCCTAATCAACGACATTTAGGGAAAACTGATAAATTTCTTAACATTTCTTGAGCGTATCGCGGGAGTTACTGCAGAGTAACAAAATTTTATCCCTTACGCATCAATTCTTTCGCGATCAATTTCTGCTGTTGAGATAAATTCCTTACGAGGTGCAACATCATTTCCCATCAAGAGTTCAAAAATCGCATCGGCGGCAATAGCATCTTTTACTGTGACTCTACGCAATGTCCTGTGGTCTGGATCCATTGTGGTCTCCCGCAATTGATCGGCGTCCATCTCTCCCAAACCTTTATAGCGCTGCAAAGGTTCTTTCCATTTTTTGCCAGCCTTTGTCAGGTCAGCTAATACTTTTTTCATTTCATCATCGGAATATGTGTAATGAAAATCGCCTTTTTTCCCGCCAGATCCCATGACCTCAATGCGATGAAGGGGTGGAATCGCTGCAAATACGCGACCTGCATCAATGAGAGGGCGCATATAGCGATAAAGAAGAGTCAATAAAAGGCATCGAATATGTGCACCGTCAACATCAGCATCTGACATTAAAATAATTCGGCCATAGCGTGCATCGTCGAGTTCAAAGGAACGCCCAGAACCAGCACCAATAACTTGGATGATGGATGCGCATTCGGTGTTATCGAGCATCTGCGAGAGTGAGGCTTTTTGTACGTTAAGAATCTTTCCGCGAATCGGCAAGATCGCCTGAAATTCAGAATTTCGCGCAGCTTTTGTTGTACCTAACGCTGACTCGCCCTCAACGATAAAGAGCTCAGTTCTAGAGACATCCTCAGAGCGACAATCTGAAAGTTTTGTTGGCAAAGAAGAATTTTCCAGCGCATTTTTGCGACGTTGCAAATCTTTATGTGCTCGAGCAGAGATTCGAGTACGCGATGCTGCCGCAACTTTTTCAAGGATCAATCGCCCATTAGCTTTATCGATGCGCTTTGTTGTTGAAAAGAACGCTTTCATCTCATCTGCTACCACCGAGGCCACAATGCGCGTTGCTGCTGCTGTGCCAAGTACTTCCTTAGTCTGACCCTCAAACTGTGGTTCTGACATACGAACTGTAATAACGGCTGTTAAGCCCTCCATAATGTCATCTTTAATGACATCTGCTTCGGAGTTCTTTAGAGTCTTTGTTGAACGAAGTACTTCATTAAAAGCTTTTGTGATAGCTCTCTCAAAGCCCAACATGTGCGAGCCACCTTTAGGGGTAGCAATAATGTTAACGAAGGAACGAGCAGTGGTTTCAAAACCATTGCCCCACTTCATTGCAATGTCCACGCCCATGTCGCGCTCGACTTCGGTTGAAATCATATGCCCTTGATCATCAAGAACAGGCACCGTTTCTTGATAGTGCCCACTACCCGTTAAGCGAATGACATCCCCAACTGCTTCATCGGGCTGTAAAAATGTGCAGTACTCAGAGATTCCACCTTTATGGAAGAAAGTTTCGGTAGTTTTGCCCTTGCTGCGATTGTCATTCACTATCAGCGTTAAGCCCGGAACCAAATATGAAGTCTGGCGGGCACGCGCATAAATCTCTTCTAAATCTAGCTCAGCCTCTTTGAGAAAAATCTGCTTATCACTCCACCATTTAATTCGCGTACCCGTTACTTTATGTGGAACTTTTCCAACTACGCGCAACCCTGAGGATGCAGTAAAGGGAGCTTTTGGCCCGTCGCCTTCAAAAATTCCGGCAGCTCCTCTTTGAAATGACATCCAATAAATCTTTCCGTCACGATCAACTTCTGCGTCCAATCGAGAAGCAAGCGCATTTACAACAGATGCTCCGACGCCATGCAATCCACCAGAGGCTGCGTAGGATCCACCGCCAAATTTTCCACCCGCATGCAATTTTGTAAGAACAACTTCAACGCCCGTTAGGCCAGTCTTGGGTTCTTTATCAACGGGAATTCCGCGACCATCATCGTGAACTTCTACCGAGCCATCAGATTCGAGATTGATTTCAATTTTCTTGCAATGTCCGGCCAGCGCTTCATCGACAGAGTTATCGATAATTTCCCAGAGACAGTGCATGAGTCCACGTGAATCTGTGGAACCGATATACATGCCGGGGCGTTTGCGAACAGCATCTAAACCTTCGAGAACAGCAAGATCTTTGGCGGTATAGCTCGCCTCAATTAGGTCATTATCTTTGCTAGCCACGGGCGCAAAGGTTAGCCACCAATTGGCACTTATAAAGGTAAGCGCGCCGCATCCATCTCAAATACTGAAATCAATGTGAAAATAAGGTCGAAAAGTCGATTTTCTTAGATGTGAGAGAAAATACTCACAGAAAAAACATTTAATTTGGCAAGCGGGGAATAACCAATCCATGGTTTGATGTTCTCTACTACACAGAGCCAATTGGCCCAATTGTGAGGAGAGCGCAATGACGAAGCAGATGATCCTAGAGACCACGCCCCTCAATGCAGTAGATCGTTGCGATCGCTGTGGCGCACAAGCATATGTACGTGCCGTACTTCTTTCAGGTGGTGAGTTACTTTTCTGTGGCCACCATGCAAAAGAATATGCAGAGGGACTAAAGCCAATTGTTGCTCACATTCAAGATGAAACAGAGAAATTAGTAGAGGCTTCCGCTAATTAATGTGAAGGAAATCTTTTAAAGTTCTGCTGCCTCAAAGTCATGTGATTTATGGGCTCCATCGCAAAAAGGTTTATTCTCTGAGTGACCGCAACGACATAGTGAAAAATCACTCTCGGTTTTAATTACTTTTCCCTCTGCATCTACAAAATCAACTGTTCCCGAAACCCGAATTGAACCATTTGCTTTTACTCGCATTGTGACTTTTTCACTCATGATATTCCAGCCTTCTCTTTAGTCGAGGTAATCACGCAAAACTTGTGAACGTGAAGGATGGCGCAATTTCGACATCGTCTTGGATTCGATCTGGCGGATACGCTCACGAGTTACGCCATAAACCTTACCGATTTCATCAAGGGTCTTTGGTTGGCCATCAGTGAGGCCAAATCGCATGGCAACAACTCCGGATTCACGATCAGAGAGAGTATCTAGAACAGAGTGTAATTGCTCTTGCAGAAGAGTAAATGAAACAGCATCGGCTGGAACTACTGCCTCAGAATCCTCAATAAGGTCTCCGAACTCAGAATCGCCTTCTTCTCCAAGTGGAGTGTGCAACGAAATTGGTTCGCGGCCGTACTTTTGAACTTCAACAACTTTTTCAGGAGTCATATCTAACTCTTTGGCTAACTCTTCAGGCGTTGGCTCACGGCCAAGGTCTTGCAACATCTGGCGCTGAACGCGAGCCAATTTGTTAATAACTTCAACCATGTGAACCGGAATACGGATTGTGCGTGCCTGGTCTGCCATTGCGCGAGTAATAGCTTGGCGGATCCACCATGTCGCATACGTTGAGAACTTGTAGCCCTTTGTGTAATCAAATTTTTCAACTGCGCGAATTAAACCAAGGTTTCCCTCTTGGATAAGATCAAGGAATAACATTCCGCGCCCTGTGTAACGCTTTGCAAGGGATACAACAAGGCGCAAGTTGGCTTCCAGCAAGTGGTTTTTAGCGCGCTTTCCGTCTTCAACAATCCACTCGAGTTCTCGCTTAAGTTTCTTCTCTAACTTCTTTTCGGTAAATAGTTTATTTTCAGCAAAAAGACCCACTTCAATGCGGGTAGCGAGTTCAACTTCGAGCTCTGCATTCAAGAGCGGAACACGACCAATTTGCTTGAGGTAATCCTTTACTGGGTCAGCAGTAGCACCAGCAGTCATAACAGTCTGCGCGGGGGCATCATCTTCTTCAGAGGCCTTGAGAGTAAATGCGTTCTCTTCGTTACCCGTGCTCTCCTCGGTTAAATTCACTACACGTGGAGCGTTAGCCTTATCTTCAGCAGATTCATCAGTTGAAACTTCAGCAACAAGTGCCTCAAGATCTTCGAGCTCTACTTCTTCGAGCTCTACTTCTTCGCCATCAATTTTGGTAACGGTACTCTTGCCGACTTTATTTTCAACAGGGGGTGTAACTAGTGCGTAATCAGATTTTTTAAGTATGCGATTTGGGCTGCCTAAACCTTGTTTACGCAATTTTTCGGTAAGTGTTGCAACAACTGTTACCAATTCGCGTGCTTCATCAACCAGTGGCTTATCAACTTTCTTAACAATTCTGTTGAGGTTTATAACCCCGCGCGTAGCAAGCTCGTCAGTAAGTTCTTTATGTCGAGCAATGGCATCTTTTGCGGTAATAATTAATTTAATATCAGCAACAGTGAGATCTTTCTTGAGTTCAATCTTCTTAGCTGGAGCTTTTTTCGCAGGAACCTTCTTAGCCGGAGCTTTTTTCGCCACAACTTTCTTTGAGGCGCTCTTTTTTACAACAGCCTTTTTACTTTTCGCTGTTTTCGCCTTATTTTTGAGCGCACTAAGAGAGGCCACAAGAGTCCTTTGTTTTGACTTCACCGATTAATCTCTATCTGATTAATCGCGAAGAAGCGATGGCTATATTATAAATTATCCACAGGGGTAATTGCACATCGAAGGCGCGGTTTCGCCCTCCAAACCCTCTACCCCAGGCTGAGAGCCTTGCGAATGACCTCGCCAACGGCTTCAACTTCAACTAAAAAGCCGTCATGACCGAAAGGAGAGGCCAGAGTCACTGCTTCATGAGCCATAGGCACCAGGTCGGCTATCTCGGCTTGTAGGCGGGGCGGAAAGAGTCGATCTGTGTCGATAGAAACAATGACGACCGGCACGGTGATTGAGGCAAGAGCGATAGCGACTCCACCACGATCTCTGCCGATGTCATGTGAATTCATTGCCTCGGTAAGGCAAATATAGGTATTGGCATCAAAGCGAGCTGAGAGTTTTTCTGCCTGATGGTCTAGATAAGACTCCACTGCATAACGACCTGTGTCATCTCCTTGAAGTTCGCGTCCAAAACGAACATCCATTTCGGCCTCAGTGCGATATGTCAGATGGGCAATACGACGTGCAATTCCCAGACCCTCGTTTGGTCCTTGCTTCTTATCGTAATAATCGCCTCCATAAAAATGAGGATCACTTTTAATTGCACGAATTTGAATCGAGGCAGTTCCTATTTGATCACCTGTTGCAACTGCAGAGGAGCCAATAGAACAGATTGCTCCAATGCGCTCTGGGAACTGTACCGCCCATTCAAGAGCTCGCATGCCACCCAGTGATGGACCAACTGCTAAAAGATACTTCTTGATTCCCATGGCATCGCTAAAGGCAACTTCTGCATCCACCATATCTCGAATTGTTAAGGTAGGAAAACGTGAACCGTAGCGTTTTCCATCAGGTGCAATGGATGAAGGACCTGTGCTTCCTTGACAACCACCAATAACATTGGGGCATATAACAAAATATTTATCGGTATCAAAGGGCAAACCTGGCCCCACCATAGATGGCCACCAACCCGGCACATCTGACCAACCAGTGAGTGCGTGATTGATCAAAATCGCATTCGATGCATCTTTGTTAAGAGCGCCCCAACTTTGGTAACAGATAATTACATCGTGGAGAACTTCTCCGTTTTCTAAGGGAAGTGAGCCAATAGAAATAAATTTACGATCCCCAGGTTCATGCGTTTCAAGCCATGCGCCAGTAACGCCGGCAACGTGCGAAGGAGTTTTCGGTACTTGTGGAGGTGAAGCCATGTAAAGCCTTTCGCACTTGCTGATAGTAAGAACTATCAACCTGGTCTTCACCCGGAGCACCCCGCCGCGATGGAGGGTTGCCGTCTAGTTAGCCGGGGCTCGCACCTAGAACTCGTGACCTGGTGATAATTCTACGCGATAGAGGGCTATTAACAAAAACTACCGATCAAATATCGAGGCACATACTTTGGGATGCAATTCTGCGCGCAATGAGGCAAAGGATTGCGGTGGCCATCCAGCGCTAAAAACACGACGTAACAGGCTTGCTAAGGAATATCCAGCGTTATCTGCCATGGCTCGGTCAAGACAGTGTTGCGCTAACGCACCTGCTCCACTCTCATAGGAAACTGCTGCCAGCAACGATGCAAGAGGAGCTACATATCCAGGTGGTGCGATGCGCACTAAGTATTTCCACATGAGTGCGTAGGTGTGGAGAGTATGAGCATCGTGTGAGCCAAGTGCAAAGTCGCGCACCTGAATATCACTCAGCCGACCAATAATTCGGGCGCAAAGTTCTTGATCGGCACCGATATTGTGGCCAACAGTTCCTGCAATGAATCGAGAGATCAAATCAATTACTGCAATTGCTCCATCCTTTTGATCTGCGTGAAGGGTTGGGCTATTGATATCTACGCGAAATTCATTTACGCGGGCGATAAAATCTCTATCGCTTGCAAGTGGCAGTGAAGAGAGCGAATCGACAAGAGTTGTAATACCATCAAAAGGCATCAACACACCTTCTGCAACTTGTTCGACAGCAACTCGTGAAGTGGAAATTTCCTCTAATAGATTGCCTTCGGGTGGACAGCATTTAGTGTCGCCACATAAAACTGAACGGTAGCGACCTTTAAAGATGTGTAATGACTCTCGAAGTTCGATATCGGCTCTGAGCAAGGAGGTCGCGATTGCATCGAGGACTTCTTCGCCATCGGAGCGGTCATCAGGAACATAGGCCACAACAAGTGCGCTCTGGGCACCTTCGCGCACCAGATGGGAAACAAGTGTTTCGTAGGGCTCAAGTGAACTCTCGGTACGCGAAAGTTCTGGGTAGTCAACGCGCATTGCCATTCCGACTAAATCATCTTTGAGGCAGACGAGAACTAAGGAATTTGTTGGGTGGTATCCGATCAGAAATGGAATAGCGGCGATGAGGTCGTGAGGAGATGTAAGTGTTGTCATAAGGGCAAAGGATTGCGTGCATGACCAACATTATTCATAGCAAGAAGTAATCTCTGTGGAGAAGTGTGGATTGGTGGGCATCTCAGGCATTTAAGGGAGTATTGGCGGTAGAAATAACCACTGTGGCCACTGAGAGTTTGCGGATTTGCCCAGTGATTGCACGCGCAACGCCATTATGTGTCCATGTTCCTCCCCAGGTCGCCAACATCGTGACCAGATATGTCCCCGCATGGCTGTAGGTATGTGAAATTTCATCACTTGGAAAAGGTGCGCCAAATTTAGTTGTAGTAAAAAAGGTTCCGTCCCCATAGCTCCATAGGAAAGATGGACGCATTGTTACATCAATAACTTCTCCAATAATTGACACTTGAGTTGTAAAGATGGCAGGTAAGTGGGCCCAATAAATTATCGGAACATTTACTAACGCACCGCTTTGTGGTTGGCGCGCGATGGCCCCATTCGGTAATAGTTTTTCAAGTCGATCATTGAGTGAGACCCCAGCAGTTGAAGCAACTTTAGGTACCACTTTGGCAATCACCTTGGCCACTACTTTTCTAAGAACCTTTTTTCTGGGAGTTGGTGCAATATAAGGTTTTACCGTTGCGGGTTTATTCGATGTTCGAGGCGTAAATATAGGTTCTGGCGAAGTTTTTACTCGCGGTTTTGGCGTTGACTTTGGCGTTGGCTTTGGCGAAATTTGCGCATTCTTGCCACTGCCCTTTCTTCCTTCAATAATTATTTTTCCATTCTGCGTGTAAACGCTCAGACATGCAGAATCGATGCAATCAACAGCAAATGCTCGGTAAGGGTCAACCAGCGATAGAAGAACTACTACAGGACATACAAGGGCAAGAGTTATGATGCAGATTCGGTGAGAGTTTTTTAACTTTGATAGCGACATAGTGCGAGCCTAAGAGTCTGCAAAAAAGTCTGAAGGAAGTACATGCCGCTCCTGTGGAAAGAGGCCGTGACACCCTCTAATGTAGAGCCATGGTCGCGCGCGATGGTGATGGTTGGGTTGAATGCCATTGCGGAGGCAAGCATTGGGGTGTACACGGGGCAGCAGGGCTACTCATGGTTCGAGAGCAATCACTGCTTTTGCAACATCGATCAGAGTGGGTTCATAACGGAGATACCTGGGGAATTCCAGGTGGCGCTCGAGATTCGCATGAAACGCCCGTTGAAGCAGCAATTAGAGAAGCCGTTGAGGAATGTGGAATCGAACCCGAACATCTTCGTGTCATACAAACGCATTCTGATGACCACGGTCAATGGCGCTATGACACCGTAATCGCACGTGCAACACCGCTACTTATTCCGCACCAAATGAATTCAGAGGCTCAAGAGTTACGATGGGTTGAATGGGGCGCAGTCGATTCGATGCTTCTGCATCCAAGTTTTGCAACATCGTGGCCAACAGTCAAAGCGCTACTGCACACTCTTTTTTAGCATAATCCTAAAACTTTATTTTTCGTCGAAACTTTCTGCCAACCTCGAAAGTGATTCTTTCACAATTGCTGCATCGGATGTCCGCCACAGGGGTGGCATCGAATTGAGAAGCGTTGATCCATATCTTTTGGTCACAATTCTCGAATCCAATATTGCTACTACTCCCCGATCTTCCTCTGATCGAATCAAACGCCCGGTGCCCTGTGCCAACATCAGGGCCGCGCGCGGAAGGGAAACTTGCATAAAACCACTTCCGCCTTCTGCATCAATTTCTGCAGCGCGCGCTGACATCACAGGATCATCTGGACGTGGAAATGGAATCCGATCAATTGCTACCAAAATGCATGCAGCACCCGGAACATCAACGCCTTGCCACAAACTCATTGTTCCTAAAAGAATAGATGTCTCATCTTTAATAAAGCGCTCAACAAGTGGACCAACAGCGTCGCCTCGTTTTTGCGTAATTATTTTGATCGGCAACTCTGCCAATACTTTTCGCAAGTGCGCGTCCGCTGCTTCAACGCCTCGCCATGATGAGAAGAGTGCAAGTGTTCGCCCGCCAGCTGCATCGATTAACTCGCCCAACTCAGTTAACGCTTCAATACTTGGGCCATCTCTGCCCGGTTCAGGAAGATGTTTAGGCAGATACAACATTCCTTGGTTTGCAAAATCAAAAGGCGAGCCAACATCGAGCATCTGCACATTTGCCGGATCTACATCTCCTGCCTCAACTTCAGTATCAGCATCATCTCCTACAACGAAACCAATGTTGCGCGCCATTGCATCAAAGCCTTTGCCCACTGTCAGCGTTGCAGATGTTGCAATGACCGGAGTCTTGGTGAGCAAATTGTTGCGAAGAACAGAGGAAACACTGAGCGGCGCAAGGTGCAAAGTAGAAAAAGTAGGTTCATACCAAAGCACTTGCCCCGCGCCCAATTTAAGTAATTTGCCTGCTGTTGTCGAAACTTCATTCACTGCGCCCTTTACTCGCGCTCTTTCAGCGATCGCATCGGAATCAATAATCTCTTCATCAGCCCCAATGGATTGCATAATGGCTTGTGCACTTTCGCGGACTTTACGGATGGGTGATTCCAGGGCAGAAGGAAGCTCGCTCAATCTTCCTTGGAGTGAGGTATCAAATTTCACGCTTTGGCCGTACTCGTCCATTGCATCGTCAAAAGCATCGGCAGCCTTTGTAAAAGCATCAGATAGCTTTCCTGGTAAATGCTTACGGGCCATAGCGGCAGCGCGTGACACGCGAGGTCCTGTTAATTCCTCAGTGACGGCTTGCGTTGTGCGATCCATAAACTCGTGTGCCTCGTCCAAAATAACGGCGTCTCGTTCTGGCAAAATCGGATGTGAGTCAACAATTTCAATTGCTAATAGGGTGTGATTTGTAACCACAACATCAGCGCTCTGGGCTTTAGCCTTTGCAAGGGCTGCAAAGCATTGATGTCCATAAGCACAAACATCTGCCCCCACGCACTCGCGACCGCTGAGCGAATTCGCAGCCCATACTCTTCGATCCACATCGGGTGCGTCATCGCGATCTCCTGAAACCCCTGGAACTTTTGCCCAGGCATGTAAACGCTTGGCATCGGCTCCTAAACTTGAAAGTTCTAAAACGAGTTCGCCATCAGGATCTGGATTTTCGCTATTCATCTTCTGCAAACATAAGTAATTACCCACACCTTTATAAATACCAAAAGTAATAGTGCGCCCTAAAACTTTTTCAAGGGCAGGCACGATTCGAGGAAGGTCTCGCTCAACTAACTGCCTCTGCAAAGCAAGGGTTGCCGTTGCTACTAAAACTTTTTTTCCGTGTACAAGGGCGGGCACCAAATACGCCAAAGACTTTCCGGTGCCAGTTCCTGCTTGAACCATAAGGTGATGGCGATTTGAAAGTGCGTTAGCTACCGCTTCGGCCATTTCGATTTGACCTTCACGTGAAGTTCCACCAATTGCCTCAATGGCAGCATCGAGGGCTTTGCGCACTTGCGCAGAAATGTCACTCACTGAGCCACCTTATCGATAAGTTCTAGCTGTAACGAAAAACCCTCGGTCCTATATGGGCCGAGGGTTTTTCTTAAAACGATTTAGCTACAGCAGGTTAACTGCAACCTGAGGTGTTACCGCAACCTTCGCAGACATAGCAGGCACCCGATGCGCGCATCTTGACTCCGCATGTCATACACAGTGGAGCATCAGATTTAATACCTGAAATTGCTTCAAGAAGTTCAGTGGATGATCCGAAAGTAATGGGCGCAGATTCGATTGCTACCGCTACAGGTTTGGTTGGCGCTTTAGCAACGGGTGCAACAGGAGTTTCAGTGCGATCAAACTCATCAAGTTCGTCGACAACATCTTCTGTGTATTGACCCGTCTCAAGGGCGCGTGCGCGCTCTGAAGCGGTGTAGAGACCAATACCTGAACGCGCTTCAAAGGGCAGGTAATCAAGGGCAAGGCGGCGGAAGATGTAATCCATCATGGATTGCGCAATGCGAATGTCAGCATCATCTGTCATTCCACTTGGCTCAAATCGCAAGTTAGTAAATTTCTCAACAAATGTTTGTAGAGGAACTCCGTATTGCAAACCAATGGATACGGCAATGGAGAATGCATCCATAACGCCGGCAAGTGTTGAACCTTGCTTACCGAGTTTGAGGAATACCTCGCCAAGTGCGCCGTCGGCGTACGCACCTGATGTCATGTAACCCTCAGCGCCTCCAACAGAGAACGATGTTGTCATCGATGGACGTGACTTAGGCAAACGCTTGCGAACAGCAAGTGCTGGAGCTGATGCAACAGGTGTATCTGTTTTTGCAGCTTTACCATCAGAGAGTGGTTGTCCAACTTTGCAATTGTCGCGATACACGGCAAGTGCCTTAAGTCCGAGTTTCCAACCTTCGTAATAAACCTCTTCTACTTCTTCAACAGTTGCCTCTGCTGGCAAGTTGACTGTCTTTGAAATTGCACCCGACAAGAACGGCTGACATGCAGCCATCATTCGAACGTGGCCCATGGGCGCGATCGAACGTGCGCCAAGTGCGCAGTCAAAGATGTCGTAGTGCTCAGGCTTGAGGCCAGGTGCGTCAATGACGTGGCCCTTTGCCGCGATGAATTCGACAATGGCTTCAATGGTTTCTTCGGTGTAACCAAGTTTGCGAAGTGCTGCAGGAACTGTCTGGTTAACGATCTGCATGGATCCGCCACCGACAAGTTTTTTGAACTTCACCAGTGAGAAATCAGGCTCGATACCAGTTGTATCGCAATCCATCATCAAACCAATGGTTCCTGTTGGTGCAAGAACGGAAATCTGGGCATTGCGCCAGCCGTTCTTTTCACCAGTTGTAAGGCATGAATCCCACGCCTTATTTGCCTCTGTCCAGACATCGCGATCAAGTGTTGTCATGGATTTAGCAGATGTCGACGCTGCTGCATGTTTGCGCATAACGCGAGCATGTGGAGCAGAGTTGCGAGCAAATCCTTCGTATGGCCCAACAATTGCTGCAAGTTCTGCAGAGCGCTTGTATGTAATTCCACTC
Organism: Streptomyces griseus; assembly: GCA_945884695.1. GTDB lineage: Bacteria > Actinomycetota > Actinomycetes > Nanopelagicales > Nanopelagicaceae > QYPT01. Next base: position 116,292 of record CAMCYO010000004.1, read on the forward strand.
ATGAGTGAGGTGATTGCGCCAGCAAGGGCACGTCCGCCTTCTGAATCGTAGGCAAGACCTGATGCCATAAGCAGGGCTCCCAAGTTTGCGTAACCGATTCCGAGTTGGCGATATGCGCGAGTTGTCTCACCAATTGCCAGAGTTGGGAAATCTGCAAAACAGATAGAGATATCCATGGCGGTAATGATCATCTCTGCTGCGCGACCAAATGTCTTTGCATCAAATGAACCATCTGATTTGAGGAATTTCATTAAGTTAATAGAAGCTAAGTTGCACGATGAGTTATCAAGTGACATGTACTCAGAGCAAGGGTTGGATGCATTAATGCGTCCGGTCTCTGGGTTTGTGTGCCAATCATTGATGGTGTCGTCGTACTGAATTCCAGGATCAGCACATGCCCATGCAGCCTCTGCCATCTTGCGAAAGAGTGTGCGTGCATCAATAGTTTCGATTACTTCACCAGTTGAGCGAGCCTTAAGACCAAATTCTGTTCCGCCTTCAAATGCGCGCATGAAATCATCGCTGACACGTACAGAGTTGTTTGCGTTTTGGTATTGCACAGAGATGATGTCTTTGCCACCAAGATCCATATCAAAACCTGCATCGCGAAGGGCACGAATCTTGTTCTCTTCGTTAACTTTTGTCTCTATAAATTCTTCAATATCTGGATGATCTACATCGAGAACAACCATCTTTGCAGCTCTTCGTGTTGCTCCACCTGATTTGATTGTGCCAGCAGATGCATCGGCTCCGCGCATAAAGGAGACTGGGCCAGAGGCAGTTCCGCCTGATTTAAGAAGTTCTTTTGATGAGCGAATACGCGACAAGTTAAGGCCAGCACCTGATCCGCCCTTGAAAATCATTCCTTCTTCGCGGTACCAGTTAAGGATTGAATCCATGGTGTCCTCGACGGAGAGAATAAAACATGCGCTCACTTGTTGAGGAGCTGCAGTACCCACGTTAAACCAGACAGGTGAGTTGAAAGAGAAAATTTGGTGCAACAACATATGGGTGAGTTCGTGTTCGAAAATTTCGGCATCAGCATCTGTTGCAAAGTAGCCATGTTCTTTTCCGGCCTTTGCATAGGTCAAAACAACGCGGTCGATTACTTGCTTCAGTGACCATTCGCGATTTTCTGCGCCAACTGCTCCACGGAAATATTTTGTTGTAACGATCATCGATGCGTTAACAGACCAGAAATCTGGATACTCTACGCCGTGTTGTTCGAAAACAATCTCGCCGCTCTTCCAGTTGGTCTGCACGACATCTCGACGCTCCCACGTTACTTCGTCATACGGGTGTACTCCAGCTTTTGTGTAAATCCGCTCGAGTGTTAAACCCTTGCCTGACTTAGTAGTGGACTTGCCTGGTCGATTGATGACCGTCTCTGACATCTGTTATTCCCCTAGTTCTTTTAAGTAGTTCGTCGTCGTGGTTCTTGGTGGTTCTTTGTCGTTCTTTTTTTAGCGGGTCTTTGTTAGGGAATTTTCCTGCGTTTTATTTACTGGGGTAGTACTCGATGGCACAGCTCGCAGTAAAGCGATCTCGCCTTCGAAATCTTCAAGGGAGTTAAAGTTACGGTAAACCGAGGCATAACGCAGGTAGGCAACTTCATCGAGTTCACGAAGGGGTGCCAAGATGGCCAAGCCCACTTCTTGTGCTTCGATTTCTGCCTGACCTGATGCGCGAAGAGTTTCCTCTACGCGTTGGGCCAGGAGTGCTAAATCATCGTTATTAACGGGCCGACCCTGGCAAGCCTTGCCAACGCCGGCAATTACTTTCTCGCGACTAAAGGGCTCAGTAGCGCCAGATCGTTTGATGATATTGAGCAACGTTGTCTCTTGGGTTGAAAAGCGAGCGCCACATTCTGGGCATTCGCGACGACGGCGAATTTGGGTTCCATCTTCGACAGGACGTGAGTCAACAACGCGCGAATCATCATGTCGGCAAAATGGGCAGATCATCCGGCGTGTCATCCTTTCTTATGCTCCTTGGGGGTGTATTGGCGCTTTCGATTAATTCTCTACAAAGGCTCAAAAACCACTATGTATGGAACTATATCGCGCTTTTACCCCTACATCTAGTAGGAACTGTAAAGGAGGTCTTGAGGCTTTACCTGCATTGGCCAGATGAATTCTTCTAGGGCGTGTCGAGCTGGTACCGGCCCACCTCACCGAAATTTTGCGGAGAAATTAGGAGGGAATGCGCAGACTCTGCCCTGCCTTTACATCGGGAACCAACAGAGAATTAACAGAGATGATCTCCTCGGCCATGCCACGAACGTCGCCCCCATGGGAGGCAGCCAAGGCAATGGACCAGAGCGTGTCACCGGGGGCTACGGTGATTGTCGTAAAGGAAGGCGCTTTGCTGGGATTGAGTGAATCACCGGCACCTGCCTTCATGGCAAAGCCGGCACCTAAAACAATAGATAAAGAGAGCACCACAAGTGATCGCGTTAAGCGAGCGCGCCGATTAAGGCCCGAACGTGACGGATACGAATAAGCAGTTGAATTCAACGCGATTGCACTCATGGTCTGATCTCCGGCGAACAAGTGCTTAGGGAAGGTACGAATCTGGTTGCCCATATTCGAACGCCTGTTCGATAGGATATTTATACCCCACCCCACCGACATTAGCAAGAAAATTCGAACAGATGTTTGAATTATTTCCCAATCTGCCCTACCCTCATGCCATGAGCAAAAAAAACCCAGACCCAATTTCGGAATTGCCCGATGGTCCAGCCGATGAGCATGGCCTGACCACCCGCCAGCTCAAGATCTTGCAGGTGATTAAAAGTGCGGTAATAACCAACGGATATCCGCCTTCTATGCGTGAAATCGGGGCCGCAGCCGGTCTTGCCTCCCCAGCCTCTGTGCAATATCAACTCCAGGCCCTTGAAAAGAAGGGCTTTATCCGGCGCGACCCCACCCGTGGTCGAGCCCTTGAAGTCTTGCTCCCTGGTGAAAACTCCGAATTTGTTGCCCCTGATAAAACCCGCATGATTCCATTGGTCGGTCGTATTGCAGCAGGTGGCCCGATTTTGGCCGAGCAGACGATAGAAGAAACCTTTCCTTTGCCCGAATCCATTGTGGGTCAAGGTGAGTTATTTATGCTCAAAGTTGTGGGCGATTCCATGATCAACGCCGCTATTTGCGATGGAGATTATGTTGTTATTCGCAGTCAAAAAGATTGCAATAAGGGCGAGATCGTTGCGGCCATGATCGATGGCGAAGCAACGGTTAAAACTTTCTCCAAAAAAGATGGCCACATCTGGCTCTTGCCAGCAAATGATGATTTCGCTCCCATAAATGGAGATAACTGTGAGATTCTTGGAAAAGTCACTGCAGTTTTACGAAGCGTTCACTAAGCACCATTTTCATTGAAAGGTCAAGCCATTGAGATTGAGTTACATGGCGATGTTGATCTTCACAATACTTGGCTCGTTCTGGCTTGAGCTAGCGTTAAAAATTGGGGTACTAAGGCGCGTAAAGCGCTTATTTATCAGCGTTTTTCCAGTCTCTGTCATCTTTGTTCTCTGGGATGCCTACGCAATTAAATCAGGGCACTGGCACTTTGATTCGAAACAAATTGTGGGTCTCTATGGGCCGTTTAATATTCCACTTGAAGAATTCTTATTTTTTATCGTTATCCCCATCGCATCGATTATGACCATTGAAAGTGTTCGCACCGTAAAGAAGCACTGGGTCGTGGGAGATGAGGACAAGTGACCTACTCAATGATTGCGTGTTTGGCCGTACTCGCCTGCCTTGTCTTTGATCTCTTTATTGCAAAAACTTCAATGATAAGAAAGCGTGCTTTCTGGACTTCTTACGCAATCATTTTGCCCTTCCAACTCATCACCAATTGGTGGCTGACTTCTCGCAATATCGTCATGTATAGCGATAACGCCATCTGGGGGCTTCGAATTACTAGCGCCCCTATTGAAGATTTGCTCTTTGGCTTCTCTCTCGTCCTGGCTGTTCTTGCCTCATGGGTCTACTGGGGCCGCAAATTGTAGGGGTCCTTTTCACGTGATTAACTCGCCTACACCCCTCTAGAACCCATGTAAAGCGCTATGAAACCTCCTTCTGCCTGGGCGCTTAGCCTTGAAATTTTGAGCGTGCATCTACCGACCATAGGCGTATTCCCGCATAGACATCGAAGGGGCAAGTTGGAAGAATTGAGCCAACCCCAGCATTAGGAGTTCCGTGAAATCCCTGCGAGAAATGCTCGCCCGAGGCAATAACCGCTCCGGTGGCAAAGGCGCGCGCAGATTTACTTTTGCATATACCAACACGTTCAAAATGCGCCTTAAGAAAAAGTCACAACTTGTTCTCGTTTTTCTCTTGCTATGCAATTCGCTCATCGCCATCGTTGCTGCAGAGCAAGCATTTGCAGGAACATTCGGTGGTTCAGCCTCAGTTGATGTCACAGCTAATCAAACAAAACTAGCTCTGGCTGATTTAACATTGACTAATACAAGCCAGAACTATGCAGGTGGAAGCGCAACTTTTGCAATTACATCACCTGCTGCGACTGAAATTCTTTCACTGCAAAGCGTTGGATCTGCAAGTACAACACTGAACGCAATATCTGTTGTGGGTAGTACCGTCTTTAGAGGAACCGGATCAGGTTCCACAGTTATCGGTGCAATTGATGGAACACTCGATGGCACGGCAGGAAAGAATCTTAAAATTAACTTTACAAACTCCTTCGTGAATGGTGGCTTTAGTGATGCAACCGTTGTGTCCACTGTTGGAAGTATTGTCACACTTAATGGATGGACTGTTTACCGTCAAAGGGCATATTTAACGGGTGGAAGCGGTTTAACTCCAACCACAATTGCCGGTTGGCCAGCACCGGCTGATACTGCTTTTCCCTATATAGGATCCAACTCCGCTCCTTACGATAGAGCTGCAATTACTTCAGGCAACACGTTCTCTTACTCAAATACATTCCCGCGCAGTGGTTATGGAAATTCGCTCAAACTGCAGCTTGATAACGGCGCATGTGCGATTGGGTATTGCATCATTCGTGGCCCTTATGTTGTCAGTAATAGCGCGGTGTATTTGACGAGTGCCGACTCAGTTTCAATAAGTTGGTATTCGATTGGCTCAAACGATGCCTACGATGCATTCGGCTACCTTGTAAATACCGACACAGGGGCAACCATCGGGCTCCTCAATTCAACGGGTGCATACGCATCAGCTTCAAGGCCATGGGGCACAACGACCGTTGCAATGAATGGGGTTTCAGGTTTTAGCGCTGGCAACTATAAGTACGTTTTTATTAATGGTACTTGGGATGCAAGCGGTGGGAGGGCAGAAGGTGCATACCTTGCTATCGATGATGTAAGTGTTAGCAACTCTGCACCCGCACTCACGGTTTCGAACACTGATTTGCAAGCACTTGCCCGTTTGATTCAATACAAGAACCAAACCGCCACTCCGTTGAGCGCAACGAGAACCCTTGGTATTTCAACCAGCGCTTCTGAAACGGGTTCAAAAACAATTAACGTAGCAAATCCAATTTCACTTTCTGGTACATCGTCAACACTAAATCTCAACGTGGGAGTCGCTGGAATTGATACTGTCACCGCCACTTCGGGCACCGGTACGAAAACTTTTGCACTTACCGGTACATCAAATGCTGGAATTACATTAGATACGAGCCAATCCAACAAAGCGATTTTAAACGTTGCCACTTCGGTACTCTCGGGAACTTACTATGAAACAGTAACAGCAACAGATGATGCCAGCGAAACAGCACTCTTTCCAATTACTGTAACCGTCAGCAAACAAGACCAGGCCACACTTTCTATGTCTAGCTCTTCTACAGCCACGTATGGACAACTCTTAGAACTCACTACAAGTGGCGGATCTGGTGATGGTGCCCTGAGTTTCCTTGTAAGAAGTGGAACCTGCACAATTTCAAGTGACTCCCTGACTGTCGGAGTTGTCGGATCAACCTGTGTTATCTACGCATCGAAATTAACCAACAATTACTACAACGCGGCTGTATCAGTGGACCAGACAATTACTATCAACCGAGGCCCACCAACGCTGAGTTTAATTTACCCCAATTCCAACTCTGTTACCTATTCATCTGGTGGAACGCTTACGCCTTCTACTGCAACGCGAAGTGGTGATGGAGCAATTACTTACTCCACTCCTTCTTCCGCCTCGGTGTGTACGATTAATTCGAGTACTGGAGTTATAACAACAACTGGTGGCGGATCGTGTTCTGCTGTTATGAACGTTGCACAGGGCACTAACTATTTAGCCTCATCCGAAACTGCCACGGTTTCGATTAACATCGCAACCTTGTCACGGCCCTCTGCTCCAGTTGGGTATGCAGTTTCTGGCTCCTCAACTTCTGAAACGGTCACAATCGGAACGGTTTCTGGCGCATCTTCTTACACACTTCGGGTGTACCTGGCCACAGACACTTCAACAGTCATTGCTAGTGGCACCATTGCTCCGTTTAGTTCTGCAGGCACAGTTTCTGGATTGCTTCCAGGCACCGGTTATCAATTTACTGTTACTGCAATAGGTGATGGCATAACGTGGAATAGCTCTACCGCTTCGCTATTTTCGGCAACGGTGACGACCAACAGGGCGGACTTAGTTCAACCAACGGAAACTGCAACTGCCACATCTGGTACGGCCAAATCTATTGATGTCTCATGGGGTGCCATATCAAATCGAACCACTTACACACTTAAGCTCTATAACTCAGCGGGCAATACCCTATTAGCAACCATTACTGGACTCACCAGTACTTCGCGAACGATAACTGTTGCCGATTACGCTTCCCTTGCTGGTGCAACCGTATACAAAGTTTCAGTAACTGCCATCGGCGGATCTCAATACAACAACTCGGCTGAATCTGCTCTTGCATCAGTTACTACTTTAGATGTTGCTGCAATTGCACCAACGATTGCGACTCAACCTGCTAGCTCAAATAGGAGTGTTGGACAGACCGCAACTTTCAGCGTGGGTGTAACAGCAAATGATTCTGGAACGATTACCTATCAATGGCAGGTCTACTCAAGTTCTACCTGGTCAAATCTTTCAGGTGAAACAAGTACCGCTTACACAACAGGCACCTTGTCTAGTGGCGACAGCGGGAAAAAATACCGAGTAATTATTTTAAATACTAAATCTGACAATACAACAGCAACTGTCACCTCCGATGGAATTGCAACAATAACTGTTTCACAGACAACTCTTGGCACCCCCGTTGCACCCACCGGTGTTGCAGTTGCTGGCTCTGCTGTCTCCCTCACCATCTCATTTACTGGTGTTGGAAATTCCACCTCTCACACAGCCAGAATCTATCTTGCTAGCGATACTGCAACTGCTCTCCAAACTCTGACTGGATTTAGCAATCCCTCTACCATCTCTGGTTTAACTGCAAATACCGGATATGTGGTGAGCATTACCGC